>JBILMS010000096.1:0-8982 GCA_044375415.1 Flavobacteriales bacterium
TGTACCCATATGATATCAACAAAATCAAAGCACTACCCCATGGAGCACTGCTCACGGCGGGGATTGCATGTGTTCCTCCTGTATTAACCACCGGATTTCCGGGTAAGAAAGGAACTAAATGAGCGGCTACTCCGATTGGCCCCATACCGGGTCCTCCACCACCATGTGGAATGGCAAAAGTCTTGTGAAGATTAAGGTGACACACATCCGCTCCAATGTTGCCCGGATTGGTAAGGCCCACTTGAGCATTCATGTTGGCGCCGTCCATATACACCTGCCCACCATTGCTGTGGACAATTCCCGTAATTTCACGCACCCCTTCTTCAAATACTCCGTGTGTAGACGGGTATGTAATCATCAAAGCTGCTAACCGATCTTTGTATTGCTCGGCACGCGCTTTCAAATCAATTATATCTACGTTACCGTTTTCGTCGCATTTTACTACTACAACTTCCAATCCTGCCATTACCGCAGATGCAGGGTTTGTACCATGCGCAGATGAGGGTATCAAACAAATATTGCGATGCAAATCTCCACGACTTGCGTGATAGGCCATTATAACCAATAGACCCGCCAATTCTCCTTGTGCGCCACTATTTGGTTGTAAAGACATGCCGGCAAATCCCGTGCATTCACATAAATCCTTGTGTAATTCGGCCAGCATTTCCTGATATCCTCCGGCTTGCTCAACCGGCACAAACGGATGTATGTCGGCAAACTCAGGCCAGGTCACAGGAATCATTTCGCTTGTAGCATTAAGCTTCATGGTACAAGAACCCAACGGAATCATGGCGTGTGCCAACGACAAATCCTTGTTCTCCAATTTTTTCATGTAGCGCAACATCTCTGTTTCGCTGCGATGAGAATTAAATACCGGATGAGTCATAAACTCACTTGTGCGACGGAAGTTTCCTATGCCCTCATCGCCACTCTGAATCGCAACAGAAATGTTTGATTCACCTGTAATCACCGCCGCAATTAGATTGAGATCTGAAGGAGAAGTGCGTTCGTGTAATGAGACACCAATATGTCCATCGCCAAAATACCTAAAGTTAATTGAAGCCTTTTCTGCACGTTCACGCACACTCTTTTCATCACTCACCTTGAAGCGAAGTGTATCAAAAAAGTTCCTGTTTAAATTATGAATTCCTTTGCCGGCCAAGGTTTTTCCCAATGATCCTGCATACGAATGTATTCTTCCGGTGATCGTTTTTAACCCATCCGGGCCATGATAAACACAATACATAGAAGCCATCACAGCCAAGAGTGCTTGGGCCGTACAAATATTAGAGGTAGCCTTTTCGCGACGAATATGTTGCTCGCGTGTTTGAAGAGACATGCGGTATGCCTGGTTGCCATGACGATCTCGTGAAACACCGATAATACGTCCGGGCATATTTCTTTTGAAGTCTTCTTTCGCACAGAAAAATGCAGCATGTGGTCCGCCATAACCCATGGGAACTCCAAAACGCTGAGAGTTGCCAAAACAAACATCAGCTCCCCATTCTCCGGGAGAGGTTATTTGAGTCAATGCCGCCAAATCCGAAGCACAAGCCACATGAACGCCTCCTGCATGGGCTTTCTCAGCAAACGCTTTGTAATCTCGTATCTCACCATTTCCATCGGGATATTGCAACAAAGCACCAAAGAAATGTTGATCTAAGTTGATCGATTCAAAATCTCCCACTACCAACTCCACTTTCAAGTGAGGGGCACGACCTTTTAGAACATCTAAGGTCTGTGGGAAAATTCGTGAGTCAACAAAAAATTTATTCGCACCTGCCTGCTCCTTTTCTTTGCTCATACTGTGCATGAACAGGATCATGGCCTCAGCTGCAGCGGTACCTTCATCTAGTAACGAGGCATTGGCTATAGGCAATCCGGTCAAGTCCGTTGCCATTGTCTGGAAGTTCAACAATGCCTCCAAACGACCTTGCGCAATCTCCGCTTGATAGGGAGTATAAGCGGTGTACCATCCCGGATTTTCCAATACATTTCTTAGAATAACCGTTGGAGTGCTGGTTGGGTAGTAGCCCATGCCTATATAACTAACAAAAACTTTATTCTTCTTACCCAGTTCAGATACTCGGGCTAGGTATTCGTCTTCCATCATAGCCGCTGAAATATTCAGCGGTTTCTGAAGCCTAATGGCCGAAGGAACGGTTTTGTCAATGAGTTCGTCGAGACTTGAAACACCAATGCTATCAAGCATTTCACGGAGTTCAGATGGTCTTGGTCCAATGTGACGTGCAGCAAAGTTTACAGATGACATATTTTTATAAATGTATTTCTAGAGATGAGAAGTTGGCAAATATAAGAGTCGGTCGCCTTCAAGGAACTGACAGATTTTTGACAAAACCGACGGATATGACGAATGTTCTCTTTACCGCACAATATCTTTGAGAAGTGTGCATTTTTGCATTCAGAAAAAAACCTATGGCCGAAGATTTACAGATTCAACCCGGATTGTCGAGAGCAGAAACATACACGAGCCTCATTCCGCAGCTTATCGCCCTAGTTTCGGGTGAAAGTGATTTCACGGCCAATGTGGGCAATCTGATGGCAGGGATTAAAGAAGCTTTTGGTTTTCATTGGGTTGGTTGTTATTTTGTTCGCAACAACGAACTGGTCTTAGGCGCTTTTCAGGGACCCGTGGCATGCACTCGCATAAGTTTTGGAAAAGGAGTTTGCGGCACTGCCTGGAAAGAACAACAAACTATTCTAGTGCCCGATGTAGATGTTTTTCCGGGGCATATTGCCTGCAGCTCTCTGAGCAAATCTGAAATAGTAGTCCCGATATTTTCGTCGGATGGCGCTTCCGTAGTGGGTGTGCTGGATGTAGACAGCTCTAATATCGACGACTTTAGCCAAACTGATCAGGTACATTTGGAAGAAATTGCTCAATTGATAACTCGTTTGTATCCCCTATGAAAAGTCTTCTTTCCGCTATAGGATGCATAATGATCATTACTCTCCTTTGGTCTTGTGCACAAGTAAGAGGTGTTTCGGGTGGGGAAAAAGACTTGCAGGCTCCCGTAGTTGTTAAAGCCAGTCCTAAAAACTTGAGTACAGAGTTTACCGGAAGGAGTTTCACCTTGGAATTCGATGAATTTGTTCAAGCGGGAAGTCTTTTACAGAATTTGGTTGTTTCACCTCCACTTAGAAAGAATCCTAAAATTTCTATTCGTGGAAAAGCGGTGACTTTAACCCTTCAAGAAGAGTTAAAAGAAAATACTACCTACGTATTTCAGTTTGGTGAAGGAATCTCTGACATTAGGGAAAGCAATTTGCTCGGTGATTATTCCTATGTTGTTTCAACCGGCAATCGACTAGATTCGCTTGTGGTAACAGGTCGAGTTCATGATGCGTGGGACGGCTCAGCACTCAAGGGTTTAAAGGCTATGTTGTTTGATGCCGGCATAACCTCAGATAGTGTCGGAGTTAAGCCACTCTACTATAGCAAAACGGATGCAAACGGAGACTTCACAATTCCCTTTTTAAAAGATGGAAACTACCGAATAGAAATTTTGGAAGACATAAATAATAATATGCTGTATGATGAAGGTGAAAGGGTGGCCTTCCTCCAAGAATCAATGAGACCAACTTTGGAGAAGGATACTACCTCTATTAAACTACTCGCCTCTGTGCCAAATAAGAAATTGACTTTCATTTCCGATACACGCGCCGATTCTTCCGGGTTTTTTGCCTTTACTTGGCCGCAATGGTGTGACCTGCCGCAAGTAAACCTCGTGCAAGAGGGATTTACAATTACTCAGGCGCGCGACCCTCAATCCGATTCTGTCTTTCATTGGATCAAAGGGGCTCCCTCTAACCAAGATCTTATTGCGGTGGTGAGTAGTAAGGAAATGGAAATGGAAAACGACAGCATTGATGTGATGTTTTACAGCGGAACTTATTATGGTTTTCGGGACATCAATCCCATTAAGCCTAAAATTAACTCAACTGAAAAATTTACTTTATTCAGTAGGTATCGGATCGAAGATGTTCTAAATGATAATATTAACTTTAGAATAGACTCCTTGCCTTGGGACCCTGAAATTAATTTCTTGGAGGAAACCAATTCTATTGAAATTCTCCACGAATGGAAGGCGGACACTGAATACAGTGTGCTTTTTAATCCCGGGTCCATTTTCGCTCCGGATAAATCAACTTGCGACAGTCTGTTTTTTCCGATTGATATCGCAAAAAACACCGATTTTGGAACACTCTCAGTGAGCTTTTCCGAAGAATATGGAGACGGAAATATCTTATTACTCACTGATGCATCCGGTAAAACCGTCTTCCGATCAGATATTTCCAAAATAAAAAGCACGAAAATAAATTTTTTAAATCCCGGGGAATACACTGCCCGCATTTTTCGGGATGACAACGGCAACTTGAAGTGGGATTCCGCTGATTATCACACTAAAACACAGCCTGAACCTCTCCTTACAACCCCTCAGAAAATTCAAATTCGAGCCAATTGGGAGGTTGTCTTAAATTGGTAACATCAAAAAGTTTCATACGTATGCAACTGGCAGGGCCTCTAGAATGTCTTAGATATTGCTTGCCTTGTTGAAAGGTTGGGCTTAATTGTTATTATCTTTGACCAAATGACTGCCAACCGCTCTACTTCTATGAAAAAAATGCTATTTCTCCTGTTGGCTGTAGGCTTTGCGGGAACCTTATTTGCACAGAGTGTTACTCCAACTAAAGGAAAGGAGTTTTGGTTTGGCTTCATGAAAAACTACGAAGTAGAAGCCTTCCAGGAATCACTCGACGTGTTTGTTGTTTCCGACCAAAACACGTCCGGCACTATTTCCATTCCCGGTCAAGGTTACTCTCAGTCTTTTTCGGTCGATGCAAATATTACCACCACATTGACTTTGGATAATGCCATAGCCGAAGTGTTCTCAAATCAATTAGTTGAAGGACGAGGAATTTTAATCGAAACAGAAGATACGGTTGCGGTATTTGCCATCAACTTTAATGGATATACGGCTGACGCCACAAAAGTACTGCCCACACAAACACTGGGCGTTGAATACATGGTGGCCTCTTATTATGGTTTGAGCGGATATTCCTACAATTCTGAGTTTCTGATTGTGGCCACCGAAGATGGCACCGAAGTTGAAATTATTCCCTCTGCTCCAACTATGGGTGGAAATGGAACAGGCGTGCCCTTTGTAATTCAATTAGACGAGGGCGAAGTGTATCAAGTCCGAGCGGCCGAGTCGTCCGATGACTTTACGGGAACTATTATAAGAGGAACCGAAAATAATGGGGCTTGCAGGCCTTTCGCGGTTTTCTCGGGAGTAGATTGTACCAACATTCCCGCAAGTTGTTATGCCTGCGACCATATCTATGAGCAAAACTTTCCAATTGATACATGGGGAACAGACTTTTACGTTGCTCCTTTCGGTGGCACTACTCAATATACTTACCGAGTGCTCGCATACGACGACAATACATCTATCAGCATTGATGGTGGTGCGGCAATTACCCTTAATTCAGGAGAATGGAATGAGTTTAACTCCGTAACCGGATCACATTGCGTAATCGCCGATCAAGGTATCGCTGTTATTCAATATATGGAAGGAGTTACCTGTGCCGGTAATGGTGACCCCGCTATGCTCATTCTCAATGATGCCAATCAAAAAATTGACAACATCACTTTTTCGACTGTTGAATCTACGGTAATTAACTCTCACAACTTAACAGTCATTATTGAGTCCGATGACCTTGGAAATATTACACTCGATGGAGTTGTCATTGACCCCGCCGTTTTTCAAGATTTCCCTAGCTGTCCTTCACACGTGTGGGCCAACGTTGTTCTCACGGCGGGTAGCCATACACTAGACGCTCCGGGTGCAGGTGTTACGGCTTATGTTTCCGGGTCAGGTTCAGCGGAGAGTTATGCATACTCAGTAGGGTCTTTTAGCCCGGTTCCTCCCATTATTATTGACGATGCCATTTGTACAAATGATCAGGTAATTCTAGAAATTTCTCAGAATTATTACGACCCATATTGGTACAATTACACACAGCCCGAAGACACTATTGCTTTAGGTTATCAATATGTGATAGACCCCCCCATTGAAAACGGAATTTACGTGGGTGTTGGTAACGACTTCGTATCCGGTTGCGAAGAGGAGTTCTTTTTCAGCGTTGAGGTTCCAACACCTCCGGTAATTGATATCCAACAAAGCGCCACTCAAATTTGCCAATATCAAAGTGTGCAGTTAAATGCAATTGCATATCCTACAAATGCCGTTTACTTCTATTCATGGTCTCCCACAGCCGGACTTGATGATCCATACATTTCCAACCCTGTTGCAACGCCACTTGAAACGACTACATATACCGTAACAGTAACGACCCCCACAGAATGTGCAACTAACACAGCCGATGTGACTATCGATGTTCTTGATGGTATCATTACTCTCTTTGAAGCTACACCCGATGAAACACAGTTCTGTTTGGGCGGCGAAATCGAATTAGAAACAGATGTTCAAACTGAAGCAATTTCTGACAATTTTGATCCGGGAATTTCTTGGGGTGTTTGGGATGCAATTGACAACGGAACTGAAGATGATGTTTGTGGGTCTGTAGATGGAAATGCCCTATATTTTAATGGTGCAGCTCCAAGAAGAGCTACTACAATTGCTATGGATGTGTCGGGAGGAGGAACCGTAAACTTTACTCTTAAAGTTGCTAATGGTGCTGCCCCATGCGACAATACTGAACCCGGAGATAATATTATACTCTCCTATTCTATAAATGGCGGCGGTGCATGGACACCTATACAAACATTTTTTGAAGCGGCGTACGCGAATTTTACAAGCTTATCTATCAATATACCTGCCGCTGCAGAAACCGCGAATACCATGTTCCGTTGGGAACAAGTAGGTACCTATGCTGCAGGTCTTGACAACTGGGTATTGGATAATATTTACATAGGTGTAAATGATCCTTCCGGATTTGATTTTGAGTGGACGCCAAGTACAGGACTTTCTGCAGACGACATTAGCAATCCGGTTGCATCGCCGACAGAATCAACTTGGTATTACGTGGAAACTACAGACCCTCTGAGTGGATGTGCGTATAGCGACTCTGTATTTGTGGATGTAGGACAACCTTTCGAACTTGAAATGACACCGGATATCGCGTTGTGTGATATCCAAGGAATCCAAATTTATGCCAACCCCTCGATCGATGGTAACTATGATTTTACTTGGTCTCCAAATACTGATATCACAGGACTTTATAGCCAAAACCCTACCGTTTCTCCACAGAATACCACCACGTATAGCGTCGTTGTAAACTCCGATCAAGGTTGTACGGAAACGGGTGAAGTACAAATTTCTGTTAGCACATTGCTCGACTTATCGGCCAGTGTCAGCGATCCATCGATATGTGCCGGCGAAATTGTAGAGTTAAGTGCGGTTATGGGAGGAAGTTCAAACGGTATCGATTTTTCTTGGTCTCCGGAAACATGGGTTGTAGATCCCGATGCTGCTGTAACGGATGCTCAGCCTTTGCAAAATGTTACTTATACTGTAACAGCCACTCACGAGGATTCGGGCTGTCAGTTAACCGAAGAAGTTGCTATTTCTGTACTTCAAGTTTTTACAGTTACCGTGGATCCTCAAGATACCGCGCTTTGTATCACCGATGGACTCGAGCTTACAGCAACCGCGAGTACCAATGCTCAACTCTCTTGGTCTTGGACTCCATCGAATGTTCTAACAGTGAATAATTTGCCGGTCACTCAGATGACAGAAAACACTTCGGCAGAACTTATTATTACAGCCACTGACGCGGCGGGCTGTCAGGCAATGGATACGGCTAACGTAGTTCTCTTGGTTGAAACTACAGATCTTGGTCCTGATCTCGGGTTCTGCGAAGACGAAACCATTACACTGAACTCCGGGTGGCCCGACACCTATTCTTTCTTGTGGAGCAACGGTGAGCAAACCTCTAGTCTTGATGTAAATGCAGGCGGCACTTATTGGGTTCAAGTAACAAGCCCGGGTGGATGCTTTTCGCAAGATGCCGTTGAGCTTGCGATGTACACTTATCCTGTTGTAGGGCTTGGTTTCGACGCAGCTTATTGCCAAGGTGAAGTTGTCACACTAGATGCTGGCAATCCCGGTTTGAACTTCTTTTGGAACACAGAAGAGACCACACAGGAAATTAATGTTATGAGTAGCAACATATACTCCGTTACAGTAGATAACGGTTACTGCTTCACATCCGATGATATATCAATTGTATTTAATCCTCTGCCCGTAAATCAAATGGCGAGCGATACCTTGATTTGCTTTGGTTATCCTCCTTACTTCATTACATTAAATGCCGGTAACGACGGAAGTACTTTCTCTTGGAACAATGGAAATACTTCGCAATCCATCGATGCATTGATGCCGGGAACTTACTCGGTTGAGGTTACCACCGCATTTGGCTGTCAAGACGATTTCTACATAACCGTTGGAGAATCGTGTGACGGTTCTATTTACATTCCGAATTCGTTTACACCCAATGGAGATGGTATAAATGATGTGTTTTTTGTCTCTGGTGAAAATATTGAACGCTTCACCCTTGTTATTTATAATCGATGGGGCGAACAGATCTTTACCTCCGAAGACCCTGCCACACCGTGGCTTGGTGAACGCCGCGATGGAGACCAATACGTACAAAACGATGTTTATTCGTACCATGTAACCTATCGTTTGAAAGGTGAACTAGGAGCCGTGTCGGAAGAACTTATAAAAAAAGGACACATCACCGTAATCAGATAAAGGATATGCCTTAGCGCCGATTTAAAATCATACTTTGTGGAAAGGGGCCGTCGTGGCCCCTTTTTCTATTATGGGCCATTTGAAACTAAACGCTTTTCTCTACCGTAGAAATGGCTCCCTATAACACATCAAAAATGAAAACAGCTTATTACGGCAGCTTTGTGATGTCAGCACGCAAGAA
>JBILMS010000097.1:0-8851 GCA_044375415.1 Flavobacteriales bacterium
CCCTCTTCCATCGCATCAAAAAGAATAATGGTAGATACTCGCACTACAGTAAACTCGTGAATTAACTCAGCAAGAGGACGGTCGAGATAACTGCTGTGAGCGACATAACTATCCTCATCAAATCCGGCTAATTCGGTGGCATCGTTTCGCGAAAAACGCAGGGCTCGATACGCTAAAATTCTTTCTACATCTATAAGATGACCAAGTAGTTCGCGGGGACTCCATTTTCCGTTATCATAACCCCTTGTTTCATTTTCCGGTTTTACAGAGCTAAACAAATCTTGGGTTAATTCAGCCGCATAACTAAGCTCCAATTTTAGGTTGGATTGTTCAAGAAGGTTAATATAGTAATGAGTATACGGAGGAGCGTCCTTAAAATCCGGTTTTGTGATCATTTACTTTGAGTTTTGAAGTGCAAATTTCGCTTTGAATTGAGCACCTTCGTTCATTTGTAAATAAATATATGCACTGGATCATTAGCGCGCAGTATTGTCAAAACCCTTATTTCGAAGTGAAAAAGATCCATTTGTTTGGTTCCGCTCCGAAATGCCAATCCATAAAATTCTCGGGTTTCACTGAAATATAGACAAAAAACAAGGGCGATCAACCACGAACGCCCTTGCCTAACCAAACAAAAACCAACTTGAGAAAATCTAGGGGTGGCCGTTGCCTCCCACTAAGACGAGTAATACTATATTACATAGTGTATAATTTCGTTTTTACAGACTGAATACAGCTTAAGCACAGGGCTTATCCTTTGTCGTTGAAAATCCACAATCCTTGAATGAGGAGTTCCTTTGGGGCAGCAATGTTTTTCATAATTCAACAGGTTTTTAGGTGAATACTATGTTCTCTGATCAACTTGAGACCTAATTTACGGTGGCACATTGGCCTCAGATACGGCGATGAAGGAACGGGGGTGTATTTCCGGTGATCGGTAGAATAATTTGGATTAACGGAAAGCCGTTTCCGCGGAAACGTAGATCGACCCCTCGTGGGTCGATCGGTGGGTCGATCGGTGGGTCGATCGGTGGGTCGATCGGTGGGTATCGACCCACGAGGGGTCGATTTACCGAACAGCCCCGTAAACCAGTTGCATTGCCATTCGTCTCATCCCTCTCTATATCAACACACTAACCCTTTCTCTCCGTTCTTTTTTGTGAAAATAATCGTTAGATTGTTGAAAAGTGTTTGTCAGGAAACAAAAAGGTAGTATTTTCGCAGCCCGTTTTTCAAAAGTAAAAGACGCTAGAAATCAGTACTAATGGATACATTGAGTTACAAAACAGTTTCCGCAAATAAGGAAACAGCCGACAAACAGTGGGTTTTGGTAAATGCTGAGGGCATGGTCCTCGGTCGTCTTGCCAGCCAAGTAGCCGCCGTTTTGCGTGGTAAAAACAAGACTAGTTTCACACCACACGCCGATTGTGGCGATAATGTTGTGATCATAAATGCTTCTAAAGTGGTGCTTACGGGCAACAAGATGGAAGACAAACAATACATTCGCTATACGAATTACCCGGGTGGTCAGCGTTTCACACAAGCAAAGGTGATGCACGCAGACAAACCTGAGCGTATGGTGGAGAAAGCTATCAAAGGCATGCTCCCAAAAAACCGTCTTGGTCGTGCCGTATTCCGTAACCTATATGTATATGCAGGTTCTGAACACGAGCAAACCGCACAACAACCTAAAGCAATCACATTAAAATAAGCTCCCCGGAGTTTTAAAGTACCATGGCCGAAGTAACTAATACATCAGGACGTAGAAAAAATGCCGTAGCACGCGTTTACCTCAAAGAAGGTAACGGTAGCTTTACGATTAACGGCAAAGACTATAAAAACTATTTTCCATCACCTGTACTTCAGTACAAAGTGCACCAAGCATTTAAATTGACTGAAACAGACGGAAAGTATGATTTCAAAGCCAACCTAAATGGTGGCGGAATTACCGGTCAGGCCGAAGCCCTTCGCTTAGCGATTTCTAAGGCACTGATTGAACTCAATCCGGATTGGAAGTCCGCACTTAAGATGGAAGGTCTTACAACCCGCGACCCACGTATGGTTGAACGTAAGAAGTTCGGTCAGAAGAAAGCAAGGAAGCGCTTCCAGTTCAGCAAGCGTTAAAACCTGCGGTTGTTTAGCATCCAAACCAGCATGGACTCACTTGCCTTGTGCTTGTGGCTACCATGTGGTTGAACCAGAGAAAGTAAACAAGATCAAAATTATAAAATGGCACGCGCTACATTCGACGAATTATTAGAGGCCGGTGTTCACTTCGGACACCTTAGCCGCAAATGGAATCCCAGTATGGCTCCTTACATCTTTGGAGAGAAAAAGGGAATCCACATCATTGACCTCAACAAAACCATCATCAAACTTGATGAGGCTTCTAATGCCCTCAAGCAGATTGCCAAAAGCGGCAAAAAGGTTCTTTTTGTTGCTACCAAAAAGCAAGCAAAAGAAATCGTTGCTGAAAAGGTAAATTCTATCGGCATGCCGTTCGTTACAGAACGTTGGCCTGGTGGAATGCTTACCAACTTCGTTACCATTCGTAAAGCTGTTCGCAAAATGGCTTCTATCGAGAAAATGGAACAAGATGGAACGGCTGCAACTATGAGCAAGCGCGAAAGACTTCAATTGACTCGTACGCATGCGAAAATGAACAAGACTTTGGGTTCTATCGCTGACATGAACCGCGTTCCGGCTGCTGTTTTCGTAGTTGATATTATGAAAGAGCACATTGCTGTAGCAGAAGCGAAAAAACTAGGGATTCCTGTTTTCGCCATGGTTGATACCAATAGCGATCCACGCAAAGTTGAGTTTGCCATTCCTGCGAATGACGATGCTACCAAGTCGATTTCTAAAATCCTCGATATTATTATTCTTGCAATGGCAGAAGGTCTGTCGGAACGTAAGAATGATAAGACCGAAGACGAGGGAAAAAAGACGAAAGCAGAAGCAGAAGCTTAATCCGGAGTTAACTCCCCGTATACCGTATATTTTAACTGTTCAAGTAACATTGAATTCATAATACTATAAAATCATGACCATTACAGCAGCAGATGTAAACAAACTCCGCCAAATCACCGGCGCGGGAATGATGGACTGCAAAAAAGCGTTGGTAGAAGCAGAGGGCGATTTTGATGCCGCCATCGATCTTCTCCGCAAAAAAGGCCAGAAAGTAGCAGCTAATCGCAGCGATCGCGATGCTACTGAAGGACTCGTACTTGCCAAAGCCACAGGCGACGGTAAGCGCGGGGTAATGATTGTGTTGAACTGTGAAACCGATTTCGTAGCTAAAAACGCGGATTTTGGAAACGTAGCAAACACTATCCTAGATGTAGCAATCAGTGCCAACCCAGGCTCATTGGACGCTTTAAAAGAACTTGGTTACACCGGTTCTGATCTTAAAATTGCCGATAGAATCACTGAAGAAATTGGCAAAATTGGAGAGAAAATCGATCTTTCTTACTACGCTGTGGTAGATGCTGAGCAAGTATATTGCTACAATCACCCCGGTAACAAACTAGCTGCCGTTGTTGGTTTCAACAAAGGAACAGCTGAAGATGTTGCTAAGGATGTAGCCATGCAAGTTGCAGCTATGGCACCTGTATCTGTAGATGAGAGTTCAGTTCCTGAAGATGTTAAACAGAAGGAAATTGAAATCGGACGTGAACAAGCGATCAACGAAGGCAAACCGGCTGAAATGGCTGAGAAAATTGCACTTGGTCGTCTGAACAAATTCTACAAAGAGAGCACTCTTTTGAACCAGGAGTTTATCAAAGACAGCAAACTTTCTGTTAGCGCTTACTTAAAGCAAACAGACAAAGATTTGACTGTTGTCGACTTCAAGCGTTTCGGTTTGAACTAAGAAGTACAAAAATCTTTTTTGATAGTAAAAGCCCTTCGGAAACGAGGGGCTTTTTTGGTTTGGGGAGGAGGGAAAGGGAAAGGGCGGCATCTCGTTAACTGAGGAAGTAGCGTTGGACAAAGGCGAGGGCGGAATTGTATAAAGTACAAAGTATTACGAATTAAGATAGATTCCGTTTAGCCGAGGGGTTTTCGATAAACAAGATCGAACGTCTTTAGTATCGCAAGGGTAGGCAAAGGTCGAGCAATGGCGCGCAAAGCCCCCATCGTTGCGCCCTTCGTCCGCTCGCGAATGTTACCATCGGATCCAATCAAACATTGCGTACCTCTGCGTGTACTTCGCGCACCCTTGCGATCCTGAGAACGTAACGCCTTTGAAAGAAAATCTTCACCCAGAACAGAAACCCCTATTCATAACTCATAATTCAACATTTTTAATTCGATTTAAACCGCCATACCATGTTCATATCTCCCGTATCGATGAAGCCGACCATTAATAAAACCCACTAAGTTTGTTAGCATTAACCCCTAAAACCACATAATATGAACTGGTTAGCCGTATTCGTAGCCGTCTTGGCTTCTTCCGTAATTTGGATTTATTTGGTACAATCCAAAGGTGTTTGGAACCGCTTGGATGAAGAGCATTGGCATGACTATGGACGATGCAAAAAACTCTAACATGGCCAAAATGATGGTGATCACCCTTGCGATGGCCACCATTGTATCCATCAACTTAGCTCGTGTCATGGGTTATCACGACAACGAATACATGACCATTAAACACGGGCTTTTTCATGGCCTCGAAAGCGTTGGATATCTCGTTTTGCCTGTGGTAGTCACCACGGCCATTTATGAAAAAAGAAACTTCACATACAACGCTATCACTGTTGGATACTGGGCTGTCGTTTTCTGCGTAATGGCAAGCATTCACAGTGTTTGGAGGTAAAAACAGTTCGGAGTTCGGAGTTCGGGGTTAGCAGAAACAGAAAGAGGAGAGAACGTTTTTTGAAAAGTGCAGGTATATCGACCCCTCGTGGGTCGATATACCTGCACTACTCGTGTGTTGCCTTCGCTTGCGGTTTCGACCACTGCGAGGTATCGACCCATGTGGGGTCGATATACACGTGGCCAAAAATTTCCAGTTTCCAAGAACCATTATGGATTTCATTGGTTATTTTCTAAAATCATCTTCATGGTTCAATTGATCTCTCAGAAAATGAATGCGTTTGGGATTGAAATTATCCATACCCGTTCTAAAAATCATTTTCCCGTGCATCGAAAAGGACTGAGGTCTATTTTCGCGGCGTCAAACAATTCACACTTATGAGTACAGGAATTTTGAGTTCTTCAATAGCGAAGAAATTCTGGATGGGCCTAACCGGATTATTCCTCATCACTTTTCTAATCGTTCACTGTGCAGTTAATGCCATGATCTTCTTCAACGACGGGGGATTGATGTTCAACAAGGCAGCTCATTTTATGGGAACAAACATTTTAATTCGTTCTGCTGAAATTGTGCTATTTGCAGGTTTAATCTTACACATCGTAGATGGATTAATGCTTTATTTCCAAAATCGCAAGGCTCGTCCGGTGAAATATGCTAAAGAGAAATCTAGCGCCAGTAGCAAGTGGTATTCTCGTTCGATGGCCCTTCTCGGAACCTTGATCTTATTATTCCTCATTGTGCACCTAGCACATTTTTGGGTAAAAACACGTGTAACCGAATTGACCGTCACTAATCCCGTGATGATGAATGAAGGTCATGAATTGGAAAATCTTTTTGCAGAAATGGTCTTGGTATTCCAAAATCCTTTAGTAGTGGTGATCTACGTTTTAGGCTGTATTTCTTTAGCCTGGCATTTGATTCACGGATTCAAAAGTGCTTTCCAAACCTTTGGATTAAATCACAAAAAATACAACGGACTTATTTCAACGACGGGCATTGCATTTTCGATTCTCGTATCGCTCATTTTCGCAGCCATGCCAGTGAGTATGTATCTCGGTTGGATTAAATAATATCAACGATTTTCACATCAGTATGATACCAGCAAACAGAATTCCCGAAGGCCCACTCGATCAGAAGTGGACTAAGTACAAAAACACAGCACGTCTGGTGAATCCTTCGAATAAAAGGAGCATCGAAATAATCGTGGTGGGAACAGGATTGGCAGGTGCCAGTGCCGCTGCTTCGTTGGCAGAAATGGGCTACAAGGTGAAGGCGCTCTGTTTTCAAGATTCTCCGCGACGTGCACACAGCATTGCCGCGCAGGGTGGTATCAATGCTGCCAAAAATTACATGAACGACGGCGATAGCACCTATCGCCTATTCTATGATACCATTAAAGGTGGAGACTATCGTTCACGCGAGGCCAACGTATATCGATTGGCAGAAGTAAGCGCCAATATTATCGATCAGTGCGTTGCACAAGGTGTTCCCTTTGCACGCGACTATGGTGGATTACTCGACAACCGTTCGTTCGGTGGTACCCAGGTTTCAAGAACATTTTATGCCAAAGGTCAAACCGGACAGCAATTATTATTAGGTGCCTATAGTGCTATCTCTCGTCAAATTGGAAAAGGTACAGTAGAAATGCTGAACCGTCATGAGATGTTGGATCTCGTTTTAGTAGATGGCAAAGCGCGTGGAATCATAGCTCGCAATCTGGTTACGGGAGAAATCGAACGTCATGGAGCACATGCCGTGGTCCTTTGTACAGGTGGATACGGCAACGTATTTTTCCTTTCCACCAATGCTATGGGCAGTAACGTGACGGCCGCTTGGCGCTCACACAAGCGCGGTGCTTTTATGGCCAACCCATGTTTTACCCAAATTCACCCTACCTGCATTCCGGTGAGTGGTGATCACCAAAGTAAATTAACTCTGATGTCGGAGTCGCTTCGAAACGACGGTCGCATCTGGGTTCCGAAGCATAAAGAAGATGCTGAAGCCATTCGTCAGAAGAAATTAAAACCTACAGATCTTCCCGAAGATCGTCGCGATTATTATCTCGAACGACGATACCCTGCCTTTGGAAACCTAGTTCCACGAGACGTTGCGAGTCGTGCGGCCAAAGAAAGATGCGATGCCGGATACGGAGTTAACTCAACGGGAGAGGCTGTTTATTTAGATTTCGCTGCGGCCTTTGAGCGCTACGGAAAAATGGAAGTGACCGTTCGCGGTATTCATAATGCAAGCCACGAGCAGGTTTTAGAATTAGGTCGTAAGGTAGTTGAATCAAAATACGGAAACTTGTTTCAGATGTACGAGCAAATCGTAGCCGAGAATCCGTACCATACGCCGATGATGATTTATCCGGCAGTACACTATACGATGGGTGGTCTTTGGGTAGACTACGAACTCATGACATCTATTCCCGGTTGTTTTGCTTGTGGTGAAGCGAATTTTAGCGATCACGGAGCAAATCGTTTGGGTGCATCAGCTCTCATGCAAGGATTAGCTGACGGATATTTCGTATTGCCATACACCATCGGAAATTACTTAGCCGATGAAATCCGCACAGGGCCTATTAACACAAACAGTCCTGAGTTTAATGAAGCTGAAACCCGCATTAAGTCGATCATTTCATCTCTCATGAATAATGGTGGAACATTGCCGGTAGATCATTTCCACAAACGCCTTGGAAAAATTATTTGGGATAAATGCGGAATGGCTCGCAACGAAAAGGGCTTGAAGGATGCTATTGCTGAGATCAAACAGTTGCGTGAAGAATTTCACAAAAACGTTCGCATACCCGGTACAGCCAATGGCATGAATCCGGAATTAGAGAAAGCACTTCGTGTTGCCGATTTTATTGAATTGGGTGAATTGATGTGTCTCGATGCATTGGAACGAAACGAATCATGTGGAGGACACTTCCGTGAAGAGTACCAGACGGAAGAAGGAGAAGCACTTCGTCAAGACGACACATTTAATTATGTAGCAGCTTGGGAATTCAATGGCGATCCTTCTACACCGAAATTGAATAAAGAAGAATTGATTTACGAAAACATCAAAGTACAGCAGCGTTCTTACAAATAATCAACTATTGCAAGTTCTATGAGCACAGGAAATATGAATCTTCGTCTGAAAGTGTGGAGACAATCGGGTCCACAAGACAACGGAAGTTTGAAAGAATATGCCTTGTCGGAAGTATCTCCTGACATGAGTTTTTTGGAAATGATGGACGTTCTGAACGATCAGTTGATTCGCAAGGGAGATGACCCGGTTGCCTTCGACCACGATTGTAGAGAAGGTATTTGCGGGATGTGCAGCATGTTTATTAATGGTGAAGCTCACGGTCCAAACCGCGGTGTAACCACTTGTCAATTGCACATGCGCTCGTTCAAGGATGGCGATACTATTTACATCGAACCATGGCGCAGTGCGGGTTTCCCGGTGATAAAAGATTTGATGGTCGATCGTTCGGCCTTTGATCGCATAATACAATCCGGTGGATTTGTATCTGTAAATACCAGTGGTCGTACACTCGATGCGAATGCTATCCCAATTCCTAAAGACGATGCAGATAAAGCATTTGATGCCGCTACATGCATTGGTTGTGGAGCATGCGTTGCAACTTGTCCAAATGGATCTGCTATGTTGTTCGTTTCGGCCAAAGTTTCTCAATTCTCGCTGTTACCACAGGGTCAAGTAGAGGGAAATGAACGTGTATTAAACATGGTTCACAAAATGGATGAAGAAGGTTTTGGAAACTGCTCAAACATTGGTGCCTGCGAAGTTCAGTGTCCGAAAAACATTTCGCTCGAGAATATCGCCCGGATGAACAGGGAGTATTTGAGAGCGTCGATGTCTTCGGAGAAATAAACTTAATGTGCTAATTAGCCAATGTACTAATGTGCCAATGATAGGTGCTCCGATTGGTGGGCTTATACGTGGAAACGTGTTAGATTCTTTTGCCGAGATTTTAATGTGCCAATTAGCCAATGTGCCAATGCTAGGTGCTTCGATTGGCGGGGCTAA
>JBILMS010000164.1:0-8836 GCA_044375415.1 Flavobacteriales bacterium
CCGATCTTTCTGCAGTATCCCTCAGTCTCTAGAGTTGCAGGCTGGTCCAACTGCGGATAGATCGTGGCTGCGCACGATCTATCCTTATTCGTTCGAAGGATCAAAACCAGCCCGCCCAGCTGAGTGCCTCTCGCTGATCACCGCCAGGGACAGGATTGGCTGTGGCTTTTGGCTTCTTTCTCGGTCTCTGTGGTGAGATTGAGTAGGCTCTGCTGATCGAGCAGAGAACAGCACACTATGCCGATGGGATTGCTCCAAGCAGGCAGCCACTGCCGGATCGTTCCATCATCTCGGGCGCTCTCGATCCGGCTGCCATCGGCACTGTAAACCGCTGATATCCACCCGTCCCTGGTGGGCCTACAGCGGCTGGCCGATCTCAAGCCCGCATGTCACTTCCCACTGCCGCACCACCAGCTGGCGGATCGGGAAGGCCAGAGGAGCAGAGGATGCCAAGGTATTGAGGCGAGCATTGCTGTAGTTACTGAGCGGCAGGCGTCTGGAACGGAATCGGGTGCCTTTCCAGGATTGCGGCGATCAGATGAATCTGATCTGTTCCGGGAAGAGCAAAGGCCCCGTCGGTTCACCGACACCTTCGGACGACAAAGGATCGACGTCGGCAAGCCTGTCGAAAGAGATCCCAGACCGAGACTCGATCGTTGAAATCGGTACCTGTGTCGAGATGTTGAGCTGCGGCGACACGAAGTCGCCGAACACGAATTCCGGAGGCTCAAGGTTCTGCTCCTGCGACATCTCGTAGCCAGTAGCGCACAGCTCGCCCGTCAGGTCGTGGACGAATGCGATCACTTTCCAGAACTTCACCGGAATTCGAACACCGAACATTGTTGGATCATTATCTGTAAAGTAAGGACCGGTGAACACGGAGATCTTCTGGTCGTCCTCACGCGCGTGTTGAAGGGCATAGTCCTCGAGCCCGAGCCAGACCGGTGCATTGAACGCCTGCATCTGCGGGCTGACATTGGTGACGTGCATTGAATCGTCAGCGCCTCGTTGAATCACCGCGTCCGTCTGCCCCCAGGCGGGATCCTCCCGGCGCGTCATGTGACCGCGGCTGAACTTGGGTGTGCTCCCATAGCACTCCTTCATGATCTGCATCTTCTCCGGAATACGGGGATCAAAGCGCCATCCCGTGCGCTTGCTCGACTTCGAGCGAGCGCCGTCGATGTTGCAGGCGCTGTAGAAGCACTGACGGCGCATTGCATTCATGACAACGGAGAAGTGTTCATATGGCAGCACCTCCTTGCCGTTCCCCCACTTCAGAATCTCTGATCTGCCCTTGACGATACGGGGTAGTTCGACGGCGAACTTACTGCCCAAGAATGAAGCGACATAACCTTGGCGATCGTCGTAGTCCTCAGGCCTAGCCTTCGCCTCGGTCTTAACCAAATCTTCGTTATCATCTGTGTCGTCCCGCCCCGCTGACGATGAGAGAGGCTGAGGCCTGTTGGCCTGTGCTGAGACTTCGCCAAAAGACACCGTGACCGTCAGCGGGATCGTGATACTCGTCGTGCTTCCACCCATCCTGGCTACAGCCGCTGGAGTTGTGCTCCCGAAGCTCATCCTCGAGCCGTGACGCTGTGAGCCATGCGAACTACTCGGCAACTCACGCTTCCTGCGAAGCGTTCCGGAGAGCAGTGCATCGAGCCGTTCTTTGACGCGATCCGCTCGAACAGCGAAGTTGGTGCGTAAGAAGCTGCCACTGTAGTGCAGGCCGAGCGCCTCGCCGGTTTGCAGATCGATGACTACCGATCCCGAGTTCCCGCCTAGCGTCGTGCAGTTGTGCAGCACCCGGTCGTGATCGACGTCAGTGATAGACCCCGGCGCGAGGCGCTTCTTGTCGAAGGCCTCACCATAAATCTGCTTCATCAGATCCGGCTCAGGGATCCTGCTGTCGAACGCTGGGTAACCGATGGTCGCGACAAGTGGATTCTTCGTTGGAGCCGTCCTGGCCAACAAGATAGGTTTTGCGACAGTACCCTCGATTTGTTCGACCTCAAGGAATGCAAGGTCAAGTCCCGGACGTTGCTCAATATAACTTACTCCTATCACCTCGAAGACCTGGGTATCATCGCTACCAATCTCCTGCAACATGTCGATCGAGGCGGCCATCTCGCCGGATGCCCCACTTTGCATGATAAATCCATCACCTTCGCTGCGCGCGAATACTTCGGCAACATGGCGGTTAGTGACGAGATACCGCGGATGGACAAGCCATCCGGTGCCCACCCAGGAAAAGTCAGGATTGCCCTTAAGCTCAATACGTCCGACAGAAGGGATGGCATTGTCCAGGAAGGGAGCAGCACTATTGAGTCGCGCTTTCCACAGTGGGACGTCGTCATCGTCTTTGAATTCGAGTACCGGTTTCCCCTTCTGGATTGCCAAGACTGGCCGTCGACGGCGCATGATAATCGATTCGAGCTCAATGGCCTGCCCAGGTGGTGGACTGACCTCGAGCAGGTCGTGAGAGGGCCCCTCCGCGTCCAACATCTCCGGGTCATCATCCAACAGGCTGTTGTTGTAGGCGTTTAGCCGAACAGCCTTCTCTGCTTGTGAAGACATTTCAGATTCTCTCTATCATCAGAATTACTCTAAAGCACCCTCATAGGGTGCTTCGAATCGTTTACCTTCCGTGATCGATCGGGTTACAGGCACTGACTCGCTGCATGGGCAGTGATCGCGACCAGTGCGGCCAGCAGGACATTGATGCGTTGACCCGGAACTGCTAAACGGACCGCTAGCACGAGCAGATGGACCTCCAGAGATGACTCCCGGCGCTCGGGCTGGGTTTCGCCATTGACGACGGGCTCAACGCCTGTACCATCTCTTGGCACATCAACCGACAGTGCGCGCAAAGCTAAGTGGACACAGAAGAGGCTTGGAGCCGCTAAGCTCCTGCCGAAATCACGTCAAACCTCCGGAGGTTGGCCAATGTTCAAAGAAGTGGGCGACTTTACAGCGAACACTTAACTTCAACGCGACAGCTAAGCTAAGCTTAGGACAAAGCAAAAAAAGAATTGGTAACAATATCATGAAGGTTGAGAAGTAACTTGCCGCGCGAGTCTCGCAATGCAAGTGCTGACAGTGCAAAACGCAGCACTCCACACCGATCAGCCGATTGCACGACTGTTAACGCCAATCGCGGATCGTAGGAACGTCGGTCATGGGCAAGAAAATCAGGGTCGCCTTCGATGCGAGGGCTTTGGATTTCGCTGAAGCCATAGGTTCGGATCTCCGTTTCTACGATGGGTTGAAACCAGAGGTCGGACGGCCAATGCACAGATTCCGAGGCAATGGCTTCTGCAAGCATGACAGCATCGTTATCCGAAAGACCCTCAATCAGCCGGGCAGCTGGCTCATGGAGCTCTGGTGTGAGGCCGCGGAGACTGGCACTTGCAATGGGAGGAATGCGGATGCTTAGATCTTGATCTCGTGGTGGCCAGCGCACTACGGCGGCGCACGTGTAGGCGCTTTCAAAATCGGCAGCTGTCGCTCTGCCCGTCGCCAGCGCTTCGGCAAAAGGCCGCAGTCGATCGGTATCGAAATCAAGTGCAAGCAGCCGATCACAGCTTGCGACACCAGCAAGATGCTCCGATAGCTTGGGCTCGGCGAGCGAAAGGGCACTCGCATCAAATAAAATGCTGCGATCGAGCTCGATCTCTGGGTCACTCATCAACAACGCAGCATGGCGAAGCCCATCCACCGAGCGCAGCCGGAATTCGAAACGCGGTAGCAGGTTGCTCTGAATCCGCCTCCGCAGCTTGTGCGCTTGCATCGGCACGGTCAGGCGGCCAATCAGCAACGCCGCAGACAGAACCCCGACGGAGCTGGGAGTATCCAAGTATTCGGCAGAGATGAATGCTTCGAACGGCGGCGTCGGAGCACCCTCCAACTTCAGTGCCAGCATTGCTTCCCACAGCCCAGTCGACCAGAGCTGCCCGGCATTGGATTCGCGCAGCGCCGGCTCACTCATCAGGCCTTTAGCAAAGCTCTCAGCCACGGGGCCGGCGTACAGCCGGGCTGCCTTGAAGTTAAGCTGATCGAAAGCTGCACGCACCTGTTGCTCTGAAAGGGCAAGATCGGAGCCCTGGCCTTCGCCCGTAACCACCGGCTCGCCAGAAATGAGCACAGGTGCCCCATCTGGCCCAAGGGAATCGCGCCCAGGAGCAACGTCGCCCTGCGCTGTTGGCAACGGCCGCAGCTCCTCCTCATTACCCAATGCGCCAGGGGCCGGTACAGCCGCTATGTGCACTTTCTGGAACTCCATTCGTAAATGCTCCAGCACGGCGTCGTCAAAACGTCCATCCACGGCAAGGCCCTGTTGGGACTGGAAGACCCTGATGGCCTGCGCTGTGCTCGGCCCGGCGACGCCATCGGTGCGACCAGCGTCGATTCCCAATGCAGTCAACAGCGCCTGGGCTTCATAGAGCTTGTTGCTCATTTTGCGGCGCTGTACTTCCTCGGCAGCCCGCTCATCGGCATCGCCGGTCTTGCCTGATTTCAACTGCTGCTCGATTTCAACCGATTCGGCAGCCTCGCGGAGACGCCCGGTCAGGCTCGCTCGCTCACTGTCACTAAGCCCGTGGAAATCACCCAACGTGGCTTTGATCAAACCCCGCCACGGCACCGGAAGCGTTTCAAAATCTCCCCCGATACCGCTGCGCAAATCAGCGGCGAAGCCCGAGTCGATCTCCAGCGGTGCAGTTGCACCAGAAAGTGCTTGATAGTACGTTGCTTCCACTTCGCGCTCAAGCGGGGATAGGTTCTCCCACCAGGTCCGAGCGTCATCGCCCTTTGCTGGGCCCGTGCGATAAAAGTCTGCGGCAGCAGTGCAGACCGCCAGCGATGCCATCCGGACCTTTTGCTTCTGGTCGGCAGTCACACGCGTATCATCCGCCAGTGGCCCGGCGAACATACCGGGCAGCATCATGCGTCGCAGGTCGGGGCAGTGACGCACAATCCCAGGCTGTACTGCCTCAACGAGCCAATAATGGCCCTGCAGCCTGTCAAAGAGGGCCTCCGCCCGAGCCTGGTCCATGGTCCCTAGCTCGCAGGGCCCTGCAAGGACGAGCCGGATGAGATCGGGGGTAACTCGCCGCAGCACCAGCCCAGGATGTGCCAGACGCTTGATCTCAGGATCAGTCAGTCGTTCAAGAATACGCGTATAGACAAAGGCCTGCGCGAAATCGGCATTGAAATCTGGGTTGCTCTCGATATCGATGACAAGCTCGTCGATTTCTGCTGCAGACCGCTCACGGGCAAAGCGTTCAAGGACCAGAAGTGCCATCGGATGGCCCTTGAGTGCTCTGGACAGCCGCTGGCGATCCTTTTCGGCGAGGAACCGGCGATTGCGGTCCCGCGCCGCCAATAAGTCCCCACCATCGGCATCGGCAAGTCCCTCAATGGTGATGCGCCGCGTCGGTGGGCCGAAGGCGCTGACGGCTCCAGGCAAGGTAACGCTGCCAACGACGCTGTCGGCTTCGGTAAGCGGCACACCGCGGCTACTGACGATGGTGCGTAAACTCTTCAGTTCTGTCAGCTCGCGCAGGTCGGCCTCCAGCCGCAACACCCGGTTGACCGCATCAGAACCCAGGCTGCCGACGACCTCAAATGTGTCGAGCACGAGCAGGACAGGCATCGCGCGCATGCTTTCGTCGATGTCGTGCAGCAGCGGTGGATACACTGCTGACAGAATGTAGCTGAACTGGCTGGCAACAGTTGCACGCTGAGTCTGCTGTAACTCGAAAGATCGTATGCCGTGGCGCACCGCCGACAGCACCGTTGCCACTTTCTGCATACTGGGTTCTGCCGGTGTCCTCCTCAACAGCGAGAGTTCAAGCTGGCGCATGATCTCACGGACGATCGGCAACGGTCCGGCGTCGCTTAAGTCGGGGCGGTCGAAGTCAATCTGAATCGCCGCGTGCCCACGCTTCAACTGTCGCTTGAGGACCGCTGCCAGCACCGCTGACTTGCCAACCCCGGCGATTCCCGTCACCAGCATCGGCCGTGTATCCTTCATCTTGCCCGTAGCAAAGCGCAGCAACCGCTCGACTTCGGCAGTGCGCCCATAAAGCTTGTCTGGCAGCACGATGGCGATCGAGGCCTGTTGCTGGCGCTCTGCGATTCGCCCGCGGCTGGCAGCAAAGTCGGCCTTGCACTTGTCAGCATCAACAACGGGGGCAAAGGCAGCGAACTGCAACGCCGAATGGCGGGCCGCCTCTTCAGTTGCCAACGTGTCGTCCACCTTCGAATCATCCTTGGCGGTCCTGGCCGGCGGAACTACGATGTCCTCCCCGAGCAACAGGCGGCGCAACGTGGTAGCGAAAACATCATCGGCCTCGGCGGCTGGCGCACCATCAAGAGCCGTTTTGACGCTGGCGGGCCGGTCAAGCCGTGCGAGTTGTTGTCGGCGTATCGCGGCCTGTAACGTCCAGACTAACCTGTCATTGACAATCTCCTCGTCGCAGACAAGGCTCAGCGCTCCGATCACAGCATCGTGCTGCTCACTGGGGATTTCTGAGAGGAGTGCCAACGGGTCGAAGTGTCCCGACACCGCAACACGCAGAAGGGCGAGTTCGACAAAGCCGTTTTCACTTCTCATGATTCCTGCAAGTAGGCTTTCAGCGCTGGGTCGAAATGTGCAGCTGTGAACTTGCCGAGGGTTTCCATAGGCACCTCACTGCCGGCGAAGGACTTCAGCGTATTGGCGATCAGGTCAAGCACACGTTTATCGATCGGCATGTCGCGGACTCCGCGCTCAAGAAGCCATTCGCGAAAAAGTGGCCCTACATTTTCAAGCTCGCTGCGAGCGATGTGGGTTTCAAGCAACGTCGCTTTGGGGATGGATTCGAGATTACCCCCTAGACCGATGAGGACGACTCGCAGCTGTGGTATGTCGCCGACGCGGGTATATAGCGCATTGAGAAACCGGCGGCCTCCGGCATCGGTGAGGTCATGGACATCGAGATCGTCGATGACAAGCCAGATCGTACTCTTGGGCCAGCGATCGGCGATGATCTCGCGTATCTTGCTGACCAGGATCTGGTCATAAGCATTTTGGGTGGTCATCGGATCGGGCAGTTCGTCGGCGGCACGTTCTGAAAGCTGATGAAGGATCAGCGCGGCCATCGCCTTTTCGCCTGACTTGATCTTGTCGGCATCGAACTTCACGTAAAGATTGGAGGGGCTAGGAAACACTGACTGCAGGATATCGACGGTGAAACTCTTCCCAGGACGCTTGAACTCTCCTGCGGGCGGCCGGACCCACAGGACTCGTTGGTCTCCTCGCGCTAACCCACCCAACGCATCGATGAGCTTGGTACGGCCGAAAACCGGGCGGCCGTCAGCGAGGCTGCGACGGACGAGCACCGGGCCCTCGATACGCTCGATATCGGTAAGCTTGTCTGCGAGCTTACCAGCGATAGCCGCCAGTGGAATGGCGACATTCACGACGTGATCAGGGACCTTAGGTGACGGACCAGGTGCCCAGGGGTCGCGGCCCAATCCTAGATAGTGGAGCGCCACCGGCCGCCCCTGGCTATCGAGCAGAAGGCCACCCGACGAGCCTTGCGCCGTTGAGGCTGAGTGGAAGGCGCGATACTGCTGCGGCGAATCAAATTGGAATTTGCCGCTGTTGAAGCTGCGGCCATTGCCGAGAGGATGGTGAAAGACAAAGCAATCATCGCCCACCCGATTTGTCAGTGTCGTGCCGAGTGGATACCAGCCGCGTTGAAGACCCGGTGCGCCTTTGAGCATGATGACTGCGAAATCAAGCGAATCGGCTTGGCCGTCGTGCCAGGCCTTTCGCATTGCCGCGTCCATCCACCAGCCATCTGCGGCGCCCGGCGGGCTCACCGGACCGGTCGGACTCCGATCCAGCATCCATTCGTCGCGCGCCTCGTAGATCGAGCTCTCTAGAGCCTGGGTACCCGAAGATGGCTTGAAGTCAAAGCACACCCTCAACCGCTCTGTGATGCGCGGGTTTGGGACATCAGACACCACATGCCAGTTGGTCAACACCGCCGATGGCCCGATGAGGAAGCCGGTACCCGTCACGGGAGCACCGTTGGCATCAACTGTTTCGACCCGGCAAAGCCGCTGTTTTGCAAGCAGGATGGCGGGGTAAAGGAGATCGGGATCGTTGAAATCGGCGTCGCGTGAGGTCAGCTTTTGCAACTCAGACTTTGGTAGTTGCGCTATGTCATCATCTTTGCCGAACGCCGCCCATAGCAATCGCGTCGCTTCGCCACGCTTTTCGTCGATATCCTCTAGTGAACCCGGCGGTGGATCAAACAGCCCGGCGGCGACCGTGCAGGCTATGGCATGGAGTATTTTGTCTGGCGCCCCAAGCGCTAATAGTGCGAGTGCCGCGGCATGGGCGGTGAGTGCTGGATCAGCCGTACTGCCTCCGGTCGCCAAGGCGCGGTGCCCGATGAACACCGCATGGAGGAATGACTGAGGCCGAGGCAGCCCTGCCTGTCCCGAAGACATCGGAGCCGGAAGTGCCGCCAGATAGCTGTCGAAGAATTGCTGGAAGGCCAGCCGCGTTGCCTTCATCTCAAGAAATGCCGCAGCGAGCGCGGCAAAATCCGGCATCGCTGCGCTTGGTGCGGTATCAGCCATGCTGAGTTTCACCCATCCGCTTGCGGCCAAAGAAGCCGTTTGATGACATCCTCATCGATCACCCCGCTAGTAAGAGCAGCTGTGTGCACCGCTTCAAGGCCATGAGCCAAGTTTTGCCGCAGCGGCGCTCCTCCGAAGTGCAGTCCGCAGACACGCTTCGATTCAAGTCCCACAACGCTTGACCCCGAATTGCCTGCGA
>JBILMS010000098.1:0-8814 GCA_044375415.1 Flavobacteriales bacterium
TTGAAAAAATAAGAATTGCCAACCGCTAACAGCGGTTTGGCGTAATGGCGGGTTCAGTGCTTCGTATGACAGTTTTGTGGTAGGTTCAAGTGCAGTTCTTCGATTGAACTTTTGTGCTAAAATCCGCCACTACGCCAAGCCGCAAACCGTCATGTTTTGCTAAAATCATGGAGCACCAGAGTTTCTTTGATGATACCTGCTTTCAGTTCCTGCTCAAACTCTACAGGACTTAGCCACCCCAATTCTTCTTGTTTTCTGTCATAGTTATACTGATGAATTAGTCTGCTCAACTCTTTCTTCATTCCATTAAGATTTTTTGATTTTACTAGTGGCATCAAATGGTGTTTGATGTATGCATTTAATTGTTCGGCATATCCATTTTCAAGGCATGTTTTGGCTCTGCTCATGCGTATTCCTTTCTCTAAAGCTTCTTTCAGAAAAAGGCCGGAAAAGTATTGACCTCCACCATCGGTATGGTGTATAGTATTCTTCATATTCCGCTCACCCCGACAGTCTACAACCATTTTTAAAGCCTCCAGGCATGTTCTGTTTTCATGTCGGTTGACAAACACCAGCCTACAATACGGCCACTGTATATATCCTTCAAACTGAATAAATAATACCTCGATCCTCTGTGCCGTATATAAGTAATGTCACCCACTATTACCTGATTTATCCCAGAGACGTTGAGGCCACAAATCAAGTTCCTGTAGTTCCAACTTTGCTTTGATGACGTAGTGGTGATAACCCTTACGCGAACCACAGGAAGACTTAACCCTTCTTTGGAAAGCGTTTGCTCATATTTGGTTACGCCTATGTCATAACGCTCCTTGATATCTAAATTGTAAAACAAAACCCTTGAACCAGCTCTGAAGTCCACGGAACTCCGGTATTGCTTCACCTCTTTAATTAAATCAGCGGTCATCGATAGTCGTTTTAAATCACGCCTTTGCCATTGTTCGTGTGCCTGTCTGGTAATGCCCACACGACGATAGAAGGCTTCCATATTGGGGCGATCAGGGTCTAAATTTTCTCTGAGTTTTTGTAACAGTGGGTGAACTATTTTTTTTCAAAATCCTCCCCTAGCTTCGATTTGGCAAGGTCCACAAGTGTCTTTTGATAGAAAAGTTCAACCTGTTGTTTACCGATAATCTCTAGAAGACGTTTGTTGTCCTTCTCTAGTTCTTTGAGTTTGTTGATTTCACTGGCGTTACTTACAACAATAGTTTTAGGAACCGACTTACTACCGAACCTCTTCAGCCAATGTTGCACACTATTATACCTCACTTCATAAAGCGTGCACACTTCCGAGACCGTTAATTTGCCTGCCTCAATTAGCTTAACTTGAGTTCTGCGAAAATCCTCTGTAAATCGTCTTCTGTGACGTTCATCTGTAGTCATAACGAGTTAAATTTAGGGACTTTTCAACAGATCTGTTGTCAACCTATATCATGGGAGAACATATTGTTTTGCCTTTGTTGTATCTTTTTTTAATTATTGGCATTGTATACACTTCCATCCATTACATCGTTGCAGTGCTATTGGGATGTGAGATTCAGGATGTCTTCATGCGTGTTTTATTTCCATTATTAGGCACTGCAATCTGCGTGTTTTTCTTTTTGCGTCCGAGTATAAAATTGCTGCGTTATAAAAACGATAAAGGATCTTATTTGAGGCAAATATTAGCTTTGATTACTATTGCTGTTCCGACTATGATTGGTCAGCATTACATGATTAAAGCAACAGGTAAATTGTGTACGTTCAATAGTATTCGTGAAGTCGATGTTGAGAGCAATTGCAGGTATGTTGAGGTGGATAGCTTTTACATGCACAAAAGCGAACTGGTATTAGATGAAACTTTTCAGATTTCCGGTAAACATAATGAATATGAGGATTTATATATAAATGTGGCGTTTCCCATGCTTACGGAAGATTCTGATACTATAGGAAATTCATACGAGGTGTGGATTTGTAAACAATACCATAAGCGGGTTAGTAGCAATAACAGGGAAGATTATAAAGAAGAGATATTTGATGATTATCGGGATGAAGTGGATTCGATTCTTGAGGAGGGAAAACTGACCCCGTTTAATTACCTAGAAAAATGCTCTGTTTCGGAACATACCTTGGATTTTAGACGAATGATCGAGTCTACTGGAAAAGCTGCCCAAACTTATATCATGTTGGAGGCAAAAAACGAGGCTTTTGAGAAGCGATTAGGTAATGAATTGTGTTGGATGATTGGATCCTTTGGAATTGGATTTGTCCTTTTCTTTTTGTCCATACTTTTTCCTCCCTTTGCTCGTGACAGTCTATCCGATTTAAAAGAAAATAGGGTTGGCTCCCTGTCTGATACCTTGCACGAAGTTAGTTTTTTAGTTCCTCAAAAGGGATTTGTGATTACTTATGTTCTTACAGCGATAAATCTTATCGTTTTTTTGATTTTAAGCCTAGCAGGACTGGGTTTTAGTCATGTGCGTAGCGGAGACCTTATCGCCTTAGGCGCCAACTTCGAACCTTTGGTCAAAGATGGAGAATGGTGGCGACTTCTTTCATCCGTGTTCTTGCATGGTGGATTTTTTCATCTTGTATCCAATCTAGTGGGCTTGGTGCTGGCCGGTGTTTCTCTCGAGCCTATCATTGGTAAATGGAAGTATTTGATCTTATATCTTTTCTCGGGGATTTTCGCTTCTTTATGCAGTATTTATTGGAATGAAGGCGTTGTATCTGTTGGCGCTTCCGGTGCCATTTTCGGTTTATATGGATTTTTGTTTGCAGGGTCGATCTTCAAAATATTTCCTGATAGATTGGATAAGACATTTCTCGTCTTGAGCTCTATAGTTATTGGCTTCAATTTATTGTTTTTATTTAAAGAAGGTATTGATCATGCCGGTCATATAGGGGGGGCTATAGCAGGTGGATTAATGGCCCTATTTTATTGGCTCGCTTTACCTTTTGATAGTACACATAAATGAGTAAGACTTGATCGACATCACTCTGAGATTTGAGGTAGCATTTTGACGGGACTTTTTAAGCACAATAAATTTTGAGATGCTCGTTTTTGAGACATGAGAAATTTCTTGACATTAAGCATTCTCGTCTTTCAAATGCATTTGTTTGGGCAATGCGATACCATTGTCACCTTCGAATTTGAAAATATCTGCAAACTTGAATACTCCGGTAACGAGGTTGACATCATTCAAAAAATCGACATAGATGATGTGCGTTTTTTTAGGTCGGCTTACTTGCTATTCAAGGAAGACTCTATTCAATTAATTGGTACATGGGATATTATCTGTCAGGACTCAACTTCAATGGAATTGATGAGAGCAGATTACATGACTAACCGACTCATAACATATCCTAGGCTAAAATTTTTCGGTGAAGATGTTGAGTACTTTGCGAATAATAAGGCTACGTATCTCTGCAGAACATCTGTCGAATTTGTGGCTAAGGATTCAGTCATCACGTTGAAATTTGGTGTTGGAACGAGTAATCTCTCGGAGCATTCATATACAGCGGTGTTTTACAATGGAACGCGACTCCTGTTGAAGAGAATAGACAATCCGCAGGTCACTCAAAGGGAGTCAGTAATACTTCAAATTTCTAGGGATGCGATGACAGAAAATAGAGATTAAGGCCAATGGATTGATCGTGGCTGCCCGGTTGCAATTCTTAAATCCATTTTATCTCTCTCTTTGAGCCGTCATCCTGCCTTGACGTTCAGTGAGCGACATCTCAAAATCGAATCAAGATCTTTCTCCTTTTTCACCCTTCGAAGCGAATTGAATTTTTGTATAAATTAGTCATGCACATCACGAAAAATAATGTTCACTTCCAAACATACGTTAATGCTCTTCCTCATAGCCTCAGAACCGGGAATTAAGAGCGTCTATGATATGGTGAGGATATTCGATCGTGCAGATTTTCCGGCTATGGTCAACGAGAGTTTGGATGCTTTGCTGAATGAGAAATTAATTGTGATTTCGAATTACTTCGAGAATGGCCATCCCATGGAATATGAAATAACTGAGAATGGCATCGCTTATCTCAAGCACAACCTCGATCCCAAGGAATTGATTCGATGTATTCAGCGTATGGAAAACCCGACTTTTTTAGAAGAGATTACTATTGCTTATTTGAAGAAGCGGGGTAGGGAATAGTGAATCGAAAACGCGGACTTTTCTCGGTTCGAGCGTGAGTGATTGAAGCGGAAAGCCCGAAGCGAGGAGGCACCATGCGTGAGGACTTGAAGCGGAAAGCACGACCCCGCACGTGCACTTTATCTGAGTATTAATGTAAAGGCGGGGACACGCCAAAAAAAAGAGCTAGCAGTTATCCGAAGATCGACCATTGCCATTTTAGCACTTGGGCCTTAAGCACATTCTCGCAACACAGTTTACCCAATTGGACAAAACGCCCATTGATGCCGGTACTTTTATTGGACTTAAATGGCCGGTTTTTTGGGTCCCGAAGGATTCGGTTTTCTACGTTGAAAATTGTTGCCGCCACCCGAATGACCACCACCGGAACGTCTACCACCTTGCAGACCGCCGCCTGAATGTCCTCCCGAGTGATTTTTATATTCGGGAACCGGCCCAAGTCTTTCAGGCACTTGTATTTTTTCTACGGGATATCCGATTAGTTTTTCAATACGCATAAATCTTCCGATGTCCGCAGGTCCGATAAAGGTTAAGGCTTCTCCTTTTCGCTGAGCACGAGCCGTACGGCCAATGCGGTGAACATAATCTTCGGCATCCCTAGGGACATCAAAGTTTACAACCATGTCGATTCCTTCCACATCAATTCCACGACTAATTACATCCGTCGCAACCAATACGAGTGTTTTACGATTACGAAAATCAATCATCACTTTTTCGCGTTCTTTTTGATCCAGGTCGCTGCTGATCATACCCACATTCAACTTCAAACGAAGGAGTTGATTGTAAAGAGTGGTAACCATTTGTCGGCTTGAACTGAAGACAACGATACTTTGGTCTTTTCGCTCCGGATCGTTTAGTATGGAGGTAACTAGCTGGAGTTTCTGTTCATTGTAGACAACGTAGGCTCCTTGTTTGACCCCTTCTGCCGGTTTGGAAATGGCTATGTTTATTTCAACGGGATCTTTCAGGAATGCACGAGCAATTCGCTGAATCCCATCTGCCATGGTAGCCGAAAAGAGTAGGGTTTGTCTATCTGGATTGATGGTGCGCACAATGCGTTGTAAATCCGGTTGAAATCCCATGTCGAGCATACGATCCGCTTCATCTAAAACGAGGAAATCAAGTTTCGAAAAGTCAACATAGCCTACGTTCATGTGCGAAATAAGTCGACCGGGCGTCGCAATTATGATATCAACGCCACTCGTAATGGCGTTTTTCTCTTGATTGAAGTCGGCACCATCTCCACCACCGTAAATAGCTATCGACGAAGCACCGGTGAAATAGGAATAGGCCTCTACAGCTTGATCTATTTGAAGGGCTAACTCGCGTGTTGGAACAATCACAAGTGCCTTGGTACGGGGCTCATGAGTGCGATCTATCACCATATTGAGAATAGGCAAAACAAAGGCGGCCGTTTTACCGGTGCCTGTTTGTGCGACCCCTATGAGATCTTTTCCTTTAAGTATTAGTGGAATGGCTTGTTCCTGGATGGGAGTGGCCTCGGTGAAATTCATGCTCCGGATGCCTTCCAAAAGCTCCGCATGTAAGTTGAGCTCAGAAAATTCCAAGTCGGAGAGTATTACTATTATTCATTGTGCGAAGATAAGGAATTTTGAAAAGGCTTTATGAGTTTGGGTTTCGGGACACTTTGGACCTGTTTATTACGGAGAATTTGCCGGTATAGGAGAACCAGCCAAAAATATTGTTAGTAGGACATCGACATTCCACTATGAAAAAAAGACCTATTTAAGGAAGCTCATGAAAACCGTTCAAATTTTAAGAGTTATCTCAGAGGGAGTATTGTATTTGAAATGATAAATATCATTTGAGAATTTTTTATTCCATAAAATCAGCGTATTGATAGTCTAAATCTCGTTTGAATGAAAATTTAAAGACTTTCATATCACTTAATTAGAGAAGACCTCTTGACTCGAATTCTAATTCCATTTTGTGCGTCGAAATAGACGATTGGTGGATATTATTTGATTATTAATGGAAAAAAAATAACACTTAGTCGAATTTCGTATTACTTTTGTAATCTGATCTATCGACGGCTTAACGGTCCATAGATCTATTAATTAACCAAGACGATTACCACTTGTCCTTGAAAACTTGTCCTGTATTACAGATTGGCACTTTTATGTGTCAACGTGTAGCGAAGTTCCTTGATATTCAGGGATGTCGTTCTCGTTATTTAATGAGTCCAAGTGGTGCAACATGGAATATCGAGCAACATTTTTCGAAGAGTTTCAAAACAATCCTTTCTAATAATTATACCAATTCTAAACCTAAATGAAAACTGTAAATCTCATTAAGGGAGATACGTCAACTTGCTGTCGCATAGACCTCAAGTCTTTGATGAATCGAACTTCAGGGTTGAATCCCTTTAAAGGAGGATTTTCCTTCCGGAATTTAAGTTTGCTTCTTGTGACCGCTGTTTTTATGCTGAGCTCGGCCAGTGTATTTGCAGAGGCGAATTATGTCTATCATGAGAGAACCAATGATAATCCGGGTTGCGGGGCGAATGCCTACGTTAACGATTTGAACCCAACTTCTTCTGAACCGGTAGTACTGGCTTGGAAAGTTGAGTACCAATTTTACACAACCAACAGTTGGGTATACTATACTACCGACGGATCAAACCCTACGGGTGCTTTTGGTGTGGGAAGTGGAACAACTCAAGTAGTGAGTGGCTCATACAACTGTACGTTCGGCGGTCCGGTTGTTGACGTACTTAGTGCAACTATTCCGGCTCAGCCAAATGGCACTGTTGTGAAATACATCATCGGTGCATGGCACAGTGGTGGTGGAGCTGAAATTTTTGCCAATGGTCCGGGTGCTCCATGTGGAGGATGTGGTCCATTGACAGATGATGACAGTGAAGCAACTGTATTTACCTATTCGGTTACCAACGTTTTGAACGTTAATACAGGAGAGTATTTCTCTACTATTCAAGCTGCTATAGATGATGCTCAAACGTTAAATGGTCATACCATTACTGTAGATGCAGGAACGTATCAGGAAGCGCTGGCCATTACAAAAGCGATCGCGTTGCAGGGTCCAAATGCATCCATCTCTCCCAACGGTGGTGCGCGCGTTCCTGAGGCCATCATTGACCTCACAACGGGTACCCGGTCGATCCGGATGTTCAGCTCCAACGTGAATATCATAGGTTTCGAGATCCGCAATTCAGCAAATGCCGGTGCAATCATTGCAGGTCAATTCAATGAAGTAAACAGCAATCCTACCAATGTGGTAATAGAACGGAATTATTTCCACGATCTGAACGGCAGCGCTATTGTGCACTTTGCACCTCCTTCTAGCGCTGCATGGACGGTGAATGACAATAGGATCGAGAACGTGACGGAGGGCGCCTACTATGGTGGCACCTATGGCTCCGGCGTCCAGTTCTGGACGGGTGCCAATTGTGTGGTTACCAACAACGTGATCAGCAATGTGGCACACTATGGCATTCATCTGGGTAACATATCAAACTCAACGTTTAACGGAAATCATATCAGTAACTGCAACGGGGCAGCTATTCAGGGTTTTGGTACCTTCAACGGAAATACCTTTTCGGATAATGAGCTTGTGCGTTCTTCGCTGCCTTTATCTACAGATGGCATCAGGATATTATCGGCACCTACTTCGATCACGATTACCAATAATTATATTGCAGGTTATGCCAATGGCGTTTTGATAGGTGCCGGCCAAGCCATCTCCGGAACGTTCACCCTTACCAATAATAACCTGGCCGGTAACACCTATGGGCTTTACCATGGCGGTACAGGAACTGTTTCGGCTCCGTGCAACTGGTGGGGTGAAGTCTGTTCAACGGTCTCTCAAAAGGTGTTTGGTCCGGTTACCCTGGAAACAATACTAAACAGCGGTACAGATACTGAGCCTGCTTTAAGAGGCTTCCAGCCTGCAGCAGGCACATGTAGAGGGGTACCCCTGGCCCTGGTACTTACAGCCACTCCTTCCGCGACTTCATGTTCCGTTCCTACCGGTACGGTATCGCTGAGCGCATCGGGTGGTACCCCCCCTTATACCTACGGAGGGGATGCTATATCGGGCCTTGCAGCAGGTACCTATACCTACACGGTAATAGATAATCTGGGGTGTAACGCTTCTGCTACAGCAACCATCACCAACCAAACGACCAGTACACCTGAAGTCTGCGATGGTATCGACAACGATTGCGACGGAAGCATTGACGAAGACCTGGTGTTTATGAACTATTACGCAGATGCGGACGGCGACGGCTTTGGTAATCCTTCGGAATCCGTTTCTTCCTGCACAGCGCCTTCAGGCTATGTGGTTGACAACACGGATTGCAATGACAACAACGCGGCGATTAACCCGGGTGCTGCGGAAGTCTGCGATGGAATAGACAACAATTGCGACGGATTAACGGATGCGCTCCCAACCCCCATAACGGTGGGTTCAGCATCGGCATCGCCGACTTTGTGCATTTTCGCTGAGTTAACGCCGATCACCCATACTACCGCTGGGGCAACAGGCATCGGAAGTCCTTCGGGCCTGCCGCCTGGCGTAACGGCTTTGTGGGCTTCTAATACCATTACCATAAGCGGCACGCCCACTACCGCCGGAACCTTTAATTATAGCATTCCCCTTGCAGGAGGCTGTG
>JBILMS010000099.1:0-8577 GCA_044375415.1 Flavobacteriales bacterium
GAAAAGAAATCGGAATATCATTGAAAACTGAATTGACCTGAAAACGGGTGTCTTGCCGTTGACTGAATTCAGCGGAAGCAGCAGAGAGAAATTCTTGACTCAAATGACTAGAAAAAAGTTCTTTGGTTTCTTCTTCTTTTCCTTTTTCTTCATTGCTTTCGTTGGCAAGTTCCGTAATCTCACATAGTTGATCACATGTATGCACTATTACTTCACATGCCGCACTAAGCAACATGATACAAAGAAGGAGATATGGGAAGGTTTGTCTCACCTTTTTTCTACGGCTCGCGAAATTAGTGAATTTTCATGGAAATTCCTAATGTTGGATAGTCACGCAACATGGCTGTGCTCGAAAAGTTCAGATAGTCAATGAGTTTCTATATATCTCACTTTGATTTTTAGAGAATATTAAGACTTGTTGGCATGGGTTAACGATGTTATGCCCAGATTACCTAAACGGGTTTTGGATGCTACTTAAACAAGGCACAGAAGAAACAAACGATACATAACAACATTACGACGCCAATTTCCAGTATTAGCCATTTGTCTGTTCTGTTCATGAATACAGAGAATAGAAATGAAATTCAAATATTCTACGAGAAGCGTCGCTTGGAGAATTTATTTATTGAAAGTAAAGATTGATTGAGTAGATGAAAGGATTCTATCTCTTGAATTTATGCTTGTATTCGGGCGCATAGACTACCTTTGGTCGCGCTTTAGCAATTCAGTTCTGTCTATAGAATCTACCAAATATGGCACTCACCAATAAATCGAAGTTTAAGATAATTTCCAAGGAAAAGGGAGACATTCACCCGCGAAACACCATGTTGGCGGGCTATGATTTTGACGTCCTTACTGCGGCTATACCGGCAATTGCGGAGTTTGTCATTCTTAATCCGGCCGGAACGAAGACCATAGATTTTTCCAATTCAACAGCTGTAAAGATGTTAAATACAGCTTTGATGAAACACTATTACAAAATAACGACGTGGGATGTCCCACAGGGATACCTAGTGCCTCCTGTGCCCGGACGAGCAGATCACATTCACCACCTGGCCGATATGCTCGCTTCTGTGAATAAAGATCTAATTCCGGTGGGCAGAAGTATGCGCATACTCGATATCGGTGTGGGTTCAAGTTGTATTTACCCCATCATAGGCAGCAGAGAATATGGATGGAGTTTCGTTGGAACCGATGTGGATGAGGTGGCTTTAAAGTCCGCGCAAACAATCGTAAACGCCGATAAACAATTGAAGGATCTTGTTTCCTTACGATTGCAGAAAGACAATAAAAGTGTATTGAAAGGTGTGCTTACCGCTGAGGATGATTTTGATTTGATCATGTGCAACCCGCCGTTTCATGCGACGTTCGATGATATGCAGGCCGCCGTTGAGCGCAAATGGAATAACCTACGTTTGAAACCTGAAGGCAGTCCCCATTTAAATTTTGGTGGTGTCGAAACCGAATTAATTTACCCGGGCGGTGAATTGGCCTTCGTTCTGCGCATGGCAGCAGAAAGTGTACTGTTCAAGAAAAACGTATATTGGTTTTCTTCTCTTATTTCGAAAGATGAAAATTTGCAACCTTTATATAATGTGCTCGCAAAAATGGACACTACCGAAATTAGAACAGTAGAAATGGTGCATGGCCAAAAAAGAAGTAGAATCGTGGCTTGGACCTTCCATACCGAATATGGTCAAAGAGGCTGGAGAGAGAGCCATTGGTGGACCTCAGAGCAATAATTCTATGCCTATTCCGCGCTAGTCGGGTTTTCTTATATTTGTCTTCTTACGCTTTACCAATCTCAACTTGAATGAAACGTTCGGCAATTGTTTTATTACTCGGAATTGCCTTTTCATTTATTTCCATTTTTTCTGTAGCACAAGATTCGAGCGTTATTCCCGGCGAACTCGAATTACTCAAAGGTCCCATCAACGATACCGATAAAGCCAGAACCTATAATTGGATATGTTTTAATTATGCCTACGACAATCCGCAAGAAGGGATTCGTTTTGGTCGACTTGGTTTAGAATTGTCTCATAAAATAGGATTCAAAAAAGGTATTGGCGATGCGCATAGCAATATGGGCTTTTGCTTCACTTGCGAAAGTCGATTCGATAGTGCCAACGTGCATTATGATCAGGCAGTGAGTGCTTTTAGAAATACCGGTAATGATTGCTGGACAAAAGTTCCCATTTCAAATTTAGGAGCAAATTACTTTAAGCAAAAAGATTATGTAAGAGCTTTGGAGAAGTACCTAGAGGTAGCCCGTATCGAAGAGACCTGTGAAGATCGGGGTTTTAAATCGACTAGTATTTATTCTGTAGGAACTGTTTATAATGCGATGGATAAATACGAAATGGCTATTCCCTATTTCGAAAAGGCCTGCGCCATCGATTTGGCCAATGGCGATTCTTCAAAAATGGCTGAACGTTTAATGGCAATTGGAAATTCTTACACCGGACTCTCCAATTTTTCCGCAGCGAAAAATAAATTCGATGAAGCTATTGGTATTTTTTCGGTCATTGGAGAAAATTATCGAATTGGTTTTGCCTATTTGGGTTTGGCCAAACTTGAAGCAAAACAAAATAACAATGACGTTGCAATCAGCCAGGCAGAAAAAGCAAGGCAGCATTTTAAAGAAGGAGACAGAAAATCAGATTGGTTGGGTGCATGTGTACTACTCGGCGAACTGTATATTATAAAACAAGATTGGCCATCCGCTTGGCTAGTATTAAACGAAGGTGTTGAGCTTGCCGAGGAGCTGGGTGTGCAGACTGATCGCCTTTCGATTTATGAGAAATTGGCATTGGTAAATTTAAAGCGAGGTAAAAATGATGATGCCGCATTTTACTTCGAGAAATATTTGAACTTACGGGATTCCGTTCAAACTCAAGAATTGAATGATCGACTTGCCAATTATTCAACGCTCTATGAAACTGAAAAAAAGCAAAATGAATTGTTGGAGGAAAGAGAGAAAAACCTAGCTGCGGATCTAGAATTAAAAGATCAGCAATTTCAGAAGAGAATATTTTTAATCGGAGGTGTTCTATCTCTTTTGTTTGCACTTGTATTGATCAATCGTTACAGGTTGAAACAACGGATTGCCACAGAGCTAGAGGAAAAGAATAGACTGATCGAAAAGGAAAAAGCGCGAGCTGAGCAAAGTGAGCGTTTTAAGCAGCAGTTTCTTGCAAATATGAGTCACGAAATGAGGACACCGGTGAGCGTTATCTCCGGGCTCACATCTCTATTGAAGGATAGAAAATCTGAAGAAAACACCGAAAAATACATTGACGCGATCCATCACTCAGCCTCTAGTCTGGTATCCATGGTGAATGATGTGCTAGATCTGTCGAAAATGGAGACCGGAAAGATGAGTCTTCAAAATCAGGTTTTTTCGCTTCGACGTGAATTGAACTTACTCATCGAATCGTTTTTACCACAGGCACATAAAAAGGGCATTTTTTTGAATGTCGAAATAGATAAACGTGTTGAGGATAATTTATACGGAGATGCAAGAAGATTTAAGCAAGTCTTGTATAATTTAATTTCAAACGCAATCAAGTTTACAGATCGTGGGGGCGTGAATGTTCTGTGTTCTGCTACTCCCGGAGTGAAGCCGGATTCTGTTATTCTTAAGATAGATGTAAAGGATACAGGTGTAGGTATTTCTAATGAAGGGATTGGTACCATTTTCGAAGATTACACTCAAACCGGCAACAAAGAACGAGGAGGAACCGGCCTTGGTCTTGGAATAGCCCGTCAGTTGGCCACTTTGATGGGTGGTGATGTAACGGTGGAAAGCACCTTAGGAAGTGGGTCGAACTTCAGTTTTACTTCGATGTTCAATGTTTCAACAGATGGAGAATATGTTCATAGGAGTTTAAATCAAGGTTATCTGGATGCTTTAAAACTGAGGATTTCAGATAAATACATATTGGTGGTCGATGATTATGCCTACAATAGAATGTTGGCAGTTGACACATTGAAGGAGTGGTTTCCTAATGTTAGCATCAAAGAGGTTTCAAGCGGAGAAGAAGCAATAAAGTCGGTTCGAGCAGATATCCCTGCTTTTATTTTGATGGATGTTCGTATGAGTCCTATGAATGGAAATGAGTGCACACGAGAGATCCGCAAGTTTTCTAGTGTTCCCATCATTGCCCTCACGGCGAGTGTTCTATCTACTGAGAGAGAAGAGTGTTTGGCGAGTGGCATGAATGAAGTAGTATTAAAACCATTTACTTCCTTTGATTTACTTTCGGCCATTGGACACGTTGTTGACCGTTCAGTTGTGCAAACAGACTACAATGAAAGAGTAGTATCGAAAACTGTTTGGCCATATCTAACTAGTTTATGTGAAGGCAATGAGAGTAAAATCTTTAAATACCTAAAGATTGCATCAGAAGAAATACCCGTGTTGATAAAAGAGCTAGAGACAGCTCTTTTGGAGCACAACTCCTCAAATTTGAAAATGGCGATTCACCGATCTATTTCGTATCTGGTTACTATAGAAATGAAAGAGCAGGCTGAACAAGCACAGAAATGGGAATCCGCTGAAGGATCAGATTTGCTCGAAACGAGTGAGCTGATCCGCAATTGGATAGATGGAATAAAATCCGGTTTGAAAAACGTAAATGCTTACATCAAGATGAAGGGTCAACTATGAAAACGCGAATTGTTATAATCGACGATGACCGGCTCATTCGTGAAAAATTGAGTGATTTAATTCTTGCACATTTTCCCGAATCAATCATTCTAGCTGCCTGTGTGAGTGCAGAAGAAGGGGTAAAGGCCATTCGTGAACATAAACCGGACCTGGTCTTTCTGGATATCATGTTGCCCGGAATGAATGGATTTGAAATGCTGAAACACGTGGAGAATTTTCAATTCGAACTTATTTTTGTTACTGCCCACAACGAGTATGCAATACAAGCCATTCGCCACAGTGCTCTCGATTACTTGTTGAAACCTTTAAAAACAGACGAATTCAAAGCGGCAATTGCCCGATTTGTGCAAAAAGTTGATATATCATCTAGTTTAAATAAGAGGATAGAAACACTACAACAAAATTTAGCTGAAAAGGAGATTTCAGATCAAAAACTAGTCATTAATTCATCCAAGGGCACTGAATTAATTCCTGTTACAGACATTGTGTATTGCATGAGTGAATCAAACTACACCGATATTCATCTCAAAGAAGGAAAAAGAATTTTGGCCTCTAGAACACTTGGGCATTTTGAAGAAGAACTTGCCCCGTCACATCTATTTATCCGAATACATCGATCCATACTCGTAAATCGCTCTTTCATTATCCGTTTGCATTCGGAGGGAGAAATAGAATTGCAAAATGGACTGCGATTGGAGGTATCACAACGAAGAATGCCGGAGGTGCGGAAGGCTCTAGGGTAAATCTGTTGAACTGCTTTTTAAAGATGGCAGCAATCTTTGCACCTTTTTAGTACAAAACTTCCCATCCAATTGCAGTCTGATTAAATCCGGGCAATTGAATTGTGATACCAATCAATAGAAGGAATCTGTTTTTCACAATGAGTCGGCTTTGATTAAGCGAATCGTTGATATGGAATCGGATGTTTTAAATGTCAGGAAGTATAAACCATTAGCCAATTCAGGCTGAATATTGCTTGAGCTACTGTTTATCTTTTGAGAATAAACCAAATTACCTGATATATCAAAGATATGAATTGATCCATCGGGAATAGATCCCTTGTTATTAAAATGAAATATGTTTGAAAAAGGATTGGGGAATATTTCAAAAGATGATATAGCCTGTTCATCGACACTTACCACTTCGACATACACACAATCAGAAGTATCGGTACATCCGTTTTCCGTTACAGTTAATGCGTAGTTACCCGAAACACTCGGGGTAAATTCATCGGTGTCGGCCATTACTACTGAGTTGTCAGCACAGTTGATCCACAAAAGTGTCCCTGTATTGGTGGTACTAAGTGTAAAGTCCGTAAGCGTAATATTCGCTTCAACGGTGTTTATGGTGAGCTCTAATGTGAGCAAGGTGTCGCCCGGAAGTTCAATTATATACGTTCCGCTTTCGGTGTAAGTCGTTCCATTTATCTCGTAAGAATCGCAAGTACTTACTACTTCTGTTATTTCTGTTACTTGGTATGAAAGTGGATTGGCAATGTAAACTCCATCATCCTTGGACCATGCTACAATTGCATTGTCGCCGGAGTTGATGATATGATAGTCCTCATAAAACGGCGAGAGGTATGGATTACTCATCATTGCTATTTCATTCCAAACTTGATTTCCATTGGGATCAACGAGGATTGCGTTAAATCCAAAATCAGGGGAGCTGGATTCATTAACAAATAGAATGTTTCCATCGGATAGAAGTTGCAATTTGGGGTATGGGATATAAGTGTTTTGATCTAATATGAGAAGTCCGTTTTCTCCCCACAAAATAGCTCCGGTTGCTTTATCGATTTTTTGCGCAAAGAGTCCATAGTTACCGATAATCCCCGGACGACCATCTGCCCAACAGGCGTAGTAATAGTTTTCATCCTGCACCCAATCGAAATTGCTTTGAATACCATCAGCACCGCAAATAGTAGTAGTCGAACCGTTCCACGCCCAAGTACCATCCGGATTCAATTTGCGCATGAATAGATCGGCATTGGAGCCATTATTTCCATTAGAGGCGAAAAGGAACGCAACCCCGTTTTCATCACTTTTACCCTTAAATCCGTAGTTAAGACCATTGGTTCCGTCCAAAACATCTATGGGTGACCAAGCCGAATCTCCTGCAAAACCCACACGCATACAACGCGCATGAGCTCCCATGCCATTGCCATCTGAGTAAAACAGATATACATCATTGCTTCCGTCGTAGGTCCTATCAAGGCCCGGGCTTCCGAAATAGTATTGCACACCTTCAGGAGAACCATTATAGGGGCCGGTCAAGTTCCCGTCACTGTCGAAACGTGTAATTCTGTTTCCGTTGGCTCCACCGCAATAAATCATTTCAAGAGAAACAACGTAACCGGAGTCGTCTTTTATCATGCGGAAAGAAGATACAGATAGACTATATGTCGGAGGAATGCATGGGTCAGTATCTGCCAAAAGAAGATCGTTTTCCCAAGCAAGACTTCCATCAGAATTTAATTGTTGAACCCAAAGGGAGTCGCTGTTTGAAATGGCTCCAAGAATTACTTCTCCACTTATAGGATCGCGCAATACTTGAAACTGCGTAATGTTCATGTGATTCGACCAAATCTCGCGCCCCCCTTCTTCCCATTGTATTGCTCCTTCAGAGCTATAATGTTGACCGAAAATGTCGTAGTGAGAATTTCCTCCGCAGTCGTTCAAACGTGAGTCCTTCCAGAATAAATAAGCACCTCCCGCTCCGTCGGATATCGATTGAACGTCAAATTGAACACATGTGGTATTGCTCACTAGTTGTGGGTTTTCCGGATCGGTAGTCCATTGAGAGCTTGTGCTCAAAAAAAGAAAAACGAACGAACTGAAAAGTGTAATCTTGGTTTTCATTGGGTATAGGTGAAAGTTCAAGCGAAAGGTCCGGTCCATTTCTCCTTATCACTTCTCCAATTGAGCCTACGCAGTCGTATTTTTAGTGAACGGGATTACGATCTGACAAATAAGCCCCTTGGATGATCCAAAAGCTATTGAAAACCAATAAAATAAACTTTTTTCGACTAGCGCTTTTTCCCACCTGAAAGATGACGTACTTTTGCACCCGAAAATTTTAACCATTTCCTCATGTCTCAAAACACAGGTAAAGTAGCTCAGATTATTGGTCCGGTAGTGGACGTAACTTTTCCGAGCGGACAGAAACTCCCAAACATCCTCGAAGCCCTTGTGGTGAAGCGTCCCGGCGCGGAGGACCTCATATTAGAGTGTCAGCAACACATCGGAGAAGACACCGTGCGCGCTATTGCGATGGATGCCACTGAAGGTCTGAAAAGAGGTGAAGAAGTACATTCAATGGGAAAAGCCATCACGATGCCAACCGGAGATCAAATCAAAGGTCGTCTATTCAACGTGGTAGGTACAGCGATTGACGGAATTGGTGCAGTTAGCAACGAAGGCGGATACGGTATTCACCGTGAACCACCTCGCTACGAAGATCTTTCTACTTCTACAGAAGTGCTTTTTACAGGTATCAAGGTTATCGACTTGATCGAACCATACGCAAAGGGTGGTAAAATTGGACTTTTTGGTGGTGCGGGTGTTGGAAAAACCGTACTCATCATGGAGTTGATCAACAACATTGCAAAAGCATACACCGGACTTTCAGTTTTCGCAGGGGTGGGTGAAAGAACCCGTGAGGGAAATGACCTTCTCCGCGAGATGATCGAATCAGGGGTTATTAAATATGGTGAAGAGTTTGTGAAAGGAATGGAAAAAGGCGACTGGGACGTGTCTAAAGTGGACATGGCCGAACTTGCCAAAAGCCAAGCTACTCTTGTGTTCGGACAGATGAACGAACCTCCCGGAGCTCGTGCTCGTGTGGCTCTTTCAGGTCTTACCGTTGCTGAGTACTTCCGCGACGGAGATGAAAAGTCAGGTGGACGT
>JBILMS010000048.1:0-26909 GCA_044375415.1 Flavobacteriales bacterium
AACAGAAGGTGAATTGATTGCCACGGCAACCATTGACCCTCATTGGCACGTGTATGCACTCAAAGTTTCTGACGATCCGAATTTCATGGGTCCGATGGAAACCAAATTAAGTCTGACAGATTCTCCGAATTTCAGCAAGGTAGGAGGACCAACCCAAGGCAAATACATCAAACATGCCGACCCTGTATATGACAATGAGGAGTTGATGTATTTTGAAAATACCGCGGTTTTCAAACAAAAAATAAAACTGAATACCGACAAACCTTTTGTATTGAAAGGTGAATTAGAATACATGTCGTGCGATGATGAGAAATGCATTTTCCCGGACCCTGAAAAGTTCTCAGTAAATGTGACTCCATCTGCAAAACCCGCAGCCGTCGATAGTACCGCAACCGAGCCTACTCCCGAAGGAATTAAAAATCCGGTTCGCTATAAATTCCGATCGGAGAACAAAGGAAATGGACAATATGAACTGATCATAACAGCACTTCTCGAACCGAGCTGGCACACTTATTCAATTGTTCCCTCCGAGGCAGGCGGACCGGCACCGACGGAGTTTGCTTTCAACGATAGCACTGCCTTTCAGTTTATCGGAGCAATGACTGAAAGCACTCCTCAGAAAAAATATGATAAACTTTTCATGACGGATGTTCAGTTTTTCTCAGACTCCGCCGAATTCAGACAAATTATACAGGTGGCCAATGACGCCACCGGCATTCAGGGTAATGTGCGAGGAATGGCATGCAACGATGAAATGTGTGTGCCAGTTCAAAAGGTATTTTTTAATATCAATTTCACATCGGGAATTGGGGTTGAAATTTCGGCCGACCAAGTAGGCACTATCAATTCGGGCCCCGCCAAATTTCGCTATCTCATACCCGGAATAAACCCGAAAGAACCTATAACCAAAGATTGTGGTGACATTAAAACAGAACCCGAACGCGGAGATTCATTGTGGACTATTTTTTTCTTGGGATTCATTGGTGGTTTGCTTGCACTCCTCACACCTTGTGTATTTCCAATGATTCCACTTACGGTCAGCTTCTTTACTAAAGGAAGTCAGGATCGTAAAAAAGGGTTGACCAAAGCCATTATTTATGGCCTTTTCATATTTGGTATTTATATCATCCTGAGTCTTCCATTCCATTTAATGGATCAAATAGATTCAAGCATCTTGAACAACATTTCGACGAATGTGCCCTTGAACATTTTCTTCTTCGTGATATTCGTAGTATTCGCCATTTCGTTTTTTGGATTCTTTGAAATCACTTTACCAAATAGTATTGCGAATAAAGCGGACAATGCTTCCAATGTAGGTGGACTGGTGGGTTCATTTTTTATGGCTCTGACTCTAGCCATCGTTTCTTTCAGTTGCACAGGTCCTATCCTAGGTTCATTACTTGCTACCTCCTTGAGTAAAGATGGTGGTGCTATTCAGCTCACTGCCGGAATGGGCGGATTTGGGGCTGCACTCGGTATTCCTTTTGCTCTTTTTGCGGCATTTCCAAGTATGCTGAGTTCTCTGCCGAAATCAGGCGGATGGCTTAATTCCGTGAAAGTAGTATTAGGGTTCTTAGAACTTGCCTTGGCTTTAAAATTCTTGTCCAATGCAGATCTGGTTGCACACTGGGATTTCCTTAAATACGAACTCTTTATTGGTTTGTGGATTATCATTTTCGCTTTAATGGCTCTTTACCTCTTCGGAAAGTTGAAGTTCCCTCACGATAGTCCTCTCAAAAAATTATCCTTGTTTCGAATTGGCTTCGCCGTGCTCATTTTTAGTTGGGTTATATATCTTTCAACCGGATTCCGCGTGAACAAAGATTCGGGTACCTATCACTCCCTTACCTTGCTGAGTGGTCTGGCACCACCCACAGGATACAGTTGGTTCTATCCAATCGAATGTCCACATAACCTCGATTGTGAACATGACTACACGGTTGCTCTCGAGCGCGCCAAAAAAGAGAACAAACCCTTATTTATCGACTTCACCGGCTACGCTTGTGTGAACTGTCGAAAAATGGAAGAAAACGTTTGGGTGAAACCGGAAATTCTCGATAAACTCAAAAACGATGTAATTGTCGTTTCGCTCTATGTAGACGATGGAAAAGAATTACCGGAAGAACTCAAAGAACAATATACTTCTGCCGTAACCGGTAAAACCAAAAGTATAGAAACCTATGGAGACAGATGGGCAACTCTTCAAGTAGAGACATTTGTAAACAATTCTCAACCTTGGTACGCCATTGTTTCGCCGGACGAAAAACTCCTCACGCCACCGGTCGGATACACACCCGATGCAAAAGCTTATGATGATTGGATTCAGTGCGGACTAAACACGTTTGAGGAAATATCGAAGAAAAAATAATTCGGATTCATTTTAATAAGTGCTTTCCGCTACTTTCGTAGCGATGTCACTTCCTCAATGGTTAGTTCTGAAAGCTTCGGCTGGTAGTGGAAAAACCTACGCTCTGGTTTTTCATTATCTCCGCCTGTCTCTTTCTATTGGCTCCAACGAGTCGTACTATCGACATATCCTGGCCATCACATTTACCAATGCTGCGGCAGCGGAAATGAAAGAACGCGTGATCGCATCTCTCTATGCACTTACGAAAAATGTAGCGGGAAAAGAAAGTCAACTTTTCCTCGATCTCTGTCGCGATCTAAAAATCGATGGCGATGAACTTCGATTGAGAGCCGATTCGACGTTTAATCACATGATTCATCATTATGGTCAAATTTCAATTGGCACCATCGATGGATTTAACCACAGACTCCTTCGCTCTTTCGCCTTTGATCTCCAGCTTCAACAGGACTTTCGGGTGGAAACCGAGCTTTCGGAATTTAAACGAGACCTGCTTCAAGAACTATTCGCTGAAGTAGGAAAAGATCAAATCCTCACTCGCTATTTCCTCTCTTTCGTTTTTGAAAATATGGAGGATGAAAAAAATTGGGACATCACTTCTTCTCTTTCTAAAGTAATCGACTTGCTCTTCGACGAAGAAGCCCAAAAACATCTTCCATTGCTTGAATATCTAACGCTCGAAGATTTTTTGAAATCAGAAAAAATTCTAAGACAGATAATCGCCAACTTCGAATCCGCTCTCAAAAAAAGCGTAGAACCGGGCTTGCAAGTAATGAGAGAAAACAATTTAACCGTAGGTGATTTTTACTATGGAGATAGTGCAGGACTCGGCAAGTATCTCATTCAAAAATCAAATTTAAAAATTGGATTTCCTTCGCAGTCCCGCGTTCTTGACGCCTTAGAAAAAGGAAAAATTACGAACTCAAAAATTTCCGTCGACAAAAAGCAAATCATTGAAAATAACCTTTCGACTTTTTCATCGGCCGTAGAAAATTCCGTTGCCGTCCTTCGAAGTGATTTATCATATAAAGCCGGTGTTGCCCAACTTATCCTCCGAAATATCTATGAATTAGGCCTGCTCCAGCGATTGAACCAATTATCGGATGAACTGCGCAAAAAACTAAACCTTGTTTTTGTCTCCGATTTTCAAAAAATACTTTCAAAAGTGGTAGATGAAAACCCGGCTCCATTCATCTATGAAAAAATAGGTGAGCGTTATCATCATATCCTATTTGACGAATTTCAAGACACTTCCGAAATGCAATGGAATAATCTATTGCCCCTTTTGGAAAATGCACTTTCAAAAAATCAATTTAATCTGATCGTTGGAGATGGTAAACAAGCTATCTACCGATGGAGAAACGGAAAAGCCGGACAATTCACCCAACTACCCGATCTAGGTCCGCAACACATAGATCGACAAATCCTTTTCTCCGAAGCCTATCGAGCAGAAGTGCTACCCAACAACTATCGGAGTGCAAAAAACATAATTCGCTTCAACAACGAGTTTTATGAGCGATTGTCGACAGTAAATAAACGCTCTATTGAAACCTATGCGGACCTGGCTCAAATGGAAGTGAAAGAAGATACGGGTTATGTGAAAGTTCAATTTTATGAAAAAGAAAAAAAAGCAGAAAGTGAAGACTCCGGTGAAGATGATACATTCGAAAATAAAGAAGGTGAATTAATCAAAGAAGCTATTTCATCTTGCATCGAAGATGGATATTCGTACAGAGATATCGCTATTCTCACCAGACGCAAAGGAAAAGATGCAGGACCTATTCAAGAGGTCTTGACCAAAGTGAATATTCCTGTTATAACTCAAGAAAGTTTACTCTTATCGGAATCACCTTCGGTAATGGCTTTAGTTTCTTTTTTAAAATACCTAGTCAATCCACAAAGCAATGCCGAGGCAGTGCAATTGATAAAAATCCTCTCCGATTTTTTTCCCGAAAAAATTAAATACTATGACATCTGGACTTTTGCCGGAAAAAAAACAACTACTAATCTGTATTCCTTTTTAGCCGATCGTTTTTCCCTAAACCCGTCAGAATTATCGGAAGTACTTCCCATATACGAAACGGCAGAAAAAATTGTCAAGTTGTTGGAAATACCATTCGACGATTCGCTGGAAATTATTCTCGATCAACTGCATCAATTCGAATCGAAAAAATCATTGAGTATCTCCGGGTTTCCTGAATGGTGGGACGAAAAAGGTAGTTCTCTCTATCAACCGGGAACGGGAGCAAACAATGCCGTTCGTATCATGACTATTCATGCCAGCAAAGGTTTACAATTTCCTGTGGTTATCGTTCCGATGAAATCGTCGAGAGAACTTTCAAAGTCTTTATGGGTAGATACCACCGATGAAGAAATACCCTTACCACGAGCTTGGGTTTTGAAATCGGAAACGAACTTTCCCGATCGAATTCCACCTGAATTCACAGACGAAAACGAACTCGATCAACTCGATAAACTGAATTTATATTATGTAGCCACAACCCGAGCAGAAAGCAGGCTTTACATTATTACAAATAGCAAAAAAGGAATCATCAACGAAACATTATTTTCGTATTGCAGCCACTCAGAATCCTTCACTGCAACTGACTCCGTTTTTGAATCAGGTTCCCCCGAAAAAACGACGACCAGATCTACCCCCATAGAAAATAGCTATGTGCTTAAACCGGTGAAATTCGCGACCACGTATTCTCTGCTTCAAAACACCGGGCAAAAAGGAGCGACCGTCGAACGTTCTCTTAACTTATATAAGTCATCGCGAATGGGTAGAGAACTTCACGATACTCTTTCTATGTTCACTTCAATTCAAGAGGAAACAATCGTATCTGAAAAAATTAAAAAACGATGGCCTCTGATGGATCCTTGGATGCAAAAGGAATTAGTGAAACAAGTTCTAAGTGTATTTGATTCCAAAGATATCGCCACTTGGTTTCAACCGGGGGATGAAGTGTACACAGAACGCGAAATCATGGGGGCAGATGGGACCATTTATCGTCCCGATCGCGTTGTAATTCGAGCGGATGATGTCAGTGTAATTGACTTTAAAACCGGAAAAGCACATGTTCATCATGCGGAACAGGTAAGGGAGTATATGCAAGTGATTTCGACTATTTACCACCGAAAAATTCGCGGATTTGTTGCATACATACCTGATCTAGAACTCTTAGAGGTGTCCTTATGAAATGATATTATTCTCTTTTTCTGACCGATAAATTAAATAGAAATTCCGGCGCTTTGGGTATATTCGTACGTTCTTTTAAACCACCAATAGGCTTATGCGCGTACTACTACTTACTACCTTACTCGCTGCACTCAACGTTTCTTTTTTCGGACAAGAGAATCATCCATTGATTACTTCCGGAAAAATTAATCCTCATACTCTTCCTCAAGAAGCAGAATACCGCGCCGCTGCCTGTGCTCCGGCCACGGCTTTGAGGGACTTGGAATGGAATAATATCAGCGCCTTAATTGAAACCGGTGGTAGTATGTGGAATGACCGTTCCATCGGACTCTCACATTATTACGCACCTAAAGACGGGAATGTATCCGTGCTTTATGCGGGTGCACTTTGGCTCGGTGGTTTGTCTCCCGATCAACAACTTAAGTTAGCTGCTATCACCTATCGTTATAGAGGAAACGACTTTTGGGCCGGTCCTCTATCCAACGATGGTTCTGCTGAAACGACCGAAGCTGAATGCGAAAAATATGACCGTTTTACAGTGTCATTTCGCGCAGATGCTCAGCGACACAGGCAATATTTCGAATGCTTAAATACTCCCGGATGCGACTTGGCAGAAACCTTTCCGAATGGATATGCCATCCCTCCCTATTTTTTCGACTATCCTGCTATTGGAAACACCGCTGCAGGTCAAGATTTATACCTCGCTCCATTCTACGATTTTGATGGTGATGGCACCTACAATCCGGATGAAGGAGATTATCCCTGGTATGATTTTTTAAAAGAAATAAATTGTAAAGAAAGAAAACGCGAAGACCCTGTTCCCTTGTTCGGCGACCAAACCTACTATTGGATCTTTAACGACAAGGGAAACGTGCACTCCGAAAGTGGAGGTCAACCCATCGGCATGGAGATACGAGCTCAGGCATTCGCTTTCAATACAAATGATGAAGTAAACAATATGACCTTTTACAATTATGTATTGATCAATCAGGGTTCACAAACTTTGCAGGAAACATATTTTGGCACTTGGATAGATTTAGACATTGGTGGTCACGTCGACGATTTTGTGGGATGTGATGTTCAACGTGGATTGGGTTATGGCTACAACGGTCCCGCGATCGACCAACCTTCTTCATTATCTCCGGGTTATGGCGAATCTCCTCCCGCCGTTGGAGTAGACTTTTTCGAAGGACCATATCAAGACGCTGACGGAATAGACAATCCGCTTACCACGGATCTTATTGACGCAATTGATCAAAAGGGGATACCCTACAAAGGAATCGGTATTGGCTACGGAGATGGCGAAGTTGACAATGAACGATTCGGAATGCGCAAATTCCTTTACCACGTTTCCGGTTCTAGCGCCAATGGAACTCCCGAGTTTCCTGTCCACTTCTACAACTATCTGCGCGGTTATTGGAGAAATGGACAACGAATGTTTTATGGGGGAAATGCACTCAACACAAATCCCAGTCCCGACATACCGGCAGATTACATGTTCCCCGGAGATTCGGATCCGTTGCATTGGGGAACACAAGGTGTAGACGTTGATCCATGGGATGAAGTAAGTTCAGGAAACATCGCTAGTGATCGTCGTTTCATGCAAAGTGCAGGACCATTTACCCTCGAACCCGGCGACTACAACAACATTACGGTGGGTGTTGTCTATGCCCGTTCAAGCGAAGGAAATCCCTTTGAATCCGTAAAGCTTGTTCTGAGTGCCGATGATAAAGCTCAGGCACTTTTCGATAATTGTTTTGAACTCGTATCCGGACCGGATGCTCCGGATGTAGCCGTTCAGGAAATGGACAAAGAAGTAATTCTCTATTTGACCAATGAAGATGCTCAAAGCTCCAATTATCAGGAAAGTTATTCGCTCATCGACCCGACCATTCCCGAGTTCAATACAAACGGCGAACCACTTAGTGATGAACAAAGATCGTATATGTTTCAGGGTTACTTGATATATCAACTATCAACGGTAGATGTGTCTTCCGGAGAGTTAAACGATATCGAAAAAGCACGACTTATTGCGCAATGTGATATAGATGACAATATCTCCACTATCATTAACTACAACAAAGATGAACCAACCGGAGAGATTGCACCTTCTATGATGGTTGTGGGAGATAACAGTGGGCTGCAGCATTCGTTTCGAATCACAACCGATGCATTTGCACTTGGCGACAATAGATTGGTAAATCACAAAACATACTACTTCATGGCCGTTGCCTACGGTTTTAATAATTATGAGGACTATAATATCAATCTAGGAAGCGGTCAAGACCAAGCATTTATATCATCACGAAAAGCGACGTTCGGCCCTATTCCGGTAATATCTGCCATTCCCCATCAAGTGACTCCTGAAAATGGTGGCACTGTTCTTCATAGTGTTTATGGCACTGAACTGAGCCTCACACAACACGAAGGAAAGGGAAATGGAGAATATTACATTCGCTTAGACCAAGAATCGGAAAATGAAATACTAGATCAAAATGAAATTTCCAGCCTTACCTACCTCGCCGGAAATAGCCCTGTGAAAGTGATGATTGTGGATCCACTTCGAGTGCCTTCAGCTGAATTTGATTTACGTCTGACCAATGGTGAAACAGAAATCGAAAATGACAATTCGTTCTGGACGATGACAAATTTGAACGATAATCAGTCGTTCAACAGTACCAAAACAATTGATCTAATTAGCGAAGAACTCATTATAGACTGGGGACTCAGTGTCTCTTGGAATCAATATGAATACAGTGATCCTATAATGGAACATTTTATAGAACCCGTTGGCTCTTCCAAAAAATACGAGAATACCAATCAGCCTTGGCTCGCCGGCATACCTGATTCCGATTCGGACTCGCCGACAAATTGGATTCGAAGTGGTGCCAACATTCAGAATGATCCCGATGCGACGCAATTACAAACCCTGTACAACGATTATGAAGATGGCCCGTCAAATCCACTTGTTGGTGGAAACTATCCTACTGACCCGAATGAAATGTTCGAGAGTATGTCTGACGGAACGTGGAGCCCTTATTGTCTCGTTTCGTCATCAGAATATGTAGACGACGAAAATATGTGGATGAATAATATGGCGCCGACAAGCGAAAATCTACGCGGAGATTTAAGCCCTATACAGAAAAAATACATCTCGAATATTCTCGGTTTAAATAATGTGGATGTAGTTTATACTTCAAACACCAATCTTTGGACACGCTGTCCGGTAATTGAAATGCAGAGCAATCAATTGCTCAGCGAAGACAATAAGGACAAAATGCAACTTAGAGCGTCTCCAAGTGTCGATAAAAAAGGACGAAAAAGTGGTAGTCCGGGTTGTAACGAAAATGAAGCAACTCAAAACGGCACTCAACCCACCGGCATGGGATGGTTCCCCGGTTATGCCCTTGATGTATCAACGGGTGAACGATTAAACATGGCATTTGGCGAAGACTCTTGGATGGTAGGTGATAATGGTCGCGATATGATTTGGAATCCAACCTCTCGCATTGCTACCGATTTAGGAAATGAATTTATCGGTGGTGGACAACATTGGATTTATGTATTCAAAGACATGCAACAACTCATTGATGGAGATACGGACTATATGCCGGCATACGACGCTGGGGAATATGTATATGGTTTATTGGATGAAGATGGACTCATGTCAGCCTCGGAACAAAGGAGATTTTATTCTTCTTGCACATGGGTTGGTTCTTCTTTGTTAGAAGAAGGATTCGAATTACTATCTCCCGAAGACGGACTCGTACCAAATACCCTTAGAATAGAATTGCGCGTTGCCCAAAAATATGCGAAGTACTCAGAAACAATACCTGAAGATGATCCTTACGATTACACTGGAGCCGAAAATTCTTGGAATCCATGGTACACCTTTGATACCTATGGACTGGAGGCTTCCGTGAACAATTCGACGGCGATATCCGAAGCACTCAATATGATAAACATTGTTCCCAATCCCTATTACGCATACAGTACTTACGAAGCGAATAAACTTGATAACCGCGTGAAGATTACAAACCTTCCTCAAAATTGCACAATCTCCATTTACACCCTGAATGGAACACTTATTCGTCAGTTTGAAAAAGCCGATCCCATTACTTCATTGGATTGGGATTTAAAGAACAATAAAAACATCCCCATCGGTAGCGGTACATATATTATTCATGTAGATGTACCCGGTGTCGGTGAGAAAATTCTGAAATGGTTTGGTGTAATGCGGCCTGTTGATTTGGATAATTTTTAAATAAAAAACTACATGTGCAATTTTCTCGGCAACACAAAATGAACTTTTGTGCCTGAGATAAATTCACTCATGTCACATTACCGAGATACCCTCTGCTTTTTGCGATGCACAGTCTGCTCGTATGTCTGCTATTTGAATATCTAAGGGAGGTTGCTCCATCAAAATTCAGTATGTATGGTAAGCCTGATATGGCAGCGCTAGGCATAAAACAGATCATTATTTTGAACCATATATTATTCGTTGGACAGGAAATAATTGGATTTTCTTCGAGAGCCGATGAGAAACAACTTGCGTTGACGGCCCGTACTTTAGTGCTAAGAAAGAAAGAAAGAAAGAAAACAACTAGAATGAAAACTGTCCTTAGACAGAAAAGATAATTACGAGACGAGGGGCGAAGGAAGTAACCTCTTGTATTACGAGTGCAACAGGAACGTCCGTTATGCGGGCGTTTCTGCTTTTATAGATAGACCTCCGTAAAATAAAAAAGCCACCCTGAATCAGAGTGGCTGAATATCGTTGAGGTATTATTTAGCGAACTACACCTTTGTGGCGACGCTCAGAAGAAACCGAAAGTTTCTTACGACCGGTACGACGACGAGCAGACAATACCCTGCGGCCATTAGCAGTGCTCATTCTTTCGCGAAATCCGTGTTTGTTGCGGCGCTTTGTGTTCGAGGGTTGGTATGTACGTTGGCTCATTTCAGTATCGTTTTAAATCTGTTTTATTCGGTAAAAACGGGGCGCAAATATACTCCCTTTTTTACCCATACCAGCATTCTTGGTATATTTTTTTCGAAAGAAAGGTATATCCTTTCCATCTTGCGCGTGTTTTACGGTCCCAATTGAACCTTATGAGCGATCTCCATACCTCCTGTCCTGTTTGCCAATCGACTGAGATTAAAAAGGTTAATCAGTTCATTATAAAGAATATATGGAGGTGTAATCAATGCTCCTTGGCTTTTTTTGCCAATAGGGCTACACAAGAAGAAATTCGCGATTATTACGCACAGTATCCAAGAGATCACTACGAATCTCCGGTTACTATATTGAGATACAAGCAGATACTTAGCGAATTCTCGAGACTTACTGCCGGAAAAAAGATCTTGGATTACGGTTGTAACAGCGGCTTTTTCCTTGCTGTTGCTCAAGAAAATGGCTGGGAAGTGGTCGGGGCCGAGATTTCAGAAGAAGCACGAGAAATTTGCAAAAACCGGGGACTTTATGTCACTGACCTCGACGCATTTTACCACGAATACAAGCCGAAGAGTTTCGATGTGATTCTGAGTTCCGAAGTGATCGAACACATGGAGTTTCCTGCCCAGTTTTTCAAGCGTTCATTCGAATTGCTCAAACCCGGTGGAATTCTATATGTAACCACCCCGAATTTTGATGCCCTGGAGCGCAAAATATTGGGCGATAAATATGACATTGTCAACTTCCCTGAGCATCTCTGTTTCTTCAATAAAAAGTCGCTTCGAAAATGTGGAGAAAGCCATGGTTTTAAAACCCACAAAATCACCACAACCGGTTTTAGTCTCACGCGCATACGCACCAGCACCAAGGCAAGCCGAGAAAAATATGTTTCACAAACGAGCACAGACGAGCAGATTCGGGTTAAAACCGAAAAGTCACTTGTACTTCGTTTTATCAAAAACACAGTGAATGCGTTGTTGAATGTAAGCAACACCGGGAATGCTTTGAAGGGGTGGTTTCGGGCGTAATGTAGCCACAAGGGCTACATATACGCCATGCCGTAGATGTAGCCTTTATGGCTACATCTACGGCATCGGGTAAAAAGCCTCTTCGATGTGCAAAATCTCTGCCTTTTGGTTGTACCGCTTCACAATAGACACGATATCAAATCGCACTCGTTTCTCCACCCTGTAGCGAAGAATGTAAGCATTGGCAGCCTGTATAACTCGCCTTCTCTTTGTTTGATTCACGGCCTCCCACGGTTCCCCATAGGAATCTGATTTGCGCATTTTCACTTCTACAAAAATGATTTCGTCGTCCTTTTCGACTATCAGATCCAATTCATTTTTGCCGGATTGCCAATTTCGTTCGAGGATTTTGTATCCGGCATTCACCAAAAAAGTAGCCGCCATGTCTTCTCCTTCATTGCCTTTTTCTCTTGTGTTTTCCATCTTGTTTAAGTTTAACTTTGCCAAGATGAGGTATTTCAGATTCATACCATTCCTTTTACTGATTTTTGGAAAAATTGACCCCTTTCATTCTCAGATTGATGCACTGGCCGGTGGCTCAAGGATGGCCAGATTTGTACCAAATTTCGAATCCAAGGAGAGAACTCTTTTCATCACATGGGGCTACAATCGCGCGTATTACAACGACTCCGACGTCCATTTCAAAGGCGATGGTTTTGATTTTACCCTGCATGATGCAAAAGCAGCCGATATGCCTGAAGAATTTAGTTCACGGGTGTATTTCAATCCGGCACAATTCACCGTACCACAATTCAATTTCCGAGCGGGATATTACTTCCGACCTGATTGGTGTATTTCCTTGGGTTGGGATCACATGAAATACAGGTTGATCACCACACAACTTGTTCGAATATCGGGCAACATCAGCGATGAAAAATACTTCGATCCGGAATATACGGGTACGTTCAACAACGACTACATCCTCTACAACGGTCGATTTATGGACTATCACCACAGTGACGGTTTCAATTTTATTAGAGCTGCTTTGGAGCGCAGAGTTCCTTTTTTCGGCACCCGAAATAAAAAGTTCGTTATCGCATTTAATGGTGCAGCTTCCTTGGGAATTATGTTACCATGGACCGACTTTACCTTTTTTGGTGAGCGCAATCGCAATTGGCCACATGTTGCAGGTTACGGACTTAGTTTATCGGCAGGTTTACGATTCGAGATTTTCCGTCACTTCTTTTTTCAGTTGAATGCGCAATCGGGATGGAGTAATCTTACGAATGTACTTTTAGAAGGCGATAAAGACAGCCGAGCTCAACAAAAAATTGGCTTCTTCGAACGTTCTATGGCTATCGGAGGATACATTCCACTTTACTCCACCGCAGGTAAAAGGGTGAGGGAAAGCACTCCATGAAATTCAACCTTTTTGTTCTAAAATCGGGTTTATTCTGGATTGAATTTTTTGCGGTAATCTTCAATCTTTTATTTACTTTTTTGTACTTGAAAGGAAACGTTTGGTGTTATGTATTTGGAGTACTTGGACCTTTAATGTTTGTCTATTTATGCTATTCCAAAAAACTTTATGCCGAAACTTTTTTGCAGGTTTTTTATATAGCCATGGCGATTTACGGCTATTTCAACCTGGGAGCTGAATGGCGCGTTGAACATTGGCCTTTTCAAAAACATATTCCCTTCATCATTGCAGGTCTGTTTTCAACCATAACAATTGCATTTTACCTCAAGAAAAAAACAGATGCGCGTTTGCCATTGCCGGATACCTTCACAACTGTTTTTGCCGTTATCGGTACATGGCTCATGATGAATTATGTTCACGAAAACTGGTTGTATTTTATTGCAATAAATGTGGTTTCCCTCATCATCTATCCAATGCGAGGAATGTGGCTTTCCGGTCTGATGTTTGCGATCTATCTGTTGATGGCGATAGATGGCTACTTTGAAAATATCCATTGGTTCTAATGGTTCTTTTGAACCTGTAATTCCAGGGGATATTCCTCCTTGTTTGGAGTACTTTCGCGGAACCCATGTGGAAAACAAACCTCTTTGAAAATAGCACTCACCGGCCCTGAAAGTTCAGGCAAGACATATCTCGCAAATTACATCTCGCAGAAATACGGATACTTCTTAATCGATGAATATTCGCGTACTTTTCTCGAAGCTTTAATGGTTCCGTACCGTCTCGATGATGTCATTCACATGGCTCAGGAACAACATCGACGTATAATCTCCTCACATGAATCCAAGATCGTAGTAGATACAGAATCTATCGTTTCAAAAATATGGTTGGAAGAAAAATATGGAAAACAGTTTGATTGGCTCGAAGATCAAATTTTAAACGAACAATTCGATCTATATTTCCTCTGCGCACCTGATATACCATGGGAGTACGACCCTTTAAGAGAAAATCCACACGACAGAGATCGCCTTTTTGATCTTTTCAAAAATGAGTTAGATGAAAGAAAACTCTCGTATCAAATTATAAGCGGAAACGAAGAGCAAAGACAAAAAATGGTAGATGAGATCATGTACAAATTGGAAAATTAGCAAAAAGCTCATTAATCAAAACAGACAATGCTCGGTTGAGTTCACGTTTCCAATCTTCCAATCGATCACCAAAACTAAAACTCTTCGTACCTCGTGCCTCAGGTCTCATCCCTCACCAGGACATCCATTTCAATCTTAAAATACTCTGCAATTCGTGCATTCGCGGCAAATGACCTGCTAATCTTCGTGCCTCAAGTCTAGTCCCTCACCAGGTCATCCAATTCAAGTATAAAATACTTTGCAATTCGTGCATTAGCGGCAAAAGAACTTCGACCCTTCATAATTGGCCTATTGAACAAGTACATTATGCCTTCGCGAGTTCTTTTCCGTAGATCATTCTGAAAAGGATTATGCCCAAAAAGGCACCAATTGTATTTGCAAAAAAATCGATGAGGTCGGAGGTTCTTTCAACAAAAAAAGCCCCTTGATAAAATTCTAAAACAGCGCCGTAAAGAATGGTAATTAAAAGTGAAAATTTGCGGGCGTGAAATTTGAGTCGGCGAAATTCTCCCTGCTTTCTGAAAGCTACCATCAGCACAAAAAACATCATCGCAAACATACCCATGTGGGCGATTTTGTCCAGACGCAATAGATCCCATGGTTCTTCGTACGTCAAGTCAAATCCCGGAATGCTATATAGCACCAAGATAGCCAAGGCCCACACCACAGGAATGATGTAATACCGTAACATTTATATGGATTAACCTACGAGGGCTTCGTATGCTGAAGCGTCCATCAGCTCAGACATGTCAGCTCCGGCGGCGATTTCAATCTTGATCATCCAACCCGCTCCGTATGGATCGTTGTTCACCAAAGATGGATCCGCTTCCAAGGCCGCATTCACTTCTAGAACTTTGCCGGCGATTGGCATAAATAAGTCAGAAACTGTTTTAACAGCTTCAACAGTACCAAAGATCTCGTGAGCACCGAGGTCATCGCCTGCGGTTTCGATTTCTACAAAAACAATGTCACCCAATTCACCTTGAGCGAAGGATGTAATACCAATGATGGCCTGATTGCCTTCGATGCGAACCCACTCGTGGTCCTTGGTGTACTTGAGATCAGCTGGAAAACTCATATCATTATTATTTATGAAGTGCCAAATTTATATGGTAACACCCACCACTCCCAAAATTTCTTGTGCTTACCTTCGCCCTATCTCAAAGCCTCTATTCCTTTGAACCGCAAACCTTTCCGAAATATGGATATTACACTTGGTCATTTGCTGATCTTAATCATCATTGGCATCTTAGCCGGCACTCTAAGCGGATTTGTGGGTGTCGGTGGTGGATTGATCATCGTTCCGGCACTCGTCTACCTTCTTCAGTTTACACAAATGCAAGCTCAAGGAACGAGCCTTGCTGTGTTGCTTTTGCCTGTCGGATTTTTAGCCGTTTACAATTATCACAAAGCCGGAAACATCAACATGACGTATGCCCTGATTATTGGAGCCTTCTTTATTATCGGCAGCTACTTTGGCAGCAAATACGCGCTCAAACTCCCGGAATTCAAGGTGAAATTTGTCTTCGGTTTGTTTATGCTCTACGTCGCTATACGTATGTTGTGGACCTCGGGGACCAAATGGCTACAGGAGTAATCAGTTCATAGAAACAGAAACAGGAGATTCTCGATAATAAAAAACCGGATCATCGAACAATAACCCGCCGTGGCGGGTGGAATAGTATTGAACATAGTTCAAAGAAGTTCTGAAAACCCGCTCAGGCGGGTGACATATCCTTCGCCAATTTTCTTCTTCGTATCTCTTTTTGAATCAAGCCCAATTCTCTTCCGGTTTGACCTTTTACACTCGTATTCTCACGTGCACGACGAATCAAATACGGTATCACTTCCCGAATAGGACCATAAGGGACGTATTTGGCAACACGGTATCCTGCATCACTCAAATTAAAACTGATGTGATCACTCATACCCATCAACTGTGCGAAGTAGATGCGTTTGTCATCTATGGAAATGCCCTTTTGTGTCATCAATTTGGTCAAATATAAACTGCTATCTTCATTATGTGTACCTGCACAAATACTAATATCGTTCATGTGATCTGTGCAATACTCCAAAGCCAAGTTGAAATCGCGGTCCGTTGATTCCTTATTAGGTTGTATCGGATCTCTGTATCCTTTATTAACTGCCCTTTCGCGTTCCTTTTCCATGTACGCGCCGCGAACCAATTTCACACCTAACTTATATCCTCCCGCCTTAGCTTTTTCGTGAGAAGATTTTAAAAAAGCCAGCCTATCGTGACGATACAATTGCATCGTAGTATAAATGAGGGCTTCTTTTTGGTTGTATTTCGCCATCATATCATCGGCTAAACCATCGATGGCATCCTGAATCCAACTGTCCTCTGCATCTATAAATACAGGAGTTCCGGTGCTATGAGAGAGTTTGCATATATCATCTACTCTCTTCTGAACCCTTTGCCATTCGGCCGTTTCCTCACTAGTCAAGGTATCACCGGCATTCACTTTTTCAAGCAAAGCAAAACGAGCAATTCCGGTCACTTTAAACACCGAAAATGGAATGTTCTTATTGCCATTGGCGGTATGTAAAGTCTCACAGATCTCGTGTGCCGCCTTGTCGAATTCCGACTCGCTTTCTTTTCCTTCTACCGACAAATCTAGAATGGTACCAATGCGATATTGGTCGAGAACTTTTGTTGCCTGCGCGCATTCCGCAATGGTTTCACCACCACAAAATTGTTTGAACACGTTGTTTTTAATGGCCCATCCAATAGGTATGCGCAAACCAAGTGCTATGTCTGTCATGAACTTACCTATGTTAACCATCCATGGTTTTCCTATTAAATTAAAAAGCCAGTAGGCCTTTCTAAGTTCCTTATCGTTTTTACTACGAAAAGCTATTTCAGTATTGTCAAAGGAAACGGTGGGATCTGAGCTCATACAGGTATTTACTGCCGCGAATTTCGGGAGAAATGGGGGATTGTGCAAATGTGCTAATGTGCTGATGTGCTGATGTGCCAATGGTCGATCTTCGGTGAAACGATTAAGATCTCAAGTCGCAGACGTGCGTTCCGTATGGCTTTGTGTCCTATCCGTACACCGCAGGTGCAAACAGCCAAAAGCTTCTGTGCACTCTGCGGTAATAAAAATGGAAAATGTGCATTCTCGCTTCCAAATAATGTAAACTACTCCTTCAAACGTGAACCCAATTAGCACATCAGCACATCGGCATATTAGCACATCAGCACATTGACCCCGTATGGCTTTGTGTCCAAACATGCACCGCAGGTGCAAACAACCGAAAGCCTCTGTGCACTCTGCGGTAATAAAAATGGAAAATGTGCATTCTCGCTTCCAATTAATGTAAACTACTCCTTCAAACGTGAACCCAATTAGCACAACAGCACATTAGCACATTGACCCCGTATGGCTTTGCGCCCTACCCATGCACCGCAGGTGCAAACAACCAAAAGCCTCTGTGCACTCTGCGGTAATAAAAATGGAAAATGTGCATTCTCGCTTCCAATTAATGTAAACTACTCCTTCAAACGTGAACCCAATTAGCACATCAGCACATCGCCATATTAGCACATTAAATTTTGTCGTATATTCGTTTTCTGACTTAACCAAAATGAAAACAAGTTTTACGATCCTATTGCTCTGTTGCACTTTCAGTTCATTTTACAGTCAGGACTATCCTTGTGATCCAAATGCAAGTTCAAACATTTGTGGACAATGGGAACTTGGTGTCAATCTTTTCTCCTTTCAACAAGAAGAAACGAATCGGGATAAATTCATTTTGATACCTGCATTTACCAGTGGTATCATTCTAAAAAAGCATTGCAATAATCACGCATGGCGTTTCGCCTTTGATCATTTCGACTACAGACATTTTGAAAAATCATATACCGATAACAAACCGATTTGGTGGTACGAGGCGAATTATCGCACAATAAAAAATGAGTTACGCGTGGGATGGGAATATGCCTTACTCAAAAGAAAATTTCAACCCTATATCGCCTTGGACGCAACGTTGGGTAATAAAAAAATTGACATTAAAAGCATTGGAGAAGGTGATTTCGTTCCTGGGGTGCACTCCGGAGAAACAAGAAAAGCCCATCGATATGCAGCATTGTCTTCGTCTCTTGGACTGAGGTACTCTTTCAACGAGAGGATTTCGCTTTCGATGGAAACCAATGTTGGATTCTACTACGAACAAATTAAGTCGCCCAACGATGCAAAAGGCTATTACGACCGATCGGATACCTTTTACAATTTATTGCGAAGTTTTGCCCTGCATTACAAATTTTGATTTTTGAACGATATATAACTTCTTAAGAATAATCTCGGTCTTTTGATGCGCTCACTTTTGAATTATCTCAGTGGTTTAATCCGCCCGCAGAAAACGATTAGATTCGAACAGCTCGGATCCTTTGCATTTGAAGAATACAATACTATCTCCTCATTGAAGCAAATTTTGAGCTCTTCGAAGGAGGATGTTCAATTTCATCTTCGGCTGTTCAACCCAACACCAAACGACGAATCAGCAGATCGCACTGCCCTTATTCAATGTGTTCACGGGAGCAAAGAAAAATATTTGATTTGTCAAATCAGTGCGTATTGGACATCCACCTGGGAAGCCATTTCGTTGGACGATTTGATAGAATTTATTCTTCGTGAAGGAGAAAAATCCAAAGAACCCCTCGAGACTTTTACTCTTTTGACCAGAGCAGAGGAAGGGAAACGGGTTGGGGAGGAATGAGATAATGTGCTGATGTGCTAGTGTGCTGATGTGCGAATGTGCTAAGGTGCTGATGTGCTGATGTGCTAATGACCACAAGAAACCCCCACATTCAAAATCAACCCTGATAATTATATCAAAAGAATAATCATCACCTAAAACGAGAATGAAAAGCTCCGTAGGAGCGCCACCTTACTTCTCCGTCAAAGCTCCAGCGGAGCGACACCTTACTACAAAAAGACCACCTCTAAAAGCGAATCGAAAAGCTCCGGAGGAGCGACATCTTTCTTGAAGAATGCTATCTTTGAAACTAAATCAAGCTATCATTTCAACTAGAAAAAAAGAAAACACTTAAAAGACCTAAATGACGATGATTCCTATTAAAATATCCCCTCGTTCGATTACCGCCAACAGAAAATCGATACTTAGTTTTATAAATATATTTTCCCTTTCCATTCTCCTCCTTTATACGAGCTGTGTTGGTGTTGACTTCGCGGATAAAAACGCTCCTAAACCTGAAAAAATAGTGCATGAGAATCAAGCGATACTCGAACTCTGTGTTCAAAAACTTTTCGATCATTCTTGGAGCGAAACAGAAGTAAACACACATCTCAAATCCAATAAAATTTCCGCCATGGTAGACTTCCTAGATACGGAGCAACGAGCAGTCATCTTCTTCGTGAATGGCATGATCGATAATTGTGTGGGCTTTGGGTATTCGGAAGGGCAACAAACAGGACAACTTTGTGGAGGCACTGCATCGTGGGCCAATCGAATTATCGGAAATTGGTATCAGGTGAGTTCAACTTGAGTATCGTGTTGGATTTTGGAGCACTTCTCTTTCAACTCAAAAATTCTTGCGATACATTCCAACCTCTTTTCGAAAACCAACTTATCTTTTCACTTTGAAGAAAATATCTGTTCTCATTCTATCGTATTTACTTCTCCCTGTTCTGAGCTCTTTTGCACAAGATGCAGAGAATGTCACTCTTTGTGGCACATACGGAAGGTATATTGATTATTCGACGTACACCGAATTGAAACTCAACTGCGATAGTACTTTTTTATTCATGGATAGCTTCGAATTGGGTTCTACTTATAAATACAGTGGGAATTGGATGTTAAAACGAAATAGAATAATCTTAACAAGCTCCTCTGAAGGGTCTATGAGTCATCTGCCCAAACGATGGAAAAAACAAAAAGACGGTCTAATTAGCAAGAAATTAAATTCAAACAATTTAAGACTGAAGGGACGAATTTTCTTGCTAAAGTACGAGGAAAATAGGTCGAAGTAAAATTGTTGAAGAATCTTCTTGCTCCTCCTTTGGCGGTTAAGCTCCTCTTACCTTGACATTCCCTATTTTTGCACTACAACACTAAACTTCACTCTTTCAACCTTGCTATAACGTTGAGCAATTTTGAAGTCAACATTTTACAATCCACTCAGATTATTGATATGAATCGTCTGCTAGCTCTTCTTGTAGCCATATTGGTAGTTCAAAACCTTTGTGCACAATCTAATCCAGACACACTCAAAACCTATGAACTGAATTCTATCAAAATCGAAGGAAATCGACTTCCTCAAGATATTCAACGTCTCGACCCTATTGATGGTACTTATATCCATTCAGGCAAAAAAACCGAAGTAATAAATCTGTCTCAGAAAAATGCTGCTATAACTGAGAAGTACGGACGCCAGATATTTTCTAAAATACCGGGAGTATTTGTTTACGATATGGATGGAACAGGCAATCAAATGAATATTGCTACTCGCGGTTTGGATCCACATAGAGGTTGGGAATTTAATATTCGAAAAGACGGAATAATAACCAATTCTGATATGTATGGTTATCCCGCCAGTCATTACAATATTCCTATGGAGGCCATAGATAGAATTGAAATTGTAAGAGGTACGGGCTCATTGCAGTTCGGGGCTCAATTTGGAGGCATGGTCAACTACGTCAGCAAACTTCCTGATTCAACAAAGACAATAGCCTTTGAAAGTATTAATACAGTTGGTTCATACGGATTGGTGAGCTCATACAATGCTTTGTCGGGCAAGATCGGTAAGTTCAGATACTCTACTTGGTTCAACAAAAAGTCAATCGAAGGATATCGTGAAAACAGTGACAGTCGATACGATGCCGAAGCTATTTCTCTATTTTATGATCCTTCAAAAAACCTTCATTTCAAATTAGAATGGACACATTCAAACTATGTGATTCACCTCGCCGGAGCTCTCACAGATAGTATGTTTCATGCAAACCCGCAAATGTCAACTCGATCGCGAAACTATTACAACCCCGATATCCATGTTCCATCATTCACGATGGATTGGGATTTCTCGACTTCCACAAAAATACGATTTACAAGTTCTGCCGTTCTCGGATTTAGAAATAGTGTCATGTTTGATAAGCCTACCACTGTGGCTGATACTATTGTTTCTTCAACTCTTCAGTATAACAATAGGCAGGTTGATATAGATGAATTTAATAGTTACACCTCTGAACTTCGTTTGCTCCACACATACAAATTGTTCAAACAGTCTAGTACCTTCACATCGGGTGTTCAATACATGAATAATGATTTACATCGTCGTCAACAAGGTAAAGGAACCACCGGCACCGATTATGATTTAAGCCTTGTTACACCGCAGTGGGGGCGGGATATGCATCTCAAAAGCAACAACATTGCTCTTTTTGCAGAAAATAGATCGGTCCTTTCAAAGAAACTATCGATCAATACAGGCGTTAGGATTGAAAATGGCGAAAGCAATATGTTAGGTAAGACAACTTATTACGCCGATGAAGATTTGAAAAATCAGATTAAACATAATTTCCCTCTCTTTGGAGCAAGTGCTCAATACAATTTTTCTGATTTGGTGAATGTATATGGCGGATGGTCACAGGCATATCGACCCGTCATCTTTAAAGATATCATTCCTCAATCGGTTTATGAAATCGCCGACAAAAATCTGAAGGATGCGTTTGGGAATAATGCTGAACTAGGATTTCGAGGAAAATGGAAGTCATTGAAATGGGACCTTACAGGTTTTCAAGTTCAATACAACAAAAGACTTGGATCTATAGCCCAAACAGATACTGCCGGAAATTTAATTATCTATCGCACAAACATTGGTAACTCTCGTACTTCCGGACTCGAATTATTCCTTCAAGCCGACTTTGAAATGGGCAGAAAAACTATTGTTTCAATATTCACCTCTACATCCTACATGGATGCGATTTATAAAGACGCAAAAATACGATCAGGTAATAACAACGTTGATATTGACGGCAACAAAGTGGAAAGTGTGCCCAACTGGATCTCTAGAAATGGAGTAACAATAAAGCGTTCGGCTTTTACTTTATCGGCGTTACTCAGCTACACATCGGAAAGTTTCGCTGATGCCTTGAATACAGTGGAACCTCCCGCCAGCGGTGCAACCGGCATTGTTCCTAGTTATAGTATACTCGACTTTAATCTAGCCGTGCGCCTTACCGATTTTGTAAAACTCCAGATAAATGCGAACAACATATTGGATGAACAATACTTTACAAAACGACCGCAATTTTATCCCGGGCCGGGTATTTGGCCTTCTGATGGAAGAACTTTTTCGACTACACTTTCAGTAAGATTATAGTGCACATCGCGGTCCAATAAATGACATTCCGAAAACCGTCGTGAGCGGTAATTTTAACTAGACAAAAAGAACATAATAAATGAAATATATATTTAAAGAACAATTTTCAATAAAGTTAGTGAAAGGACTGATTTTCTTATTTCTTCCCTTTTTCTTAGTTATTACCAGTTGCACTAAAACCTATGACTGCGACAAGACTAATTTAATTCTATCATTTAACAATAAGACATCAGATAGTTTAAGTGATTTTACAATTTACAAATTTCAAAAAGGGACAACTTTTGGAGTATTATTGGATAGCTTGAGGGTAATTAATGGGGCCGGAGTTTATTTTGAAACCGTAAATAATGATACTAGGTTATTTATTCAATCGGTTGACTACAGGATTGTTGGTGAATTTGATTGGAAAGTACATTTGTATTCAACGACTGTAAAAAATGGATTGAATGAAATTTCAATATCTAACATTGAGGAACAAAATGAAACGATGAAATGTAAAAAGAAGGATTTTGCAACTGCAGCCGACGGTTGCCAATGTATGAATTCATTAAGATCCTATAAACTGAATGGGGTAGTGGGTGTTGTTGGGAACAAGATTGAATATAATGATTTTGTGGGGTACGAAGTATTGATAAACCCCTAATTCATGTGAATAATTACAATGAAAAACCACCGCTAAGAGAACATTTGCTCTAGGCGTGGTTTTCTGCTCCGCAGACACTTTTGTAGTAGCCGAAAGTTTTGCGTTCCGAATCAACATTCGTGGTAAAAATCCTGCCCTTCGCAAATCTGCATGCCGCGATTCATTTCAAATCGCAAAAAGTTTCCCGTTTAATTTGAATGAAGGTCGCACTTATACTGTGATTCCAAATATATCATCTACCCTATATTTGCACCCGTACAAATTCAACGAAATATGTCCTCTATCAACCAATACATTGATGCGAACCGCCAGCGTTTTCTGGATGAGTTGCTCGAACTACTTAGAATCCCTAGTGTGAGTGCCAATCCGGCTCATGCAGCTGACATGCAACGCATGGCTGAAGCCACCAAAAAAAGCTTGGAAGCAGCAGGCGCCGATAAAGTTGAAATCTGCCCAACGCCCGGTTACCCGATTGTATACGGAGAAAAGATGATCGATCCGTCTCTCCCAACTGTATTGGTTTATGGGCACTACGATGTTCAGCCACCGGATCCACTCGACTTGTGGAATAGCCCACCCTTCGAACCGGTGATTTTAAAAACCGAAACTCATCCGGAGGGCGCTGTCTATGCCCGTGGATCTTGTGATGATAAAGGTCAGTTTTACATGCACGTAAAGGCATTTGAAACGATGATGAACACCAATTCTCTGCCTTGCAACGTGAAATTCATGATTGAAGGAGAAGAAGAAGTGGGAAGTAATAACCTCGGCGACTTCGTTAAGGCAAATAAAGAAAAACTGAAATGTGATGTAATCCTCATCTCCGATACAAGTATGATCGCCAATGATCAGCCAAGTATCGACTGTGGGCTGCGTGGTTTAAGTTACCTCGAGGTAGAAGTAACAGGTGCCAACCGCGATTTACACTCCGGAGTATATGGCGGCGCTGTAGCAAATCCAATCAACGTCCTTGCAAAAATGATTGCAGATATGCACGATGAAAACGGACATATCACCATTCCCGGTTTTTATGATGACGTGCTTGAACTCACTGCAGAAGAACGTGCAGAAATGAATAAAGCTCCTTTTAACCTAGAGGCCTACAAAAAAGATTTGGGAATTGAGGATGTTCGCGGCGAAAAAGGATACACCACCATAGAAAGAACCGGCGTTCGTCCGACACTCGACTGCAACGGAATTTGGGGTGGATACATTGGAGAAGGTTCCAAAACGGTTCTTCCTTCAAAAGCATTTGCGAAAATCTCGATGCGTTTGGTTCCAAATCAAAGTACGGATAAAATAACCGAAATATTCAGCAAATACTTCAAATCGGTTGCTCCAAAGAGTGTGAAAGTTGAGGTGCGTCCACATCATGGAGGCGAACCTGTAGTTACTCCAACTGATTCACGTGCTTACCTAGCTGCAAGCGCAGCGATGGAGCAGACTTTTGGTAAAAAACCAATTCCTACTCGCGGTGGTGGAAGTATTCCAATTGTCGCTCTATTCGAACAAGAACTCAAAGTGAAAACAGTGCTAATGGGATTCGGTTTGGATTCGGATGCCCTGCATTCTCCAAACGAGCATTACGGTGTTTTCAACTACTTCCAAGGCATTAAAACGATTCCGGTGTTCTTCGAAAAATACGCCAAATCATGAAGTTGAGGTTAATCCCAACTCTACTTTTTGTTGCTATCCTATCTCTCTCGTCCTGTAAAATATACCAGGATGTAGATGTGATCGAAGTTGAAAATGTAATTTTTAGCGAATTCGACAATGAAGGTGCTGAAGCAGAAGTATGGCTTAAGATTAAAAACCCCAACGCGTACAAGGTCGTCCTTACAGATTCGAATGTCGATTTATTCTTTGAAGGTACCCACTTGGGAAAAGTTCAATTAGTGGAAAATATGGTGGTTCCAAAAAAATCACTCTCTACACAAATCATGAAAGTAGAAGTGGAATACAACAACATGGAATCTCTTATGGGCAACATTTTTACTCTGCTATTTAAAGAAAATTTTCTTCTGGAAGCGAAAGGTCAGGTGACGGGAAAAGCACTGTTCGTATCAAAGAAAGTCGCCATCGACTTTAAAGATACACTCACCCGGGAAGAACTGGGTCTATAACCAATTGTGGGCAGAATGCATTCTCTCACCGATAAAAACATTCTGCTGATCTCCCCGGAAGCTTGGGGTAAAAGTCTTGTTTCAAAACATCATTATGCCATTAGTCTCGCCAAAAGAGGCAATCGAGTCTATTTCTTGAATCCCAATTCTGAACCTTCGTTGATATATCAACCGTTAGAAAATGTCGATCTATTTGTCGTGGGGGATGTAAAAATTCAACGAGGATTAAGACTACTACCCTCCTTTCTTCAGCGCTATTTCTTTGGAAAAGCAATTAAACGTCTGGAGCAAAAATGTAAAACCTCGTTTAATATTGTTTGGAGTTTTGATAGCTCCCGGTATTTCAATCTCTTGTGTTTCCGAGATTCTATAAGGGTTTTTCAAATGATGGATTACCGATACGATTTTAATCTTGCACAAATTTCTTCGAGTGCACACATCTGCTTGGGAGTTACAGATGAAATTGTAAGGAAGCAAAAAGTGTATAATCCACAAAGCTATTTCCTTCAGCATGCGGTTCATGAATTCACTCCAAAAAACATCACCCTTCCTTCAGGGAAATCCAATGTAAAAGCCTTTTACGCCGGTAATTTACTTCTGCGTTTTATCGATCGAAAACTTGTATTACGAATCCTCGACGAATTTCCAAATGTCGATTTTTTCTTCGCCGGAGCTAGCGGAATCGGGAATCTAAATACAATCGTGTCAGAACTTGATACTGCTTTCATAAAGGAATTATCATCTAGAAAAAACGTTTTTCTTTTAGGTGAAAAATCTCCGGACGAACTTCCATCACTTATGGAGCAATCGGACATTTTACTCGTCTTTTATGACCACTTAAATTATCCGAGCGACGTTGCCAACTCGCATAAAATTCTTTCCTATTTGGCAGCAGGAAAGGTCATTTTGGCTAATCACACAGAACAATATGCATCCCTTGGCCTTCTTGAAATGACCTCTTCACACGATGAATACATAAAAAAGATGAGCGAAATTATAGCTGACCTGGATTCGTTCAATACCCCCGAGTTGCAATCTCAACGCAAGTTGTACGCAAGTGAGCATACTTACGAAAAGCAAATTCAGAAAATAGAAAAAATTCTCGGTACTTTGCTTTCATGAAAAAGGGCCTCGTTTCTGTTATCATGCCGGTTCTAAATGGAGCCGACTACATAGCGGACGCTATTCGTTCGGTTTTAAATCAAGATTATACTCAGTGGGAATTGCTGATTGTAGACAACGGAAGTACAGATGGCACCACAGGCATTGTCAACGGCTTTCGAGACGCTCGTATTACCCTACTTTCCGAACACAAAAAAAAGGGAGTAGCTGCTGCCAGAAATAAAGCTCTACAGGAAATGTCCGGCGAATTCTTTTGTTTCCTTGATGCCGATGACATACTCCCAAAAGACAGTATTAGCAAGCGCATCAATCACTTACAGGATCACAAGGATGTTCATTTTTTGGATGGAACTGTAGAGGTGAAAAATGTATATTTAGATAAAACCATTTCCCTTTGTAAACCCTCATTTAGAGGGGAGGCTTTAAATGAACTTGCATCTCTTTCCGGTCGATGTTTTTGTGGTATTTCATGGTTCATAAGGAGAACCCCAACCAAAGAATACTTTTTTCCTGAATCATGGACTCACGCCGAGGACCTTGCCTTTTACCTAAGTATTGCCGCGGATGGAAAGTATGATTTCATCGATGCGATTGTGTATGTTGTC
>JBILMS010000101.1:0-8441 GCA_044375415.1 Flavobacteriales bacterium
ATTGAAGGAAACAAAAAAATGATTACTTTTTTCGAGGGATTATCGATATTTTTGACCTGAATTAGCCTGTACGTATATGAAATCGATCTTCTCTCTTCTGTTTATATCTTTACTCCTCTCCTCGTGTAAAAAGGATGAAGAGCCGTTAGTTGTAGATCTCGGTTACGACTATTTCCCAAATCAAGTTGGCACTTACATCATATATGAAGTGGATTCAACGGGGTTCGGAATCGACGGTGAGGTTCATATAGAGTACCAAGTAATGGAGGTCTTAGCAGAAGAATTTATTGATGGTGAAAATCAATTGGCGATTAAAGTTGAAAGGTATTCTAGAATAGATGATAATGATCTATGGGTGCTCTCTGACATCTGGACGCAGAAACGCACCAATCAATCTGCACAGCGAATCGAAGAAGATGTCAGGTATGTGCGCTTGGGTTTCCCTGTTGAAGCAGACAAAACGTGGAATGGTAATGCATACAATACCATGGAACCATGGAATTATAAAATTATGGAGGTCGACGTACCTGCTATGTACAATGGACTCTCCTTCGAACAAACGGCAACCGTTTTTCAACGAAACAATGTGAATCTGATCGATCAGGAACTCGCATCTGAAGTGTATGCCCGTGGAGTTGGGCTCGTGTATAAACAACTCACCGATATTGAAATCCAACAAGGTGACATGATCGGTGTCGATATGACAATGAAAATTCTCGAATACGGTGTTGTAGAAGAATAAGCAAGCCGATAAGATCTATTCCATGCTAAGAAATTGTAAGGGGCTGTTTGCCTTTGTTTTTACGTTCATTTTGACTGTGCCATGCACGTCTCAAAATGCGGTAAATATTATTCCCCAACCCACAAGAATAATGCTTGGTGGGGGTGATTTTGAGCTAAATGAAAATACACGAGTGCTCTGTAATAAAAATTCACTTCAGGATGCTACATGGTTTTGCAATTGGTTGAGTCTGGCGACCGGTAAGTCTTTTGCACCCACGCTTGCAGAAGTTGCAGAAGACTTGAAAAATGTCATTTGGATTGATTGCGGACAAATCATCGATCAAACCTCAGAGAAATTCGAGAGTCTTCCGGAGAACATTAAGAATAACCTAAAAAACAGACCCCAGGAAGACTATAAACTCGTTGTCTCAGAAGAGATTATTTGGATTCAAGCTCCTACTTCCACCGGCGTATTTTATGGATTGCAAAGTTTGCGACAGATTTTACCACAAAACTTTGAGTCGGGCAGTGGAACTTTACCCGTTACTGTAGACTGTTTGGTCATTGATGACAGTCCTCGTTTTCAGCACCGTGGTATGCTGCTTGATTGCTGCCGACATTTTATGACAAAAGAATTTGTGAAGCGTTACCTCGATTTGTTGGCTCTGCATAAGATGAATGTTTTGCACTGGCATCTCACGGAAGATCAGGGTTGGAGAATTGAGATTAAAAAATATCCTGAGCTCACTAATACGGGCGCTTGGCGCACCGAGGCGGATGGAACTCGCTACGGAGGATTTTATACACAGGAAGACATCAAAGAAATTGTGGCTTATGCCCAATCACTGCATATCTCGATAATTCCGGAAATCGAAATGCCCGGTCACAGTGTGGCCGCCATTGCTGCTTATCCGCATCTTAGCTGTACAGGTGATACAATACCTGTTGAAACTCAATGGGGTGTTTTTAAAGACATTTATTGCGCAGGCCAAGAGTCAACTTTCGAATTTCTAGAGGATGTTTTGGATGAAGTTTGTGAGTTGTTTCCTTCCCCGTATATTCATATCGGTGGCGACGAATCTCCGCGTTATCGTTGGGAGAATTGCTCAAAATGTCAAAAAAGAATGCGCTCCGAAAATCTAAAAACGGAAGCTCAACTTCAATCTTGGTTCAATGAGCGAATTGCCAATTATCTTAAGTCGAAAAACAAAATTATTATTGGTTGGGATGAAATATTAGAAGGAGGAATTCCCTCTAGCGCTGTGATCCAAAGTTGGAGGGGTATGGAAGGCGGCGAACATGCGGTAAAGTCGTTTCATAAAGCCATTATGTCTCCTACCAGTCATTGTTACTTCGATTATCCAATTGAAAAAATAGATTTACAGAAAGTTTATTCTTTTAATCCGATACCCTCTTCGTTAGAAACGTTCGAAGCCAACTTAATTATCGGTGGGGAGTGCAATATGTGGTCAGAACACACTCCGCAGGAAGTGGTAGACCAATTTGTTTTTCCAAGGATTTTGGGCTTATCTGAAGTGCTCTGGACCTATCCCAAGCAACGCGATTTTAAGGAATTTTATAGTCGGGTTGATGCGCATTTAAATAGATTAGATCTTCTTGGTGTAAACTATGGTTTCCCCTCCTACCCAGCTCAATTTAATTTCGTTTTCGACTCTATAAGCCAAACTCTTTCAGCCAATCTTGTAGAAACAATGTCAGGTGTAGATCTGAGCTATAGATTGGTTAAAAATGGAGAAGGACGGCAGGTTGATTGGGAAAAATGGAAGGGTCCCATTACAATAAGTTCTGATGTTCGGATTGAAAGCATCGCAAAATGGAGAGGCCGCGAATTTGAACCTAAAATGTACCGCGATATAAGTGTGCACAAAGGCTTAGGAAAAAAAATTGACCTTTCGTACACACCTTCATCCTCATATACCGGTGGAGGAAACGATGCACTGGGCGATGGAATTCTGGGTGGAAATAATTTTAGAAATGGCCTTTGGCAAGCAGTACAGGGTCAAGACATGGAGGTTACGTTTGATCTAGGTTCTTCAACACCCATCCGGGAAATTACTTCTCATTGGTTTCATTATGCCAATGCATGGATTTTTAGGCCGGAATCGGTAGAGTTCTATGTCAGTGAAGATGGTAAAAAGTGGCAGAAATTATCGGTTAAAGAAGCATCGATTCCTGAAAATGATATGGAGGAAAAGGCAATTGAAGTGAGTTCTGGAAACATCAGTGCGAGCGGTAGATTTATCAAAGTTAAAGGCATCAACAATGGTCCTTGTCCAGATTGGCATGATGCTCCGGGAGCGGCCTCTTGGCTGTTTTGTGATGAAATTGTGATACGATAGGCAACTGATGACCGAATAGACGTCCTACATATATCTTAACGTCTATTTGATGAGATTATCTATACTGCTATTCATATGTTGTAGTGTTAATTCACTATTAGCCCAAGTTTTTACCGAAGTCTCATTAAGCCAAGGGATCGTATTTTCATACGCCGGAGGAGAATATGGCGGAGGAGTCAGTTTTGTCGATTTTAATAAAGATGGATGGGATGATCTTTCCTTCTGTCAAAATGGGACTTCAGCACCCTTCTATACCAACAATCAAGGCGACTTCGGAAATGCAGAATTCTTCTTTAGCAATTTTGGTGAACTAAAGCAAATATTGTGGGTCGATTATGACAACGACAATGATCTAGACATTTTCGCAACGCGCATGTGGGACGTTTCATCGCTCTATGAAAACGATGGAAACATGAACTTTACCGATGTCACAATTGAATCCGGCATATACTCGAGCGAAGAATTTATGACTTTTGGTGCTTCCTTCGGTGATTACGACCGTGATGGCGACCTAGATTTATATCTGACTAATTACAACGGTCCTGGCTTTAATTACCCCACAATAACTAACTATTTATACCAAAATAATGGAGATGGTACATTTTCGGATGTCACCGCATTTGCCGGAGTTAGCAATGGCTCATGTTATTCATTTAATGGTTTATGGCTCGATTACAATAAGGATTTTTGGCCGGATTTATTGGTAATTAATGATCGCACTTCCTGTGATAATTACCTCTATCACAATAATGGTGATGGTACGTTTACAGATGTCTCCATTCAATCCGGAATTGGAAATAACTTCATTTTTTCCATGAACAATGTTGGTGATGATTACGACAATGATGGCGATCTCGATGTCTATGTAACGAACAACCCCTCGGGAAATTTACTCTACAAAAACAACGGAAATGGCACTTTTACGGAATCGGCTACTCAAGCCGGTGTAAAGGTATTTGATCATACTTGGGCTGCCCATTTTTTCGATTATGACAACGATTCGCACCAAGACCTACATGTGAGTTGCTCACCCTTTTGGGGAAATCCGGGACAGAATAAATTCTTCAAAAACAATGGCGATGGCACCTTCACTAATCACATAGCTCAAGCAGGATTTACAGGAGATGTCGGTTTTAGTCATAGCTCAGCTATTGGAGATATTAATAACGATGGGCACTTCGATATAGTTATAGTGAAAGACTCTCCTACTTTGTCCAGACTTTATCAAGGTCCTACTACATCCAACCATTGGCTCAAAGTAAAACCAGAGGGAATAGTAAGCAATAAAGACGGGGTCGGAACGTGGATCGAATGTTATGTAGCAGATAAACAATACGTCCGTTACACATACTGTGGCGAAGGGTACATGAGTCAAAACAGTCAATCGGAAATATTTGGTTTGGGAGAATATGCGATGATCGATTCTCTTGTAGCACGATGGACTAGCGGTATTGTTGATACTTGGTACAATGTCCAAGCAGATCAGTATTTAACCTTGGTTGAAGGATCTTCTTTAGCTGCATCAATAAACTCCAATGGGATCGATGGAGTTTGTCATGGCGACTTCGTTACCCTTTCTGTTCCGGGCTTTGACCAGGTACTTTGGAACGATGGAACGAACTCCGAAACTCTCGATGTATATCAATCCGGTGAATATTGGTGCTCAGTGGTAAGTTCCAACGGAATAATAATTCATACAGATACGATAGAAATTTCTGTTCATCCACTGCCCTTGTGGACTATCGAAACCGAAGATGTTACCTGTTTCGGAGCTCATAACGGTTTGATTTCCATAAATTCCGAAAATGAAGAAAACGAAACAATCATTTGGTCAAATCCGGAGTGGACCGGTTTTACCTTAGAGAATGTTGGCCCCGGCAATTATTCTTTTGAGGTAACCAATGAAAATACCTGCACGTCCGGTGGTGAGTTAGCTATAAATCAACCTTCAGCTCTTGAATCAACGATCTCGGTTCAACATAATCTCTGTTTTGGGGAATCCGAAGGAGTTGCTTCCTTGGAAATCACAGGTGGAACTTCACCCTACACCATTAATTGGTCCCAATCCGATGGCCTGGGCTTAGCTGACGGATTGTATTCCGTTGAGGTAATCGATGCGCAGAATTGTGAGGTTAACCATGAATTTGAAGTCACCTCTCCTTCTGAAATTATTCCGGAAATTTCGTTCACTGAGTCGAGTTTGGCTTTTGGTCCGGGCACCGCACAGGCCTCGGCGTCCGGTGGTACTCCAACCTATTCTTTCTTTTGGAGCAATAACCAAACGGGAGAGTTTGTAGAGAATTTGGAAGCCGGATTTTATTCATGTGTAGTGACGGACTCAAATGGTTGTTCTGAAGAAGTTGTTTTTGAAATTCTATTCAACGATATCAGAGATACTTATCAAAGAGATGATCTGATTATTTATCCCAATCCATTTTGGAGTGAATTGAATATTGCCTGTTCTTCCGATGTCTCTTCTTTAAGTATTTATTCCGGCTTAGGTCAAAAGCTTTCCGTTTTCACACGACCGAAAACAAATCCAAATTGGCAAATTGATCTAAAATTCCTACCTTCGGGCAACTACTTTGTGGTTGGCGGAAGTGTAGATAATAAGATGGTCTTCATTAAGAAAATTACAAAAGCCACCAATTAAACAGCCTTTCTGATATGCGATTAACCCTTATTCTATTCATAATTTTCTCTCAATCCGGTTTACTGTTGGGGCAATTTGTCAATTTGGCTTCACAGAATAATATGAATCTCATCAACAACAATCCGCTTTTTGGCAACGGGGTGGCTTTTTATGATTTTGATCATGATGGATTTGATGACATTACTTATGGCACCAAAAATCAGGGAATTCAATTTTGGAAAAACAACGGGAATGATGCGTTTGTACCATTAACTATCTCTTTTACACCTACAATCCCTCTGAATATAGACATAAAAACAGTATTGTGGGTAGATTATGACAATGATGGCGACGAGGACTTTATTTATACCGGAATCCTTACTGCAGGTTTAGGAAATTACCCCATGAAGGTCTATAAAAATAATGGGAATTTTCAATTTACCGATGTATCCATCGCTATTGGTATTCTGCCTGAAACACCTCAAATGTTTGGTGTTAGCGCCGGCGACTATGACCGCGATGGTTGGTTAGATCTTTATGTATGCAAATACCATAACGCAGATTTTTTTGAAGGATATGAATACTCAAATCGATTGTATCACAATAATGGGGATGGTACCTTTTCAGATGTAACTTTAACTGCAGGTTTGCCAACTCCAATTCAGGCTTCCTTTTGCTGCGTCTTTATGGATTATGATCGAGATGGTTGGCAAGATATCTATGTGATCAATGATCGTTTCAATTATCCAAATTACTTGTATCATAACTTAGGAGATGGCACATTCGAAGATGTAACAGCTACCTCAGGCGCCGGAATTTATATTGAAGCAATGTCGAGCACTGTGGGTGATTACGATCGCGATGGCGACCAAGATGTTTTTGTTTCCAACACTAACGTTGGCAATGTTCTTCTAAATAATCTGGGTGATGGGACCTTTGCCGACGCCGCCGACTATGCCGGAGTGGTGATGTTCAAAGTGTGTTGGGGAGCCCTATGGCTCGACTATGATAATAATGGCTGGGAAGATTTATTTGTTCCCACGGTTGGCTTCGGAGTTACTATGACGGAAGCAAATATGGCATGGCACAACAACGAAGATGGAACGTTTACGGATGTCACTGAGGATTTGGGATTAGGCAACAACAACGATGGCACCTATTGCACTTCCATGGGAGATTATAACAACGATGGATATTATGACTTCATTCAGAATAACACAGGAACAGCCACTGATTTTTATGCGAACTCAGGGGGGGGCAACAACTACTTCTGTGCCACTTTTGAAGGCACAATTTCCAATAAGGCTGGTATTGGTACTTGGATAGACTGTTGGTCGACTAACGGTTATCAGAATCGGTATACTTTCAGCAACGAAGCATACATGGGGCAGTGCAGCAATAAAGAAATTTTCGGTTTGGGATCTGCGACTTCTATAGACTCGTTAAAAATCTATTGGCTCAACGGTTTAATCGAAACATACTACGATATAAGTGTAAACCAATGCCAGCACTTTGTTGAGGGAGCAAGCACCTCCGGTCTAGCGGCCACTGTTAATTATGAAGGCGACCTATTTCTATGTCCCGGTGAATCCATTCAGTTTACATGCGAAAACGCTGAGTCCTACGTTTGGTCGACAGGAGCCAATGAGCAAAACATTACTATTTCTGAACCGGATACGATATCAGTAGTAATACTTAACCAATACGGAATTGAACAAATTTCAACTGAATACATTGTGCAATGGGCACCATCCCCGGAATGGACGGAGTCGGAATCCGATGTCACCTGTGCCGGACTTTCGGATGGTTCAGCAAATATTACTTTTAATCTAGGAGATATAACATCCATCCTCTGGGAAAGCGGTCAAGAAACTTTTGAAATAACTAATCTTAGCGCAGCCACCTACGTGTACACTTTCATCGATGGTGTAGGTTGCACTCACATTGATTCCGTTTTGGTGGAGGAGCCTGAAGAATTGATCATTGAACTTAGTACTTCCGATGCTCTTTGTTTCGAGGATAACTCCGGTACGGCTGAAGTGCTTATTTTCGGCGGAAATGGCGATCCCTATACCATTAATTGGGGTGAAGGAGTTGACCCAAATTCCTTGTATGCCGGGGAATACACGGCGCTTGTAACCGATCCTTTAAACTGTCAGGCAAGTGAAATCTTCACGATTAGTGAACCTACAGAACTCACGGCCACCGTTACTGCAACGGTCATAGATGTCGATAATCCATATTCAGATGCAGAAGTTGAAATTTCCGGTGGAACCAATCCATACTCTACATTTTGGAGCAATGGCGAAGAAGGTGAACTATTGGTTGACAGCCTAAATTCAGGATTTAATAGCATAGTTGTAATAGACAACAACGGTTGCTCGGTTGAAGTTGTTTTCGAAGTGCTTGTAGGTATTCAAGAGTATTATGATAATCATGTTGTTTCGATCTACCCAAATCCCACATCTCAAGATCTATCTATTTCTTCCGAATTACGGTTTGACAAACTTGTTCTTAGAGATTCGTATGGAAATATAATTTGGGACCGGAAAATCTCCCCCACTCATTTTTTAGTATCAAATACCGTTGGGCTTGCAACAGGTATCTATTGCCTAAATGTTTATGCCGGAGAATCCCTGTTATCAATTGAAAAGATTGTCGTCAGTGATTAAATGAATCGAAAATGAACCTACTGAGATTTGAATTGCTCGGATACTTCACGCTTA
>JBILMS010000049.1:0-26048 GCA_044375415.1 Flavobacteriales bacterium
ATGAACCCAAAATCCTTCCACTGTGATTCAACATCCATGATCGAGGATCGAATAATTTTTCGATAGTATTCAAAACAACAAGCCTTCGAAAATCAACTATAACGGCCCAACCGAATATAATTGAAAACACACCTAAAATAATAGCAGGAGTGTACGCCTTTTGCAGCATACACCATATCCCAAGGCCCAACATAAAAAGCCAAGATAATAAACCAAAAACAGAAATTACCTTATCTGTAAAAAGCGGTTTCGAAAGAACTTTAAGTTTTCCGAAACGCATTCCCATCAATGCAGAGTAATAACTAAAAAGTGCTACCACACCTAAAAATACTCTCCCGAAAAATTGCATATCATGATCGAACAAACACAAATAAACGGAGCTGATAAATACGATGGTCATGGCATAGAAATAACCTCTGCCCAATATTCTGTGCCGTTTTCCGTGTTTTGGTAAAACTATCTGCAAAAGTCCTAAGAACAAAACAATAGCTCCGGAAGCAATATGAATTCGTAGTATCAATTTGACTATATCCATTTTAACTCGTTTTTGAAAAACGTTTTACACCATCAACCCAAACTTGATCTATAAGGGATCTACCAAATGAGTATGGTATAGAAGCCGGTCCTGCGATTTTTTCTGTTATTAAAAAAGATGCTCGTTTACCGGGTGTTATACTTCCCAACTCTTTTTCCAATCCCATAGCATAAGCGCCATTCAATGTGGCCGCCTGTATTACCTCTGAAGGAGTCATCTTCATTTGAACGCTTGCCAAACTTACCACAAGATTCATATTTCCGGATGGAGATGAACCCGGATTAAAATCCGTAGCCAAAGCCAACGGAAGCCCTGCATCTATCATTTGGCGAGCCGGTGTGTATGGTATATTTATAAAAAAGGAACATCCGGGCAAGGCGACAGGCATGGTATTACTGCCTTTAAGTGCCAAAATATCTTCCTCTGAAACATATTCTAAATGATCGACACTCCTCGCGTTTTGTTTAACGGCTGCTTTTACTGCACCTAAGACATTAAACTGGTTTACGTGAACTTTTGCCGGCAATCCAACCTTGGAACCTGCTTCGATTATCCGTTCCATTTCTTCTACTGTGAAGTAGTTTTTCTCACAGAAGCAATCGATGTAATCCGCCAATTTTTGTGCAGCAACTTGTGGTAGAACAGTATCAATCAAGTAATCCACATATCCGGAGCGATTATCCTTGAACTCGAGTGGAACTGCATGGGCACCCAAAAAAGTAGACTTAATTCGAATGGGATGTTCCTTTTGAAGCCTGCGAATCACTCGAAGCATTTTTAATTCTGAATCGAGATCAAGTCCATATCCACTTTTTATTTCAGCGGCTACTGTACCCATCGACATCATATCATTTAACCTATGATACGCTGAGGTAAATAGTTCTTCTTCACTTGTATTTCTTAGTAATGCAGCAGAATTCAATATACCTCCTCCTTTAGCGGCAATTTCCTCGTATGAAAAGCCTTTTATACGCATTTCGAACTCTCCTGCCCGATCGCCGGCGTACACCACGTGCGTATGACTATCTACCCAACCCGGTAGAACAGTCCTGCCCTCCAAATCAACCTGATTATCACAAGTAGGAATGCTTAGTTCCATCTTTCCAAATGAATGAATCGTATCATCTTCTATCAATAACCACGCGTTCTCAGTGATAGGCATAAAATCCATTTCAGCACCGGCAATCATCTCCGGGCTGTATTCCCTGGCATTTAGTAGGAAAGGTATATTTTTGAACAAAATCTTCATTGTCTTCACAAAAGCGATTGGGCCAAATTTAACCTAATATGAAAGCATCCACAGGATTGAGCGGCAATCTATTCAGAATTATACTCATAGCACTCCTCATGTGGATGCAAGCAGAATCTGTGCAAGCTCAATATGTAGATGAAGATGTACCTGAAAAAATTCCTGCCCGTTTCAAGAGTATTGGATTAAACGTATCTCCAGTTCTGCCACTCATCATGGGAGCTATACCCATCAATCCACGAATTGGAATCGTGTATAAACATCAAACCAAAACCAGTCGAAAATATCGCGTCACAGCAAACGTTCAGTTTTACGACCTTTTTCACATCGACCCGGAGACAGAAACCTATAATCTGTCGTACCAAAGCGATACGACAAGAAGCTATCAATTTATCGGTGATGAAAGAACTGATGTCGATCTACGTTTTGGAATGGAATGGATGAACCCCGACAAAAAAATAACTCCCTTTTACGGGTTTGATTTAATCCTTGGACACGCGTCGACTGAAGATTACTACGGAACTCGATACGCCAAATTGGACACATCCTATTGTGAGACTTGTTTCACTTTGGATCCCCAAAATCCGGGTACCTTCAGCGAACAGAGAACATACTATTTGTACACCGGTTTTGATTTTACTGTTGGCTGGAAAATCCTCATCAAAAATCACGTTGACCTGTACATTCAATTCGCTCCGGAATTTCGATATCAATCATTATATCGTGAAGCACTATCGCTCGAAGAAACAAAAAGATTTAGTCCTGATGAAGGACTTGACATTCGAATAAGGGCTTTTGAAACGTGGATTAGTTATCGCTTCTAACCTTTACTCGTATTTTTGTCTGAAATCTTTCTTCCATGAAATTACACTCTCTCGATACCGGTCTTTTCAAACTAGATGGCGGTGCTATGTTTGGTGTGGTGCCGAAAACGATTTGGCAAAAAACAAATCCGGCGGATGCCAACAACATGTGTACCTGGGCTATGCGCTGTCTTCTAATTGAAGATGGCAAACGGCTGACTTTGATAGACACCGGAATTGGAAACAAACAATCAGATAAATTTTTCAGTTTTTACTTCTTGCACGGAGATGGAAGTCTCGATAAAAGTCTGAAAAATCTTGGGTTTCACAGATCCGATATCACTGACGTTTTTCTCACTCATCTGCACTTCGATCATTGTGGTGGTGCTATCGAAAAAAATGCAGAAGGAGCCTTCAGACCGGCATTCGAAAATGCAGTTTATTGGAGTAATGAACGTCATTGGAAATGGGCGACAGAACCAAACGCCCGTGAAAAAGCCTCTTTCTTATCCGAAAATATTTTGCCTATACAAGAGAGTGGACAATTGAAATTTATCGAACGTGTGGCGGATTCGCAGGATTCCGGACTGGGATTCGATATCATTTTTGTTGATGGTCATACCGATAGTATGATGCTTCCCAAAATCAAATACAACAATAAAACGATTGTATTTATGGCTGATCTTATGCCAAGCACCGGACATATTCCACTTCCTTATGTGATGGGTTACGATACTCGTCCGTTGATTACCATCGATGAAAAAAAGAAATTTCTTCATCAGGCCGTCGAAGAAAAATGGGTTCTCATGTTCGAACATGATGCGGTGAACGAATGCTGTACCCTGCAACAAACGGAGCGCGGACCGCGTGAGGATGCCGTTTTTGGGTTGGGGGAATTGTCGTAGGAACGCACGGCGTGCGTTCCTACGACAACCGTGAACGCGCGATTGTAGGAACGCACGGCCGTGCGTTCCTACAATCGTGCGTTCCTACAATCGTGCAAACCTACATGGGATTAACGCGGTGCACCGCACCTGTTACGGTTGGCGGAACATAATTCGCATCGGGTTTGGTATCGGGATCGTATCCGAAAAGTCGATTTTCTTTAATGATGGTGTCCACATAGGCGGGTACCATATTTTCCCAACCGCTGTATCCGTGTTTAATCATGTCGAGTACATCTTTTGAATAGATGTTGAGTACCTCGGGATCAAAATCAATTATGTCGATGAGACGTTTGTTGTATACCAAATAATCGTATAGCGGGCGCAAACGTGGATGAATCGGACAATTATTTACGGTGATCAATTCCCCTGTTTCAGAATCTTGCCATGGATAAAGATAAATCTTCATATCTCGGCTGAATAAAATTCCGAATGCTTCTAGAATACCTCCGTTCAGGTCACGGTAATACTTGTCGTTAAACAACTCGAGGAGCATATTAGCTCCCATGATAATACCGGTACGTTTGTTTGTGTACTTCGAAAAGAACTCAACCAACTTGTAGTATTTGGTATAGTTCGATATCAAAACCGTCTGTCCAAGTGAGCACAAAATATCTGCACGATCTAAAAAGTCTTGCTCATTGATATCTCCTTCTGCACGCAAGTTGTTCAATGTGATCTCGAACAAGACTTGAATATTTTCTCCATCTACTCGATATTCCTTTTCGAAGAGTTTAAAACCCTTCATGATCATATCGATATTCACTTTTGTAACAGGTCTGAAACTTCCTCTCAGTGCGAGAATGTTCTTTTTGTATAAAATATCTGCAGCCTGTAAATTCCTTCCGTCGGGTGAGAAAATTACAGCATCGGTCATTCCATTTTTTACCAACTGAAGTGAAAGTAAACGATTGTCTACGTTCACGAAATCGGGACCACTCACTTGAATGGTATCTATTTCAATTTGATCGCGCTGCAGGTTATCGTACAACGAAAGCAAAAGCTCTTTTGGATTCTCGTGGAAGTAAAAACATGCATACAGAAGATTAACTCCTAAAACCCCCACAGAGGCCTGCTGAAGGAGTACCTCCGACTCATGCAAACGTGCATGTATGATTACTACGTTCGGTTCTTTTCCGGGCTCTGTTTGAAACTTCACCCCCATCCAACCGTGACCTTGAATAGTCTTTTGATAATTAATAGAGGCAACGGTATCTGCGAACGAGAAAAATTTCTTGGTAGGATGTTGTTTACGCGTAAGACGTTCCTCGATCAATTTGAACTCATGGTTCAGCATGTTTACCAATCGAGGTTTACATACATAACGGCCCTTAGTCTCCTTGCCGTAAATAGCGTCGCTAAAATCTTTGTCGTATGCCGACATCGCTTTTGCAATTGTACCGGATGCACCTCCCGCTCTGAAGAAATGACGCACGACTTCCTGTCCAGCACCGATTTCGGCGAAGGTTCCATAGATGTCCGGATTTAAATTGATGCGTAAAGCTTTTTGGCTAGCCGACAACACAACCCTATCAAATTCCACAGGTTATAAATTTAAGTGACAAAATTAGACGTTTCTGCACATACAAGAACCATGCACGAATACCTAATTTCAACAGTTTAAACATGATAAACAAGCAAAACGTTTCCTTTGGGTATAAATTTTATGCCTGCTTAATAATGAGTAACATTGCACTCGATGATTGTTACCTTTTTAGGAACCGGAACTTCGCAGGGTGTACCTGTGATCGCTTGTGGCTGTGAAGTCTGTCAGTCGCAGGATTCAATGGACAACCGTCTTCGTAGTTCAGTGATGATTTCGGATGGCAGATACAATGTAGTAATAGATACCGGTCCGGATTTTCGTCAGCAAATGCTTAGACTAAATGTGAAAAATCTGGATGCTGTTGTTTTTACGCACGAACACAAAGATCATATCGCGGGATTGGACGACGTAAGGGCTTTCAATTATTTTAGCGGTAAAGCCATGACGGTTTATTGCAACGACAACGTCGAAGTAGCCTTAAGACGGGAGTTTTATTACGCTTTTACAACAGAAAAATATCCGGGTGTGCCCGAAATTCAATTTTCTGCTATCGATTCTAGACCCTTCACCATTGGAAACATACCCTTTATCCCGATTCAGGTTAAACACTTAAATATGGATGTCCTCGGATTTCGAATAAATGACTTCAGCTACATTACAGATGCAAACTTCATTTCACCGCAAGAAATGGAGAAGTTGAAAGGATCTAAAGTGTTAATATTAAACGCCTTAAGAAAAGAGAAACATCCTTCTCATTACACACTAGCTGAAGCATTGGAAATCATCGAAGTGCTACAACCGGAAGTCGCTTACCTCACGCATATTAGCCATCAGCTAGGCACACATCAGAAGGTTTCTGCAGAATTACCCAAAAACGTACATTTGGCCTACGATGGCCTTCAATTGGAAATCTAATGGGAAGTAAATTATTATATTATCTTGTAATTAAACCTATAAGCCTTTGTCCTTATTGGATTCTCTATGGGATATCTGACTTTTTCTTTTTGGTACTTTATTACTTGGTTGGATACAGAAAAAAAGTGGTTACCGACAACATTAGCAAATGTTTTCCGGAAAAGTCTTACCAAGAGGTCTTATCCATTCGACGTAAATTTTACCGTCATTTTTGCGATCTGGTGATTGAAAGTTTGAAGAATTTCTCAATTAACCGCAAACAAGCCATGGACCGCATGAATATTGTAAATCCCGAACTCGTGGATAAGTGGGTTAAGGAACGCGGCGGCGTGATCCTTTGTACAGGACATTATGGCAACTGGGAACTTTGGGCTACAGCAGCGATGTATTTTCATCGATTGCCTGTTTTGGGTATTTATAAACGCCTAAGCAATCCATTTTTTGATGCCAAAATGAGGGAAACTAGGAGTAAAAATGGTCTTCTATTGGTTAGTACACGCGAAACAGGAACCTATCTGCGCACTCATATAAACAACCCGAAATCGATTGCTTTTGCTTTTGATCAATCACCTGCTAATCCGGAGAAATGCGTTTGGATTGAATTTATGAAGCGCGAAACCGCTGCATACTTTGGAGCAGAGAAATACGCTAAAGAGTTTAATTATCCCCTGATTTATGGCTCCATCGACAAAACTTCACGCGGTCACTATAAGGGCACTTATTCTATGATTTGTGAAAATCCACAAGACCAAGAACACGGAAAAATCACCAAAATGCTTCACGATGAACTCGAAAAACACATTCGTCTGAATCCAGAATATTATCTTTGGTCGCATCGCAGGTGGAAACACAAACCTCCAAGGGCTTAATATCATAGCTTTTAGGCCTTTCGGTGAATTTCATAAAATAATTGTATCCGCTTTGCTTTTTGATTCAATTAAGTTCGTAATATTGCGCCCCCAAATGGGTAAATGTAATATATAGCGCCATGAACCGCATTAAAGACCTCGAAGCCAGATTAGTACCAGTAACTATGTGGCCTGTTTTTCAGGCTGGAGATACTGTAAACGTTAAATACAAGATCAAAGAAGGAAACAAAGAGCGTATCCAGCAGTTCGCCGGTGTGGTGATTCAGCGCAAAGGAAACGGCTCTACTGCCACCTTTACCGTTCGTAAAATGTCCGGCACTATAGGTGTTGAAAGAATATTCCCGGTAGCCTCACCATTCATCGATTCTATCGATGTGACTAAAAAAGGTAGAGTGCGTCGCGCACGTATTTATTACTTGCGCAGCTTGACAGGTAAAGCTAGCCGTATTCAGGAGAAAAGGCACTTTGCTGCTGCCCCTGCTGAAGAAGTGGCAACAGGTAACTAACCAACCAAAACCAGTTTTATATAGCGGCCCAAGGCCGCTTTTTTTTTGCCCCATCTCTTTATGATAACTCTCGAAATAGTAGCCAGTACAGTTCAGTCATGTATAAATGCCGAAAAAGGCGGTGCAAAACGAATTGAATTATGTTCTGCTCTTAAAACTGCCGGTGTAACCCCTTCCGCAGGCCTCATAAGGGCTGTAAAAGCTCATGTTTCAATTCCTGTGTATGTAATGATTCGTCCGCGCGAAGGAGATTTTATTTACTCCAACTCAGAAGTCGAAGTAATGAAAAGAGACATCGAAATAAGCCTTGAGTGCGGTGCCGATGGATTAGTCTTCGGTGTACTGAACGACAACAATCAAGTTGATTCGAAACTACTCCGCGATTTAATTAGTAGATGTGGACAAGCTCCCGTGACTTTTCATCGAGCATTTGATGTGACGGCCCATCCTGATGAAGCTCTTGAAACAATTATTGAGAGTGGGTGTAAACGGATTCTTACTTCTGGTTGTATGCCAGGATGTTTGCAAGGTAGAGAGACTCTACACAGATTAGCGGAGATGGCTTCAGGCCGAATCGGAATTTTACCCGGTGGAGGAATTACAGTAGATACTATCTCAGAAATTTTTCATCCTTTGATTAAGGAATACCACATGAGTGCGCGAAGCCCTATTAAATCAGCGGCTCCCGAAGTCATTTTTGAAACAGATTACGAGGAAACAGATGAAGGAAAAGTTCGGCAAGTCATTTCACTTGCGAATGATTTCTTTTCAAGGTTGCAATAACAATCGAAGTCTCTCCAATTCTTCTTTGAAATAAGTGTTGGAGGTTGCTTTGCGAATATGTCTTTTTTCAGCTTCTGTAAGGTGCCAACTCAAACTAACATGATCTTCTTTAGTTTGCTGTAATTCGAAGGTTATCAAATCCACCGGTTGAGTAAACACTCCTTTCATGTACTCCAGCATTTGTTCGTTGTTGTAATCATGTGTTTTGGTCATGTTGCCATAAATACTTCCTACGGGAGCCGTCAGTTGATTAAATGCCCCCGGCTGACCATCACTTAAATCAATATTCTTAGGCAAGTCGCGCACTTGAATAATGATTACTCCACTTGTATTGGTATTAATCCAGTTTCTAAAGGTGTGCAAATACCTCATCGTGGTTTTCATTCCAAAGTTATCGCGAATTCCTGCATCTATTATTTCCATTGGTGGCTCGGAGGGCAATGATGTCATAGGAAAAATATAAGGAAACGTTGCGTTCATTCTGAGTGCCGAGGAGAAAAACAAATTATCGGCACCTTGATCAGCAAACAATCTGGAGAACTCAATATCCTCCGGTACATTTTTGTGAGGAACATTATCACCCCTGTCTTTTGTCAAATAACTCACGGGTTGAGATGCTATCAATAATCGTCTCCCATCATTTACAATAGTTGGCGTCAAAATCATCATGGGTATTATAGCCTCTTCTTCGGGTTGGCTATACTCACCAATGCGTTTTGTTAGAAATTGACGGGTATTCAAACCCAACTGTCTTTCAAAAGCGTACGCCCTGTCTTTAGAATAAACGTTGTCGCCATCCTTTAATGTCTGAAAGCGAATAAACCAGTCATTTGTGACCAGAGACAATATCACCGGATTTAGTATGTCTTTGCTAATATCCTCAGCGTATGTGGTGTCATACATATGAATGTTCTCTCCTTGATGTTTTCTCAACATCATCTCCCTCAAATACGCTACACCGAGCATTCCGCCTGACGCTCCCGTCATCATTCCGGATTGAGTCAACAGTTTTCCTCCCGTGCAACTATCGGCATACATTAAACTACGCATGGTCCAATATGCCGAGCGAGTACCTCCTCCACTACAGTTTATAATAACCAATTTTGGTTTTTGATCGGGACCCAAACTCGCTTGCTGACGTTTTCTCCATCGATCCAAAATCTGGAGAGTGTGTTCAAAATCGGCTTGGATCTGCTCGTCTGTTGCGGTTGTATTTTCAGGTGAATAGATCGCTTGGGACGTATTGTAATTTAATCCATAGGCCCTGCTATCACTGCCCAAAAAGGGCAAATCGTCGTTTATGTAATTCAATAGAAAAACTAGAGAAATGAGCACTGTGATTGTCCAACCCTTTATCCACGAGTGTATGGCACTTACCACCATAATTACGACGGTAAAAAACAGCAAAGTGCTTGCGGCCGCCGGAACTACGAAATATTCATACTCCCTTAATGTGCCGGCCGCCAAAAAAGAGACAATCAACATTAGCTCAAAACGAGAGGCATTAATGTGGTTTTGCGCAAACACTTCTTCCAATAACTCTCGTGAATAATGTTTGCCTTCCCTCGCAAGTGCAATCCTGCGAAAGCCTGTCAAATAGGTCTCCACATGCCAACGTGGGCGGTTTTTTGCACCACCGGTCCATTGAACAGGGTTGTGCAATGTTGTGTCTGCAACGTGACCGCTTCCTTTGCGTTTGGGATCGGATTGGATCGATTCGGCGTCTTTATTTGTAAATGAGAAATAGAAAAATGAGAGTGATTGAAATAGTCCAATTCCAAGTAGAAAGCCGGTAATATTCCAGACCACACGGCCCGGAGATAAGAGTTCTTTGTACACCTGAAACTCGACAGAACAAATAATATAAGACAAAATAAAAAGTCCGGAAATAACAAAGTTGTTGAGGGAAAACTTATAAAATGGACGATTTAGGGTAGCAATTATTGGGAACCGATAACCATGAGTTATATAGGTGTACAGGTTAAAACCGGTTATAAATCCTCCCAGAGCAAAACCAACAATACCGAATGATAAGGGACTATTTGAACCCCGATATTCCGGGAATAGAAACTGCTGTGGAACACCCATTTTATCGGCAAAAGCACCAAAAATCATCGCGAAAAGGAGCAACCAGAAAAAGAGCAAAAAGTGATTCTTCTTTATGTGAAGAACGAGCAATTGAATGGGAAAGAAATAGAGTACCCTTCGTAGTCTAGTGCGGCTTGTTGCGATATGGTGTCCGGCGTTAAAAAGCACTGTTTAATCTCTATTCTTTAAGCTAATACGTCTATTTAATCTTTGGGTTATCTGCACAACATACAAAGAATTGGCATATTCACCCTCATATGTACTTTCTTTGCAGATCGTTTTTGACTCTATGGCCAACCAGCTTCCGGAAATAAAGAATAAAAAAGCCGAGTACAGATTTTTTGTGCTCGAGTCCTTTATTGCCGGTATCCAACTGACAGGTTCGGAGATAAAATCGATACGTCAAGGGAAAGCTAATATTACTGAAGCCTTCTGTAAAATTCGCAATCGTGAAATGTACGTTATAAATATGTACATTGATCCATATAGTGATGCGGGCTACTCACAGCACAAAGAACGTCGTGAAAGAAAACTTCTGTTAAACAAAACTGAGATTCTTAAAATCGACCGGAAATTGAAAGATGCCAGTATGACTATTGTTCCGATTCGTTTGTTCGTTACCGAAAAAGGATGGGCCAAACTTGAGATAGCTTTGGCGAAAGGCAAGAATTATCGAGACAAACGAGAGGATGTAAAACAAAAAGACCTCAGGCGAGAAATGGACCGAGGTCTTCTTGTTTAGAATGAAATTATATCAATCACTTCAATCCGTGCTCTCGGTCATCACCTTGTACTTTTCGTTAAAGGCTTCCCAATTCCACAAGAAGTTCCTCATGAGTTCGTCGAGGTTCTTCAAAAATATCGGATTCGGAGTTTTCATAGATCTGAAGTACTCCTCTTGAAATTCATTCAAATTGTATTTGGCAAAAACTGCCTTTGACATAGCATAGAGCGTGTTTTTCGAAGGTATATTAAGCTTCGACATGCACTCTTTGTATTCTTTTACTGTAGATTCTAGCTGAGGAACGGTCATTTCGAACATGGGGGCCAATTTCTCAATACTCAGTCGAATTATTTCTTTGTCTTGGTTTTCTTGAAAGTGAGCAGGAAGATAACTGAAGTTTCCCGTAACAACTATCATTAAAAACTTGCCGTAATCTTCTGCTTCTATATTAGGACAAACAACGAATTCTGGACTGTCATTGATAAAGCCTGCCACATCAGGAAAACCCTTCTCCACCGTATCAATCAGCGTGTTTACGAAAAGATTTGCTGTTCTTTCAGTAGTAAGTTTTTTTCTTCCGAAAATGGTTAGCATAACGTGTTATTTATTTATAACTACTGTCAAACAAAATTATCTTTATGTAAAGGTTTTTTGAGGAAACGGGGGAAGGATGTATTAACAGAGTTTTCAACGCCCTGAACAAATTATGAATGATGAATTATGAATTATGAATGAAAGACACTGGATGGTAATGAAAGACGCAGAATGATATTGAAAGGCACTGGATGGTGATGAAAGACGCTAGATGATGCTGAAAGGCACTGGATGACGATGAAAGTCGCTGAATGATACTGAAAGGCACTGGATGGTGATGAAAGACGCTAGATGATACTGAAAGACGATGGATGGTGATGAAAGACGCTAGATGATACTGAAAGGCACTGGATGATGATGAAAGACGCTGGATGATACTGAAAGGCACTGGATGGTGATGAAAGACGCTGGATGATACTGAAAGACAATGCTAGGAATCTCCCAATCCATTCAATCAAAGACGTAATCCACATTCATAATTCATCATTCATAATTCATAATTACAATCCTATCTTCGCGCCATGTACCGCACTCTTCTCAAACCCTTATTTTTTTTCTTGGAACCGGAACAAGCGCATTACACTGCTATGCGTTTGTTGAAAATTGTAACGATTATTCCCGGTGTGAAGGCTATAATGAAAAATAGATTTCAAGTAAAAGATCAATCACTTGAGAGAACTGTTTTTGGATTGCATTTTCCAAATCCTGTTGGACTTGCTGCAGGCTTCGATAAAGATGCACGTTGGATTGATGAACTAGATTGTCTTGGATTTGGTTTTATTGAAATCGGTACACTCACTCCAATTGCACAACCCGGAAATGATAAACCTCGATTGTTTCGTTTACCTAAAGATGAGGCATTGATCAATCGAATGGGTTTTAATAATCGAGGCGCTGCATCTGCTGTTGAACGTTTGAAGAAAAGAAAAAGCCATGTGATTGTTGGTGGTAATATCGGCAAAAACAAAGTGACCGACAACGATGATGCACTCAGTGATTACATCAAATGTTTTCACGAATTGCACGATCATGTCGATTATTTTGTAGTGAATGTAAGCTCGCCAAATACTCCGGGATTGCGCGCATTGCAGGAGAAAGAACCATTGATGAAAATTCTGAATGAATTGAAAATTCTCAATTCGCAGAAAAAAAATCCGAAACCCATTCTTCTGAAAATTGCTCCGGATCTCACTGATCAACAACTCGATGACATCATTGAAATCACAAATACCACCCGTATCGATGGAGTTATTGCAACGAATACCACTATCGATAGAAGTAATCTTCAAACGTCAAAAACGGAAGTGGATGCAATCGGAAACGGTGGTTTAAGTGGAAAACCACTTACATCCCGTAGTACGGAAGTTATTCGATACTTAGTTCAAAAAGGAAAAAATCAATTTCCGGTTGTAGGTGTTGGAGGAATCCACACTGCCGCAGATGCCAAAGAAAAACTCGATGCCGGTGCTGCACTTGTTCAAGTCTATACTGGTTTCATTTACGAGGGTCCGGGGATTGCCCGAAAGATTAATCGAGGACTTTTGGGATTATAGGTAGTTGGGGTGATCGTTTTTGAAAACGTAATCCTACTCCATACTCACTCTCTAACTCACACTGATCATCCCACTCGCGTCCAGTAGCGCAAGTCGAAGGATAGTGGTGGAACTATCGAAGTATGAAGTTCTCTGTTTACAACAATTCATAATTCATAATTCATACCGAATCAATACCCATACTTCCCCTTCCATAGCTTCCTCAGCCATTCGCGGAGAGCAAATTCTTTTTGGTTGTTGCCGGGTTCGTAATACGTTTTACCTGCAAGATTCTCCGGTAAAAATTCTTGATTTATAAAATTGCCTTCGCCGGAGTGTGAATATTTGTATTCTTCGCCATACCCAAGTTCTTTCATCAATTTCGTGGGTGCGTTGCGAATAGCAATAGGTACGGGTTGATTTCCGGAGGCTGCCACTTCAGCCAAAGCATTATCGATGGCCATATAGGCGCTGTTACTTTTTGGAGATGTTGCTAAATAGATAGCGCATTCACTTAAAATAATTCTGCTCTCGGGCCATCCGATATTTTCTACTGCTCTAAAAGTTGCGTCGGCAATCAAGAGCGCATTTGGATTTGCAAGACCAATATCTTCCGATGCGAGAATCAACATGCGACGTGCAATAAACTTCGGGTCTTCTCCTCCACTTACCATTCGTGCGAGATAATACACTGATGCATTGGGGTCACTTCCGCGAATACTTTTGATAAAAGCAGAGATGATGTCGTAATGCATCTCTCCGGTCTTATCGTACATCGACGGATTTTGTTGAATGATATTAATTACTTTCTCATCGGTAATTACTTTCGGATTTCCCTCTAGATTTGAAACCACAAGTTCCAATGTATTCAACAACTTTCTTGCATCTCCTCCACTGGTCCGCAAAAGAGCGCTGTATTCTTTTAAATCTACAGATTGTGTTTTCAAAAAGGAATCTTCCAACAAAGCCTTTTCGAGCAAACGAACTAATTCATCTTTTTCGAGTGGTTTTAAGACATAAACCTGACAACGCGATAACAAGGGACTGATTACTTCGAAGGAAGGATTCTCAGTAGTGGCCCCAATTAGTGTAACGATACCCTTTTCCACTGCACCCAACAAGGAGTCTTGCTGACTTTTTGAAAAGCGATGTATCTCATCTATAAATAATATCGCTCCTTTGGAAAACATTCCTTGCGACGAAACTTTTTCGATTACTTCGCGCACATCTTTCACTCCGCTGTTGATAGCACTTAGACTGTAAAATGGTTTTTTGAGTGTTTGTGCTATAATGTTCGCAAGGGTTGTTTTGCCAACCCCCGGAGGTCCCCAAAAAATAATAGAAGGTATAAGTCCGCGATCAATGGCTTTTCGCAACACGGCATCCGTTCCCACAATATGCTCTTGCCCCATATAGTCGTCGAGCGACTTGGGGCGCATGCGTTCGGCCAAAGGGGCATTCGGTTCCATTGTGCAAAGATACCTTACTCCATGTCCGGACGACGCTCATGTGTTTTGCGAATAGCTTCTTCCATTCTCCATTCTTCAATGGCTTTCAAATGACCGCTTAGAAGGATATCCGGAACTTTCCATCCATTGTACTCGGCAGGACGAGTATAAACAGGGGGTGCCAAAAGATTATCTTGAAAAGAATCTGTAAGTGCGCTGGTTTCATCGTTCATTACTCCGGGGAGCAAACGAACAATGCTATCAACCAAAACTGCAGCCGCAAGTTCTCCACCACTTAATACATAATCGCCGATAGAAACTTCGCGTGTGATAAAATGATCGCGGATACGTTGATCAACTCCTTTATAATGTCCGCAGAGCATCATAATATTTCCTTTCAAAGAAAGAACATTGCAGATACCTTGATTCAAACGTTCTCCATCAGGTGTGAGGTAGATTATTTCATCATATGTTCGTTCTGATTTCAATTTGTCAATGAGATCATGAATGGGTTGACACATCATTACCATGCCTGCACCACCGCCGAATTGGTAATCGTCCACTTGTTTTTGTTTACTTGTCGAATAATCGCGGATATTGTGAACTACTATTTCCACATGACCATTGTCTTGTGCACGTTGAAGAATGCTGTCATGAAAAGGCCCGTCGAGTAAGCGAGGGAGGATGGTTAGTATATCTATTCTCACGGGGCAAATATCGGAAAAAAAAACCGGCCATCAGTTTGGCCACAGGCCAAAACAAGTATAGCCACGGGCTTATAGACTATAGGAGTGCACTCGGTGGACGAATGTGATTGTTCCGGAAAGTTGATTTCGATAAAGCCCGCGCCAGAGCAGCAGTTGGCAGTGGGCAGTCGGGTTAAGGACTGCGGACTGCCTACTCTATCTATTCTTTTCAGATTAAACGAACGTCAATACGCCGGATGCTTCGGGGCGTTATCCAAGATCGCTTCGATTTTAAGCAAAACTTCTTTGGTAAGTAGATGTGTATTTTCGGTAGCCTTAAGATTTTCCAATAACTGCGACTCCTTGCTAGCACCGAGGATTACAGTCGACACATCTTCATTTATTAAACACCAATTGATCGCAAGGTGAGGCAAACTCATTCCTACTTCATCTGCGAGTTGGCCAAGTTTTTTGGTCTTTTCAATGTTCTCTTCTACAATCAATCGTTCCGAAAGCCAACTTAGTTCGTCGCGCGTAAGTCGGGAGTTTTCCGGAATTCCGTTGTTGTATTTGCCTGTTAAAAAACCACTGGCCAATGGACTCCAAATCGTTGTTCCCAAACCTACAGTTTTATATATCTGCGAATACTCTACTTCAACTTTATGACGAGTAAACATGTTGTATTGTGGTTGTTCCATGGTTGGACCGATCAAATGATTTTGACGCGCAAACATGTGGGCCTCCATAATCTCCTGAGCACTCCACTCGCTTGTACCCCAATACAAAATTTTTCCTTGTGTAATGAGGTTGTGCATACTCCATACTGTTTCTTCAATCGGAGTTTCTTTGTCGGGACGATGACAGAAATACAAATCAAGGTAATCGACTTTTAATCTCTTCATAGCATCGTTACATGCCTCCACAATATGCTTGCGATGCAATCCGCGTTGAGTGGGAAGTTTGCCTCCCGCTCCAAAAAACACTTTGCTCGATACGAGATAGGTATCACGTGCCCATTGTTTTTTGTGTAAAATATTGCCCATCTCCACTTCGCTTTGCCCTGCGGCATAGACTTCAGCGTTATCAAAAAAGTTTACGCCATGTTCGTAGGCAATGTCCATCAGACGTTCACTAACGCCCGATTCTATTTGATTGGCAAAGGTGATCCAGGAGCCAAAAGAAAGTTCACTCACTTTAATTCCCGATTTTCCCAGATTTCTATAGTTCATGGGTGCAAAATAAAGCCGATATTTTCAAGTTCACGTTTCTTATTGCATCTTCGCGTAATTACTATGAAGAGAATCCTTCTAATCGCCATCACTCTGCTATTCGTTGGCTCTGCAGTTGCTTTATTCTGGACCCGTTCGGATTTTTCAATTACACATCCCTCTCGGAACATAGGGGATCCACTCGACACATTGGATGGCGTTTTAGTCTATTACAATGGTAGTGTTTCACATGTTCTTGAGCGAAATGTTGCGAAAGATGGCTACAATCTTGGATTAAAATATCAATGTGTAGAGTTTGTAAAACGCTATTACTACGAGCACCTCAAACACAAAATGCCTGATAGCTATGGACATGCCAAAGATTTTTTCAAGAAGAGTTTAAAAGATGGATCCGTGAATACGCAACGCAATTTGTTTCAATATTCAAATCCATCTTCCTCCAAACCGAAAGTGAAAGATCTCATTGTTTTTGATGGAAATGTCTATAATCCATACGGACATGTGGCCGTCGTTTCCAAGGTAACGGAAAAAGAAATTGAAATTACCCAACAGAATCCCGGTCCCAATGCGCCATCCCGAGAGACCTTTGATTTAAAATTCGAAAATGGCAAATGGAGGGTTTTGGCGGGAGATGCACTGGGATGGTTGCGGAAATAGATAAGTTCAGTGTGGCGGAAACGTTAATCGAATATTTAACCCAAAACCGCGTAGTGGTGACATCTTTGTAAAACGGCAATAGAATACATCACCAAAAACCACGTAGTGGTGAAATCTTGGTTTTGTTGAAATGCATCTTCGACTCGTCATTCTCATCATTACCCTATCGGGAAATCACGTCTCCGAATGGATCCTGCGCGAGCGCTTGGCAGCGCTCCGCAGGATGACGGACCTATGCGGGGGGGGTAGAAAGGGGCCGCTGCGCGGCCCCTACCGTCAGATCAGAAATAAATAAAATAATCTTGGGAATTCTTTTGGTATTTTGGTTTACCTATTGATCAATTTGGACATATATCATAAATTTGATCCTAATGCGCTGTTCCGTCATCATTTTGCTTTGCATTCTCTCCTTACAACTAAATTCACAGGTTGTACCAATCTTTTTTGAAAAGGATAGCTACGCCTTAACTGAGGAATCCATCACTGTGCTGGACTGGTTGATTGTCGAATTAAAAGCGGAAGAAGATAAAGGACCGTTATCTATTACGGGACATACCGATACGGATGCAGATAGTTTGTACAACGAAAACTTGTCTTTTCAGCGTGCCATCGCGGTGCAGAATTACTTAAAAAATAACGGTATATTCCGTCAAGTGCAGTTGTACTCCAAAGGTGAGCGCGCGCCTGCTTTGGAAGAATTTTCTGAAGAACAAAAAGCTTTCAACCGCCGAGTGGAAATTACGCGGGGCAAAAAATCTGATAACGATTTGTTCAATCTGAATCCGATGGCTGTGCAAAAATTTAATGTTTCTCTAAAAAAGGACACCATTATAACCTGTGTAAAAGGTACCAAGGTCCAAATCAAAATGGGGATTTTCGAAACTAAAAACTCAAAGGATCCGGTTCGAATAGAAATTGAAGAATATTATGAGAAGTCCGATTTTGTGCTTGCTAACTTAGTAACTCACACTCTCGACAATAAAATACTTGAGTCCCGTGGAATGATCAACATCAAGGCCTTTCAAGGCACTAAAGAACTTCCTCTTAAAGAGGGTGAACAGATTGGAATACTTTTTCGCGACCGTGAAGAAGGCGATGGTACAACCACGTTTAACGGAATTGAAACCGATGCCGGTATATTATGGGAAGGGGCTGCCATGGGGAGCTGGTGGAGCTGTGCCACCTATTTTCAATTTTATGAAGGCGGTGATACAACTTACATCCGAACAATAGATGAAGACTGGTTCGAAGGAAGATTTTTGAAAGTCGATACAAAGTACTTCGGCGATTCCATTGTTACGGATACAACCGATGCACAAGACTTATATGAACTTGGAAACCTCATGCTAGCATCTAATCAACTTGGATGGATTAATTGCGATCGTTTCTATGATTCAAAAGGACCCAAAACGGATTTCATTGTTGAACTGGAAATTGATGACGATTTCGATCCCGCATTAGTGATGGTATTCAAAAATATCAATAGCGTTCTTCCCTACTCCTATCGAAAGGGAAACAGCTATGTATTCTCCGGAATTCCGGCAAATGCCGAAATCGAAATTGTGGGAATGCATAAAGCGAGAACTTCAACAGATGTGCACTTTGCCCGTTTAGATGGCATAACTACTTCATCCCCTCCGGTTGAACTGGCTTTTGCGGAAATCCCATACTCACAATTAAAATCTAAACTAGTGGGTTTGTAATTCCATTAAACCTGATTCGAATTTCTCCACTTCTGAACGATACCGAAAATTCTCTCTGCTAAATTCGCCGCTAGCAAAAACAATAACAAAGTCAAAACGGTGCCGCCATAATAAGGGATCGTCCACTCCAATGCCACTTTGATGCGATGAATCATGCTAATCGTTTTGATCTCGGTAAAATTTTCTTTTAACGTGAATTTGACAGTGCAAAATTCATTTTCAGTATCGAATTCACCCATGTTCACTCCCAATTCACGGATGCGTTCATCAAGTTCCATCACTTTATTTTCCAAGTTGATGTACTCATCGATCCTACCACTTTGCGATTTTAATTCGATCATCGACTGACGTGACTTTTCAAGTGCTTCGATATTCGCCAGCAATTGTCTATACTCATTAGTTTTATCCGTTTTATTTATGGAAAAAGAACGTATTTCGCCAATGCGCTGGATTTCGGCAACCAATGAATCGAAAGATGCTGGCGGTACTCCTATTCCAAGTTGTAAATAACGTGTAGGCTTCAACCCTCCCAATTGTTCGTATTGAACAATGCCATCATAACTTTTAATGAGTTCACGAATTTTCTTGTGATCTCGATCAAAATCATCTGTTATACTTGTTGCCGATCCCACCTTTTCGTACTTCTGATCTGAACCAGGCGCAGGAATCGATGTATCCACATTTTTGACCTTCTCGTTGGCATAATTTTTCTTGGACATTTCAAAACCACCATCCGAAGAATCTAATGTCCAGCCGTTTTGATTAGAGTCTGGTTTGATCATGTATCCGTATGACAAGCGAAAAAGAAAAAAGAGTATAAAACCGGCCAAAAACCAGATAAAGTACTTTCTAAAAGGGAAGGATTTCATGTAGAGGTATTTCGGGTAAATATATTAGTTCTTCATAATGGGACTCAACTAGTTTGGCTTAAACTTTGTCAAATGAAGGCCACACACTAATATTGACCTCTGTTCGTTAGAGCATCGCAAGGAAATCAATACATGAGAAAAGCCTATATAATTCTGGTTATCGGAACCTTCTATTCTTTCAAAACTTTTAGTCAGGAAGAGTGCGATTTTGAGGTGCCTACAAAAATCCAGAAGTTGCTCGATCAAAGCAAAGAGACTAAAAAGTACGACAGCAAAGAACGTTTGGGCTTCTTAGAAAAAGCGCTTGAAGAAGAACCGAAATGTCTCCCCTGTCTTATGCGTATTGGTGAGATGGAATTTCTTCTAGCCAAAAGATCGGGGGCCTCTTTCGAAACTTCGATCCGCTATTTTGAACAATTAAGTGCTCTCTGCGAAAACTATCATAGTGAGATGTACTACTTCTTAGGTGCCATGTATTATGCGGATAGCAAATACTCGGAAGCAAAAAAGAATTTTGAGAAATTCATGAAGTTTCCGGATGATGACCCTACGAAATTCGAAAAGGATTACGACAAAAAATATGATGAGGTAAAAGAAGCTCTCGTATCCGTTGAAACCTATGCCGAAGTTTTCGAAAATAAAGTAGATTTTAAACCTGTGAAAGTTGCCGGTGTCAGTTCAACAAACGACGATAATTTTCCCATGATTTCTCCGGATGGAGAGATTATGTTTTTTACCCGAAATGGCTCCAGACAAGCAAAAGGAGATCTTGTAGCTAGAATGATTGAAGAATTTTCTTGGAGTAAACGCAGTGATATCAATAGCACTTTTGACAAAGGAGAAGCGCTTCCCCCACCCTTTAACCTGGGAACCAATTGCGGGGGTGCAACTATATCTGTTGACAACCGTGAACTTATTGTCGCGATGAAAAATCCAACTCCGAAAAATCCGGAGAACTTCGATTTATTTCGTACCCGTTATTCAATGATTATGGACGGTGATAAACGTCTTTACCAGTGGGGTGAACTTGAAAACCTGGGGACCAACGTAAATACCGAACTAGGATGGGAAAGTCAACCATCGCTGAGCGGTGATGGACAGATTCTATTTTTCTGCGGTGTTCGTGCGGAAAGCATGAAAGACGGTAGCGGTAATCCTTCTCACGATTTATATATGTGCAAACGAGAGGCGGATGGAACGTGGGGACTTGCTCAAAACATGGGGCCCGGCATTAATACTACAAAACATGAAAAAGGTCCTTTCATGCACAGTGATTCGAAGACGCTTTACTTCTCTTCAAATGGATTGGTAGGTGCAGGTGGAATGGATTTTTTCCACTGCAAGATGAATGACGACGGAAGTTTTACGAAACCTAAAAATATCGGAGTGCCTGTCAACAGCGAAGCAGATGAAGTGGGCATTGTAGTGAGCAGCGATGGTGAAGTTGCTTATTTCGCGGCGAGAAATTTCATGAGTAATCAGGGTTGGGATGTCTATCAATTCTCCATGCCCGAACAAGCCAGACCTGAAAAAGTACTTATTCTAAAAGGAGAAGTATTACAAGATGACGGCAATCCACCTGCAAATGCTCAAGTTGAAATAAAATATTCGCAAAGCCAAGAAATTCAGAAGGTAGCTGTAAACTCCGATGACGGTTCGTACGCGGCCATTTTGAAAATCGCGAAAAAGGAAGACGTTATGGTAAGCGTAAAGGGTGATGATATAGCTTTCAATTCCAGGGTAATTTCCAGAGCGGACGCAACACTTGAGCCGGCCGTTACAAAGTTGAATATGAAAACAGATGTTCTTGAGGAGAATAAACCCTTTGTTATAAACGATATTTATTACTCCACCAACAAAGCGGACATTGAAGAAAACTCGACATTGATTCTCGATGAGTTTGCAAGTTATCTGCTCGAACATCCAAGCATGACCATAGAAATTCGCGGACACACCGATGATATTGGAAACGATCAAACTAACTTTGCGCTTAGTGCCGATAGAGCGTTTGAAGTATTAAAATATTTAAGTTCCAAAGGTGTGCCAGGCAAAAGAATGACTGCTAAAGGATTTGGTGAAACAAAACCTGTAGCTCCAAATACCACAGAGGAAAACAGAGCGCAAAATCGCCGTACAGAATTTGTGATAAAAAGCTTATGAGCGAACAAACACTTATCCTTGCAATAGAGAGTAGTTGTGATGAAACTTCTGCGGCGATTCTGCGTGGAAGAAAAGTTTTATCCAACATCATTGCAACACAGAAGGTACACGAAAAATACGGAGGTGTAGTGCCAGAACTCGCCAGCAGAGCTCACCAAGCCAACATTGTTCCGGTAATGCACCAAGCGATCACAGAAGCAGGAATTTCATTGCATGAGATCAACGCTATTGCATACACACGTGGTCCCGGATTGATGGGTTCGTTGATGGTAGGTAGTAGCTTTGCTAAATCACTTTCGCTTGCATTGTCGATTCCTCTGATCGCAGTTAACCACATGCAGGCACACATTTTAGCCCACTTTATTGAAGGACAAAAACATGGTAAGACGCCCTCTTTTCCTCTTCTTTGTTTGACGGTAAGCGGAGGACATACTCAGCTTGTTCGAGTTGACTCTCCTTCTGAAATGAAAATTGTGGGGGAAACAATAGACGATGCTGCAGGAGAGGCATTTGATAAAGCTGCCAAAGTACTTGGATTACCTTATCCCGGTGGTCCTCTGGTAGATAAAAAAGCTGTCGAAGGCGATCCATTTAAATACAAGTTTACTGTCCCAAGATTGAAAGGATATGATTACAGTTTTAGTGGTCTAAAAACATCCTTGTTGTACTTTCTTCGAGATCAAGGGGATCAGGAATTATTTCTCGATTCCGAACTTGCCAATGTTTGCGCAAGCTATCAAAGAACATTGGTAGACTATTTACTTCAACAATTCGAAAAAGCCGCAAGCGAATTAAAAATAACCGAACTCTGCATAGCGGGTGGGGTTAGCGCAAATTCTGAACTGCGCCAAAAATTCACGGCAATGTGCGAAACAAAAGGATGGAATGGATATATCCCTGACTTTGCATACTGCACAGATAACGCAGCCATGATTGGAATAGCCGGTTTGTACAGATACCAAGAAGGACTTTTCTCTACTTTAGACGAGAAACCCCTATCGCGAATTGAATGGGGATAATTAAACCGCCACCTTTTGAGCTAAGAAGTCTTTAAGCGGTTCCCAATAGATTTTTTTCCAACCTTCAGTTAATCTCCCACTCATTTCTTCCGGCACTCCCAGGTGATTAAAATTGATTCGTGTGCCATGTTCTGTCTTTTCCAGATCTATTTGAACGATGGTATAAGCACTTTCACCCATGTCCTTTTGAGTCCAGGCCTGAACAATCTTCTCATTTTTCTTCAAAAAAATGTTATAGCCGGAATTCATTCCATCACAGGTTTCAAATTGGCCTCCCACTTCCTTTGAAATGGTGGCCGTCATCCCTGTGAATTTTGAATGAATTTTTTCATCCATAAAACACTTATATACCTCAGCAGGAGTGGCGTCTACCTCTGTTATTTGAAAAATATTATCGGTTTTGATTTTCATGATTATTTCCTTTTGTTTAACGAAAAACTGCCTTCCAGTAGGCCTATTTTAGAGTAAAAGTAAATTGAACAACGGTGGCATCTGCAACTGTGAATAATTATTTGAGACAAATTTCACATACTTTTTGATTTTCAAGCACTTATACCTCCTTAATCCTTGAAGCCTAAAAAAAATCCGAACAATGGTTTTCTCAAATGAAACCTCTGTTTCCCTTAGAATATTGTGATAGAGTCCAAACTTGGGTAAAACTTCTTTTAAAACTCAGGAAACCATTTAGCTAACTTTACGGTCTTAAGACTCTAATTGCTACGAGTGCCCTTGAATACCTGTTTTCGAAAAAAACTGCTGTTTTGTCTGATGATCTTCTGTGCCATCACAGCAGAGGCTACTCACATTGTGGGGGGGGAACTCTACTATACCTGGCTGGGCAATGATCAATATCTCATAACACTTAAAGTATATAGAGACTGCGGTCCCGGCAATACCAACAATACTCAGTTCGACGAGCAAGCTCCAATTGGAATCTTCAATTCAAATGGATCCCTTCTTGAGGTTTTGAACATGAACCTATTTTCCGCAGAGGTCAATTTTGTGCCGGTTTCACTGAATAATCCTTGTTTTGTGCTTCCCCCGAATGTTTGTGTCGAAGAAGCTATTTATACGGAAACAATAGAATTACCTCAAATTCCAAACGGATACATTCTAGCTTACCAACGTTGTTGTCGAAATCCGGGTATCATCAATATCGAATTTCCTCAAGATATGGGTGTGACCTTTACAACCCAGATTCCGGGAACCAATTTGACAACAGCGGCCAATTCTTGTCCTCAATTTAATTTTCTCCCGCCTGTAGCTCTTTGCCAAGGAGCTGAGTTTTTCTTCGATCACAGTGCTACCGATATCGATGGTGATTCCTTGGTTTATGAATACTGTACCCCTCTTCACGGCGCTTCGGCCGATAACCCTGCTCCTCTTCAACCCTCCGCGCCTCCATATACGGAAGTAACATGGAGCCCCGGTTATGATCCCTCCTATCCTATTGATAGCAGTCCGCCCATTACCATAAATTCTCAAACCGGATGGATAGAGGGAACCGCTTCACAACTTGGCAAATATGTAATCGGTGTTTGCGTGAGTGAGTATAGAAATGGCGTTTTGCTAAGTACAACAAATCGCGATTTTCAGTTTAATGTGACTACCTGCGATCCGAACATTTTATCAGGACTCCCCGAACAAGAAGAATATTGCACCGGCCTGACCCTAGCTTTTGGAAATAATTCCGTAAACGCTACTTTTTGGCATTGGGATTTTGGAGTTCCCGGTACCGATGCAGATACAAGTAATGTCGAAAACCCGAGTTTTACTTTTCCCGAAGCGGGTATGTATAGTGTAATGCTAGTCGCCAATCCGGGATGGCCCTGTGCAGATACTTCTGAGGCGTTTTTTGAAGTTATTCCGTTCATTGATCCCGAGATTGTTCTTGAAAATTTCGAATGCGTAAATAATGTTGAACTCTATAGTTTTTCAGTTAATTCGACAGCATCTCCACAAGCGACATATAGTTGGGATTTTGGTCCAGGTTCTGTTCCTCTGACTTCAACTGATCAATCTCCGGAAGGAATTCACTTGAATCAAGAAGATGATACTATGGAGATCAATCTCACGGTGACGGACGGACTATGCGTAGATGAAACTAGTTTAATTGTAGATAACCCTCCGGATCCGATTGCTTCAATCGTTCCTCAAGATAGTTTTTGTGAAGGACTCACTTATCAGTTTTACGAAGACTGCGAAAACACAACGGAATATCATTGGGATTTTGGCTCAGGCGGACTACCTGATTTGACCGATACGCAGTCGCCTTTATGGACTTTTGGGGATACAGGTGTTTATCATATAACACTCGTTGCCATATCCGAATTTAACTGTGATGACACGGCAGATTTGTATTTTGAAATCTATGGTTTCCTCAATCCATTTTTCGATACTCCCGGACCACAGTGCTTGGATGGTAATTCTTTCAACTTTTTAGCCGAAGGAGCCACAACAGACGAAGCTACTTTCAATTGGAATTTTGGAGGCAACTCAAGTCCTTTAACCTCACTAGCGAGCCAACCACAGAACATTCAATACAACGCTGCGGACATGTATAACGTCGAGCTTACCATCAGTGAAAATGGTTGTACTGAAAGCTACAGCGACAGTATTTGGGTTGTTCAAAATCCTGTAGTGGATTTTTTGATTAGTGAAACGGAAGGCTGCCCGGTTCTCATCGTCGGTTTTGAAGATCTATCCACTGCAGAAACTACAATTGGATACAACTGGGATTTTGGTGATGGAACCACAAGTTCGGCACAGAACCCTGTTCACTATTACACTGAATCAGGAACCTATCCTGTGACCTTAACAATTAATACAAACTATGGTTGTATTCAGACCCTTTCCATGACCTACCCTATTCCGGTTTCTGTATATCCATTGCCGATTCCCGGGTTTGAAGTAGATCCCGGCGAGGTTGATATACTTACACCTACTGTAAACGTTACATCCACGGCCGAAAACGCAACCAGCGTTGAATATTTTATGAGCGATGGCGGATATTCTGATCAATGGGATTTTACATACAATTGGACACAATCAGGCAAGCAATCTATTTTGCAAATCGTAAGTAATGAATATGGTTGTGTTGCCACTGCCGAAGGTTATGTTCTTATCAATGGTCATCTGTTTTGGGTTCCCAATGCCTTCACTCCAAATGGAGACGGCATCAACGACTAT
>JBILMS010000050.1:0-25224 GCA_044375415.1 Flavobacteriales bacterium
CGAGATGGGGGAGATAAATGGGCCGCTCCGCGGCCATTTTCTCTCCCCCTCTCTTAATAATTTACAACGGTCCCCGAGCGCAGCCGAGGGGTGGTATTGCTTTGTCCTACTCTACATAATTAATTGGCTAATTGCTTCGAGAAAAAACGCAATCTCCTCAATCGAGGTCACCTCCTTTTCCCAATTCACTACATTTGTTTACCGAGAACACATTATGGAAAAATGAAATCAATCCCCTACGTCCTCTTGCTCCTAGTTCTTTCCGGATGTTCTATGAATAAAGACATCGCAACTGTTAACTTGAGCTCTTACCGTTGGCTCATCGGAGACTGGCAGAAGACAAGTGAGGAAGGCATTTTTAGGGAATCTTGGGATCAACTCAATGATTCTACCTATGAAGGTCTCGGCACTTTTCAAGTAGGAGCTGAAATTGTGTTTTCAGAAGACATTATTTTTCAAAAAAGAAAAGGAAAACTAGAGTACGTTGTAAAAGCAGGCACTCAAAACGGAGGAGATCAAGTTACCTTCACCTGTACCAAAGCCAAAAAGAATTTTCTCGTTTTCGAAAATCCCGAGCATGATTTTCCATCAAAAATCACATACTTGCAGATGGGACAAGACTCCATGGTAGCTCAAATTTTCGGAGAGAAAAATGGAAAAGCCGCAACGGAGATTTTTCCTTTTGATCGAGTGAAGTGATTCAGGTTTTACAGCGATCAACATCATTGCACTCCGTGAAGTGAAAAAATGAAGGCACTTCATTTATCACAAATAAGCTCCGTAGGAGCGAAATCTTTGTAGCAAATTGCCACACCCACCCCAAGAATCTAGCCCGCGAAGCGGGCGCATTTCCCATCATCTAGGAATTTCGTCCCAACATCTCTACACCAAATGTGCCCTAGCCTTGAAATGGATTAAAAAAAATCAACTGATCTTCGTCAGTTCATCTATTCTTTTTCCTTTAAAATCAAGCCTTTCAGAAAACTCATTGATTCGGGTGACATAAGGCACTTTTCTATTCCCCGACTCATTTCACATTTGTAGTAGTAACTTACGATCTCACCAAAAGATCAAATTAATACCACTATGAAAGTAGAACAGATTTATACGGGATGTTTAGCTCACGGCGCTTATTACATCGTATCCAATGGAGAGGCTGCTATTGTAGATCCACTTCGCGAGGTTAATCCATACCTCGATAGACTGAAAGCAGATAATGCGAAACTGAAATTTATATTGGAAACTCACTTCCATGCTGATTTCGTTTCAGGGCATGTAGATCTGAAAAATAAAACCGGGGCGGAAATTATCTACGGACCGGGTGCAAAAGCAGACTTTGAATGTACATCCGCCTATGATGGTCAAATTCTAGAACTTGGAAATGTCAAAATCAAAGTGCTTCACACGCCCGGACATACCATGGAAAGTAGTTGCTTTTTGTTGATCGATGAAAATGGAAAGGAACATTCTTTATACTCAGGTGACACATTGTTTATAGGAGATGTTGGCCGTCCGGATCTCGCACAAAAAGCAGCAGGAAAAACGCAAGAGGAATTAGCAGCTTTGCTCTATCACAGTATTCGTGATAAAGTAATGACGTTAAATGACGATGTGATTGTTTATCCCGGTCATGGTGCCGGCAGCGCCTGCGGAAAAAACATGAGCAAAGAAACCGTTTCGACTATCGGTCACGAGAAAAAACATAACTACGCTTTGAGAGCTAATATGACCGAACAGGAATTTGTGGAAGAAGTTACCGCAGGTCTCTTGCCACCCCCCGGATATTTTGGAATGAATGTGGCCATGAACAAACAAGGTTATGAAAGCATCGACTCTGTGCTCAATCATGCCACGAAAGCAATGACTGCAGAAGAATTCGAGGCTGCAGCTGAAGGTGGAGCCCTTATCCTGGATACAAGAAATGCTTCATATTTCGCCAAAGGTTTTATACCCCAATCCATCAATATTGGCCTCAACGGGGATTTTGCACCTTGGGTTGGTGCCCTCATTGTCGATGTAAAAACTCCACTTATTCTAGTTACCTATCCGGGGCGTGAAGAAGAAGCAGCGGTTCGATTAAGTCGCATAGGTTTCGATAATCAACACGGTTATCTATTAGGGGGTTTCGAATCATGGATTTCTGCGGGTAAAGAATCCGATGAAATAAAACGGATGAGCGCTGAAGAATTCGAAAATAAAGTCAATCTCGTTAAAGATATGATTGTAGACATTCGAAAAGAGAGCGAATATTCTGCACAGCACATTGAAGATGCTTACAACAAACCCCTAGCCTATATCAACCATTGGATAAAGGACATTAATCCGGAAGAACATTTTTACATGCATTGTGCGGGAGGCTACAGAAGTATGATAGCTGCCAGCATTTTAATGGCACGTGGGTACCGCAATTTTACGGAAGTTGAAGGTGGATTTGAAGCAATCAGCAAATCCGATATTCCTACAACGGACTACATCTGTCAGAGTAAAGTGATGAGGGTATGACAGGTTCCTTGCGAACCCACGAAAGGCAGTTCAATGGAGCTGCCTTTTTTTAATCCACACAGCTTGACTAGCGGTTGCCCGTGTTTACTAACTTGCGATCAAAAATAGCCCCTATGTTAATTGAAATATGGAGTGATGTTGTCTGCCCTTTTTGTTATATCGGCAAACGTAAACTCGAAAAAGCACTAGCCGATTTCCCACAAATATCGAATCCCGAAATAGTGTGGAAAAGTTATCAATTGATGCCCGATCTCAAGCCGGAAGATTATGGTTCGGACCTAAAGGAATACCTTTCTCGAAAGTACAATGTGACATTGGAAGAAGCCAAAGCCATGAACGATCGTGTTACAGAACATGCCTCTGTTTATGGATTGACTTATAGATTAGAAAATTCGATAGTAGTAAATACCCTCGATGCCCATCGACTTTCGCACTTTTCAAAAAAATATGGAAAACAAGATGAAACGGAAGAGGCATTGTTCAAAGCCTATTTCACCGATGGAGTGAATACGGCTGACCATGATCAATTAATAAAAATTGGAAGTAGTGTGGGTTTGCCAGCGGATGAAATCCAAACCATGTTGAGCTCTGATGAATTTTCATCGCAGGTGGAAGAAGATATATACGAGTCACGTCAGCTTGGAATCAGGGGTGTTCCCTTTTTTGTTTTTAATCGCAAGTATGCCATCTCCGGAGCGCAAGAGGATCTGCTGTTTAGTCAAACCATAGAAAAAATATTGGCCGAAAACAATTAAACCTGATCGGCAGAATTCAAATTTTATCCCGTAGGACTTTAGAACCCAATGTCTGACTATTATGATCTCGAAAATATTTTTTTCTCTAATAATTATTCTCATTAGCCTTGTCACATATTCACAAGACCTCAATCCTTATGTGAATCCTTTAATTGGAACCGACAAAATGGGTCACACGTATCCCGGCGCTACCGTGCCTTTTGGGATGGTGCAGCTCAGTCCGGATACAGATACAATTCCATACGAAGTGGATGGCAAATACAACAAAGATATTTACAAATACTGCGCAGGATATCAGTACGACGATCCGACCATAGTTGGTTTCAGTCATACCCATTTCAGTGGAACAGGTCATTCAGATTTAGGAGACATACTTATCATGCCTACAAGTGGACCTTTGCAAATGCATCCCGGAACGGCTGATGCTTCAGAAAGTGGTTTTCGGTCGCGTTATTCACATGATCGCGAAAAGGCACAGCCCAACTACTACACCGCTTGGTTGGATGATCATGGAATTCTCGCCGAACTCACCACCACTGAACGAGTGGGGATGCATCGATACACTTTTCCCGAGTCCTCTGAAAGTCACATTATTCTTGATCTTGTTTCCGGAATTTATAACTACGACAACAAAAATGTTTGGACCTTCATTCGAATTGAAAATGATTCGTTGATTACCGGATACCGTCAAACGAACGGATGGGCTCGAACAAGAACATTGTACTTCGCTATTTCGTTTTCAAAACCTTTTACCTCATATGGGTATGAGAACTCAGCTACAAAGGAGGTCTATCGCGGATTTTGGAGGAAATTTGATGTCTTCAAAAACTTCCCTGAGATAGCCGGAAAACAAATTCGAGCACATTTCGATTTTGATACAAAAGCCGGAGAACAAGTTATGATCAAAGTGGGGCTCTCTTCTTCCGGCATGGACGGCGCCTTTAAAAATTTGTATGAAGAGATACCGCATTGGGACTTTGCTAAAGTGGTAAAAGACGGACAGGAAAAATGGAATCGAGAGTTATCAAAGATTCGCATCGAAACACTGGACGAAGAGACCAAGACTAATTTCTACACGGCTCTTTATCACACCATGTTGGCGCCCACGCTATACTCGGATGTAGATGGTAATTATCGCGGCTTAAATCAAATGGATGCAAGAGCAATTGGATATGACGAATACACTACTTTTTCGTTGTGGGATACCTATCGCGCAGAGCATCCCCTATTGAATCTTCTTCATCCCAAACGCAACGGCGACATGGTGGTATCCATGTTAAATCATTACAACATGAGCACCTGGAAGATGTTGCCAGTATGGTCGCACCACGCCAACGAAAACTGGTGTATGATCGGTTATCATTCCGTACCCGTAATTGCCGATGCGATTTTGAATGGCAACGAAGTAAAGCAATATGAAAACGAGTTGCTCGATGCTTGTGTAAATACCGCGCGCACTCGCAGTTATGATGGACTCGGGTACTACATGGATCTCGGTTTCGTGCCGGAAGACAAAAACGGCAGCTCCGTTTCGAAGACCCTTGAATACGCCTTCGATGATTGGTGTATAGCCCAGATTGCCCTTAAATTGGGGAAAGAAGACATATACACCGAGTTCATAAAACGATCGGAGAATTACAAAAATGTCTATGATCCATCCATTGGTTATATGCGTCCGCGACTATCAGATGGAACTTTCAAAAAAGACTTTGATGTGCTAAGTACGCATGGACAAGGATTTATCGAGGGCAATGCATGGAACTATAGTTTATATGTGCCACATGCACCTGACAGTTTGATAGCAATGATGGGCGGTAAAAAACGTTTTACCGAACACCTCGATTCCCTTTTTACCATGAATCTACCGGATTCCTTTTTTGCCGATACTGAAGACATCACGCGTGAGGGAATTATTGGAAATTATGTTCATGGTAATGAGCCATCTCATCATGCGGCATACTTATTCAACTATTCAGGAGCACCTAATAAAACTCAGGAACGCGTTCGCATGATCATGAAAAAGATGTATCAGGCACGTCCCGACGGGCTTGGAGGTAATGATGACTGCGGACAGATGAGTGCTTGGTATATATTCAGTGCACTTGGATTTTATCCTATAGCACCCGGGTCGGGGGAATATTCTATCGGAAGCCCCTTGGTTTTGTCAGCCACATTACAACTCAAAAACTCCTCAGGTAAAGAAACCACACTTCTCATTCGCGCAGAAAATCAAAGCGAGAAAAATGTACATGTTAAAAAAGTAATCTTGAATGGTCGTCCTATAAAAACGTGGAAGCTCAAACACAGCGAACTGATCGAAGGTGGGGAATTGGTTTTTGTAATGGGGAAATGATTTACCAAGATAAAAACAAAACTCCCGAAGTACCTTTCAGTATATTATTAAAGCCATCCACAAGGGTTCCATTACCAACTGCGCGCTGAAAAAACATCAAATCACAGATACAAATTCAAAATATTTTGTACTTTCGCACTATGCTAGTTGAAAGAACAAGTAAAGATAGAATCACCATTTCCATTGACTCGTCATTGGATTCATATGGACTGCAATCCATCCTGGATTATGTAAGATATCTTGAAATTTCCTCTAAAAGCAAAGCAAAAAAAAGTGATGTCGATAATTTTTTAGCCAACTCTTCTAAGAATTGGTGGAGTAAGAATCGCAAGAACTTCGTTAAGTGAAAGTCATTGTCGACGCAAACATAGTTTTCAGCGCAATTCTAACACAAAATGGGAAGATTGCGGAAATTCTTATTAGTCAATCAAACATTGATCTTAACAAATGAAAACCTCCATTCTAGGTTTCAAACTAATTTTGAATCTAAAATGTCACCAAACTCAACGGTAACCACTTTTCTCGACGAACTAAACCACCCATTCCGAAAAGAAATCGAAGCACTTCGAATGTTTATTCTACAAGCGAATTCTTCACTCTCCGAAAACATCAAATGGAACGGTCCGAACTACAGTTTTAAAGATCAGGATCGAATCACCATGCGCATTCAACCCCCTAAACAACTTCAACTCATTTTCCATCGGGGTGCTAAAGTTCTGGAAGCTCCAAAAACCAAATTAATTACTGAAGACTTTGGAATGCTTGCCTGGAAAGCAAATGATCGCGCAGTTGCCACTTTCAAAAACATAAACGACATCGTTTCTCGCGAAAAAGAAATTACCCGGATTGTGCAGGAATGGATTGAGACATCAACGTAATTCAACAGAGCACAAGTTCGCCAAAAAATTTACTAATTCCAGTCATTCCACCTCTGATTCCGCTCCTCCATCTTGGTCGTATAAAAACTCACGACCATGGCTATCAAAAAAAATTTAATTGATGATCCCATTCTTAACATTTCAACTTCGATAAGCAGTCCCGGTTTGGGCGGAATAGTTGAATTGTTAAAACCCGAAGAAGTACTATCCGACGAACGTAGTATTACAGTATTAAAACCTCTAAAAATACTAGGGTTTCACCGTCATGTGAGTTTTATCGAAAAAGGATCACAGGAGAATTCTGTTTTCACGGATGAATTCAGTATAACCGTTCCGGCAGGCACCATACATATAGTAAGTTCTGTGGAGGATTTGCTGCTAGCATAAGGCGAATTTAATATAACTCTCTCCGGAAATTCCGGTTATTTCATCGCCGTCAAAAAATCCAAAATTGATCCCATTTCTTTTGTTGGGGTAACTATAAACGTCTTAAACATTGGAGATCTCCGTCCCGGAGGAGATCAACCGCCACAATTAGTTCGTACAGCCGACATCAGCGTCGATCTAATCGTACATAGCGAAAAAAAACTTCCATCATTTGGGGCCGTTTGCAAGTTCGCGCTTCTTTTCCTGGGAGAAGAGTAGTTTTGGACGTCTAATCGACATTTCACCGCATTCACTCATTTCCATGCACCAAAAAGTTCTATCCAAGTACCTTTGGTTTTTATAATTACAGGTATATGAATATCCCGCCGTCGACTTTCAAAAATGTACTTACTACATTGATCGTATTATTTGTAGTCAACTTTTCCAACTCACAAACTATATCACTTGATCCCTCTTTTGATCAGGACGGAATCGTAGTAACCGACTTTGGAACAGAAGAAGACATTTGCAGAGATATAGCACTTCAAAGTGATGGGAAGATTGTTGTGGCAGGATACAACGACGACGGTCTATTCGCATTAGCCCGTTACAACTCCAATGGGAGCTTAGACAATACATTTGATGGCGACGGAAAGGTGACCACTCAGATCGGAACTTCAGGAGGAAGAGCACACACGGTGGCTGTTCAAAATGACGGTAAAATTTTAGCCGCCGGGTACGGTTACAATGGGACTGATAATGATTTCGCTGTCGCCAGATACAATCCGGATGGAAGTTTAGATACTTCCTTCGATTTGGATGGAATTGTACTGACCAACTTCGCTGAATTCTCCAATGACCGAGCATTTGATATCATCTTACAATCCGATGAAAAAATTGTAGTGAGTGGATACAACACGGATCCAGATACGGACAGAGACTTCGCTTTGGTCCGATATAATCCAGATGGAAGTGTAGACAACTCGTTAAACTCAACAGGAAAAGTAAGCACGCCTATCCAAGTAGGAGACGACGAAGCGCATTCGGTCCTCATCCAGGAAGATGGGAAAATTGTACTTGTAGGATTCAGCTTCGATTTTTTTATTCGCAACTTCACCGTAGTTCGCTACAACACCAATGGAACAATCGACGACACCTTTGACGCAGACGGAATAGTGACTACTTCCATCACATCTTACGACGATGCAGCTTATTCCTCTGCACTCCAAAACGACGGTAAAATTGTTATAGCGGGATATACTTCCGGAGATACATACGACGTCGCTCTCATGCGATACAACACAGATGGAAGTTTGGACAATACTTTTGGAACAGGTGGTACTGGTATAACTCCCATTGGAAATTCAGCCGATTTGGCCTATTCAATGCTCATACAAGAAGACAATAAAATCCTGGTTGCAGGACATGCCGATTTCAATGACAACGCTTTTGCACTGCTCCGATATAACTCCGATGGCAGCCTCGACAATACATTTGACAACGATGGTATTGTTACCACTCAAATAGGCCCCACATGGTCCGATGATGTCATCTTCTCAATGCTGTTGCAGGCAGATGGCAACATTTTGGTTGCCGGTCAAACCAGCGATAGCGATAACAATGACTATGATTTTGCATTGGCACGTTACTTAAATTCCGGTAACATTTCTGTTGACGAATATGAATCATCAAACTCAAAACTGAGCATTTTCCCAAATCCCTGTGATAGCCGAACTGCTTTATACTTTGAAGGAGACTTCAGTGGAACCATGGTTCACATTACAAATTCTTTAGGCAAAAAAGTCCGAGAATTTATTCCTCTGGATGGGAAAACACTTTCGATATCTTGTGATGATCTGCCAAATGGTGTATATTTCGTCCAATTGACGAGGTCCGGTAAACTCATCTCCAAAAGTGAATTCATTATTGAAAAATAAACTTTCAAGTCTTGTTATCATCCTTTTGTGGTGTACTTCTATTTGCGCGCAAATCCCAATCGATAGTTTACAAGGACATTATTCTTTTACTAGTTCTTTAAACGATAATTCCGGAAATAACAATCACATCGAAATCGGGTCCGGAACTTATGCAACAGATCGCTTTGGAAACCCGGAGAGTGCATTTCTACTGGATGGCACTTCCGACTCGCTTGTCTTCCCTATTGAAGAGTTTTCGCCCATCTTGGGAGACTTCACTATAAGCCTTTGGTACAAAACCAATTCTCCCAAGATTCTAAATCTCTTTTCGTCCAAAGAATTTCCGACTGATACAACCGATAATTTTGAAGTACAACTGAATAGTCATAACGGCTACTATCTGGAGTATTACATGCAATCCTTTTATCAGACCTTTGTTTATTGGAATGGCAATGGAACGGACAATAACTCTGCTGCGGAGGGATCTCCGGGGCTTTTCTCCAAAGGTGATTGGTGCCATTTTGTGATAATCCGTGAAGACGATAGCTTCTATATTTATCGAAATCATCAACTTTATACTTTAAGTGAAAACAATACTTATAGCGGAATATTAGGAGATACTGTTGACATGGTCCTAAGTGCATCCCCATATTTATTTGAAGGTGCCATCGACGATCTACGCTTTTATAACCGAGCATTAAATCAATCCGAAATTGATTTATTGTGGTTCGAAAATAATCCGATCACTTTTGTGTATCCCAAAGCCACAGACGCCTATGTACAAGGTTCGAATCTGCTGGTCTATTGGGAATTTGATACTACGCAAATAAGTGATTCCATTCATGTTGAAATCAAACTAAATGACGAACCTTGGGTAGATGCAGAACATTCGAACGACGCCAATCAAAATTACATTTACATCGATATGTCGTATCCACCGGGAACAACTGTTGAAGTGCGGGTTACAGATTATATCGACACAAACCTGACTCAATCGACCGGCACCTTTATCGTTAGTGAATATGATTGGGTGGAAGTTTCTGCTGTTTTGCCTTTCAATGCAAAAGATGGAGCCGGACTATTAAATTTTCAAAATAAAATGTGGCTTCTCGGAGGTTGGGATCCCCCTTTCCATCCACCGATGTATACTCACAACGAAATATGGAGTTCCGTAGATGGTGTCAATTGGAATTATGAAGGTGATGCACCATGGCCGGCCCGACATGCCGCTGCTTGGTTGACAACGGACGATGCCATGTGGGTCGTTGGCGGAGATCCACAGTCCGGATGCCTTACCGATGTTTGGAAATCAAATGATGGACTCAACTGGGAGCAGACGATAGAAGCAATACCTGACTTTGTGATACGAAATAATCCTAACTACGGAGTTCTAAACGATCAACTTTTTATTTATGGTGGAGAGCAGTGCAGTGGTCCACCTAAAAATGATGTTTGGACAAGTTCGGATGGAATCAACTGGAATCAACTTCCCGATGCACCGTGGTCCGGTCGAGGCATGCAAATAAACTCTTGTATTGATGAAAATGGGTCTATGTGGATGCTCGGTGGTTCGAATGAAGGCACCCGCCGATCCTACAATGAAGTATGGAAAACGGATGATGGCATCAATTGGATACTTGTAAATGAATCGGCTCCCTGGGCCGGACGCTATTGGCATACAGTAGCCTCGTTTGATAATAAAATTTGGTTGATGGGAGGAATGGCTACAGGAATAGAAATGAACGATGTGTGGTATTCAGAAGATGGTATTAACTGGAGAGAATTTAAAAGTACTACGGGGAATGTACCTCTTGGAACAAGGCATGCACAATCGACTACGGTATTCGACAACGCCCTCTGGTACATGTGCGGAATAGCCACAAACAATGCCTGGAAAATTGTAAACGTCAATGATACAACTTCACTACAAGAAGAAAGTCTATCAGAAAATAGAATGATCCTCTATCCGAATCCTGCTGATGACATATTGACTATTCAATTTTATGGCAACCGATTCAATGGCGGAAACATTGAAATTTACAACTCGCTCGGTAAGCTGATTATGGAAGAATCAAACGTTTCCGGATCAACCTACACTATCGACATAGCGCATTTAAAACGCGGTCTGTATTTCGTTCGTTCGACTGGGTCGGTAAAGAGTACTCGTACATTTCTAAAACTTTAGAGCGTAATCAACACAGATTACCTTTGTGCTTAAGAAAAATGAGCACCTCACAAACGGACAACCTATTTCATCCATTTCATCATGCTATTGAAAAGTACTCCCTTCCGGAAGAACTTCAATTGATGCAAGATGGCGCTGAACCCCACCCACTCTGTCGTTTGGCAGCTCTTGAACTTCAAGAACATCTGGAAATACAAACCGATTGGAAGCATAATTTTGGTTTAAACACCAACCTCGATTCTGCGATCATTGGAAAAATGTTTGGGGTTTTGATTGTTAAAACAGAAAAAAAAAAGATCGGATATTTAGCAGCCTTCTCCGGCAAACTCGCAGGAGGAAATCACCATGCCGGTTTTGTCCCCACAGTATTTGACGGACTAACGGAGGGCAGTTATCTCAACCGAGGAATGATCGAACTTTCTCGCATCAATGCGATGATTCGAGATATGGATAGTTCTACACCCGAAGGATATCAACAAGTACAGGATATGAAAATCCATCGCAGAAATCACTCCAATGCACTGCAAAATCGATTATTCGAAGATTACATGTTTATCAATGCAGATGGACTTGAAAAAAGTTTGCGAGACATTTTTAATCCCCACAACATTTCCGGAAAAAATCCTCCGGCCGGAGCAGGTGAATGTGCCGGAATAAAACTACTTCAGTACGCCTTTTTGCATAAAATGAAACCATTGGGATTGGCGGAGTTTTGGTGGGGACAATCCTCTCGTTCACCCCATTGGAAACACGGTGAATTCTACGCTTGTTGCAAAGAAAAATGCGAACCCATTTTGGGTTTTATGTTGAGTTGAGTCGAGAAATAAAGAGAATGTCCAAGCTTAATTCAGCTGACATCTGATAAGCCCCGGAGGGGCGACATCATAGTAGAAACGTCATACGAAGCGCAACCCAAAGCCCCAGAGGGGCGACATCTAAATTTCGTTGAACAAATAATCTGAGACGAATAAATCAATCAAAAAATATGAAGTTCAGTATGCCTCCAAATTAGGAATTTCATCATCAATTCCTCACGAACAACCACTTCACAGACTCGTACAAACCGATTCCGATGTATCCGAAGATCCCGGGCTTTTTGCGTTCATGGACGGACATCGTTTTTTCAGCATTCAGAGCCTTTCTACTACATTAGCAACATGTTGAAACGCCTATTAATACCACTACTCCTATTCTCTTGCTCCGACAAAAGTTCTGTGAAGGAACCGGCGTCATCCGAAAACTTTATGCCCCTTCGAAAAGCGGGTGAGCAATACTATTGTTACGATTGTGCCGATGCCGACAGTTCATGGACTAATCGGGTATTTTTAACCTTGCAGTCTAACCGGCAATTCGAAATAATTCTAGATCATTTCGACAACAACACAAAAAAATATGTGGAGACCAAACATTATACAGGTGGCTATAAACGTTCGGACAGCACCCTGACATTATCTCTGGAAAAAGGAGATACTTCATGGTACAAATTAGCTTCCACGCGTGTTCTTTCAAGTGGCAGCACCGGCTCCAAAGATCAGCAAATTCAGACCTTTGAATATCAAAAATCAACAGATACTTTCGAATTACAAGGCTGTTCCTTTTTCCTCCTCGATCAAAACAACCGTTTGAGTACCGGCAAATGAACCCTTTTAATAATTAGCTGTACCAAGTACTGTCCAAATTGGAACATATGAAAAGAAGCCTCGTTTGTTTATTCGTCTTATTGACATCGCTTTTACATGTCAGATCGTTGGCTCAACCGGGAGAGTACTTCAATGACCACTTCCCGAAAATGAGAATTTATGTTTCCAAAGCATCTTTGAAAATCGCAGGGAAATCCTGTCGTATGCGATTCATGTGTGCACAAGTTCCAAAACACTATGTCACTGAATTTCCAGAATTTGTTCGCATTGAATGTTACGGGCAGGCACATGAAAATCTTTCTTCAGCTACCCAGGACGGATGCCTGCATCTCATTCGTTTTGGCGAGAACTATGAGACGATCGATACAATGAGCATTCTAACTGCGACCTTCAGGAACCTCGATGAAATCATTATAGATAGTTTGGAATACGTACCCGGTAGATTTATGATTCAAACCAAAGACCTCGTCAATCAAGATGGAAAATCTGGTGACAACAGTTGGATATATGACCACAAATATGATCAGTTCAAACTTAAACACGGAACAAAACCGGTTGCTGTTGCAAGTGAAAAAAATACCTGGGACTTGATCGACTTTACCACTCGCACTTATGTATTCGATGAGTTAAAGCAATCCGTTCAGCCAAAAGAGCCCGGTTCCGTTACTCATGTTTCTCCATGGGCTATAGGTAAATTTCAAGATTACTTCGAACTCGATTCGTTGTGGATTTCTTCGGATAAGAAACATTACAGGATGGCACTCCGGTATATCTCACCGGAAACACTTGACTTGAACGATATCATCCACTATAGGCCCGTTACAGCAGAAGCCCGGAAATTGCTGGAAACAGAGAGTAAGGCCCAGATTCAGGAGAAATACGGCATACACATTCGCCAATTTCATGGCAAGGATTTTATGTTCAAATACCACTTCGAAGTTTTTGAAAAGGAAAAAACGAAAGACAAGAGGTCACCTTTGTATGCACGACAATTAAACAATTCCAAACGCGATCCGAGAATAGTTAGTTATACAAATCAGAGCGGTGAACCAAGTGCTTTTGACACGATAGCTGTCTACACTCCCGGCCAGGTATTTCATCTTTCCGGAGATATTCGAAGTCTTGTTATGGAAAATTTCTTCACAGAAACCAGTACCCTGAGAATGAATACTCAATTCTTCGATCATGAGATAAAACATCCTCAAAATCACTATAGATCTGAAGGTCCCAGTCCCTTTATACGCGATTTTACAACCAACGATTACTATGCCCTGACTCATGAGAAAGAACAAATCCTAACAGACAAGATCACATACGACGGTCATTATGATGCACAAGTTGAAAAGATAAGCTACGACAAAAAACTTGTTACTATTAAAATCACGAAACTGCCGGTAAGCGACTATCCCAATCGTCAGCAATTTAAATTAGAGGTTATTTGCGATTCTGATATCCTCCTTGATAAGAGAGAAATTAAAGTACCTCTTACTATTGAATTTAAGGATGGATCTCTACTTAATCTGAACTATGGATTTAAATGTCATTGGAAGGATTGACGGCACTTGTCGCTCCTAACCAAATGGTCTTAAAGTGTATTATTATCAGATACTTATCGCTTCTCATTTCGCTTTCCAATAAAAATTATGACATTTATCACTTTTGTATCACATTTGTGATACTTTTGTGATACTAACAATTAACACTAAACCACATGACTTCACTAATTAGGCTAAGCTTGGCTGTGCCTCGCCGCGAGCAGATTCGATGTTCGCGATACAATTGATGTACACTTCGGAGGTAAAGCTGCACAAACAACAACGGCTCAACCATAACAAAATTTTTTCAATAGGTGAACCGGAAAGATTCATCCGAAGGTCTACGCAGCCGGAGGATGGATCTTCCCACTATACTGACGTTCGGTTCAAAACATGGTCGTCTGTCTGTTGCTAAAATATACTTACAGGTATTCTACAAAAGCTAACAGGCACTAGGCGACCATGTTCTAAACCACATCAGTTTAGGTTCGGTAATACCAGGTTTATTTTTTACAGCAAGAGCCCTGAACGCAGGGCTCTTGTTTTTTTTCAAAAAAAAGATCAAAATAGTACCAGTCAGTTATCCAAATAGATAACTTCGCCACAATAAACTGAAAAACAAAAATTATGTGTTTTAGAGAAATTCTCTATTATGAGGATTACTATTTGATTTTTTTTGATAAACTCAATTTGGAAACTCAGAAAAAATTCAACTGGACTCTGCAATTAATTGAGACTACCAAGCGAATTCCCGAAAAATATTTTAAACATATTGAGGGAACAAAAGGGATTTACGAGATAAGAGTTGAACAAGGGTCCGATATATACAGAGCATTTGCCTTTTTCGATAAAGGAAATTTAATAGTGCTTGGAAATGGTTTCATAAAAAAGACACAGAAGACACCTAAAGCTGAAATTACAAAAGCAATAAAAATCAGATCGGAGTACTTCAAAACACATGGATGATATGAAAAAAAACAACGAGCTAAAAAGCTTCAAAGAACACCTCAACGAGCAGTATGGAAAGAGAGGGTCAAAGAAAAGAGAAAAATATGAAGATGAATTCGAAGCCTTTAAATTAGGCGCATTAGTTCATGAACTTAGAACAGACGCCGGCTTGACTCAAGAAGAACTCGCCTGTAAATGCGGTACTACCAAAAATTACATATCGCGAATTGAGAATGACGCTAGCGACATTAGACTATCTACACTGCATAGAATAATAAGAGATGGACTTGGCGGCAAATTGAAGATTAGTGTATCTTTCAAGTGATATATCAAAAATGCAGATTTACAGTAAAGTTGAAAACACATTCCGCGTTGATATCACAATGAGAAAAAATCGGTTCATACGATATTTTCTGCTTTCAGCGCTCTCCCTATTGCTACCACAATGCTCGCAAGGCCTTTCAATTCCTATTGACACAAACAAACTCGGGACAAGTGCAAATCCCACACTCCGCTTTTATGCAAATAGTCCCGTTTCCTGGCAAGAATGGTCTGAAGAAACTCTTCAAAAAGCTCATAGCGAAAACAAACTACTATTCATCAGCATCGGTTTTGCCTCTTGCCATTGGTGCCATGTCATGGAAAAGGAAACTTTCTCAGACACTGTTCTTTCGAATTATTTAAATGAACACTTCTTATGCATTCGGGTGGACAAAGAAGAACTGCCGCAGATCGACCAGATCTACCAGGAATTTGCGGCCCTAACTGATCAGAACACAGGTTGGCCCATGAATGTAATAGCCACAAACACCGGAACACCCGTGTATTCTCGCACATTCATGAAGGCGGATGAACTCATTGGTCAATTGAAACACTTTTACGAATTCAATCAAAATCAAAAAATCGATTTAACAAATTACGCAGAGGCAGTAGAAAACATCCTACATACTACACAAGAACCCATTGCAGATGCTCATGCAGCTTATCCTGATATTTCAATCATACAAAACAAATTGGATTGGGTCGAAGGCGGTGTTCTCCAATCAAACAAATTTCTGCTATCTCCATTCTTACGTTACACTCTCACTTCGAACGACACTCTGCTTAATCAGCACGCACTTTTAAGCATCAACAAAATTTTAAGCGGAGGGATTTACGATCACGTGGATGGTGGCGTACATCGTTATACCACTGATGAAAACTGGCATTTTCCACATTGGGAAAAAACGCTGAGCGACAATTCCCAATTCATCTCGAATTTATGTGAAGCATATAAACTGACGCAGCACGAATTGTATCTGGAGAAGGCGATCGAAATTTCTCAATTTATATTTGATAACCTGTCTCTAAGCAACGGGCTTTACGCCAATTCGCTAGACTCGGAAAGTTCAGGGAAAGAAGGTTCGTATTATGTGTGGACCTATTCAGAATTAGAGAGCCTGCTCGGTGAACATTTCAAAGAATTCTGCCGAGTCTTTGCCGTGAGCGAAAATGGAAACTATACGCAAAATGAGAATGTACTATACAAGATCAGCACCGTGAATCCTGCGGTATATGATCAAAATCCGACCATCGAACTTTGTTTGCACGAACTCCGAAAAGCGCGACAAAAAAGAGTGCCTCCTCAAGCCGACGACAAGGCGACGGTCGCTTACAATGCGATGTTTATGCAAGCTTGTATAGACCTTTACACAATAAGTAAAAATGATGATTACCTCTACCATGCTTATGCGATTATGGAAAATATAGAATCCGCAGCGAAGAGCATGCCTTCCGCTTTACCGCATTCTATAGTGGATATGACTGCACTCTCGGAAGGAGTACTTGAAGATTATGCCTTATACATAAAATCTCTTATTTCGCTATACCAGATCCACTGTTCAGAAACATTACTGCTGCGAGCCAAAGAGTATGCAGATTATACCTGTCTTCACTTCACCTATCAAAACAGTATTTGGTTTCAACTATCAAAAAATGACCAATCACACATTTTCAATTTAATTAATAAGTCGGATGATGATAGTCCGTCCGCCAATGCTGTAATGGCAGAAAACCTTTTCACATTAGGACGATACTTCGAAGACGAAACCCGGACGGACAGAAGTATAAATTTATCTCTTCTTATGGGCGAGCAAACTTATAATCATCCCGTCGAACATGGTTCCTGGAGTTACTTTCACTCCATACTTTCAGCTCCGGAGTGCGACATAGTATTCAACGGAGAAAGAGCTCTGGGACTCGCACTTGAATTCCGGAGAAAATACAAGGGTTTTGCTACTTTAAGTTTTACTTCTCCCGAAACCCTCATTCCCCTTGCAAAAAATAAATACAGCGAAAAAGAAAACCTCATTTATGTTTGCATGAACCGAACGTGTGAGCGTCCGGTAAAAACCGTTGAAGAGGCCATTCAAATGATTGAATCTCTTCGACAAAAAAAACAGCCTTGAATAAACATCCCTATATAATAAGTCGATGGGTCCTGTTTGGACTATTATTCACTTTTTTGGTTTTCACTTTGCCTTCTTGTAAGGACGAGCCGGCGATCATTCAGCATGGAGAAAATAATATGGCCTATAAATGGTCGGAGATAGCTCTGCAAGCCACTGCTCGCGATACAGAGCGCATGAAGCCCCGTCCAACGGTAACCTCGAGATACTTGGCTTTGATATTTACGGCAATGTTCGATGCATGGTCGATGTATGATGAAAACGCCAGCCCTGCATATTGGACAGGTAAAGTTATAAAACCCGCCGAATCTGAAAGGACTGAACACAACAAGGAAATTGCCATATCGTATGCCGCTTACCATACGCTTATGGAGTTCTACCCTGCCGATGCCGGTCTATTCACCGATTACATGAAATCTTTAGGTATAAATCCGGAGGCAAAAAAAAATGGATCTCTGCTCAGTCCGGAAAGCATCGGTATAAAAGCTGCAGAAGATGTTTTAAAAGCGAGAAAAAAAGACGGTTCGAATCATTATGGGAATGAAGAAGGTGGTAATGGAAAACCATACTTCGACTATACTTATTACGAACCTGTAAATGGTCCTGACGAAATTTATAATTTGGCAAAATGGCAACCGAAATACTTTCGCAATCCTGAAGGGGAAAGATGGGTTCCGGAATGCCTGACTCCTTATTGGAACCTAGTAACTCCCATAGCTATAGACTCTGCCAATCAATTTCGTCCGGGCCCTCCTCCTGCTATTGGAAGCGAACAACTCTTGTCTGAGTTGAAAGAAGTAGTTGATCTTCATGCCAATCTTACGGATGAGCAGAAAGCGCTTGTAGAATTTATGCGCGACGGGCCGGCGTCCGTCCAACAAGCAGGGCATTGGTTGAAATTTGCACAAGATGTCTCTCGTCGTGATGGTCATACTCTTGACGATGATATAAAAATGTTCTTTGTGGTAGAAGTGGCCGCTATGGATGCATTTATCGCCTGCTGGGATTCAAAAATGTTCTATGACTCCGCACGTCCCTACTCGTTGATACATCATTATTATGAAAACGAAATAATTCATTGTTGGGGTGGCGAAGGCAAAACATGGGTTGATACAATCGGAATAGCATGGCGCCCTTATTCACCCGAAAGCTTTTTATGTCCGGCCTTCCCTTCCTACGTATCCGGCCATAGCGCAGCGAGTGGGGCCTGTTCAGAAATATTGCGAATGTTCACGGGTAGTGATCACTTCGGACAAGAAATAACGGTAAAAGCAGGCGCCCTGACCGAACCCGGATACACCGGTACTGATGTTACCATTAAGCTTTCCACCTTTAGTGAAACTGCTAACATGGCCGGACAATCAAGAGTTTTGGGAGGATATCACATAGCCTCGGATAACATCAAGGGTCTAGAACTCGGACGAAATGTTGCCCGTGAGGTTTGGATGTTTTATACGCACCACCTCGGAAAATAATTCCAAGCAGCTTACTCCCTATGGGAAACAATAAGTACTAATCGACCATCGCTCACGGGAGCAAGAAAGGCATATCGATCTTGAACTTTAATCTTGTATAAACCTCGCACATCTCCTTGAAGACTCAAACCCGTATCACTTATATCCATTCGGGGTACAAAGGTTCCATCTCCCTGTCCATCTAAAAATAATCCACGTGATGCATCGTAAGGCTGTGTTTCCACTTCCGTTTGCGAATTATTTCCGGCGAGCAATATATCATAGGTATAATCGCCATTAAAATCTTCAACCAAAAAACCATGAATGGGCGCTATTTGAGCTTGTACGGGCAACTCTATTCGTTCAAAAGAACCATTTCCCTTATTCATCAATCTGACACTCGTAAAAGAATTGACACTGAGATGATAGGCCTGATCCAACTCCGATTGAGTGTAAATTTGTTCCAATGAAGAAGATGCAAACTCTTCAAAAGTTGGAAACTTCTTAGCGATCAATGGCATCTGTACGCTTGAACACTCCCTACCTCTCACCGGTACTTTTTTATCCTTGTAGAATTTGCTAAGTACAATATCCAGACTTCCATTTTTATCAAAATCACTTGCATACACATCCAATGGTTTCTTTAGCGAAGGTTTGAACTTATTATTCCAACCTGCATTTCCAAGCAGTAAATCCTCTTTACCATCCATATTCAAATCGCCCGTGCCAATTGAATACCACCATCCGTTGTAAACCAGGCCGGAAGCCAATTTCATCGACGTAAAAATACCCGATTGATTCAGAAAAACTTGCAATGACGTCCATTCCCCCACCGTCAACAAATCTTGATCACCATCCTCATCCCAATCGAACCATAGAGCATCTGTAATCATTCCAATTTCACTGATTACATCGGACTCTTGGTCTCTCGTAAAAACTCCACGATCATTTTTAAGTAAATAAGATTTTGGTGACAAGGGGTACTTTCCGGGAACATTTCGACCTGCCACAAATAAATCGAAATCACCATCGGAGTCATAATCGCAGGCTTTCACCACTTTCGAACTTTCCAACATAGTGGGCAATGCACCACCTCGAAGAGAGAAATTACCGGTTCCATCTTGAAACCAAAGTTCATCCTGTAATAAAGTATCATTTATAGCAAAGTCGCCACCACCGCCATGAGCCAGATACAAATCTAAATCACCATCAGAATCCGCATCGAACAAACAAGCTCCGAGAACTTCCTTTCCAAAAGTTCCGGGATTCGATTTTAAATTGAACCGTCCCTCCTTTTGTTGCAGATACAGAGCATTTTTTCCCCCACGTCCGTTTCCCACAAAAAAATCGTCCAGACCATCGCCATTCACATCGCCAACGGCACATGCCGGACCAAGAGAAGACATCGCATGCGGCAGAAGAACCTCTTTTTCAAAATCGTCGAAAGGTGCATCTTCATGAATAAAAGCCGGCAATACCGATTTCGTTTCGTTCGAAAAAATTCGCGCCTTTTCAGCCCCGGGACGATCATCTATCTTCAATTCAGTTTCTATCTCCTTTATCAAATGTACTTGATCTATCAACGGATTTATCACAACACTATGTTTTCCTTTTCCCCAATGGATATGAATGGAATCGACACTGGTTTCCTTACCCAATCCGAGATGGATGATGGGTTCGCAATACGATTGAAAACCCCGGGTAAACGTATTTTCAGAATAAAGACTTGTCTCTTCCGTAAATACCGTAACCGCAGCATTGGAGAGTGAAAGGCTTTGAGATGCAGACTCCAATCTAATTCTTAGGTAGTGGTTTGCAGATTTCTCTTCCGTGATGTTTTCAATAATAAATGCTTCCATATCGATATTGTTAACTACAACATCGAGATCTCCGTCTTGATCTAAATCACCGTACGCTGCACCATTGGAGAAAGAAGGTCTCTCGAGATTTTCATTGCTCGTTTCATTTGAAAAAACAAATCCGTCTGTGTTTTTATAAAACTGGTTTGGCACCGGGGTTTGATCAGCCTTCAACAATTCATCAAAATAAACCTGCTCACTAAAACCCGGCTTTTTCATTAAATCCATCACTTTGATGCGCCAGTCATTATTCTTCACATCTCGTTTGTATCCATTCGTTACGTACAGATCTCGCAGACCATCGTTATCCATGTCGAAAAGCAAAGGTGCCCAACTCCAATCCGTTTGATGCACCCCCGCCAGATGACCAATGTCGGACATCAATCCATATCCGCAATTCACATAAAGAGCATTAAACATGTACTGAGGCAGATAACGCAACTTATCGGTTAGGAAATGAAATTCATTTACACTCATCGAATTCATGAGCATTTTATTTCTGTAGTGATCTGCCGGGGTCATATCCAGGACGACCAGGTCGGACCATTTATCGTTGTTGATGTCGGCAGCGTCGCATCCCATGGAATAAAAACTGCAATGCTCAAATCGTCGATTGATGTCTTCCAAGAACTGACCATTGGGCTGATTGAAATAAATACGGTCCGGAATAAAATAATCGTTTGCAACAAACAAATCCGGACGGCCGTCTCTATCAAAGTCGCTAACGGATACACCGAGTCCAAATCCGATAACATCCATTCGCATTTGACTTGTTTCATCAACGAATTGATCGCCGTTCCTTCGATAGAATGTTGAGGTGAATAAACGCTGTTCCTCTTTTGTCAATTTGCTATATACCTCAAGATAATCCTGGTCTTTGTTTGCCATATTTCGCACTCCGTGATTCAACACAAACAAATCTTCATCACCATCGAGGTCCATATCAAAAAAAACGGCTTGCGTTGATAAACCCGGATTATCTATTCCATATTCTGCTGCCCTTTCCGTGAATGTACCATTCTGATTATTCACATATAATTCATTTTTCGGAGCCTTAATCCTCCAGTCGGGTCCGCTGCAGCACACATATATATCATTCCATCCATCTCCATTTATGTCTGTAACAGTAACTCCTGTGTACCATTTGTTTCCGGAGATTCCGGCCTTTGTGCTGACGTCGCTAAACGTTAAATCCCCTTTACCATTATTCAGATAAAGTCTATTAGGTACGTCATTTCCAGTGAAGAAAATATCCGTATAACCATCCATGTTAAAGTCCGCAAGTGCAACTCCTCCACCATTGTAGAAATAATCGTATTGATAAATACATCTGGTAGGTGTTTCAACGCACTTGTTCTCGAAGTTTACTCCGGTGGTTTCAGAATTGAGATAACGAAAAGAAACTTGTCCATTTAATACCTCAGAAAAACCTGTGGCGAGGACAAACATTAAGAAAATAGCTGTTAGTCTATGAGCCCCCAACGACTTGATTTGAATATTGAACTCCGGCATTCACCAAAAGTAATCACAAAGCGTAATTCCCGAGTGAAGGAAAATAATAGGGAGGGATTTCTTCTAACTATCAGCCCTAGCGAACCACTGCTACCTTCGCCACTTGTGTAGCAGATCCATCGGGGTTAGAGCAGAAAATGAGATACACACCATGCACTGCCTTCTCACCGTTCAGCGTAAGTCCGTCCCAAATTGCGCGACCACCCTCCGAAGTAGTTTTGTAAACCAGGTTTCCACCCATATCGGTAATCTTCACATCAGTATCGTAGGCTAAACCATCGATGGTTATTAGACCTTCATATCCCGGACGAACAGGATTTGGAAATACACTGACTTCATTTATCTCTAATCCAAAATTTGTAGCTGTCGACATAAATGAAACAACCCCGCTTTCAGTTGCGAAATAGACTTCGCCTGTAGAGTGATTTATTGCTATATCAAGAACATTATTGGATGGAAGAGGGCTATTGGTCGATGTAAAGTGAAATATTTCTTCCAATCCATCCGGACTAAATAAAAACACTCCTGAGTTCTGTGTACCTACCCATTTGCGATTACCTCCATCAATTTCGATGCAAGTGACAGCTTCTGTTTCTAAAAGGATTTGAATATTCCCATCCTGTTCTATCAAAATTTGCTCGGCATTCACGGATTCGGCTGTGAAAATATCATCCGTTGAATAAAACACGGCGATTCCTTCTAAGGTCCCAACCCAAAGCTCTCCGTCGAGATCCTCCTCCATACAATACACTTCGTTGTTGGGTAAGCCACCGTTGCCCTCTTCATCGTTGAGGAGCTTGTACAAGTCATCGCTTTGAGTGGCAAGAGTTCCGTTTGTGTTTAATACTATCAATCCTTTACCGCGAATGGTTGTCCAAACAAATCCATTAGATGTAACCAATACTTCATCAGCTTTATCGCCCACCGTTGTTTGAGGGGAAAAGTCGAATCCGTAAAAGGTACCATCCAGATCTCTTGCATGAAGATTTTTTGATGTGTAAGAATTCGTAGACCACAATACACCGTCGGCACTAAAGTCTACCCCTGCAACCCCCGTCCATCCGGGAGCCCATCCGAAACCATAACCGAGCTCTAGTGTACTATTATCCGGATTAAACACATTGATAATTTCGCCATCGAGAACTTCAATTAAACCTTCTTCCCATGAGCTTAAATAAACGTGATTTTGATTTATGGGATCAATAGTCACGTCCATCAAGTCCATAATATTTGCCAATGAGTTTGAACCCGGTTCATTTTCTACTCTCCTCCAGGTTTCATCTACGAGTGTTGAAATATCGGATGTGAACCAAAGATTACTATAACCCTCATCTACTCCACCATGAGCTATCCAAAGATTGTTATTGTACGCATCTAATCTTCTCGTTCTTCCTGTTACCGGACCTTGAGGTTCTACATTTGCACGCAACCCGAATTTATCTGCTATTAATAAACCTCCGAAATCATTTGCAACATAAATTTTTACACCCGGGGAAACGATAGTTGCATTTGTTCGCAATGGAATATTGTTGTGATTAACAACACTCAAGGTTGTTTGGAGCTCAGGATTCCATACTCGGTATGCCCATATAGCGGATGCAGTTAAATAACCATTACCCGACCACAGATCATTGTATTGAATTCCTTCTATATCTTGAAACGGAGACCAAACGCCATCCTCCAATTTCCAAATGATGTCGTTGGTACCCCTGACATTAATAAATGCGCGACCTGAAAAAAATTCAAGTTCAGTGATTATCTCGCTTGCGCCCGGTAAGCCTGTCCAGTCATCCCAATTCTGAAAGTTCGCCAAAAAAGGAGCGTTCACATAAGCTTTCTTTATTCCAAAATCTGTGCATGCGTATATGGTATCCTGAAAAATTTCCACATCATGGATAAACAACTGAGACCCGTTTTCACCAATTAAAAAACTGTCCTTTATTTCATATCGTTCTAGGTCGAGCACCACAATTCCAAATCCGGTGGAGAGATACGCTTTCTTATTAAATATCTCCATACCATAAATTCCTTTGTCACCAATAAGCCCGTTAATCTTGATATCCGGCACGTTTACCTTGATATTCTGACCGAGCAAATCGATATTCCCATTTGTATATCCAACAACTACCAAATCAGTTTCGGGATCGTAATCCACACAAGAAACACCCGTGTCCGAAAGTTTATTTGTTTTGTTCAGCCTTTCCGTACTCCCTGTTGTTGGATCATAGCTAAATAATCCAAAAGGAGTTGCTGTATACACGGTAGTTCCGGCCAATACAACATCGATTGTTTTACCATAAGGCAAATGATCTCGCCAACTGCTCGTCTCAATTTGACTGCTGACTACTAACGGAATACAAAAGACTATACTTAAAATACTTTTCATCACGGTTGTTTTGATCTCGGCCAGGGATAAACGCATGAATATCTCCTTTATTTTATAACATCTTGAGTGGTGAGGGTGTTCAAATGTGCTGAATTACAAACACGAAGTTCGCCCACCATCCACAGGTACATTTATTCCGTTGATATACCCTGCTGCCGGACTCGCTAAAAATGCTATAGCAGCAGCAATTTCTTCCGGTTTACCCAATCTCCCTGCGGGTATTTCGGCTTCCATTTCATGTCGTACTTCTTCTTCTGCTTTGCCTACTTTGTTTGCTTTTCCGGTTATAATTTGCTGCAATCTTCCGGTTTCTGTGGCTCCGGGCAAAACATTATTCACTGTAATACCGAATGCTCCCACCTCCGATGCAAGGGTTTTTGACCAATTCGAAACGGCAGCGCGGATGGTATTGCTCACGCCAAGTCCGGGCAGAGGTTGTTTTACCGAAGTGCTGATAACATTGATAATTCGACCATACCCTGCCGCCT
>JBILMS010000051.1:0-25147 GCA_044375415.1 Flavobacteriales bacterium
GATTGAAGTTCTCAGAGAATTTGTATTAAGTACAAAGTATTATGAATTAAGATACATTTCGTTTATCTGATCTGATCAATTCCTCATTGAACGATTTTCTACGCGCTGAAAGCGCAACTGGCGCGGGTTTCGAGCGGATGGTTTTGACAGGCTGGACGATTGGATTATGAATTTCGTTTTTTGGAACAAGATAACCCGTGCCTAAACTAGGTTCGGCATCTGCCGAGTTGAGTGACCGGACGAGACCCTTTAAATTTCTTCAGGTTTTTTTACCACAGAGGAAGGGAAGATTTGATTGAAGTTCTCAGAGAATTTGTATTAAGTACAAAGTATTATGAATTAAGATTGATTGCGTTTATCTGATGTGATCAATTCCTCACCGACCGGGTTTTTCCGTGCTGAAAGCGCATTATATACTAGAAAAACGATTTCCCAGAACGGTCCTAGTCGCGCTGAAAGCGCATTATTTATCGTCGAGTTTGTGACATGAACGATGTGTTTTTAGACGGTTCTCATATATCTGAAGCGATTTGGTTAGACAAGAGCTGCAGTATTTTTAACACAAAGGAATTACCAAGAATTCACTATGACGCACAAAGGATTTAGCGCGACAAAAGCCACCCTTTCCCTTTTTTGTTACGTCGTCACCCTGCGCTCGCACGGTCATGCGTGATGCGGAGGATCAAATCGGAGAATAATTGTCTTCATGGGCTTCAGCCCATAATGCAAAATCGTTTTGAAAACCGCATTTCGGAGACGCGTCGTGCCCGGCGGCTTTGTTCCCAGAGCTTGTCGAAGGGTGCCCCGGGCCTCGACGACGCGAATCTCATAAAAGCGACAAAAAGCATAGTAAAACAATCAATATTAAATAAAAGGCATATATTTGCATATAAAACTATGCAAAATGCCCTTTAACCTCTCCACCGTTCAAGATGTCAAGCTGGATATAGGAGTTTGGCTACGATTGATGCGCAAGTCACGGAAATTGTCTCAAGCGGAATTCGCTTCTGAATTAGGCGTGTCGCGCATTACCCTCCAAAATGCCGAGAACGGAAAAAACATCACCATCGACACACTTTTATTGCTTTTCAGACATTTCGATGAACTTGAAGGAATACACAAATTCATCCGAGAGAAGAAAGAAGGCTTGGCAAATAATCGATCATTATATTAGGAACGATGAAGGCTCAGGAAAAAATTGATGTGATATGTTTTGGTCGGGAAATCGGTCGACTTGCCTGGAATCAACAAAGATCCGAAACCACATTTCAGTACAATCCGGACTATCTAACTAAGGGCATTTATTCGCAGCTCATTCCAGAGACCGGAGTGGTTAAAAAGACCAAGGCGCCTCAGGTTTTTAGGAGTCTTGATCGAGGAAGTTTTCGAGGACTTCCTTCTGTTTTTGCCGACTCGTTACCCGATGAATTTGGCAACCGACTATTCAAAACATGGTTGGATGCTCAGAAGAAATTCCGGGAAGTTTCGGCCCTTGAACAGCTGACCTATGTGGCTCATCGCGGCATGGGCGCTTTTGAATACAAACCTGCAAAACCATTATCTGCTAGAAATGCTATTCATTTGGATGAGGTTGTATCCGTCTTGAAAAAAGTTCTTGAATCCAAGGAGGATATTTCGAAGTTAGGTATTGACGAATCGGCCTTGTTAACCCTATACAAAGTGGGCACTTCTGCCGGAGGTGTTCGTCCAAAAGTCCTCATATCGGAGAATGTTTTAACCGGTAAAATGATACCGGGAGATATAAATCACACTTCGGATTATCATCATTATTTGGTCAAACTTCATTTGGATGAAGAGCTCGGATATCATCGCGAACGAATAGAATACGCGTATTATCACACCACCACTCAATTGGGAATTGAAATGAGCGATTCGAAATTGATGGACGACAAACATTTTGCGACCCTGCGATTTGATCGCATAAACGGAAGAAAAATTCATGTGCTCACCGCCAGTGGACTTACCGGTTGGGACTTTAAAGATCCACTTGTTTCATCGTACGAAAATTTGTTTGACTTGGCCCTCTTTTTGAAATTGCCACATGTAGAAATTGAACAGTTATTTAGGAGGATGATTTTTAATTTGGTTTATGCGAATCTGGACGACCATCTAAAAAACCACAGTTTTCGATACGACCAAGAAAACGATAAGTGGCATCTTGCACCGGCATACGACATCACCTATGCACTTAACCCCTTGCTTCATTTCACCAAAACATCGAGAGCTCTTTCTATCAATGGAAAAAGAACGGACATAGTTCATTCAGATATCTTGGAACTAGCATCAAAATACACGATTCGAGATGCAAAAGGCATAATCAAAAACACGATAAACGGCATAGACCTTTTCCGCCAAACAGCCAAAGACCTCGACATCGAAGAGAATGTAATCGCGGGAATGATGAAGGGCTTTTGGAAGGGTCGGGGGTGATTGAATTAAGTACAACGAATTATGAATTAAGATTGATTGCGTTTATCTGATGTGATCAATTCCTCACCGACCGGGTTTTTCCCCGCTGAAAGCGCATTATTTATCGTCGAGTCTGTGCGATGAATAGTGTACATAGACAGTTCTGGTATATCTGAAGCGAATTGCCAAAACAAGACCCGCCGTTGTTTTAACCCAAAGGAATTACCAAGTGTTCACTAAGAGGCACTAAGAAGGTATAATGCGCTTTCAGCTCTTGTGAACCGTCCCGCTCATTCCGTTTCTAGTAAATAATGCGCCTTCACCGCGTCTCGTAGAAGAATCCTCTCCCCAAACGCGCACCCCATCCATCACCCATCACCCATCACCACCCCCGCGAACATCAATTGGAAATAACTGTTCTCCCCCAAAACAACCCCCTCTTGGAAATCACGCTTATTCTCCCCGACCACCTCTTCCCCGAATCCCCTCTTCTCTCCAAGAGCCGCCCCGTCTATCTCGTGGAAGAAGACCTCTGCTTCCGTCAATACTCCTTTCACAAACAAAAGCTCGTCTTGCATCGCGCTTCGATGAAGACCTTTACCAAAGAGCAGACACAACGAGGCTTTGACGTCCGCTACTTCGAAAGTGCCCCTTACAATGCAGACATCCGAAAGCTAATTCCGCAATGGGCCGAGGAGGGCATACGTGTCATCCACCACCACCGCCTTTCCGACGATTGGTTAGATCGCCGATTAACACGCGCCGCAGAAGAGTCCGGAATAAAATTGATCTCCTATAGATCCCCCGGATTTCTGAATGATTCCGATCAAGCCGCAGAACTGCTCGGCCCGAAGCGACCCTATTTCCAAACAGATTTTTACATTCGTCAACGAAAGCAGCGTTCGGTTCTGCTTTTAGAAAACCAAAAACCCCTCGGAGGCAAGTGGTCCTTTGATCAGGAGAATCGCAGACGATTTCCTGCGGGAGAGTTTATTCCTGAAATGCCGAGGGCAAAAGAAACCCCGGCGGTAGCGGAAGCTAGAGTTTATGTCGAAAAACACTTTCCAACGAATTGGGGACTTTCAGACGGACCCCATCTCTTTGCTACTTCGCACGAAGAAAGTCTCGAATGGCTCGATCGATTTCTACGCGAGCGACTCGAGAAATTCGGCGATTATGAAGACGCCATCGTACATCGTCAGACGGTCTTGTACCATTCCGTGCTCAGCCCCATGATCAACATAGGCCTGCTGAGCCCGCAGGAGGTCTTAGATCGCGTTTTAGACTATGCCCAACAAGGTACGGCCATCAACTCCCTCGAAGGTTTTGTGCGGCAGGTAATGGGCTGGCGAGAGTTTATACATCTCGTATATCACCAATCCGGCAGGCAGCAGCGCACTACTAATTGCTGGGGATTTAACCGACCCATCCCCGATTCATTTCGAAAAGGCGAAACGGGTATAGCCCCCATCGACCTCACCCTTCAAAAGTTAATTCGCACAGGATACTGTCATCACATAGAACGTCTGATGGTTTTGGGCAATTTCTTTTTGCTCTGCGAATTCAATCCCGACGAAGTGTACCGCTGGTTCATGGAATTTTTCATCGACTCCTACGACTGGGTGATGGTACCCAACGTCTACGGCATGACCCAATTCGCGGACGGCGGCCTCATGACCACCAAACCTTACATCTCCGGCAGTAACTATCTTTCAAAAATGTCCGACTACCCGAAAGGTCCGTGGCAAGCGACCTGGGACGGTTTGTTCTGGAGATATATGCATGTGCACCGGGAGTTCTTTTTATCGAATCCACGGTTGGGGATGTTGGTTCATACTTTTGATAAGATGGACCCTTCAAAGAAGAAGATTCATTTGGATAACGCCGAGGAGTTTTTGAAGAGTTTGAATTAAGAGAATCTTCTCCCTAAACGCGAAGCCCCCATTTTCCATTTTGAATTTTCCATTTTACATTCCTTCTAGCGTACCTCCGCGTTACTAAATCCGGAAAGTCCTCGCTAGGAAAGTCTTCTCCCCCATCGCAAATCCCCCATTTTTTATTTCATTACTTTTGATAAAAACAGGATCATACCCATGACCAAACGAGACCTTTTCACCATCATCATAAAAATAATTGGACTGCGACTTTTGCTAACATTTTTAACGGCAGTCCTTCCTTTTATTGTACAAATTGGCTATTCGACTTTGGAGACGCGCATGGTCTTGACATTGGTATTAGAGATCGTGGTTTATGTGGCGTTTGCACTGTTCTTAATGATTAAATCGTCGGCAGTACTTCGAATCTTTAAACTCGACAAAGGATTTGAAGAAGACCGCATAGACTTCGGACAACTTGGTGTCAAGGATCTGTTTAAAGTAGCTTCTATTGTCGTTGGTGGCGAGCTGATTGTCGAACAGGTCAGTTTGTTTTTAACCTATTCCTACAACGCCTTTCACATGAGTCAAATCGGCATGGAAGAGGAATCAAGGAGTTTCTTTGAATGGATTTTGTGTGGTATAAATCTCATCATCGGATTTTTATTGATCACACAGTATAATTTTATAGCGAAGAAACTTATGCCTAAAGGGGAATTAGTCGAGGAAGAGTGAATGGAAATTGGGAATATGACCGAATGGAAAACATGTTGTTGAACTGCATAATTTGACGAGCAAATAGGTATGCTTCCGATACAACCCGTCCTCATTTTCCTACCCGTCGTTCTTTTCATAGCATGGATATGGATTGATTATTATCGACTCATAGATCTCTATGAGAAGGATGCCCTTCCTTCTATTTTACTTACTTTTTTCCTGGGTTGTCTATCTCCTTTTTTGGTGCTGCAGGCACAGATGGTTGTACCGTTTTTACAAGAGGAAAATTTGAACGGCGAATGGATCAATGATCTTACCTATTTTGTTTTTCATGTGGGTATGGTAGAGGAGATTGCGAAAACATTGTTTTTTCTTTTCGCTTGGTTTTTGTTGCGAAAACGCATAAACGAATCCATCGATATTATTGCCTATTCATGTATAACCGCTCTCGGTTTTGCGGCTACCGAAAACATGCTCTACTTCGTAAATCACGGTCCGGTGATCATTGTCGGAAGAGCTGTATTAGCTACTATTTCACACATGATAGATGGCGCCATTATCGGATATGGATTTGTTCTTTACAAGTATCACCCGAAGGGACAGAAATGGTGGATATTACCGGGATACCTGAGCGCCGCAATAATCATTCACGGACTGTACGACTTTATCATTACGGCAACAGGGAGCGGCACCATTATGTATTTATCTATTGGCACATTTTTCCTTTTAACTATATCCGTTTTCGCTACCACCCTAAACAATGGACTCAACAACTCAAGTTACTTCTCATACCACAGAGCCATTGATTCATCTCGCTTATCGAAACGGATGATTTTATATTATCTCAGCATCATCGTGATACAGGGTATCCTGATTACTATGTTTTTTGGCTTTGACCAAGCTATTTTACAAACCACGGTTGGAGAAATATTTGTCTTCTTCATTGTGTTTATTACGATAATGCGCATAAGTCGTTTTACACTCATTCGGGGCTATTGGGAGGACATCCGACTCGAGCTTCCTATGCGATTTAATCAAGGTGGACGGGGTATGGAAATCCGCGGCAACCCTTATAACGACACGCAGATTCAGTCCCTCGCCGAAATGCAAGTTTTGTTTGTGCCCATGGGACGTGAGGGCAAGGCCTTGAATGGAACACACTATGGATTCATCGGTCGCAAGCACTTTTTATCGGACCTCACCGGCATTTGGAAAGCAATTATATACGATCAGGAAGTAGGCGGTGAATCAAAGTCGTATGTGATTATGCCAAAAACAAAAGGCGACGATTTGATGCATGATAAATATCCGATCGTCGGTTTATTTCACGGACCTGTCTTGGGGGAAGATGATATCACAGCGTTTTCCAGATTAGAATTTACAATTATCCAATGGGCTTATATAATGCCGGTGGAAGGTGAAGAAGCGATTTAGTGTGGAGTAATTCCTGCCGGTGATATAGTCACGTTCGCCCTTCGACGCACTCGCTTTGATAGCTTGCTCAGGGTCACCTATGCTGACATGTTGGTGTGAGGTGGGTGATACTTCCCTGAATCAGCACCGTTAGCCTGAGCGATGAATGCCGGGGCGCTAGGGATCGAAGGGCAACAACAGTTCGGAGCCCGGAGAAACAGGAGCAGGATACGCACGAGACGATTTGTCTTCGTATGTCGGCATCATTCTCCGAATAGGTCCTGCGCAGCGATCAATGTGTTGAGAAGAGCGCTCTCCGAATAGGTCCTGCGCAAAGGGGTATTGAGGCGAGCGAGCTATAAATAGGTTCTGCGCCACGCGCGACGCGTTGAGACGAGTGATCTCCGGATAGGTCCTGCGCCACGCGCGTGCTGCGCGAGCTCAGGATGACGGCTTGGCGGAAAAAAAGGGGGGGGGTGAAAAGGGGCCGCGCAGCGGCCCCTTTTCACCCCCTACCCACAAAACGCGCACGTCAGCCTGAGTGAATCGTCGCGAGTTACGAGTGACGATGAATCGAAGGGCAACAACAGTTCTCTGTTCGAAGAAACAAAAAGAACCTGCGGGGTTATTAGCTGCGGAGCAGCGAAATCTTTGTAGAAGAGTGAGTTAGAACGTGTGCCGGAGCCACATAGTGGCGGCATACATCTATACAGCTCCCGTCCAAGGCCCCAAATGTTAATGATAGGAAAAAGTGGATATAAAATATATGGGAGTAAAGTATGTAAAAAACTCTAGGAACATATTAAAAACTGGTATAAAAAGACATGTTAAATATCGGAAGAGGATATATCAAATAATATCGGAATATATATTTACCAAAATTCGGTTATTTCCACACCAACAATATTTTTCATGGAATACGCGACGCATTTGTACCCGGAGTACGGAGATGAAGAACTGGAGCAACTCGCCTGTCAGTTCCTATTAAAGGCGGGTGAACTCCGCGGGATGCTACATCCTCATACGCTGGAAGCCATGAAGTCCAGAGTTTCTCATTTGGATGCCGTGGCCGCTATTAGCCTGAACCGTAACCAAGTTTTTACTACGGGAGACCCGGGGTATTATTTGTTTCCGAGCGCCGAGACTTTGAAATCCCTACCTGTGGAGGACTTGTTTATGGAGTTTCAAATTAGAAGTATCATTAACGATCGGATGACAGAGGAAGGCACTTCGTTCAACCCGGTTGGAACGGATTACATGTCCTACTTGGCCGATACAATTATGGGGGCTGAGGAGCTATTGGCTGGGGGAATCTCGCGCAAATTGGCGGGAAGCGGGGGTCTTGGTGGAGCGGAAAACCCGTCCTCGCCGGAGCACCTCGCGTCGAGATACGCCATGGTAACGGAGGGAAATCGTCCTTTGCTTCGAAAACTTATCGCTGATCTCTCATTGTTACCCAGAACCCTGAACATCAACCCTTTTGGGGAGTATTCCGAAAGAATGGCCCGGTACTCAGTAGCTGCGGCTCTCAAAAACTCGGGACTGAATGCAAGAGGACTTTTCTCGTTGAATAGAGCCATTGCTCGTCACCAACGCGAATACAGCGATGTGCTCGACGCCTGGGAACTTTGGCCCGCTCATTCGGGAACAAATCTGAATTATGAGGGATTATCGACCATCACCAAATTTCTGATGGAAATACTTCTAGAAGAAATGCAAGGGATGATTCATTTTTTCTCCACGGATAATATTACCGAAATCATTCGGGAATTTGTGGAGAGAGAAGTTTTGGCAAATCAACTCCGACCGGAAGCGGAGTTGATCCTAACGGAATTATTTGTGAAGGGTATTGCCGGTCGTCAAGACCTCTTGCGAATCACAGGAACATCGGATAAAACCTTGAAAATTATCACAGACCAATTAATAGACCGAGGAGATGTTGTGGGTCGGCAGCAGGGTGTGCGTTTGGAATTTACATGGGCAGGTTGAGTTCCAGGTATAAAACCTAACCTTGAGTGCTGATAAATCCGTCGGAAAGCCTCACCCCTAGCCCGTCTCCAGAGGAGAGGGGGACGATCACGTTGAATGAAATCGTGGGTTTTCAAAAAAAAACGGTATTGTAAATCGTTCACATTTCAGTTAGCAGAATGGGTCCCCTCTCCTCTGGAGAGGGCGGAGGGAGAGGCCTTCGGAGAAGAACGGTCTTGAAAAATGAGAAAACATAGATTATTCGTAGTCAATAGAATTCTACACATTGTCAATGGCAGTAATAACAGTTGAACGGAATTATCTCCGAGGACGTCAACCACGGGGTCCTTTCAACTCCTCTGACCTCCGAACTCAATACAAGATGACTATTTTTGCCACATTATGGAGAACACGATAGAAGAAGATAAAAACAAAGAAGAAAGATCACTCAACTTTTTAGAGGAGATAATTGAGGCCGACCTGAAATCAGGTAAACACAAAAGCATTTTAACTCGCTTTCCACCTGAGCCAAACGGCTACCTTCACATCGGTCACAGCAAGGCTATTTGTGTGAATTTCGGTTTAGCAAAAAAATACGGCGGCAAAACAAATCTTCGTTTCGACGACACCAATCCTACCACCGAAGACGTTGAATATGTAGATAGCATTAAGGCGGACATCAAATGGTTGGGCTTCGAATGGGCCAATGAGTTTTATGCGAGCGACTACTTCCCACAACTTTTTGAATTTGCTTTAAAGCTCATTCGATTGGGACACGCCTACGTCGATGATTCTACATCCGAGGAGATAGCTGCTTTAAAAGGAACGCATACTGAAGCCGGAAAAAACAGTCCTTATCGCGATCGCAGTCCGGAAGAAAACGAAGACCTTTTTGTGCGAATGAAAAATGGTGAGTTTGGTGAAGGCTCTAGAATTTTGAGAGCTAAAATCGACATGGCATCACCGAACATGATTTTACGTGACCCCATTTTATACCGCATAAAATTTGCTCATCATCATCGCACAGGAGATCAATGGTGTATTTATCCGATGTACGATTTTGCTCACGGTCAAAGCGACTCCATTGAGAACATCACGCACAGTTTGTGTACGATGGAGTTTATTCCACATCGCGACCTCTACAATTGGTGCATCGAAAAACTTGAAATTTATCCTTCGAAGCAATATGAATTCGCAAGACTGAATGTCAATTACACGATCATGAGCAAACGAAAATTGCTTCAGTTGGTAAACGACAAGCACGTTGCGGGATGGGATGATCCGCGTATGCCCACACTTTCGGGCATGCGTAGAAGAGGTTATACACCCAAAGCCATTCGCGATTTTACAGATCGAATAGGAGTTGCTAAAAGAGACAATCTCATTGATATATCATTGTTAGAGTTTTTCGTTCGAGAAGACCTAAACAATATTGCATTGCGAAGAATGGTGGTTTTTGATCCGATTAAAATTGTGATCACAAATTATCCGGAAGGCAAAACGGAAATGTTGCAAGGAGAGCATAATCCCGAAGATGCGAATTCCGGATTTAGGGAAATACCTTTCAGTCACGAGATTTATGTAGAACGCGAAGACTACATGGAAAACCCACCTAAGAAGTTTTTCAGATTGGGTGTTGGTCGTCAGGTTCGTTTAAAAAGCGCATACATCATTACCTGCGACGAAGTTGTAAAAGATTTGGAAGGCAATGTGGTAGAACTTCGTTGCACCTACATTCCCGAAAGCCGCAGTGGAAATGACACCTCAGGCTTAAAAGTTCAAGGCACATTACATTGGGTAAACATAGCAGATGCGGTTCCTGTAGAAGTCTTGGAATACGATAGACTTTTTAAAGTTGAGAATCCTGCAGCGGAAGAAGGAGATTTTAAAGACTACATCAATGTCGATAGTTTGAAGGTAATTCCGAATGCGTATGCGGAGCCCGAAATTATTCATGCTAAACACGAAGATCGTTTCCAGTTTTTGAGAAAGGGTTATTTCTGTTTGGATAGATCATCCACTCCCGACAAACTCGTTTTCAATAGAACAGTGACGTTGAAAGACACATGGGTGAAGGAAATGAAGAAGTAGGTGGTGAATTATGAATTATGAATTATGAATGGGCGTTTAGCTGAGACTTCCCCTAACCGAGAGGGGCCGAGTTTTTCTTAAACTCACTCAACGAGCCGGTCCCTGAGCTAGCCTTGTCCTTGAGTTAGCCGAAATGGGGGATAAGAAATAACATTACACTGAGACCTATACGCAGCCGGCTTTGTGCTCCTCCGTTCGCTTGCGAACGTGCCCATAAAGGATATTTTCTTTTGTTTCCTTTGCGCAAATCTTTGAGGGCTTTGTGGTAAAAAAGCCCTTCACGTCAATCGGAGAAGTGCTTTTGTTTAAATTAGGCGGCTCAATCAAACCTCGCTTATGAGCACAACCGGCAAGGCATTCATTTTTTCAGCACCCAGTGGAGCCGGTAAAACCACGATCGTACGTCATCTTTTGGGTTTGGGGGATTTGAATCTTTCCTTTTCTGTTTCGGCCACCAGCAGGGCTCGTCGCGAGAATGAAGAGGATGGAAAGGACTACTATTTTATTTCTAGCGAAGATTTTAAAAAGAAAATTCAGAACCGCGAATTTTTGGAATGGGAGGAGGTTTATCCCGGGCAGTTTTATGGGACATTAAAAAGCGAGATTGAGCGCATTTGGTCGGAAGGAAAAAACGTTATTTTTGATATTGATGTCGAAGGCGGCCTTAACTTAAAAAACCATTTTGGTAAAAGCGCATTGGCTTTATTTGTTCAGCCCCCGAGTATGGAGACCCTTCGATTCAGGCTCAGAAATCGCAGCACAGAAGACTCCGATAAAATAGCCATGCGTATTGCTAAGGCAGAGAAGGAGTTGTCCTTTTCACCCAAGTTCGATGTCGTTTTATTGAACGACACCCTCGAGTTGGCCTTAGAACAAGCGGAAAAGGAACTTCGTGAATTTTTAGCGAAGTGAAAACAGGACTTCTTTTTGGTTCCTTTAATCCCATTCATCTTGGACACCTTGTTATTGCTGAATATTTTGCAAGTCACGGGGGCATGGATGAGGTATGGTTAATAGTCAGCCCACAAAACCCCTTTAAACAAAATCAAGAGCTTGCACCTGCCGAGGACCGATTGGCTATGGTTCGTTTGGCGGTGAGAGACAATTCAAAAGTTAAAGCCTCGGACTTCGAGTTTTCGATGCCACGACCTTCTTATACTATCGACACGCTTTCCGCTTTGGATAAGGCTTTTCCGGAGCGCAGTTTTTATCTTTTGTTGGGTGAAGACTTGCTAGGAGGATTTACCGGATGGAAAGATTATCAGAAGATCTTAGATAGGGGTAAAATACTTGTCTACCCAAGAAATCATGGGACTACTCCCGTGATTGATCTACCTGTTTTGCCCGCCCCCAGATTGGATATATCATCTACATTCATCCGAAAGTCATTATTGGATGGGCATTCGGTTAAGTATTTGTTACCGGATGTGGTTCTAAATTATATTGATACAAAGGGATTGTATCGACGCTAGGGAGATTTTTGGAACCTAAAGATCCCAGAGAAGTCCCAATGGCCCCAAGGCCCACTCAGACCTAACGCACAAATGCAGATGTCACCCTGAGTCCCACGTATAAAATCCAACCGTGAGCGATGACAAAACCGTCGGAAAGCCTCACCCCTAGCCCCTCTCCAGTGGGAGAGGGGAACCGATTCTGCAAACTGATATGCAAGCGATTTTTATTACCGTGTATTTGAAAATTGGATCATTTCCAATTACGTGAACGTCCCCCTCTATTCTGGAGAGGGGTTAGGGGTGAGGCCCTCGAAGAAGAATGCTAGTCTAAAACTTGAAAACGTATACTTCTCATTTTAAATCTAAATCCACCACTTGTCATTGGTAGAAGCGACCCTAGGTTAGTTACGAGGGTCGAAGAATCCAAGGGCAATAACAGTTCTCATCTCGGAGAAATAACTCCAAAGTGCCCGTCTTTATTGAGCTTTCAACTTTGGCACGCCATTTGAAATATGCCCAACAACACTTTAAAATTTAATGCCATGAACGAATTAAGAAACAAATACAACGCACTGAGACATCAGGCTGTCGAACTGATGCAATCAGGAAACGTCAATGCCTACCTCTCCAAGTTGGTGGCAATGAATGATGTGAAACTTCAGTTGATTCAATTGTCTGCTGTAAGATAAATTCCTACAGCGTGGTTTAATAGATAGGTTAAAGGTTGATAGAATCGCCCCGGCAATGGTCGGGGCGTTTTCTTTTTAGGTAAAATGGGTGTTTTCGCGCATTATCTCCCTCAATTTCAAATAAACGGCGTATCTTTGCGCCCCTTTTTGAGGACGGACGGATGAACGACATGGTAAAAATATTAGCGGGCTCAGCATCGAGTTATCTCGGAGAAGTGGTCGCAAAAGAATTTGGCGATAAGCTGGGTAATGTTATTATCCAACACTTTGCCGACGGCGAATTTCAACCATCGATCGAGGAAACCGTTAGGGGCAAAGAGGTTATTATTGTTCAATCGACATTCCCACCTGCCGACAACCTCATGGAGTTGCTCTTGCTCATTGATGCAGCGAAAAGAGCTTCGGCCAAACGTATTATCGCAGTTATTCCTTATTTCGGGTATGCTCGTCAAGACCGTAAAGACAAACCTCGTGTGGCGATTGGGGCGAAACTCGTGGCCAATTTGCTTACTGCAGCCGGTGTAAACCGTGTTATCACGATGGACCTTCACGCAGAGCAGATTCAAGGGTTTTTTGAGGTTCCTGTAGATCATCTTTATGCGAGCACCTTGTTTTTACCGGTGCTTGAAGAAATGAACCTTCCGAATCTCGTTATGGCTACACCGGATACAGGAGGAACCAAACGCGCCAATGCGTATTCAAAAATTTTGGGTTGCGATCTTGCTATCTGTTACAAGCAGCGCAAGGTTGCCAATCAAGTTGAGAGCATGACAGTGATTGGAGATGTAAAAGGTAAAAACGTAGTGCTCGTTGACGACATGTGCGACACGGCCGGAACTTTAGTGAAAGCAGCAGACATGATTCTCGACGCAGGAGCAGAAAGCGTTCGCGCGATCTGTACACATCCGGTATTTAGTGGAGAAGCATACGAACGTATTCAGAATAGCAGACTGAAGGAGATTATTGTAACGGACAGCATTCCGTTGAAAGAGGGTCGTCCGAAGGATAAGATCAGAGTAATTAGTACAGCTAAATTGTTTAGCGAAGTGCTTACGAACCTCATCGCCAATCAATCCATTTCTGAACACTTCATCATTTCCTAACCAGCATCCAGTGTATTTCAATTCATAATTTATAATTCATAATTCATAACTCTTAATTAAATGAAACAGGTTTCGTTGAGCGGTTCTCCGAGAGAGAACGTAGGGAGAAAAGAGGCCATGGACTTGCGTATTCACAATCGCATTCCGGGTGTACTTTATGGTGGTGGACACCAACTCCATTTCCACATTGCCCGCATCGATTTTGATCGCATACAGGCAAGTCCGGATACACTTCAAGTCAATCTTGATTTGGGTGGAAAAGTTTATTCGGGAGTTATTCAAGAGATCCAACAGGATCCAATTACGGACCTTGTAACACACATCGACTTGCTCGAGTTGGTTCCCGGCAAACCTGTGCGTACAGCACTTACGGTTCGCACGACAGGCTCATCTGAAGGTGTGAAAGAAGGTGGTAAGCTTATGCAGAACTACCGTAAGATCCGCATCTCCGGTGCCCCACAGGATCTTCCGGATGCAATTATTCTTGACATTTCATCTTTGAAAATCGGTGACAGCATTCGTGTTCGCGATTTGAAAATTCCTGGATGTAAATTTCACGAGTCAGAAGCCTCGGTAGTAATTGGTGTTCAGGCTACTCGCGCATCGATTGCAGACGCTCAGGCAACTGATAAAGATGCTAAGAAGAAATAATAGTTGACGGATAACATCAGATGAAATTTCTGATTGTGGGTCTGGGAAATCCGGGTACTGAGTACGAGGAAACCCGACACAACATAGGATTTAAAGTATTGGACGCTCTCTCCGGGGCGTCCAATCTTTTATTTACCCCTGACCGTTATGCCAGTAAAGCCGAACTTCGTCACAAGGGGAAAACTTTTATTCTGATCAAGCCATCTACTTTCATGAATCTTTCGGGCAATGCCGTTCGGTATTGGATGCTGAAAGAAAACATTCCTTTGGAAAATGTCTTTGTAATCACCGATGATCTAGCCTTGCCATTTGGTAAAATTCGCATTCGTGCAAAGGGCAGCGACGGCGGACATAATGGACTCTCTCATATTCAACAGACATTAAACACGGGAGATTACGCACGTTTGAGATTCGGCATTGGTAGCGAATTCTCCAAAGGCCATCAAGTTAACTACGTATTAGGCGCCTGGTCCGAAGAAGAACGCAAAACCCTGAATGAACGCATCAAACTCGCTGCGGACGCGGTGTTCAGTTTCGCATTGGTGGGCATAGCGAAGACGATGTCGGAGTTTAATTCGAAGTAATTGTATTATGAATTATGAATTATGAATTATGAATTATGAATTATGAAGGTTCTCGTAAATCTGAAATGATTTGAGATGACAAGACGTTCAGTTGTTTTAACACAAGATAACCTAGAATTCGCAAAGAGGTACCCGTGCACCACGACTGCCAGGTGCGTGCTGCCTACTGTCGACTTTGCCCCGACATCGATCACTACAATACTTCACATTTTCCCAATCTCGTTCCCACTTTTTACGCCACACGAATGGACGTTGGCAGACGAGACAAGTCTTTTGAGGAAGATTATTTTTCTTAACTCCTTTCATTAAATGAACAGGCGAAGTGGTTTTTCTTTTTCATTTTTTCGTTTCGTGTGAAGAGCGAGTATGCGACGGTTCTCTTCGCGAGTGGTGGAGTCTGATTTTGTTTTCCAAAGAAGTTCTCTTGCTTTACGTCCACTTTCTTCTAGATTGATGATAGGTAGCGGATAATCTTTTCCCGGCTCAAAACGATACATTACCTGTTCAGCAGCACTTAATTTCCAGGGCTCATGTATTATGGGAGATGGAATCTCTCGAAGTTCCGGAACCCACTTACGAATGAATATTCCTTCGGGATCATGATCCAAACCCTGCTTTACGGGATTGTACATGCGAATGGTATTTACACCTGTTGTACCCGCTTGCATTTGCATTTGCGGATAGTGGATCCCCGGTTCGTAATCGAGAAATTGTCTTGCTAAAAAATGAGCACCCGTTTGCCAAGGTTGAAATAAATGATGCGTTAGAAATGAGACCAGCATGCTACGCATTCTAAAGTTTAAGTAGCCGGTAGATTTCAAGCAGCGCATGCAAGCATCAACAAGCGGAAAGCCTGTCATTCCTTCTTCCCAGGCCCGCACAAAAAAGGGGTTGACTTCAAGTCTTACTTGATCAAAGCCTCTGTTTAGATTTTCGAATTCCATACGGCATTCGTTTTCGAACTTTTGTATGAAATGACAATGCCAATGAAGACGTTGAATAAAAGCACCGATGTTTCTTTTATCACCTGTTTCTTTCATGGCACGCAAACTTGCGTGCAACACTTGTTTCATACTTAGATTCCCCCAAGCGAGGTAAGGAGAAAGGCGGCTACAGGAACGCCGGGCTTCTTCTGGTTTAGAGAGTTTTGATGCGTAAAATGATTTCCTTTCGTAGAGGAATGAATGCATATACCGTTTGCCGACAGAACTTCCGCCGGGTTGAAAAGAAGGATCACGAACATAAGCAACAGTATATCTTGGGATATCTAACGTAAGATTTGACAGTGGATTCCACTTGGACCAATCCACTTCGAATAAGTCGGTATTCATAGTTTGTAACCATCGCTCCGAAAAATCTTTCCGTCCCCGAAGTTTTCGAATCACCCCGTTAGTTGGACATTCCATCCACGTGATATTATGAAAAGCACAATATTCGGCGACGCGCTTATCTCGTTCAAAGGTGGCTACGTTGCCTGTTTCTTCGTGTGAATGCAGATATCGAATATCATAATGTTCCGAGATAAGTGAGAGGATCTTCGGCCATTCGCCTTCAGCTTCGATGATCTTGGAATGCTCCGGCAGTTGTTTGTTCAGATCTTCTATGGACTCTCGGATAAAACGCAAATGACGAACGTCGTAATCGGGAAGCTTGATGATAGAAGGCTCGAAGACATACATAAGAATCGTCGGTAGATTGCGCTGCACCGCATTAAAAAGAGGCAGATGGTCCTCCAATCGAAGATCTCTCTTGAACCACACGATTTGAATGGCTTCTTTGTTCACGTAGCTTAGACAATGAGAAGCAGGGGAATGTTCAGACTTGGGAAGGAGCAGCAGATTTTAGGAACGCTATTACGCGCCGACCGCCGACTCTTCGGGTACACCTCAGATAAGATCAAAACGCAATCCGCTTTCCACAACCAGAGGTTCAAATCTCCTTGGGAAGTGTTAAAAGAACACGTTAAAAAGACACACCTTTGACCAAAATCCGCTAGGTCTGCAAATGAGCAGCAGCGAGTAAAGACATTTAAGATGCAGCATCGTCCCTCGGGACGGTGTATGTTTAAAGTTAGGTTAGGCAGGGCAATCTTCGGGTTGCCCTGTTCCTTTTTGAGAAAAGGGAAAGAGAAAGGGAAAGGGAAGAGGTGGGTGGAACTGAGAAAGGTGGTGGGGCCGTCGACCGGCAGTCTTCGATCGGCAGCCCTAACCCCGAACCCTGAACTTTCGACTAGTTCCAGAAACAGTTTGAGTTCGCGGCACGATACGTTTTCAATAATCGATCATCCAGACTGCCCACTGCCCACTTCCGGCTGTCGTACCTTCGCTCCATGAACGCCATCGTCATACATTCTATTCCGTACGGGGATAACAGTCGTATAGCTCATATCCTGATGGCAAATGAAGGTCTAAAATCTTTTATGGTTCGTTCGGGAAAAGGGAATCGGAGCAAGAACAATCATCTTTTGGCGCCTTTGAGTTTGTTGGAGATTGAAGTGCATCTGCGCGAGAATGCGAACATTCATAATCTAACACAGATGAATTCGGCGTACACACTTGCGGAAATTCCTTTTGATCCTGTTAAATCTGCCATTGCTTTGTTTTGCGGAGAGTTGTTGCACAAGACATTGCATAAAGACTATTCGAATCCCGGGCTATTTCGATTCATAGCCGAGTCGGTGGTAGCATTAGATCAATCAGAAAAACCTGCGAATTTTCCGATGTACTTTTTATCAGGACTTTGTTCGCACTACGGATTTGAATTGCATAACGAAGGGGAACCAAAAGTCTTTGATATATCAAGTGGTGAGATAACTAATCGCATGGCATTGCAACCGGCCGATTTAAGCGAAAGGGAGTGCATGGTGTTGTCGTCTCTTATTGAAGCAGGGCAGGCTTTTTATGATGTGAGTGCGAATCAACGGGAGAGACGAAATATTACCGATGTACTTATTTCATACCTCAGGCAACATCTCGACATGAAGTTTGAGATACGATCAGCGGGGGTGCTGCATGAGGTATTCTCCTAGTTCATGAAGAATACCGACTTTCCGAACGAGTTCGAGAAACAGTTTGAGAGGGTACTCGTATCTATAAACGATCACTACAACTGCCTACTGCCTACTGTCTTTCCCGTACTTTCCCAATGAGTTTGAGAAACAGTTTGAGTTTGAGAGTGATTACGTTTCCATCAACGATCACCCGGACCGCCTACCGACGACTGTCTACTGCCTACTTTTTAAGGCCTATTTTCGCCACAATACCCGTTGTGGAATAGCCATCTACCAAAGGAATCGCGACTACCTTTCCTCCGGATTCAAGCACGATATCAGAACCGACCATGTATTTTTTGGAAGAAGGATCACGTTCGTTTGGATCATAGTCGCCGCCTTTGACGAGTACATCAGGTTCAATTTCACGGATGATTTCTAAAGGAGTGTCGTCTCCAAAGATGACGGTTGCATCTACACATTTTAATGCTGAGAGAATAGTTGCCCTTGCAAACTCAGGATTGATAGGTCGTTCAGGAGCTTTGTTTAATCTGCGGACACTATCATCGTTATTAACTCCTACGATCAATACATCGCCGAGTTCGCGGGCTTTGGATAAATAATCGACGTGTCCTAAATGTAAAATATCAAAGACGCCATTGGTAAACACTATTTTTAATCCACGACTTTTCCAAGAAGAGATGAAAGAAGCGAGTTGATCTTTTGTAAGAACGGGTGAGATCATTTTTTGGTTTTTTTACCGCGACGAGTTACCACGATGAAACCGATAGCACCCATAACTAATTCCAACACGGTTTTACCTGCCCATGTAATGGTGCCATAGGTAACACCTACGGCAGCACTGCGACCAAGAGCCTCAAGTCCGAGTTTAGCGGTAATGTGATAAGAGCCCAATCCACCGGGAGTAGGAACCAACATGCCGAAACTTGCGGCGACCATGAAAAAGATGCTATCTAGAAAACCGAGTTCTTGTGTTTCTTCGAGTGCAAACATCATGCATTGCGACATAAGAATCCAAGTCCCCCAAATACCCAAAGACAGCAAAAGAAAAAGTCCCTTTCTGCGGAGTTTAAAAATTGACTTTAATCCCTGACCCATACCCTTCGTGAAGTTCAAAATCTTTTGCACGATGGTCAGATGGCCGAAGTATTTGTAGATCACAAAAGCTCCGATCAGCCCTACCACGGCAAAAATCCCGAGATAGAGACCAAAATGCGATTCCTCTTGCGGACTGCTGTTGTTGATGTTCGAAATATTATTGAGTAGTTCGCGGATTTCAGTGGAATGGGTAAAAAAGACCAGTATCACAAAACACCCAAGCAAGAGAAGGTCCACAATGCGCTCGAGAATTACAGTTCCGAAGAGTTTATCTACAGGTACTTTTTCAGAGCGATTCAGCAAACCACAGCGAGCAAGTTCACCGCTTCGAGGCACGATGTTGTTCATGCAATACCCAAATGCCACGCTATGGATGGCAGACCATGTATTGACTTTGTAACCCATGGGCTCCAGAAGAATATTCCATCGAGCACCGCGAATGATCATGGCTACATAACCCAAGCCGAATGAAGTGATCACCCAGCCCCATTTAGCGTGGGCAAGGCTATTGGTAATATCGTTTACATCCACGTCTTTGTAAGCCCAATAGAGCAATCCCAATCCGAGTCCCAGAAAGAAGACGTATTGAATAGCGCGGAGCAATTGTTTGTTCAATCTCGCCAGAGTTTAGTTACGCTTGAAGTTTATTGGTGGCGGTATCCGGAAAGATGACCCAAGGCTTGAAGACCTTGGCTTCTTCGAAGTCCATGGAGGCGTATGAGCAAATGATCACCACATCGCCTAACTGAACTCTACGAGCAGCCGGCCCGTTGAGGCAAACAACGCCGCTACCCCGTTCTCCGGTGATCACGTATGTCTCAAGGCGTTCGCCATTGTTGACATTGAGCACTTGTACCTTCTCTCCTTCGATCAGGTTTGCCGCTTCCATGAGCAGTGGATCGAGAGTAATACTCCCGATATAATTGAGTTGAGCCTCCGTTACAGTAACGCGATGGATCTTCGATTTTAATACTTCGATACGCATATTGGGGGCAAATGTAAGGAGGAGAGGGGGAGTGGATATACTTTTGGCAACTACTTGAAAGTGATTCGTTTTCAATCGTGCAAGGGCGCGCAAAGGCTAAGCAAGGGTGGGCGAATTATTATAATACTTAATTACAAAAGCAAATGCCCCTAGTGGTTGCATGAACCCACAAGGGGTAAGGTATATGCACCCCTCGTGGGTGCATATACCTTACCTTTGCCCCACAACTCGGGCCCATGAAAACATTCGATGAACTCAATTTAACGAAACCCCTCAGAGATGCATTGAATGACCTTGGTTTTACGCATCCTACCACTATTCAGCAAAGGGTGTTTGGTCCAATTGCCGGCGGACAGAATGTAATGGGTATTGCGCAAACCGGAACAGGTAAGACGTTTGCCTACCTCATGCCGATCATCAGAGAATGGAAGTTTTCGAATAAAAAGGTTCCTGAAATAATTGTGATCGTTCCAACACGTGAGCTTGTGGCTCAGGTTGTAGAGGAGTTCGAAAAGATAGCCAAGTACACAAGTTTGGTCGTAACCGGTGTGTATGGTGGAGCGAATATTAAAACTCAGATGAGCGCGATTGCCTCAGGAGTGGATGCTGTAGTGGCAACGCCGGGAAGGCTTTTGGACTTGATGTTGAACGGAACGATATCCTCGCGACATATTCGAAAACTCGTGATCGATGAAGTAGATGAAATGCTGAATCTCGGTTTCAGAACACAGTTGCAAACGGTCTTGGACCTAATGCCGGTAAAAAAACAAACGCTGATGTTTTCTGCGACTATATCAGAAGAAATTGAGCAATGGATTGCGCAGAATTTAATTTCGCCATTGCGCATAGATGCCGCACCGGTGGGTACACCCCTCAAGAATATCAAGCAAGTGGGATATCACGTAGCGAATTACAATACCAAAATCAATCTTTTGCTTCATCTGTTGCAAGAAGATGAAGCCATGAGCAAAGTATTGGTATTCGCGGGAAGTAAGAAGCTCGCCGACAGTGTACACGAACGACTAGAGGAGATTTTTGACGATCAAATGGCCGTAATACACGCCAACAAATCGCAGAATACCCGATTTAAAACGGTGGAAGATTTTGAAAATGGTCAATGTAGAATTTTGATAGCAAGCGATCTGATTGCACGAGGTTTAGATGTAACCGATGTTTCACATGTAATTAATCTCGATATACCGGTTGCTATCGAAAACTATATACACCGTATCGGTAGGACAGGACGTGCCGACAAAAAAGGAACAGCGATCACTTTTGTAAGTGAGTCGGACAAATCAAAACTCGAACGAGTGGAAGAAATGATGGGTAAAAAAGTGAAGATCTTACCCTTTCCCCAAAAGGTCGAAATTTCCAAGGTGCTTACTCCCGAAGAACAGCCATTTGTGGAGATGAGCACCTCTCAACCCAAACGGCCTAAGAACGAAAATAAGGGTCCCGCATTTCACGAGAAGAAGGAAAAAAACAAGAAGGTGAATGTAAAAGTGACCAGAGCTGATAAGATGAAACTGAAGTACGGGAAAAATTATGAAGGAGACCACAGACGATAATATGAACGTTGTATATCGCGAGAATTATGGTGGTCCTGAAGTGATTTCATTAAATCAATTGTCTATTCCGGTTATCGGTGAAAACGATGTCTTGATCAGAGTTCATGCTACCACAGTCAATCGAACAGATTGTGCGATTCTTCGGGCGAAACCATTTATCATGCGGTTTTTTATTGGACTTTTTAAACCAAAACAAAAAGTTCCGGGCACGGATTTTTCAGGTTTAATAGAACAAGTAGGTGAGTCGGTAAGCACATTTCGTGTGGGCGACCGCGTGATGGGTTTCAATGATCAGGGGATATGCTCGCAAGCCGAATACATGAGTTTTTCTGAGAGGAAGGATATATTCAAAATGCCGGAAGGGCTTTCATTTCGTAGCGCGGCAGCTTCAATGGAAGGAGCACATTACGCTTTAAATATTATCAATAAGGTTAAAATAGTTTCCGGACAGAAAATTCTTATCAATGGAGCCACCGGTGCTATCGGTTCTGCTCTTGTTCAGTTTTGCAAAGCAGACGGTTTGGACGTAACAGCGGTGTGCAAAGGAGAACATCAAACCCTTGTAACGAATTTAGGAGCACATAAAGTCCTCAACTATCTTGAAAATGATTTCACACAATTGGATGAAAAGTTCGATTTTGTTTTTGACGCCGTCGGAAAAAGTACGTTTGGAAAATGCAAACGAATACTAACACCAAAAGGCATTTACATTTCTTCGGAGTTAGGCCCTTGGTCACAGAATATATTTTTCGCATTGATTGGACTTTTTAGCAAAGGGAAAAAAGTTATTTTTCCAATACCTACGCACATTGATCGCAGTTATGAATACGTGCGAGGGTTGATTGAGAAAGGACAGTTCAAACCCTTGATTGATCGATCTTATCCAATGACAGAAGCAGCAGATGCTTATCGCTATGTTATGAGCGGAGAAAAGGTGGGGAATGTGATTTTGGATTTAAAAGAAAATCCCGTTCCTATTTAGTTTAATAGATAATTTCTAAGGATCATACTCGCCAAATCATCCGGCACAAATTTTCCCCTGCATAAATTTGTAAAGACAATCACTGTTATTCCTTGATCCGGATATCGTTGAATCGAAGTTCCTGCATAACCTCCGTGAAAAATATTTCTTTTTCCATCGACCGTTCCTAGTTCCCAGCCGTATCCGTAGTGTGCTTTTACATTGTCTCCTGTTTGATCAAGTCGATCAAATGTTGCGAGTGAACCATTGTTTAGTTTTACCGGTGTCCACATACGATCGTAAGTCGATTGATTTAAAAGCGTGTTTTTCTGAATTGCGATTTCCCACTTAATGAAATCATCGAGCGTAAAACCAATGTCATTGTACAGAGGTCCAAAACTCACCGATCTCCAAATGTTAGTGATGAGTTTTCCGGTGCTGTCCACATCATAACTCTGGGCGATATTCGGAATAATATCATAGGGTTCCAAGATTCGGCTTTTCGAAATTCCAAGGGGTTGAAACATGCGAGTTTGAAGGAATTTCTCATAAGGAATTCCGCTCACTTTTTCTACAATAAGTTGAAGTAGAAAAAAATTCGCATCGCTGTAATTCCAAGAATCTCCTGGTTTAAAATCGAGAGATAAACTGAGAATATGTCGGTAGAGTTCGTCGGTTTTATATTCGATCAGGTATCTATCATCAAACGTTTTTGCTACTTCATCGGGAATACCTGAGGTGTGTGTGAGAAGATGTTCTATCGTCATCGGGTGCCACGACGGATGTATTGAATGGAAGTGCTTTTTAAGGGAATCGTCAACCGACAATTTACCTTCTTCTTCCAAAATCATAATCGCTGTTGCTGTAATCTGTTTGTCCATCGAGGCAATAGCAAACAAGGTACTGTCCGAAACAGGAACGTGATAATTTAGATTGGAGAACCCCAGATAACTTTCATTGACAATCTCGCCATTTTTCAATACTACATACGCACAACCCGGAATTTGCTCTCGAATCATGTATGCATTCACCAAACTATCTAACGAGGTTTGCGAAGGCTCAGAAGATGTTTGTGTTGATTTCGGTTTGTCAACACAAGAGGTCAAGAGGACAAGGAGTATGAATCCCCAGCGTTGCATTAGTCTTCAAAAGTCTTGGGTACAGCGGGATCGGTAATAATGATAAAATCACCAAAGGTTTTGTATTCTTCCCAGTTGATTTTTGGGAAGTTTTCATCACTCGTGCAGGATATAATTTGAATCTTAGTTTTTGGTCTGTACTTTTTTAATTGAGTTACAATACCAAAACCTTCGTTGCTGTGAAAGCTTCCGTTGATGTGAAGCACTCTGTCTTTTTTATTCTTTTTCAGATATTCGTTGATAGACCAAGCCATTGTTGCGTCCCACAAAGATTGTCCCATAATTAGGTTAAATGAACCCATAGGATTGCTAATCGGTGGAGCCACTTTTTTCGCTGTATCCGGAACAGACGGAGTCATAACGGGAGTATGATTCATCAAACCCATGAGTTTGTCGTAGTAAGGACCTGAGGCAGTGTCATAAGGCAGAGGCGCGAAGTTTTTCTTCGATTCGGCAGGGAGTTCCATTAAGGCTTTTTGACCTTTTCTTCCTGCGAGATTGGTGTAACGAGCGGCAGAATTGCTACAAATTACAGGAACTTTATTTTCTTTAGCGTATTCAACAACAGGTTTGTAGTCACCAAAGTTACTCCAAATTCGAGCATCTTTATTAAAGTGTTTTTCGCGGATGGAGCCCTGTAGGTATTCGTTCATCACATCCTGAACATCTCGCTCAAACATCTCCATGCCCACCGCGAATTGATCGCCATGTTTTTTGTGTAAAGCTTTTGTAACCTCAATCTCTAAATAGTGAGCCACAGAGTCGTTGTGTTCTTCACCAAAAAAAAGCACGTCAGCATTTGCCGCCAACTCAATCATTTTTTCGAATGATATTGTAGTGCCGGAAGGAACGTGGTAGATGAGATAATTCGATGAATTAAGTTTTTCTTGTGAGAATATTTGAGAAACAAATAGAATCAGAAACACGATGAGTGTACAACCTTTCATTTTTTTTAGATAAGCTACAAAGGTAGTAAAGTGTGTGAGAGAGTTAGATGATGTGTGTCAGATACACATGCACGTTCTCATATTACTCTACTACGACCAATTCACTTACTCGTTCCCCACTCTGGAAGCGACATTCAACCAAAAATGAACCTGATTTTATGTTGGGTACAAAAAGTTCAATATTTAGCGCATTTACCTTTTGTGTATGTACCACTTTGCCTGTCATATCCAGTAATCGTATTGACTCGATAACACTTGATGATTGGATATTGAAGCGATTGTTTTGTATTGGGTTTGGGGAAATGTTGATGGCCCGTGAAGAAGAAGGAATTTCTGGAACAGACACAGGCACATTTATATCTAACCACTCGCAGTATAGCGAATCGCAGTACCAGCCACAGACTTCAACAGTAAAGTTCCCTGTATCGGGAAAGTTGTATTGAACATCATTGCCTATAAGTTCTT
>JBILMS010000010.1:0-67068 GCA_044375415.1 Flavobacteriales bacterium
TGCCCATAGGTCTTTGTTGTGTAGTAACTCAAAAGTACCTATATCGGGGTGTACTGCAAAGTCGCCCCTTTATTTTTGCTTAGAAGTTTTACCGGACAACAGTGATTAGCACATCAGCACATTAGCACATTAGCACATTATCTTTGCTGTATGCAGAACAACGACGTATTCCGACGCCTCCGGTACATATTCGATTACGATGACAACAAGATGATCGCACTATTTCATTCATCTAATTTGATCGTTACACGTTCTCAGGTGAGCGATTGGCTCAAGAAAGAAGAAGATTCGGAATTTGTTGAAATTACGGATGTTGAATTGGCATCGTTTCTCAATGCGGTAATTGTAGATAAGAGGGGTAAAAAAGAAGGTCCGGAGCCCATTCCTGAATCTCGTTTGAACAACAATCTCATTTTTCGAAAACTGAGAATTGCACTCAATTATAAGGATGAAGATATTTTGGAGATTTTATCTTCCATGGACATGGACATAAGCAAACACGAATTGAATGCTTTTTTTCGCAGTCCAAGTCAACCTCAGTTCCGACCGTGCAAAGATCAAATCCTTCGAAAGTTTTTGTTTGGACTTCAACGGAAAATGAGACCCAATCAGCCCACTCCTACAGACGAATTTGAATAATATGAGTACGCTTCTGAGCACCGAAAGAATCAAATTGTTTTTTTTAGCGATTGTTCTTTTGCTTGCATTGATGAGCTGCGAAGGTGATCAAACAGTTCGTTTTAAATTTACCAATCTCGAATTAGTTCATCTGTCCAGTGAGCCCGGAATTCCGATTGTGATAGATACTGATTCTACCAATGGAGCTTTGTATGGAATCCGAATGAATTTATTTCCGGAAGAAACCTATCGCAAAGGGAGGTATTTCGATGCCTATGATTCGCCGCCTTATCTAGAATCGGAAATGAAGAGTATTGTCATTACCAGCAATCAGGATTTTGACGAAGATCACTCAGAAGGTTCAATACTCAACGATTGTTTTTATCGTTTTCCGGGTAGTTATTTGTTGGCGGATACCTTAAGGGATACACTGGGTTTTAGGATTTTCTCCGATGACTTTCCCGATTATCCGGACGTTATTTTTCCGGAGTATTATGATCTATTGTTGTACAAGTCCCCGACAGTTCATGTGAGTCGAACCTTTTTTATCCGAATGACTTTTTCGGATGGAACAATTTTAAGTGACTCAACTGAAATAATAAAATTATTTTGATGAGGGGGCTGATATATGTGATTCTATTTCTTGGTGCTTTAAAGTCAAATGCACAAAGTGATTCTGCATATTGGTTCAGGATGGAATTCAATTTTCCTCTTTGTCTCGGAACAGGTCTTATCCAATCGGAAGGGGAGACCAATAAGGCATCTCTTTTTCTTGACAATGGACGAGCTTTAACAGGACTATTCATTTCTCCCGGAATAAAGATCCACATGGGCCGTCGAATAAACCTAAACTATTCCTTTCATCTCCAATTTTCAGCTGTGGATGCGGGCAAATCGCTGGATGAGATGATACTGAATAATCCTCAGTATTATGTTCAGGGAGAAAGGGTATCATACGGAAAAAGAGCAGCTTCATACAACGGTTTTACATTTACGCAATCAAGATTTGGAATAGGCTGTTCGGTTGCCAAATGGAATAAGTGGTATGTTCAAGCGTATACGGGTTATATAGTTGGGAAAACACAAATACCGTATGGCTCATTCTCCCTAAAATCATACGAATCGAATGATTTTATCGAAATCGATTTCAAAAAGGCATCTCTTCCAACAGAGGGTTATATGGTAGGATGTTCTTTAACAAGTTTTGACCCAATAGAGAATCAGCGGTACTTTGGAGGATTGACCATATTTCTAGAGTACGATCGATTTCATGCCAATGGCTTAGCCCAAATCGAATCAAGCCAGACTTTTGGACCTGAAGAAATTGAGGAATATCAGATAAATCGAACATTTCAAAATATCAAAATCGGAATGATTATTTCACTCGGATTTAATTCGATTCGACGAAAGAGTTGAATTCAACGAGTGAGTGGACTCCACCCGAATGATCGGAAACATCGTGTCCTCTTTCATCAAATAACTATAGCTTTCATAATTAGCCAAACCGAGCATGGATCGAGGTTCAAATGCAATTGCAATGAGATTAGATTTTAGTTGACTAATCGGAACAAAAAAGTAGAAATCAGATTTCACAGGATCAAAGTTGCTTAATTTTTTTACCTGTGGATTTAAGACTTCCATTTCTTCCAACGTTTCTTTCTTAATAGATTCTATTCGGTATACCGACAACTCGTGATTTTTATTATCGGCATACAACTCATAATACAAATGGTGATTATCCAAAAAGGCTTTTAATAAAGGATCATTAGCCGGAACAAGATATCCGAGGGGACGTTCGACACTTTCCAATACCTCAATTTTGGGATGAAAGTTTTTAATAACGAAAGGCTCCGTTTGTCCGGTTTTTACATTTAACAATCCCAATTGGAGTTCTTGCCCATCTGACACATGTTCCATTCGAAGATGAATTTTTTCGGTGGTTTTTTTTAAACGTTTCCTTTCGTCTTTCACCATTTTCCGAATCTCTTTAGTGTGTTTACAAGAGGTTCGAATGAGTGATACGATAAGCGACAATTGTGCTTTAGACCTACGTTCTATGTTCTCTATACTTGTTGGACCGTTTAATCCTTCAGCAATAAATGAGAGGGAGCCATAGATACCGAGACCATTTCGACCATCATCGACATCGCAAGTACTATATCTAAGTCGTTCACCGTCTGTAATAGAACCTACAGTGTATTCTAAAAATGAATAGTCTGCTTTTTCGACATCTTCCTTTATCGCCGGCAGAATAGTAGATCGTGAGAAATCTCGGATGGCTTTACCAATGTTCGGATTCGATGAAATTCCAAATTGTTCATCGTAATTCCGTATCAAAGAGAAAGTCGATGTAGTATCGTCCCAAGGATAATATTCGTGCACATCCAATGTGATATGAGGTTGGTATTTATCGTACACGTGATGAAGAACACGAGATTCATTTTCGGTTAGGATGAGGTGATTTCTGTTCAAATCATGGTCATCAGCATTTCGTCGCTTATCTGCATCGGCTCCATCGGGATTCACCATGGGTATAATAATGAGATCCGCTTTTTTTAAGACATCACCATGAAGTCCGTCGGCCAATTGACTCAACAACATTAAACAAGCTTCCTTTCCCGATGCTTCATTCCCATGTTGTTGAGCAAAAATCATTAGGCGAATTTTTTTGCCAAAATCTTTTCCATCGGCCGAAACAAGAATTATGGGAATTTCTTTGTTTTGACCGCTATTGGCGTTAAACTCTAAGCGGATTTCCCCGGATTGCTCATCGATTTTTTGAAGAAATGTCATCATTTCGGGATGACCGGTCGTGGATTTAAACTCGTTTTGTTCTAAAGGAGTTTGAGTATTTTGACTCCTCAGAAGAAAAGGTGAGAGCAGTAAAAGCAGCAGAGATGTTGCGTAGAATAGAGTTTTCATAGATAGAATGATGAGTAAACATACTATAAAAATGATAGAACGGTGTCCACGGAACCTTATTTTGTGCGTATCGATCTGTATATCCTATAAGATATTTCAATAATCATGTAAAGAACTGACATCGGCATGGGAACACTTTTGCACCCTACAAAGATGTGTTAAATTGAAGGCACATTTCTAATTAAGAAAAAATGAATATATTAAGTAAAGTAGCCCTGATGATTGCAGTTTCTGCAACAATTGTTTCTTGCAGTGAGACCCCGAAAACGGAAGCAGAAATTGCAACCTTGGAATTCAATCACTACGTTGATTCAATGAAGTCGGTGAAAATGGACTACACGAACGAAAATTGGTTGGCTATTGAAAGTGGTTACAAACAACGCGCTTTGAAGGCAGAAGCCCAACTGGCTAAGATGGATGCTAAGCAGAAAGCTGATTACGAAGCGTCGAAGGCTAAGTATAATCTGATGGCTCAAGAATACCAAGTAGAATTATCGAAGAAGTATCCTGTGATTAATTCAAAAACGGTTTTGAGAAATTCACTTTTTGGAGAAGGTAGAGTAGGAGATGACATGTCTTTTGCTTTTGCAAATGCTTCAAATCTTTTAGCTACTTACCAGACTTTTTATGATTCTATGTACGCTAATAAGGATACATACTCACGTGAAGATTGGGATGAGGTAAAAGTTTTGTATGAAGCTTTGGACACAAGAAAAAATGAGGTAGAAGACAAACTTGCCGGAGAAGACAATAGAAAAATAGCCACTTTGAAAATTAAGATTTCAGGTGTCTATGATACGAACAGACCCGGATCAAAAGTTCAGGAAAACTCTGACGCCAAACAATAGATACTCTCCCGTTTTGAAAAACGGAAAACTAAAAGAGACCCATTCAACACAATGTTGAATGGGTTTTTTTTGTCGTCGAAATTCTTGTAAAAGGTCTGAGAAAAGGCGATAGTCGTTCCAAATCATTGAAAAGGTGCTGCAATAAACGGCTTTCAATTGCGTTTATTCGGCATCCAATTCTTTTTCTGATGAACCATTCGAAGTTTCTCTGCTTCACGTTTTTGTTCCAGTTGATAGCAGCTACATGTATTGCCCAATTTCAAAATGACAGTTTAGCTGTTTCCAAAAATTCAATTTCGTTGAACATTACACCCCTTCTCGAAGTGTCAGGGGTTCACAGTACACAGGGATGGTTTGGACTGGTTTATCGCAGGGCCACTTCAGGTGAAAATAGTCGATTTAAATTGCAGTTTAATCAGTTTGAAGACACTCATGTTTCCACTTACAATATGATGGTATTTCAGGATTCATCTCAGGCTACTAGTTCTTTGCGGAATAACGATGATTCTTTTCAAGTTGGTTTAGGAGTTGAGTTTGGTAAGTTTCACAAACGTTTCCATATATATTCCGGACTTGATGTGATGTGGATGCACGAAACCGGCGATATTACCAATAGACCATTGAATCGTTTCAGTTCTGAATACTACGAAACCAATCCAATTCCTGTGGGTGCTATTTATTATGGAGCTATTCCTATTTCTGAAATTGATTCAACAGTGTTCTATACTCTTGACTGGAAAAGATCTAGCTGGGGTCTTGGTGTACCTCTGGGTGCAAGCGCGAGAATTAGTAAACATTTCGAGATTTCTGTACAGTGGATGATTCAATTGTGGGCTATGAATATCTATAGTCAAAGAACAGAATATTATTCAGGGGAGACAAGTAAAGGCGATGGAACAGATGCAATGTTCAATATTCGTAGTGGTGAGTTACTTCTTACTTATTCGTTTTGAAAGGTGAAAGTTCTTCCTAAAACTAAAAGTGACATAATTCTGAAAAGCGATCATGTAATAGGTTGAAATTAAGTTCATAGTGTGGGGATTTGGCCATATGGTTTTTATTTCGTATATTGGTCTTCGTGCGGTATAGAAATTTAGATATCACATTATATTATTGTAATAAGCACTGACAGGGTCATGGGCAAGTTGCAATTACACAATACACTCTCATAACCCGGTTCAGGCCGGGTTTTTTATTTGATAAAAACAGAAATATGGAAAGGATTAAACCGACAATCCAAGATTACAATTCATACACCGAAGAGGATTTTTCGGTATGGAAAATACTCTTTGATCGACAAATGAAAAACCTTGAGGGAAGGGTGTCCGATGATTACATGAGCTCTCTCTACGATATCGGTTTTCGGCCTGAAAGAATCCCAAATTTTAACGAGGTAAATGAGTTTCTTGTGGGCAAATCAGGCTGGTCGCTTCACACCGTACCATACATTAGTCCACAACAAGATTTCTTTCGTTTACTCTCAGAACGAAAATTTACAGCCACCTGCTGGATTCGAAAACGTGAGGAACTGGATTACTTGGAAGAACCGGATATGTTTCACGACGTCTTTGCTCATGCCCCTCTTTTAGGAAATAAGGCCTATGGTGAATTCTTTAAGGGTATCGGAGACTTAGCCATGAAGCACATGGACCATCCCGAAGTAATTGAAAAACTTGGCCGACTTTATTGGTTTACTATTGAATTTGGAATGATTCACACAAATCAGGACATTAAAGTTTTTGGGGCAGGGGTGATATCTTCTCAAGGAGAAACCCGTCACGCCTTAAGCAATCGTCCCGAAAAAATGGACTTCGACATTCACAAAATATTCGCCACAGATTTCCGAACAGATGTATTGCAAGACAAATACTTCGTTGTCGATTCTTTCGATCAGTTGACTGATGCTATGCCACGGGTAACAGAGGAGATCCAACGAATCGTGGGTGGATCAGGGAACTGATAAGTAGCATTTGAAGCAAAGGATTATTTTAGTACTATTGAATAAAATAAACCTTTTGATATGAAAACCTTTTTTACTTTTTGTGGATTTACTTTGTTCTTTTTCAGTTCTTTTCACGCTCAGGTAATTAATGAAGAATACGGTGGAAGTGGTGTTGTTTCTGTAGATGTCGCTCTGGATTATGACCAAGCTTTCGATGGAGCTGTAGATTATTTAAATAGGGCCGTTATTATGGCTCGCGTATATGTAGGTGCGGAATGGCACACCGGCTTATTTCGCATGATGCCGGATGGCTTTCCTGACACATCGTTCGACGGAGATGGCATCGCGGAATACATGGAAATGGAAATATCCAATAGCATGGCAGTCGGACCAAATGGTAAAATCATAGTTGTTGGTGGAACAATGGGAACCGATGGCAGCCTCGATATGAAATTATTCCGTGTGAATGAAGATGGATCCATAGATGATACCTTTGGAGATAACGGTACCTTGATTCTCCCGATCACTCCAAATACAAATGAGGGTGTCTTTGATGTGTACATTCAATCAGATAATAAGATCTTGGTAGGAGGGTCGAATGGCGATTTTCTAAGTGCACAACACATTATTGTTCGTCTCAACGAAGATGGAAGCATCGATGATTCATTCGCCGATAACGGAGTTTTTTCTCCGACCTCTGTTTCAACCAGCGAGTATATTTCTCAGATCGAAATGAATAGCAATGGTGATATTTATTACTTCGCTCAAACAACCGTTGGCACCGATTATAGTGGGATTATTGGTAAACTGGATGAAAATGGCGATCTCGATACGTCCTTTGGAACGGATGGTTTTTTGAATCTGTTTGATGAAGGATACACCATTGAACCTAGTTCATTTTATCTTTTTGAAGATGGAGACATTGAAATAACCGGCAATATAAACGGACCTTATTACAGCGGTTGTAAATTGAGATTTGAGGCGAATGCAGATCCGGATACATCTTATGGTGACAACGGGGCTGTTACAATTTCAGGTAATGCGGATGTTTATACCTATAACTCTTATGTGCAGGCAGATGGAAAAACTGTTCTTTTAGGGCTGACCGATGAATTAGTGCTCATAAGACTCAATCAAGATGGTAGCATAGATACAAGTTTTGGAACGCAGGGTTTTTGGTATCCCGGTTTTACAACAACCTATGATTCGGCAGTTGCGGCAGCTATTTTAGCCGGCGATGAAATGATCGTTTTAGGTTCTTCATACACTTTTACGGCAAACTTGTTTTTTGCTTCAGTATTTCTAAACGATAATAACAACGTCGCAGAAAGGGAAAAAGCAAACGTAAAGATTTTCCCAAATCCTACTTCAGCCCATTTTTCAATGGAGATTGGAGCGGAGAATTACACAGAAATGTATATATACAATCAATTGGGAGAACTTATCTATCAGGAGAAACTAGTTGGACAAAACGGACTAATCCAACGTGATATTCCTGCAGGATTATCGGAGGGCGTTTACGAAATTGTATTGATCTCGGAAGATGGCCGTTCGTCGGTGGCTTCTCTAGTTGTCAATTAATGATGGATCGAACAATATGATTTTTAATTTCTCAAATATTTCGATTCAATGATAAAATCATGGACTACCAATGTTTATTGTGCTCTTTCGATTTGTATCGTTACATGCGGATTATCGAGAATAAACGCGCAGGAAGTGCTTTACGTCATGCCGGTCGAAGATTATACCCACGAAGGTACCTGGATTGAATGGCCACATCATTATACTTATGGCTATTACTACAGAAATTCCATAGAGTCGACTTGGATCGACATGACAGCTAGTTTAATTGATAGTGAAAAAGTACATATTATCGTTTATGATGAAAGTGAGTACGACCGTGTTTATTCTATTCTCCTTGACGAAGGAATACCATTGGATAACATCGATTTTTATATTCATCCTTTCGACGATGTTTGGATACGTGACAATGGTCCGATATTCGTGTTAGACGAAGTCAATAACTTGTTTGCTCTTGATTGGGGATTTAACGGTTGGGGATTTGATTATCCTTATGAACTAGACGACGAAATTCCATCGTTGACTGCTTCGAGCATTGATGTGCCTTCTATCGATTTAAATGCAATGGTTCTTGAAGGAGGTGCTATTGAAGTTGATGGACTAGGAACCGCTATGGCAACTAAGTCGAGTATTGCACATTCTAGCAGAAATCCGAATTTATCGGAACAAGAGATCGAAGAGTATTTGACAACCTACATGGGAATTTCTCATTTGATTTGGTTGGAAGGTGTTTATGGCTTGGAAGTTACGGATATGCATATCGACGGTTTTGTAAAATTTCTGGACAGTCAAACCATCGTCACGATGTCTTCCGACGACTTGGAATACTGGGGTGTACCATCCGACGATATAACTTTGATATTTGAAGCTACCAATGCTCTCGGAGTAGAATTTGATCACATTTTATTGCCACTTACTCAGAGTAATGTGAGTAATACTTTTGGCGATAATCTCGGTTACAAAGGTTCTTATGTAAATTATTATGTTGCGAATTCTGTAGTTCTAGTGCCCAATTACAACGACCCCAATGATGCTATAGCCAACGAAATACTTGCAGAATTATATCCCAATAAAACGGTTGTCGGAATTGATGTAAGGAATTTATACGAAAATGGGGGTATGATACATTGTGTTACACAGCAGCAGCCGTTTTCAGCGTCATTCAACGGAACACATTTTACCGAGCGATTTGATGATACCAAATTTATTTTATATCCAAATCCTGCGAACGATCATATTAGAATAATGAATCATTCGAAAGATATCGAACGAATTGAATTGTACAATATGATGGGGCAATTGGAGTATTCTGCGATTTCTATTTCTTCTGATGATGATTGCTTTTTTGATCTGCCTGAAACTCTGTCGGGAGGAATCTACCAAATTCAAGTATATTCCAAAAGTGAGAAGATGGTAACTTCATTGGTTATTTCCAGATAAACAAAGTGCTGACGACATCTGAAAAATATAGTGAGCTTCAGGTTGAAAGTTTGGCTTATTCTTATTTTCAATCTAAGGGTATCTCAACTTTTCATGAAGCTTGCAAATATGTGGCCGGTCTTCCATATGCAAGAAACACAAATAAAGCTGATGTGCTTTGTGTTTTAATAGAAGGGAAGGGAACGTGCAGTACAAAACACGTGCTCCTCAAAAACCTGGCGGAGGATCTAGGTTTGAATCGTGTGAAGTTATTTATCGGAGTGTTTCGCATGAATAAATCCGTATTTCCTATTCTGGCACCGATTCTCGAAGAATCCGGATTGTCATTTATACCGGAGGCCCACACTTATTTACGCGTGGAAGAAGCCATCTATGATTATACAATGCCGGAAAATAAAACTATTGATTTCGCTAGAGAATTATTGGCTGAACAGGAAATGCGTGCTTCGGAGTTGAATAACCTAAAAATCCCCTATCACAAAAAATTTCTTGAGCACTGGATTCAAAAAGAGAATATTCCCTATGCTTTAGATGAAATATGGGATATCCGTGAACGATGCATTCAACGGTTAAGTGAAGCACCATGACTTAAAATGAAAAAGTCCCTTTAAATGAAACCCCATGTTTCATTTAAAGGGACTTTTTTAAATTTCGCTAATTATCTCAACAAAGTCAGATTTCCACCTTTGTCGAATTTCTTGCCATCAAATCCTTCAGCAGCTATCACATAATAGTATGTGCCTTCTGCCATTTCGATACCACCTTCGTTTTTCCCTGTCCATCCGCGTGATGTATCTGAAGTACGGAAAAGTTCAGTACCCCAACGATCAAAAATGATAAGCTCATAAGAACGCAACTGCATTGCTACAATTGGCTTAAATGTAATGTTGTCGGAGTCAACGTTTGGTGTAAACACATTTGGGAAAGCCAAATACGAATCGCTGAATACAAAAACATTGATAAAGGCAGTATCAATGCAACCACCCGGAGAGGTGACAACCAAGATTACATCATAGCTGCCATCGTTTTCGAAAGTGTTAATGACAGAAGTAATATTGTCGGTATTCTCGGTATTGCCATCACCGAAATCCCAAAAGAAGACATCACCATTCGTGCTGTTGTTCGTGAAAGTAACGGTCAATGGCTGTGGACCCTCTGTCGTGCTCGCTGAAATCGAAGCATTCGGGAAATTGATTTCACCCACTGAGAAATTCTCGCTCTCAGTGCAACCATTCGAATCAGTAATTACTAGAGTGTAGTTTCCGGAAGTAAGGTTATCCGCAGAATTCCCTGTTTGCCCCGTTCCTGACCACGAATAGGTGTATGGACTCGTGCCACCTGAAGTACCTGCTGCACTGGCTGATCCATCGTTATCGCCACATGAGGCATCGTCTACATTGATGTTTGTTTCGATAGGATTTGGTTCACCTAGGACAACCGTAGAGCTGAATTCGCAGCCATTCGCATCAGTAACCAGAACAGTGTATTGTCCGCCACCTAGGTTGTTGATAGCCGCTGCAGAACCACCATTGTCCCAATCATAGGAGTACGGTGGTACACCTCCATTCATATTGATGGTTGCGCTACCGTCAGTTCCATTTGGACATTCCGGATTCACACCAATCGATGCACCTTCTAGTTCAGCGGGTTCATCGATAACCACAGAAACCACATCTGTACATCCATTATTATCTGTAACTGTAACAACGGCACTTCCACCGGAGAGGTCTGTTGCTGTTTCAGTAGTTTCTCCGTTACTCCATAAATACGTATAGCCGGGTTGACCACCTTGAGCAGAAACGGTAGCGGTGCCGCCACCTTCGTTATTACAAAGCGCATCCGTGTTTGAAATGATAGTTGCATTCAATTGCAAAGGTTCGGCAATAGTGATGGTTGCAGTTTGTTGACAACCGAAAGCATCTGTTACGACAACACTATACGTGCCGGGTTCCAGATCTGTAGCTGTAGCTCCGGTTTGATCTTGATCGTCATTCCATAGATAGGTATATCCGGGTGTGCCTCCGGAAACATCGGCAATGCCAATACCATCATCTTCTCCAAAGCAAGATATATCTGTAGTATTAGTTTGAAGAACCATCGGTGCAGTAGGTTGCAATTCAATCGAACCTTCATAAACACATCCGTGGTCATCAGTTACAACAAATTCATAAAGTCCAACAGTAAGGTTTTCCTCCAAACTGCCAGTATTCCCGGATTGCGGCCAGAAAAAAGTGAATGGTGCAGTTCCTCCGATAGGATCCAATTGAATGTAACCATCAACGAATCCATCGCAAGTTGGGTCTTGGATTATTTCATTTGGATTGATGGGTTGCGGTTGAATAATGTTCACTTGAAGTTCGCCCTCACATCCATTAGAATCAGTGACACCGACAAAATACTGACCGGCACCAACGCCCGAAATAGTCTGGCCCTCAGTTCCATTACTCCATTCAAAAAGATACCCACCAACACCACCTTCAACGCTCACGGTAGCTGTCCCCGAAATATCTCCAAAACAAAGTGGGTAAATAGCTTCATCTACATTTATCGCAAGCGCAGCAGGTGCACTAATTTCAACTGAAGCAGTTTCCGTGCATCCAATATCATCTGTAACTGTAACTGTGTATGTACCCACATTTAAGTTATTGGCTGTTTGTCCTTCCTGACTTTGTGGATCATTCCATTCATACGTATAACTTCCTGTTCCATTACTAGCACTCGCCGTGGCAATACCATCGCTGCCATCTGCACAATTGATGTCGGAGCCCTCCGTAAAAACGAAAATTTGATATTCTGTAGTGATTTCGAAAGTGGTATCTATAGCGCAACCGGTAACATCATCGGTAATTGAAAGCGTATAGAATCCCTCATCGAGTCCTGTTAATTCAGTTTCGTTGGAATTGATCGGATCAGCCCATTGATAGGTGAATGGGCCCTCGGAATCTGTTTCTATTCCGACAGAAATGGAACCTGTGGCCTCAGTACATTCAGTTGTGGTTACTTCGGTTGTCGAAAAAGAAAGTGGAAGTCCTACAGTCACAACAAGCGTATCAGATGAAGAAGTGTTATTACATAGTATCGCTGTAGCAACATATTCGGTGGTTACCTCGGGATCTATGGTTATAGAAAAATCTGAACCCACGAAGACTCCATTTGCATACCACGACAATCCATTCGGTGTGTATCGTCTTGCATCGTTTGTGGCAGTCCATTGTGTACTGTTACGTCCGGGAACAACAAAAGCTTGAGTTCCCGCAAGATTGTGAAGTCCTTGAACAGCAGTTCCTCCGGCCCATCCGGTGCAATTGGGTTTATTCCAAATATGGTTTTCAATGACACTGGTAGTTTCATAACAAACTATCTGGAATTTACCGAGGTTTCCGGTGCAAGAGAACATAGGAACATTATCCCAGGTCACTACCAATCTTCGGAAGGGAGCAGTACCCTGTGTTTGGTATCGAATAGTTCCACCAATACCGGGATTCCAATCTTGCCATGGGCCCATGATACAATTTTTAGGAACGTTCGCTCCTGTGTTAGGAATAGAAGCGGAGGTATATGCTGCAGATTGGCCCGCTGTAAAGCTGATCCATCCATTTGACCCGATGTAAAAGTTGCTATAGCTAGTTCCTAAAAAACAAAAGGAAAAGCCGATGGGAAATACCCCGGAAACGGCATCATCGGTGAGACTCACTGTGCTTCCGGCGATAGGATGCGGAGCAAAAGGAATGCTCGTAATCGTATAAGATGTACTCTCTAGTCCGGCTGTGGTGGTGGCTGTAAGGGTGAAAGGTTCCCCATTACACAACACGGTATCATTCCCCAATGTTACTTGAGCTTTCAACGGCGAAACGCATAAGATTGCCAAAGCAACTAAAGTGGAGACCGCAAAATAAATGTTCTTGCGAAGGAGTTGGATTAAGTAAACTTTTTCCATAGTGGAATAATAGTAGGTTTTTAAGGTTGGCTGCGATTGGTCCAAGACCAAAACGGGTACTTTTGGTTGGCTCTGACAAATCTAACAAACTTATGGGATGATTGTATTTTAGATGTAAAAGTTGTCCGAAAAAAGGCATTCTTCTCCGAGGGCCTCACCCTCCGCCCTCTCCAGAGGAGAGGGAACCGATTCTGCAAACTGAAAAGTTGACGTTTTATAAAGCCGCGAACTTTTGAAAACTGAAGATTTCACTAAACGTGAACGTTCCCCTCAATTACAGAGTGAGAGCGAAGAGTGAGAGTGGACGAATCGTTTTGAGAGACTGACCTACCTGTTTCTGTTTCTCTAAACTCAGAACTGTTCTGGGGTGAGGCTTTTCCGACGATTTTGGAGTCGAAGGGCTTACGTTCTTACCAAATTCTACCGAACCACAAGGCGCTGCGTGCGAACTAAAGTACCATCACATAGCGTCACAACATAGATACCCGAAGCAAAATCTGATACACGTAGGTACGTGGCACCCTCACGGTTGCTAGGCATGGTAATGTTGTTGACCACATTGCCGAACATGTCGGTAACGGTGGCAGTAACTCTTCCACCAAAACCGGAATATTCAATGCGACACATGTCTTCTACCGGATTTGGATAAACCCGAAGCGTAGTCAGTGGTTTTTGTGTTTCCATAACACTCACCAGATCTGTTTCAAAGTGAAAATAATGTTTGATTTCTTTACCAAAATCATTTTCGAACACTTCGAAGTCTATGCCCTGCACACGATCCAATCGACAAGAACCATTGCCGTCGTTGTTTGCAAAAAAGCTCAGGCCATCTTCACCACTGTCTTCTAAATGGAACATATAACAACCTTCATTGATAAACAAAGTATCGCGATAGGTAGTGTTGCCTTCGTTATAATCATCGCGATGCCAAACAATGTTTCCCGCGATATCATACAAAGTAGCCTCTGATTCCCAATAAGCGCTGTTGGTTTTAAGCACTACTATCATGCGGTTGTCGTCATCTTCTCCTGTACCATAAGTGTACGTGGGAGGTCGGTGAAAACTGCTCGTAGCGTAATCGTTGTATGGGTTATTGTCGATAAACAAATCGTTCACATAACTCAACTGAGCAAAGAAAGTAAGTGTTGCATCATCATCTCCCGACCATAAAGTCGGATCGGTACTTAGCAATTCAACATCTTCGTATTCACCAAAGGCTAAATTTCCATTCCATGTGTATGAATCTACATTTCCTCCAACGATACCAAAGTTGATACTGCAATTGGTAATGGGATCAATACCCATATTGCGAATGCGAATAACAGGATTGTCGCACATTGGATTTTCGCGACTGAACAATCGGAAATTACTTGGAGAAAGAATGCGGTCTATTTCCACATCTACTTGATGTTTCATCTCCCCATAGGTTATCATTTGAGATTCGAAAACATAGTTTCCATACGGATCTTCTTCAATATTGTAGTCAACACTCACACTGCCATTTTGAATGAAAGGTGTGAGTTCGAATTCTTCGAGTTTGCCTTCTTTACCGGGACACCATCCGGCGCGCGCATATATCCATGTACCACCTTGAGGATACAGAGGGTTGTCTGCGCAATCATGCATTATTTCCCAAGCCCATTGCTGTGTTCCATTTACATCCACGCTGTGTGTGTTGTAACAAAACTCCGCACAGTTATTTCCACTTCCAAATCCGTGACCGGTGGCTACAGTTTTAAGTTTTAATCCTTCTTCACCCTCTTCCATTTCAAAACTACGTTCAGTCACGAAGTCATCCATGTTAGACAAACCGTAGTTTCCTACCCAGAAATTTTCAACACGCTTAACTTCACGTGGGGAAGGGCCTTCAATGAATAAGAATTGCAGATCCAAAAGTTCTTGCCAATTGCCGGCCTCAAGTTCAACTGAATCGCGAAGTAGGGGAGCAAAATCAGTCACGTCGTAGATCCATGTCCAACCTTCTTCGAGGTCGAGCTGGATACCGTATGGAGTAATGTAACGACCCAATTCAAAACGATTGATGACTTCAAAAGGTGCTTGATAATAGCTGAGATCATCATTGCTCAGTGTATATTCTGAATTGACAAGAGTGGAGTCTATTTTTTGACCGGCGGGATTGTAGGTATATGAATAACCAATATTCCAAGCATACCCTAGATCGATTAAATCAATTTCGTTTCCGTTTACTGCGTATTCGGCAACTGAAACAGGAGCAACTGCTACTTGATATTCGCCGATTACATTTGTTTGGTTGATCTGGTAGCTGCCTTGGTAAAATGTCATGTAGGGTCGAGCATACTCAAGATTTTCATTTCTCCAAAGATCTTTTCCCTTGTGTAAATCTCTGCTTGCATTGCCCAAAAGATCGCCGTGAAAATTATTCCCACTGTGATCCAAAATACCTTCGTTATAGCCTTCATTGAAATTGTAATACACCAACAAATTGGCATTAGGAGCAAGATCAACATTCATACTATTTTGAATATCGGCATCAGTCAATTCGACATTGTAGATGGCAAACTCATCAATTTTTCCGCGATAGTAATTATTCCAAGTAACCGCAGATCCAAGAGCGAATTCAACGATGCCGCTGAGTGGATTATCGAGATTGGTACCGCTATGCCATAAAACACCATTGAGGAAAATTTTCATCGAGCCGGTCGTAGTGTTTTTAGTAAAGGCCCAATGGTTCCATTGACCTTCGAAATCGGATGTATTGGCCAGTTTGTCGATGCGATCATAGCCGCCTTCATTGCCTGCATCCCAATACACACGACTATTACTCCAAGGAAGATGAGAATTCAGAACTCGTCCATTTTGTGCATTTCGTCCTTCAAACACAGTGCCGTCCATGGGTTGAAATTCGGCATCTCCATTTAGCCAAAACGAAATAGTAATTTGATCGGTAACGGCTTCAAAAACCTCTGCCGGAACCTGCAATTCATCACTTGAGTTAAAATGAATGTATCGATCATTTCCTTCGGAGTGAACTCCCGAGTAAAATGAAGCAGATTGTCCGGCAAGGGATACAATAGGTTCAATCAGTTCGTCGGTATATGATATATCAACGATAATATTTGAAGTGCCATCCCAAAAGTATGGAGTATTAAAAATGAACTCTTGCAGTCCATTACCTAAAAGGGTTAAATCCTGGTTATAGACTTCCGTTAGTCCGGTGTTGTCGAAACCAAGAAGTTCGTTTGCAGAAGTTGATTTTATTCGGATAGAAAATTGCGCAGCATGAGCATTGGATGCTTCAAAATTCAAAGCAATTTTCTTAATATCTCCAATTGTTAAACCTGCCGCAGTAAGTTCATTGGCTCGGTATATATACTGAAGTCGTTGCGCGCTATTTTGAGTAAAGGGACCGGCAATAGAAATGTCATTGTCACCGGGAATAAAGGCAGATTCATTTAAGGTTATAGCTGTGCTTACGATTTGCTCATATTGATATGTATTAAAAACCGGATTGTTCGTTAAATCGCGGGTGTCAAAGTCGAGATTTTCGATTAGATATTGTGGGTGAGTGACGGCATTTGAATCGAGCAAACCCGTATGTTGGAAGAGGAAATTGTATGCGAGATAATCCCATTCGCCACATGGAAATCCGAGGTTTCCGGCCGTTCCATCTTCAAAACATTTCAGTTTGTGGTACATCAAAATCTTTTGATATTCTAAACCGTTATCGCTAGCGGGAAATTCAAACCAACGCCTTCCGGGACTATCGTATGCCGTATTCGGATTGTTCTGTGCTTCAAAGGTGAACGTTTGCACGATGGTAGTGTCACCCGGATCTGCATATACAGATGTGAAAGAAAAACATACGAGAACAACAAGGCTAAACTGTAAAAATGTTTTCATGTGTAAAATCATCTATTTGGGGTTGAAAATAGGTCAAACGTTTTATAAAGGAGATACCTCGGGACGGGATCTTTCAGAAAATGACTTTTCTATGAAAATGAAAAGAATCAGCAAAATGTATTCGGCTGCTATCAGAGTGTACTTTTCTTTCCACACTCCCGGACCATAATGAGAATAACTTAATACGATGAGGAAACTCCAATAAACCACATATCTCCGTTCGGTAAATACGGACAGAAACAACGGCAGAATAAGGTACCAAGGATGCACTGTAGTCGAAAATAAAATATGAATGGTAGATACAAGTAACATCGATAAAAAGAGCTTTTGTCGAAATGCCGGAATAAAGGAGCGAATGGAAATGTAAACGATCGTACAAGCCGCCAAAATAGGACCTATGAAATCTATTTCGTTGTATCCTCTGATCAAACTGGAGAGTTCTCTCAAGACATAATAGAAAGAAGCATTGAACTCAAATTGTCGGAAATAAAGATCTAGACTATGACCTATGTTTTGAAGCCATTCCAATGAAACAAAAGGAGTGAAGAAAAATAGCGTCAATCCGACGGAAATCAAGCCGAATACAAAACTTTTCCACCAACCTATAATGGGTATAAGCAAGGGTAAAAACATCAGGGGAATGAGTTTCGTCGATATTGCTAATCCGAAGGCAACCGCGGAAATAGCAAACAACAACCACTTCGAATTAAAATTCTGGTCTTTTGAAAAAGTAGGATCTGAGTTGTCGAAACCCCCGTTGGTTTTCTCTACAAAAGAGACTAGGAAAAACATGGCTATCGACATAAAAAATATCATGAAACCTTCGGGATGAAGATTTCCGGAAAGTTCAATTATAATAAGTGGGTTCAGAACATAAAGCAGACTTGTTTCAATCGGTTTGCGGAGTTTTTTTAAAATGAGAATTATAAAAAACACAGTGCCGACTTCGAAAAGAACCATCCATAATCGCAGCCAAAACACAAAAACACCTGTATCGGAGCCCGATAAAGAAACTGTCATTGCCCACATGAACTGACAGACAGGAGGATATACCGTATAGTATTCTTGCGAATTAAGTTGATCGAACAAAGATTGATCGACCCCGGAAATGGAGTTTGGTTGATAGAGAAATTCTCGAGGCGTATAACTGAACACCATTTGCGGGTTGGAATTGGCAATGGTTCCATCCCACAAAAAGCGGTAATAATCGGTACTTAGAAGAGGTTCGCTGAAAAAGGTCGCCAAGCGAATAAGTACGGTAAGTGCAAGGATTTTACTGGTATTAAGTCTTATTCTATTGAAAATTAGCAAATAAGCTCCAAAAGCAATTAGATAAGGTAGAAGTAATGAGAGGAAATGATAGCGGTCGGAGAAGAGAGATAGGTAAAGTAACGCTATCATTAGAGTCGTTAATCCAATGAAAAAGAGGAGTTTATTCTTTTTTGAGTCCATTTTCAGATTGGAAATGTAGGGCAACAAAAAAGGGCTCCAAAGAACCCCTTTCTGTAAACCTGCAAGGAAAATTTTGAAACCAACGCAGTCCTGGAAAACTGCGTACCGTTATTTAGACGGTGGAATAAAGTTTGGTTGCCTGTTTTTTAGAAACTTTTTTCTATTGGCGTAAACTTGTATCCTACACCTCTGACGGAGTGGAAGTAAATGGGTTGCCTCGAATTGGGCTCAAAATGTTTACGGAAAAGAAGAATAAAGTTGTCAATCGTGCGTGTACTGGGGAAAACATCGTATCCCCAAATTTTTTCAAGAATCTCTTCGCGGGACACAACCTCTCCCTTTTTTTGGATTAAAAGTTTGAGCAACATGACCTCTTTTCGGGATAATTGGTGATTATTTCCCTCTTTATCGATAATGGTAAATGTTAAAAAGTTGACCTTATTTCCCCCGAATTCATATTCGTTGACATCATCGAGGGATGTGTATCCGGTATTTTTTCGTGTAATGAGTTTTTGAACACGGATGAGAAGCTCTTCGAAATCGAAGGGTTTTGGCAAGTAATCGTCACCCCCGGCCCTCAAACCCTCAATTCTCTCTTTGCTACTTCCTTTCGCCGACAAAAAGAGAACAGGCGTTTTTATTCCCTCTAAACGGATGGTTTCACAAATCGTAATTCCATCGACTTCGGGCAACATAACATCGAGAATACACAGATCAAATGCCTGATTTCGAAATTTATCGAGTGCTATCGGTCCCGTGGCAGCGTGAATAACCTTATATCCTTCCATTTCCAAGTTTAGTCGGATCATGGAAGCAATGCTCTCTTCATCTTCTACCAGCAATATTCTGTATTCGTCCATTCTTTTGATTCAATGTGCCAGCAATATTACAACTCTGTGTGCGGCATATAGAGGAACTTTTATGTGCGATCATTGTTCATTCCGTGCGACCTAATTACCTTGCCCCCGTTATGAATAAAGAATTAGAAGAAAAATTTGCCCATCTGAGTAAAAACACATTGATGGAAGCTTTGGGCATGGAATTCATTCACATTTCCGAGGGACACGTAGAAGCAAGGATACCTGTAGACCACAGAACACATCAGCCTTATGGAGTTTTGCACGGTGGAGCAAGTGCTGCATTGGCCGAAACCTTAGGGAGTTTTGGTTCTCATTTTTTGGTAGAACAGGAGGGAGCCCAAGCATTCGGTGTCGAACTCAATATTAATCATGTCAAAAGTGTACGCTCCGGTTGGGTGCGTGGTATTGCTCGTATAAAACATCAAGGGAGAAGTCTGCATGTTTGGAACATCGACATTGTAGATGATTCCGAGCAATTGGTGGCTACCTCTCGACTAACGGTCATGATACGTGAGCGAAAAAATGGATGATACTTCGGCGATACATCGCATTTTAATGAACAAAGAGCCCTTTCTCTTTTTTGCCAAAGCGGGAGAAAGAGAGTTGATTTCTTCCGATCTCATTGATTTATCAAGGTTTGTCATATCAAATTTTGAACTTACTCCTTTTTCAAATTCTGAGCGGGGCAGCGAGGACTTAGAAATTTCTAAAGAAGAATACATTCTTCGTCTTGGTAAAATGATTGAAGAATTGAAATCGGGTGAATATGAAAAGGCCGTATTTAGTCGAATAAAGAAGGTAGATAGAGGAAATGATCCGGCGCTTCTCGAAAAACTTTTTATGGGCTTGATGGGAGCATATCCATTGGCACATATTTTTCTATTTAAAAGTCGGGAAAATCAACTTTGGATTGGAGCGAGTCCGGAATTACTCTTTCGTAAAAGAGGCAAGAAGATCGAAACAATGGCCTTGGCGGGCACGCAGAAAAAGGTCGAAGGTCAGAACTTAAGTGAATATACTTGGGGGGGCAAAGAGATTCGGGAGCACCAAGTGGTGGCCGATTTTATTATCTCAAAACTAGAGAAACTGGGCATAACGGGAATTCACAGAGGGGAGATGGAAACCGTTGAGGCCGGACAGGTAGTTCACCTCAAAACAAAAATTGAATTCGAAACAGAAGTAGATAAGGGAATATTAGCGGAGACATTACATCCTACGCCCGCGGTAGGTGGATTTCCAAGAGATAGAGCACTGTTGGCAATAGCTAATCACGAACTACATAGAAGAAATTATTATGCCGGTTATATTGGTGTTCATTATTCCGATGAAGATTCGGATTACATCGTAAATCTTAGATGTATGCGGGTTTTCCCGAGTCATTTTTCACTTTTTGTAGGTGGTGGTATCAACGCTCAATCCGACCCCGAATCCGAATGGCAAGAAACGGAATTGAAATCGAGAACATTGATTGATGTAATTGCGATGGCGTAGGGACGGACTGCCGTCCGTCCCCACGCCGTCCGTCCCCACGCCGTCCGTCCCCACCATTTGCACAATCCTCTTGTTTCCCTTTATTTTTGTTCCGATGAAAAAACTCGTAAAACCTTTTCTTCTAGTTTCAGCGATTATTATGCTTACAATTGTTGGTTGCAAACGCAACTACAAAGCATCTTTCGAGAAAACTCTCATGGGGAAACCCCTAAAGATTATCCTCGGTCAAGAACCGGGTTCGGCAGATTCTGCTATTGATGCCACTATAGCTAATGTGGAATATTTATTTTCATCGACCCTCGAAGGTTCAGTTATGAAACGTTTCAACGAGTGGCCTTATGCCGATAGTCTCATGCCCTTTGTAGATCGCGAAACCCTCTATGCTCAGGTAAAAGATTATGTACAGGAATTGTACGATCAGACTTATGGTTATTTTGATCCTACCTTGGTTCCATTAGCCGAAGCTCGCTCCAAAGTGATGCCCGGATATCAACTCGAAGATGCTGTGATTGACGAACTAATGCAATACTGCGGAATGGATAGCCAGGTTTTCGAATTGCGCGAATACTACAATGAGCAGGGTGTTTACGAGAAGAGTTTTTTGAAGAAAAAAGATCCTCGAACTCGTGTCGATCTGAGTTCATTTGGAGGTGCTTATGCTCTCGATATCATTCGTTTTTATCTTGTAGAACATGGAATTGATATGTTTAGGATAGAGTGGAATGGTATGGTGGTGAATCAAGGATATGACCTCGAGGAATACCGTTATTTGGTAGCCAACTTGCCGGGTGATTTGGGCGAACAGAAACTAAATGTTTTTAATAAAGCTGTGGCATATATGGATCAGGAAGCAGTTAAAAAGGTACTTTCTGAAACTGTAATATATCCTGCTGAAAACACTACCACCAACACCTTTGTTATGTCCGGTAATGCGGCCACATCGTATGCCTATGCTCAAGCTTTTAGTGCTATGGGTGCTCAAGAAATGATGATGTATTTTGAAGAAGCCCCGAGCCGCGATCTGGAGGTAACGATGATCTTTCAGAAAGACGGCGGTTTTTATGCAGGTAGCACTCCGGGAATCGAAGCGTTGTGGGTCAACACCAACGAAAATGCGGAATAAGTTGTTTTTGGTATGATTTTTCCGTTTGTCACAACTCAGAAAAGTAATTAGTATATTATCTTACATTCGTTCCTAACATATTAAATCCGTATGATCAAAAAAGCCCTTATTTTATCGGTGTTTCTCATGAGTGCCGGAATTCTATTTTCCCAGAAAAAACTGACCAACGAACTAGTGTGGGCGGGAGCTGAGTTTAATTCTGCCGGTATCTCCGGATTAAAATCGATGAACGATGGAGAGCATTACACCACCGTTTCGGAGAGCGATGCTTTCGGAGCAGTGATTGTAAAATGTGCTTATGCCACCGGCGATACAGTGGGAAAAATAGCAACATCGAAAGATATCTTTAACGATGCTACCAAATCATTTGACGACTATGAGTTCAGCAAAGATGAGAAGCAGATTTTGATTACTACAGGGACTGAACCGATCTATAGATATTCTTATTCAGCTCAATATTTCATCTACAATACAGAGACAAAAAAGACGATTCCTCTTGCGGAAGAAGGCAAAGGAAAACAGATGTTAGCTACGTTTTCTCCCGATGGGAAAAAAGTCGCTTTCGTAAGAGGCAACAATCTTTTTGCAATGGATATTGCAACAAGAGGTGAAATACAAATCACCACGGATGGAGAGTGGAATAAGATTATCAACGGTTCACCAGACTGGGTTTATGAAGAAGAATTTGCACTCGTGCGCGCCTTCGAATGGTCGCCCAACAGCGATCGAATTGCCTATTACCGATTTGATGAATCGGAGGTTAAAGAATTTTCGTTTGATACCTACGGAGACTTATATCCCGGCGAATACTCTTACAAATACCCCAAAGCCGGAGAAGCGAATAGTGTTGTGACTATTTATGTTTACGATTACAAATTAGGTCAAAGCAAGCAAGTAGATACAGGTACAGAAAAGGATCAGTATATCCCGCGAATTAAATGGAGTCAGAGTAATGATGGCTTGTGCGTGATGCGCATGAATCGCCATCAGAATAGCCTCGAGTTTTTGCTTACAGATCTAAAACAAGTCTTACCTGCTCAAATTCCCGTAAAAACTATTTTTTCCGAAAACGCTTCAACCTACTTAGATATCTCAGACAATCTGACGTTTCTTCCTGATGGCAAAAGTTTCCTTTGGACTAGCGAACGCGATGGTTATAATCACATCTACATTTTTGATATGATCGGCAACGTGGTGCAACAAGTGACCAAAGGAAATTACGACGTTCTCGATTTCTTTGGGCTCGGCGAAAAGGGAGTTGTTTACTTCAGTAGCAGCGAAGTTTCGTCTATCGAAAAACACATTTACAGCGTTTCAATTATCCAATCAAAAAAATCGACAAAGCAAAAACTGAGTACTCGTTCCGGAACGAATGACGGCACCTTCAGTTCAACCAAAAAGTACTTCATCAATTTTAATTCAAATGCCAATACACCGGCATTTATAACTCTTTGCGACAACACGGGTAAAGAAGTCCGCGTACTTGAGAATAACCAAAAGTTGATCGAAAGATTATCAAAGTACACCTTGGCCAAAAAGGAATTTTTCACCTTCAACAACGACGCCGGAATAGCCTTGAATTGTTGGATGATGAAACCTACAAACTTTGACCCTGCGAAAAAATATCCGGTTTTGGTAGCTATTTATGGAGGTCCGGGGAGCAACACGGTAAACGATTCTTGGGGAGGAAGAAACTACTTGTGGTATCAACTACTTTGTCAGGAAGGATTTATTGTTGTAAGCTGCGACCCGAGAGGTACTATGAATCGCGGTCGTGACTTCAAACACAGCACGTATATGAATTTGGGTAAACTGGAAACCGAAGATTTTATTGATTTCGCAGAATACCTCGGAAGACAGACATACGTTGACAAAGCACGAATAGGAATTCAGGGTTGGAGTTACGGCGGTTACATGACAAGTTTATGTATGACCAAGGGCGCCGACGTTTACTCAGCCGGTATTGCAGTTGCTCCGGTTACAAATTGGAAATACTACGATAGCATTTACACCGAACGATTTATGCGTACACCGCAGGAAAATGATGGTGGATATGAAAACAATTCTCCGATCAATTTTGTAGATCAAATGAAGGGAGATTTTTTATTGGTGCATGGTTCGGCCGACGACAATGTGCATTATCAAAACACTATGGACATGATCTCTGCTTTGGTGAAAGCCAACAAACAGTTTGATCTATTCATTTATCCAAACAAAAATCACGGTATATATGGAGGCAATACAAGATTGCATTTGTTTACCATGATGACAAATTTCCTTAAGGAGAAATTGTAATATTTAGGTAGTGATGAGAGTAATACTGATCACAGCACTTGTTTGGTTTAATTTTATTTTAACCGAGGCTCAACAAGTACCGGACACGGTTTTTAGGTATCCTGTGGCTAACCCTTCTTATAGTATTGGTGCAGGGCCTGTTGTTGCAATTGATGAGGGGCACAACAATTTTCACACGAGAACGGGACGTTATGCGGCTTTTTCCCGTCTACTTGCAAGTGATGGATACCGACTTCAATCCCTTATGGATACTATCATTACCGATAGCTCATTGGTGGGAATAGATGTTCTGGTGATAGCGAATCCACTACATCATTCAAATATTTCGAAATGGTCCTTACCAACCCCATCGGCTTATACAGATGACGAAATTTTATGTATTCGAAATTGGGTTGAAAAGGGAGGTAGTTTATTTTTAATAGCCGATCATATGCCCTTTGCCGGTGCCGCACTTCCTTTAGGAAAAGCTTTTGGTGTTTAGTTTGTGAATTGTTTCACTAAGGATAAACATAGCAGAGGCTGGGAGGAATTTACTTGCCAAAAAGGACTGAATTGTTCCAATGAGTTGATAGATTTGAAAGACGATACGATTATCACATTTACCGGTTCTGCCTTTAAGATTCAACGAGATCATATTCCTCTATTAGCTTTGGACGGAACGTTTACACTATTTCTTCCCAAGGTGGCAGGAGAATTTGACAATAATACACCTGCTCTTCCCGGACAAAGTTTCGAGCAAATTGCAGCTTTGGAATTTGGTGACGGAAGGTTGATAATCAGCGCTGAAGCGGCTATGTTTTCGGCACAGCTCACCGGTCTCTTATCGAGGCCTGTAGGATTCAATAATCCTGAAGCACAGGACAATTGTGCTTTTCTGCTCGATCTCATGCGATGGCTCTCAGGAAAATAAATTCGGCGGTCGAATCGATGATTCCTTTATATTTGGCCGAAACCAGTTTATAAAATCATACCAAGACTACTTATGGACAAGAATTCTACCTCTGCTGCAAAGCATCCAAAAGGATTGTACGTTCTCTTTTTCACCGAAATGTGGGAGAGATTCGGATACTATCTTATGTTAGGAATTTTCTCTCTTTACATGCTCGATGGCTGGAATAACGGAGGGATGGGTTTTGCACCCGGAAAAAAGTCTGACATCTATGGAACTTATTTAGGACTTGTTTATCTCACACCTTTCATTGGTGGATTATTGGCCGACCGAATTTTAGGTTATCGAAGGTCAATTATTATGGGCGGTATTATGATGGCGGCAGGTTATTTCTGTTTGTCCATTCATAGTACGGCAACTTTTTACCTCGCTCTTTTCCTAATCATTTTGGGTAACGGGTTTTTTAAACCGAACATTTCAACACTCGTTGGTAATTTATACAGCACAGATGAGTTGAAGGACAAGAAGGATTCCGGATACAATATCTTCTACATGGGTATCAATATTGGTGCTTTTGTCTGCAATTTCGTTGCTGCATACATGAGAAACAACTATGGCTGGGGACATGCCTTTGCGGCCGCCGGAGTGGGTATGATCATAGGAGTAATCATATTTATTATTGGAACAAAACACATCAAACATGTAGATGTGGTAAAACCTCTGAGAGAAGGGGATATGTCCACGGGAAGAATTCTAATGATGACCGTGCTTCCTATGTTTGTTTTTGGTATCATCGGATACGTAATTCCGGGCAACTTACTGGGTACAGATACCAATGACGCATTCATATTTGGTTGTCTTCCGGTAATTGCATTTTTCATTTACCTCGCTTTAAAATCAGAAGCAAAAGAAAGAAGAGCTATCAAAGCATTGCTCGCTGTGTTCACTTGTGTGATTTTATTCTTTGCCATTTTCCACCAAAATGGAGATGCTCTAACTGTTTGGGCGGAAGATCATACGGATCGTAAAATGCCAGATGCAGTAGCCTCTGTTGCAACTGAATTCGACATGGCTCAAGTTGTAGTAAACAACGACATAGTGGCTATGGACGATGCACAATTTAAGACTTCAGTTGATAGTATGTGGGCTATAGAAAAGGCTATGCCCGCAGTTTCGAAGGAAGAAATTAAAGCTAAGTCGGAGTATGGAAAAATGGTCGATCAGCACGAGAAGTCGCATAAATATTTCTCCACTTTACCCGGAGATCAGATTCCACCCAAGGGCACAGATATGAAACTATATTCTACAGAGTTGTTTCAGTCAATCAATCCATTTTGGGTAGTGGTGCTTACACCGGTCTTAGTTGGAATTTGGGGTATGCTTCGTCGTCGCAAAAAAGAACCGAGCACACCGACAAAAATTGCCATTGGATTATTGATTACAGCTTTATCTGCCTTGGTAATGGTAGGAGCTGTTTTTGCAACAAATGATATGACGGGTAAAGCGAGTGCATGGTGGTTGATGGCATCGTATGGTGTAATTACCGTTGGAGAACTTTGTCTTTCACCTATGGGATTATCGCTTGTATCAAAACTCTCACCTCCGCGTATTACGGCACTTATGATGGGTGGATTTTTCCTTGCCATTTCGGTGGGTAATAAGATGTCGGGAATGCTTTCCAGTCTTTGGGAAGACATTGAGAATAAAGAAAATTACTTCTACCTCAATTTTGGACTAGTATTAGCCGCAGCTATCATTTTGTTTATGATGCTTAAGTGGTTGAACAGTGTGATGAGAGAAAATAATGTTTCGTAATAAATTCTAAGGCGGCGCATTCATAAAATTTGAATGTTGCAGAATGAAGTAAGTTGAATAAAACGATTAAAATCAAAATTCAATGTCAACAACGCTCGATAGAGAATTAAGTAAGGACGTACCGGAAAACGATCCACAATTGGAGGCGATCCAGAATTTCGAAGGGAAGTACCCCAAGCAATTATGGTATCTCTTCTTCTCAGAGATGTGGGAGCGATTCTCGTTCTACGGAATGAGAGGTATGCTCACTTTTTTCATGGTACATCAGCTAATGATGAAAGAAGATGAGGCTAATCTGCAGTATGGAGCAACACAAGCATTTGTTTATGCCTTCACATTCATCGGTGGATTGTTCGCAGATAAAATTCTAGGGTTTAGAAAATCACTTTTCTGGGGTGGTATTCTCATGATTGTGGGAAGTTTAATTCTCGCCATTGATCCAAAAGAATATTTCTTCCTGGGTATTAGTTTCAACATCATAGGTACAGGTTTTTTCAAACCAAATATCTCTACGATGGTGGGCCAGTTATACAAAGATGGCGACAATAGAAGGGATGCAGGTTTTTCACTTTTCTACAGTGGTATTAATATCGGAGCTCTTTTGGGAGGTTATGCATGTATAGCCATTGGAAAATCCGATATGGCCTATTCATGGAATCTTGCATTTGGGCTTGCTGCGATTGTAATGACAATAAGTTTGCTAACGTTTGTTTTCACCCAGAAAAAAATGGGGAATATTGGTTTATCTCCGTTTAAATCTTCGAAGGATGGAGTGAATCGCAAGTGGTACGATTACGCCGTGTACATAGGATCTCTCGCCATCATACCGGTGATTATGACTATGGTTGCTAAAACCGAATACACAGATTGGTTTATGTACATCATTGGACCGTGCACGTTGATTTACATCTTCTACGAAATGACAAAGTACAGTTTCGATGAAGTAAAGAAATTGTGGGCCGCATTAGTGTTTATCGTTTTCTCGATTCTTTTTTGGGCCTTTTTCGAGCAGAGCGGAGGATCACTAAGTTTATTTGCCGCAAATAACCTGAACAGCGAATTGCTCGGTTCGATAACACTTGATCCAAACGGAGTGAATAACTCCGCAAATTCATTATTTGTGATCATATTCGCTCCAATTCTGGGGCTCATTTGGATAGCATTGAGCGCAAGAAAGAAAGAACCAAATACCGTAATTAAATTTGGATTAGGATTCTTGTTTTTGAGCTTGGCGTTTTACACTTTTTACAGTACCAAGTTTTTTGCCGGAGCAGACGGAATGACCTCCTTGGACATTTTCACGCTGGCCTACCTGATCATAACATTTGGCGAATTGTGTTTATCTCCGATTGGACTTTCAATTATGACAAAACTTGCACCTAGACCTCTTCAAGGTGTGATGATGGGTATGTGGTTCCTAGCGAGTGCCTATGGCCAGTATGTTGCCGGATTATTAGGAGCAGGCATGACCAGTCCGAATGAAAATGCAAGCGCAGCAGAAAAACTTGTTTCCTACACAAATGGATATCAGCAGTTAGCCATTTACGCTTTAATCGCAGGTCTTGCATTAATTGCAATATCACCATGGATTCGAAAGCTTATGTTGAACGTAAAATAAAACAAACCAAAACGGCTATCGGATTCGATGGCCGTTTTGCTAAAAAATAGATTAAGATGATTACGAAGTACTTATTGTCATTTGCCTTTTCGCTTTTCGTCGGTGCTCTTGTAGCCCAAATCAACTGGCTCTCCATGGAGGAAGCCATTGAGTTGCAAAAAAAGCAACCGAAAAAAATTCTAGTTGATGTTTATACCCATTGGTGTGGACCATGCAAGCGATTGAAGGAAACGACCTTTGTTCATCCTGAGCTGGTTGAATATGTAAACGAACATTTTTATGCCGTAGCGTTTGATGCTGAGCAAGCCGACAGTTTGGTGTTTAAAGGTCTTACTTATAAAAATCCGGATTACAAACCCAATGTGCAAGGTCGCAACGGGGTTCATCAGTTTTCGCGGTTTCTTGGAGTAGCGGCCTATCCAACCATTATCTTCATGGATGAAAGCGGAACAATCATCGATCGCATGGTAGGTTTCCGTTCTGCTCCGGAATGTGAGCCCTACCTAAAATATGTCGGTGACGATGTCTATAAAACCTTCGATACAGTAGACAAAAAGAACAGTTGGGTAGGGGCTTTTAAGGTTTCTTGGAATTAAAGAAAATCTCTGCTTTCGATCTTTTTTGTTGGCTTAAAGAAACATCTCGACCTCTTTTTGGGTTTAAAAGCCATTTGCTTTGATAACGGAAAGATGTCCGCTATCTTTGCACCCGCAATTTTTTGGAACTAAACACCCTTCGAATTTCAATGAGCGAAACAGCTAAAATCATCCTGGAAGGCAAAGAATACGAGCTTCCTGTAGTAACCGGTACCGAAAGCGAAAAAGCCATCGACATCACCAAGTTGCGTGATATGACTGGCTACATCACACTGGATTCCGGTTTCAAAAACACAGGGGCAACCCTCAGTGCCATTACTTTCCTCGATGGTGAAGAAGGTATTTTGCGTTATCGCGGTTACCCAATCGAGCAATTGGCCGAATACGCTACCTTCCTCGAAGTAGCGTACCTCTTGATCTATGGAGAACTTCCAACAGATAAAGAACTGAAGTACCTATCAGCCAGCGTGTCTCACCACACCTTGGTGCACGAGGACATGAAACGTTTTTACGAAGCATACCCAACGGGTGCTCATCCCATGGGAGTATTGTCGTCTATGATTGCTTCGATGTCCACTTTCTATCCGGAGTCACAAAACCCGAACAGACCATTTAAAGATATCGAACTTACCATGCACCGCTTGCTGGCCAAAATGCCTACGTTGGCGGCTCAGGCGTACAAAGTAAGCATCGGTCACCCAATCGTTTATCCAAGAAATGCATATAGCTACACAGAAAACTTCCTCAATATGATGTTCGCCCTTCCGGTCGACGATTATGAGGTGGATCCTGTAGTGGACGATGCATTGAACAAGTTGCTCATATTGCACGCCGATCACGAACAAAACTGCTCTACAAGCACGGTTCGTATCGTTGGGTCAAGTCAAAGTAACCTCTACTCATCAATATCAGCAGGTATTGCAGCGCTGTGGGGACCTCTTCACGGGGGAGCCAACCAAGCGGTAATCGAAATGCTAGAGCGTATCAAAGCCGATGGTGGCGATACCAACAAATGGGTTGAAAAAGCAAAAGATAAAAACGATTCGTTCCGTCTAATGGGCTTCGGACACAGAGTCTATAAAAACTTTGATCCTCGCGCTACCATTATCAAAAAGTCGTGCGACGATGTCTTAAATCGCCTGGGTATTCACGATCCGGTCTTAGACATTGCCAAACAACTTGAAGAAGTTGCTCTAAAAGATCCATACTTCATCGAAAGAAAATTATATCCAAACGTAGACTTCTACTCAGGTATCATTTATAGAGCTATCGGTATTCCAACCGAAATGTTTACTGTAATGTTTGCGCTGGGCCGTCTACCGGGTTGGATTGCACAGTGGAAAGAAATGATCGAGCAGGGTGAACCTATCGGTCGTCCACGCCAAATCTACACCGGTGCCGGAAAAAGAGACTACGTTCCAATGGTGAAAAGAAGTCAATCATAATCGCATCAAAAGCCCCGTCCGCGGGGCTTTTTTACACAAGTTAATTTTCCATTCAAAAGAATTCTCATGGAAGGACGTGTTGACCAAAACATACAGAATGGCATAGCCACCATCTCTTTTTATCACCCACAAAGCAATTCACTTCCGGGAGAAGTACTGAGAACGTTGGCTTCCACTATAACGGAAGTCTCGAATCATCCGGATACGAAAGTGATTGTACTGAAATCTGATGGCGATAAGACATTTTGCGCCGGAGCGAGTTTCGATGAATTAATTTCTATTCAATCCAAAGAAGAAGGACTGCGTTTTTTTACCGGATTTGCTCAAGTAATTAATGCTATGCGCACATCGTCGAAGCTCATCATTGGAAGAGTCCAAGGAAAAGCCGTAGGTGGTGGAGTAGGCCTTGCATCTTCATGTGATTATTGTTTCGCCATGGATTCGGCGTCCGTGAAGTTGAGTGAATTGGCAGTTGGAATCGGACCTTTCGTGGTCGGACCTGCTGTTCAGCGAAAGATGGGACTTTCTGCCATGAGCGAATTGGCCATTGATGCTGCCGAATGGAGAAGTGCAAACTGGGCCATGCAAAAGGGCTTGTACAACCAAGTGTTTTCGTCGGTTGAAGAAATGGATGCTGCGATAAGCAAACTTGCCGAAACCCTTGCCAAATCAAGTCCTGAGGCTATGAGCGATCTCAAGAATATCTTCTGGGAAGGTACCGAAAACTGGGATCAACTTTTGGTTGAACGAGCAGCTGTAAGTGGACGATTGGTATTGTCGGATTTCACCCGAAATGCTATCGAGAAATTTAAGAAGAAGTAAAATCCTATTGGTTGTAGGCCTGAACTGCGTTCCAAATGGCGTTCTCTTTGGGGTTTTCGAGCAAATAACTTCCTCCACCTAAGACAATACCGAGAGCAATCATCGGGGTCATTTTCATTTCTTCGGGATCCAGTGCTCCCATTCCTCCGGCAATAAGAGCGGCACCTCCGGCAATCATGCCGTATTGCAACCAACGCATGCGATTAAACTTTCGCATCAAATTGTCACTGGTGGTATTGTCGCTGAGATCTGCTTTCAAGTTTTTATAGGTTGCTTTGCTAATGGGCTGACCATTTTTCGCGTAGTACTGGACATAGTTCCCACTCGCCAATTCAGGATTACTGGAGTTTACATCATCCTCCGGAAACTGAAGGGCTAGTGAAGGACCCCCGTATATAACCATGTCTATTTCTTCGTAGATATCGATTTTGCCCTGTTGGGTTCTCAACGCATATCTTTCCGTTTTTTCGCCGTGAATTTTTGAGAGGTTGGTGAAAAAACCATTGTTGTTTTGGAATTGATAAACATCTTTTGTCTCAAACCTTCTTTCATCTAATTTGAAAAAGGAAGGTTGAAGAATGGGAGATTCGTAAGTTAAGTCGGATCCGACAACCTCTTCTCCGGCGAACGTAAATACTCTGTGAATAATGGGATCTTCCTTTTGTGACCAACTATGGACAATACAGAGGAAGAAAAAAATCGATAGGGTGGTGATCTTTTTCATAAAACAGTTTTGGTCTTCTACGGAGTAGATCGACAATTCGTTGTTAAAACCTTGCATTTTATTTCGATGGTGGTAATTCTTCAGAATCCGGTTCTTTGCATTTCCTTTGCAGCATGAACAATACCTCTGCCGTTGAACTTTCTCAAATTCGTTTAAAACCGGGAAAAGACATTTCTACCAAACGATTTCACCCATGGATTTTTTCCGGGGCGGTAGAAGGCGTGCGTGGTGAATTAAAAGCCGGCGACATGGTGGAAGTGCTTGCCGCCGACAACAAAACCCTTGGATTCGGTCATTATGCAGAGGGAAGTATTTGCATTCGACTTTTTCATTTCGGACCCGAAGCACCCGATGAGGATTTCTGGAAGAAAAAAATTAAAGAAGCCTATTCGCTGAGAGAAAAGATGGGTCTTACCAAAAATCCACAGTCCAATATGTATCGACTGGTTCATGCCGAGGGAGATGGTTTGCCCGGATTAATAATCGACATGTATGGTTCTACGGCTGTGATCCAAACTCATTCGGAAGGGATGTACGAACTAAGAAATGTTTTTGCAGAAGCGCTAAAAGACTTGTATGGAGCGGATTTGAAAGCTATTTATGATAAGAGTTCATTAAAAATCAATAAAAATTCCGACCGAGAAGTAGCGGATGAATATCTCGTCGGAGAAGCACATGATGCGAAGTGCATCGAAAATGGCTGTGCCTATAAAGTAGATTGGGTTCAGGGACAAAAAACCGGATTTTTCCTCGATCAACGTGAACATCGTAAACTGCTCGGACAACTTTCCAAAGGCAAAAAAGTGCTCAACATGTTCTGCTATAGCGGCGGTTTTTCCGTGAGCGCGGTGCTGGGAGGAGCCACCTTGGTGCACAGTGTAGACAGCAGTCAACTAGCGATCGATTTAACCAACGAAAATCTGACACTAAATGGAATCGATAGTGCGAAGCATACGGCAATTAAATCGGACGCCCTAGACTATTTAAGGAGCATGAAAGAGGCCTACGATATTATAGTTCTAGATCCACCTGCTTATGCTAAACACCTCAGTGCCCGTCATAAAGCAGTGCAGGGATATCGCCGACTGAATGAAGCCGCTTTTCGCAAGGCATCTTCAGGGACTTTACTCTTTACGTTTTCCTGTTCTCAGGCAGTTGATAAGGCCTTGTTTTCCTCTACTGTTTTTTCGGCAGCCCTCGATGCCGGTAAAAATATCAGAGTTTTATACCAACTGCATCAGCCGCCGGATCATCCTTTCAGCATTTTCCACCCGGAAGGGGAGTACCTAAAAGGCCTGGTAGTTCAAGTCCTTTAGAGAATATTTTTCCCGTTTCGATTGCGTATATTCGCGGCCCCGTTGAAGAAAAACGGGTAAAATCTGATTTTCATGGCATTAAAGTGCGGTATTGTAGGACTTCCCAATGTAGGCAAGTCAACTTTGTTTAACTGTTTGAGCAACGCAAAAGCGCAGGCTGCAAACTTCCCCTTTTGTACAATTGAACCAAATGTGGGGACGATCACGGTTCCTGACGAGCGTTTGAACAAACTCTCAGAACTTATTAATCCACAGCGCATAGTTCCAACGACGATAGAAATCGTGGACATAGCCGGTTTGGTAAAAGGAGCCAGCAAAGGTGAGGGGCTCGGCAATAAATTTTTGGCCAACATCCGTGAAACAGATGCCATCATTCACGTTCTGCGTTGTTTCGACGATCCGAATGTGGTTCACGTAGATGGAAGCGTAGACCCTGTTCGCGACAAGGAGATTATAGATATCGAATTGCAATTAAAAGACCTCGAGTCGGTAGAAGCCCGTTTGACAAAAGTTCAACGAGCAGCTAACACCGGAGATAAGGACGCAAAACGCATTTTCGACTTTCTTACAAGGCTCAAAGATGCTTTAATGCAGGGTAAAAGTGCTCGCACGATCACCGCTACAAGCGAAGAAGATGAGCAGTTACTTGTAGAACTTCAATTGCTGACAGCCAAACCGGTTCTTTATGTGTGTAATGTTGAAGAAGCCTCAGTAAAGAACGGGAACGCTCATGTAGACAGATTAAAAGAGTCTGTGAAAGATGAAAAATCCGAGGTACTCGTTATTGGTGCTGCGATTGAAGCAGACATTGCATCGCTTGAAACTTTCGAAGAACGCCAAATGTTTTTGCAAGATTTGGGTTTGGAAGAACCCGGGGTGTCTAAGCTCATAAATGCTGCTTATCGCTTGTTAGGTCTTTATACATATTTCACGGCAGGGGAGAAGGAAGTTCGCGCATGGACCGTGCATAAAGGAGCAACTGCACCTGAGGCCGCAGGCGTCATCCACACCGATTTTCAAAAAGGATTTATCCGTGCTGAAGTAATGAAATTTCAAGATTTCATTCAGCATGGAAGTGAAGCAGCCTTGAAAGAACTCGGTAAGTTGGGCGTTGAAGGGAAGGAATATGTTGTTGAAGACGGCGACATTATGCACTTCCGATTTAATGTCTAATTTGCGCGGTAGATGAAAATATTCCTTTCTGTTATTTCTCTTTTGACTTTGATGGCCTGTCAAACCGACACCCATAAAGTAGCAATAAAAGACGACTCCTCTGAGGAGCTGCAGGTTATTTCTAGCATCATGGATAAACAGCAGGAAAGTTGGAATCGCGGAAATATCGATGATTTTATGATTCCCTATTGGCATAGCGATTCCTTGCTATTTATTGGCAAAAGCGGTGTGAACAAAGGCTGGCAGAAAACCCTTGACAATTACAAAAAATCCTATCCGACTGCGGATGCTATGGGGCGTCTGCAATTCGAAAATATTTCTATGGAAATGATAGATGAGCAGAATGCCTGGGTTTTAGGTAAATGGACCTTGTACAGAATAGCTGATACATTAAGCGGTCACTATACGCTCAACTGGCGTCAGATAAATACTCAGTGGTTTATAGTTTCAGATCATTCAAGCTAACAATATGCTGGCACAATCTCCCATTACATTTCTCATTATTGGTCTAACTGTATTTATATCTTGGCAGGCTTTTAATAATTCGAGATTATTCGAAAAGTTACTACATTATCCATACAGAGTAAAACACAATAAAGAGTATTACAGGATTGTATCGCATACCCTGGTGCATGCCGATTTCATTCACTTGTTCTTCAACATGTTTGTGCTGTATTCATTCGGTACAATTTTAGAAGCGGCTTTTACCAACCCCGTTTTTTTCGCTCGATTTTTTCCGGATGTACCGCCATTTTTAGGCATTAGTGGAATCGTATCTTTTATAGTACTGTATGTTGGAGGAGCCGTTTTTGCAACCCTGCCATCACTCCGAAAACATGGCGATAATTACGGATACACGAGCGTAGGTGCCAGCGGTGCAGTTTCGGCATTGCTTATGGCTTTCATGTTTATGTTTCCAACCATGCAGATTGCAATCATGTTTATACCCATGCCGGCTTACGTTGGTATAATCGTATTTTTTGTAGCTGAGTTTTTAATGATGAGAAGCGGTAAAACAAACATTGCTCACGATGCACACATCTGGGGAGCGATTTATGGATTCCTCTTTATCGTTTTAACGAGACCTATTTTTTTGTCGAAGTTCGTCACCTCGATCAGCGATGCATTAAGCAATATTTTCTGAGGGCGGACTAGTTAGCCCTTTCTTTAAAAATGTAGACCTCTTCGTTTTCGCGTTTCATGTAGAAATTTTCGCGAGCAAATTTTTCGAGGTTTGTGGTATTAGAACTTAGTTCGTGAAGGTCCTGACGTATACGTTGATTTTCGGCCTGCAACTTGGTCAATTCCACTTTGATTTCCCCCAATTCAAAACGTTTACCAATTATGTAAAAAAGATCTATGGGACTGAAAAAGCTAACCCATACCAAAAACAAGCCGCCGGCCAAAACGAATTTGTTTTTGAGGAATGAGGGAATCTTCTTTTTCACAGACCAAAAGTGGCCTTTTATCTTCATGCACAATCCTCGGGTCAAACAGATTATTCACATGTCCGGGTTGATGAACCCCAAAAAAAAGGCGACCCACATGGATCGCCTCTTAATGTTTTTCTAAAAGATTATCTTACCACGAAAGAAACTCTTTCGCCTTCACTGCTTTCGATAAAGTAAACACCACTTTCCAATTTTGAAACATTGTACTGGAAAGTAATTTTTCCTTGATTTGAGAATTGATCCACCTTCTGACCCAAGATATCGAAGATCGTGTAATGGGTCACCCCGTTTTCGGAAACTACATTCAACACATCTGAACTTGGATTTGGGTACACTATAAATGAGGCTTCGTTCTTTTCATTTATGGAAACAAAAATCACACTGAAATCACTGATGCTAGAGTATGGTCCATCACCGCATGTATTGTGAGCTTTTACTCTCCAGAAATATTCACCTTCCGGAAGGTTGGAAGGATAGTCGTAGGTGTTGGTAAGTACCACTTCTTCATCTACGATATCTGCAAAACTTATATCAGTAGCAAGTTGAAAGGTATAATAGTCAACGCTTTCTTGTTCCGACCAAGTAAACGAAATATCGGCAGAGGTGAGAAGTGTCGCACCAATCATAGGCGACATATTGGATGAGGCTTCAGGAGCACCGGCAGATATTGTGAAGTCAAGTGGAAATTCGTATTGAGTACCAAAAGTGGTATTCAAAACTAAATTACCGGAGTAAACCCCGGGAGCAAGAGAAGTAAGTCCACTTATAGTGAGGTTGGTTTCAAAAGGAGAAGCAAGTGAACCGGGATTAGAAATAGAAATACCGTTAATTCCTTCTATATCGATGGTCACATCTGAGAGTAATTCAGCATTCACATCGAGCATGAATTCAACTTCGTCTACACCACACAATTCCCAGTTATTTTGACTTAACAAAACCATAGTGGGGCGCAAAATAAAAATCCCTGTGTACATGTCGGTAGCAATTAAAGTTCCACTAGGGAAATAGGGATAGTTCGCCCAAGTACCGGAGAACTGCGCATTGTCATTGGCAGGATACAAGTCGAAGAATGCAGACTCACTCAAAAGTCCGTCATCAATTTTCGAAGCGTCGAGAACTCGAATTCCACTTCTATAATTACTTTCAAAAACAAACTGATCTAATACATACAGGTTGTGATCAATCGAGGTATTGCTAGATTGATAAAACCCCATGTAATTCGGATTATCCAGATCCAACATATCAAAGATGTGCGTTCTTGTTCCTACTTCAAGTTCCATTTCATCCAATTCGTCGTTGAATAAAAAGTAACGCATATCTTTTGTAAACCAACCTTGGTGGGTGTATCCATCGTCTTCATATCCATTAACCGATACCGCATAGCAATCGGATTTATCAGTGCAATCCACAACAGTTACGGCATCTTCGTTGCAAGCCACGGCAATTTCCTTTCCGAGATAGTCGTTGTCCGGGCCACTATAAATAACGGGAGTGCATTCATGTGTATAGCCATCAGCGCTAAAACCACCTGCAAGCGTGGGATTCAATGGATCTGTAATGTTCACAATGTGCAATCCACCGGAGAAAGTGTTAGAACCTGTGCAATAAGCAAAAGGTGAATCAGGGTTGATTCCAATGGTATGACAATTTCCAAATCCATCGTAGTGAGCAGTTTCATCAAAATCCACGGGAATATCCACTGCATTTTCCATTTCGTACAGATCAAAAACCTGCATGCCATGTCCGGGAGCCTCACTTACAACAAAACAATAGTGATCGTACGTTTTGATTCCTCTCCACAAACTTGGAATGGTATGCGTAGGAAGAAACCCAACGTAAACCGGGGACACAGGGTCTGTGATATCTAAGAAAGCCGTTCCATTGGAGCAACCGATCAAAGCATATTCTTTTCCGGTATTCGGAGATACCCAACCCCAAATATCATTGGTGTTGTCGCCATTGCCAATATCCTCCAACAGGACGTGCGCATATAGATCTACTAGATGACAAGGGAATTGCCCGGCCATTCCATCGACGCATGGAGTCTGAGCATGAAGGGCTCTAACCCCTAAAAGGGCCAATGTAAATGTGTAAAGTTTAAACATGTATGATTTGATTTGCAGGTTACCAATTTTCTGAAAGCTCATCCAATTCCTCTAGGGTCAACGTTTGTCCCTCTTTGAATTGACGCATGGCTAATTCGAAAGTATTTACAAGCTCGGTGCGAGAAACCCTAGTGCCGTTTGGCTTTTGACCAATCACTTTTGCATTACTGAATTTCTCCGATTCAATTTGTTGAATCAAAGATTTAAGTCTCTTAAAAATTTCTAGGTCATCTTGTTGAACGACCCATTCTATAATGTCGAGTTTTTCTCTTGCGGATGCCATACGTTTCTTTTAGCGGCGGGAAGGTACTACGCGAACCTGACTGCCTGTAGTACCCAACCCAATTTATATTGCATTTTTCTCATGTCTAAGTACGACTTACAGAAGGATTCCTAAGCACAACAAAATAGGTTTAAGCTATTGATAGATAGAGTTATATCTAATTCTTTTTTATGAATGTTGATTGTTTCAAGTTGACGGAAGGCCTTAAAAATTCGATGTATAACCGTATTTGCACATCCAAACGATTTATTTCTTCGACGAAGGTCATTTTAGAGCATGTTTATAAACTGAACATGCCTATTGTCGGGACATTGCCGATGAAATCTTTTCTTTGTAATGTATCTTTTTACTGAAACTCTCCGTAGAAAATCGCAGTATTTGCATCCACCTATCCCAAAAATATGAAACGTGAATCCTCCCGCTTGTTAATCTTCCTCTTTATCGGAACTGCTTTTGCATTTGCCGGATGTGAGGAAAAATCAAACACGCACAATCCCCAAACTGAATCGAAAGACTCTGTGCAAGTTTCAACATCCGGCACATTTTTAATGGATGGAGAAATTTTCTCTATCCCGTCGCCGGTTCAAACTGCAATGCTTCTTAAGAAAGAACAAATTGCCTTTAATAAGGATATCTTAAATCCTATTGAAAATCGAGGAAAGTATGTTACCGAATCACAAAGAGCTGTCAACTTAGGGGTTTATGGCGCTGATCTGGCTTACATTTCTTGTTTCAAAAATCCTCAAATGAGTAGGACTTATTTTGATGTGGTTGGTAAACTATCTGCGGAAATGGGCGTTCTGGATAACATCGACAAAAAATTGGTAGAGCGTTTTGTAAACAACGTTGAAAACGGAGATTCGCTTTTGGCCTTGAATGCAGATTTTTATCGCGCCGGTGATCGTTATCTGAAGAACAACGCAAATACGAAGACGGCCGTTTTGATATTACTAGGAGGTTGGGCAGAAGCTCTTCACCTGTCCATTCAATCCTTAGGAACAAATGCCGCAATCCGTCAGCGAATTGGTGAGCAAAAGGATGCATCAGCAAGTTTGGCAAAACTCATTGGCTCAATGAACGATAGCAGTTTGGATGCCGTGAAAAAATCTCTTTCTGATTTATCCGCAGCGTTTGCCGAATTGAAGTCAACTTATGAATACAAGCAACCTATAGTGGATGCTCAGGAACATAAAACCTATCTTACAAGTCGCACATTAATTGCAATGGACGATAGTGAACTAGCCGAAATAGCTTCATTAGTAAGCCAACTCAGAACGAACATTATTCAATAATCCACCCCTATGAGAAGATATTTTTTCCTACTGGCAGCCCTTTTTGGAATGTCCGCATTAAACGTTTCTGCGCAATGCGACAAAGTAACGGAAGACTGCGCCGAGTTCATAAATAAAGAGTACATCAGCGATGGCCAGGCTTATTGGGCACTGATCAAAAAAGAAGATGTTGCCGAATTTCAGACAACCTTGTTTGGGGGCAACACATATAGAATCGCCGCCTGCAGTGGCATGAAAGGCTCGGTAGTTTTTAAAGTGCTGGATCAAGAGAAAAACGAATTGTTTTCGAGCAGCGATTTTGGAAACGCTCCTTTTTGGGACTTCGTAGTTGAAGGCACCATCACTGTAAATATAGAAGCTACACTCGACCCAACACGCAACTCCGATAGTGGTTGTGCTGTATTGTTGATCGGCTTCAAAAAATAGTTTTTTGCGTTTGAAGACGCAGTTCTTGCTATCCTGTATTGTCTTTTCCTAGTCATAGCGCGACAAGCACACCCTATTTATGAGCGCAGGAATATTACGTGCATTGATGCAATTGTTTGCAATTATCGCCGGTGGCAACAAAGCTGCCGGTCGGGAAATTGTAGCCGTCTTTTTGCGTCAGCAACTGAACAAAGAACTAGTTCTAAAATACCTCGAGCTCTACGATCAATTTACCGATTCTTTATTCAAGAGCAAGTCATCTACCAAAGAGCATGGTGAAAAGAGGACCTCAGTAAATTCAGTAAAAATTCTTCGCATTTGCGATCAAATTAACGAAGAGCTCCAACAAAAAGAAAAGCATTATGTGTTGCTGAGGCTCCTCGAATTTATCGAAGACTTTCAAGAAAAATCAAAACAAGAATGGGAATTTCTACAGATTGTTTCCGAAGCTTTTAATATTGATCAAGAGGTCTTTCGTCATATCTGCGAACTCGTTGCAGCCACAGATGAAAAAATACCGGATCATAGTTCTTTTTTGGTAGCTTCTTCAGAGCATCAAAGTGAACTTAAGGAAACGAGAAAAGTTACTGCCGAAGGACTCCGAGGTCATCTGCTCTTCCTGCGAATTGATGAGGCCAATATATTCTTCGTCCGTTATTTCGGGAAAGATGAAATATCACTCAATAGTCAAAGTATTTTACCGGAAAGAAGTTATGTGTTCGGCCAAGGAGCAAGTATTCGAGGCACACGTATACAGCCGCTTTTTTATAGCGATATTCTTCATGGTTTCCTGGACAATTACGGCGATATAAAGATTATCTATCGCGCCGAAAACGTATCCTACTATTTTCAAGGTGGGAAAAAGCAAGCTCTGCACCAACTCAATATTGTGGAGCAAAGCGGAAGTCTTGTTGGGATAATGGGAGGCAGTGGAGCCGGAAAAAGTACATTGCTTAATGTGCTGAATGGTAACAACACTCCAACCTTCGGAAGCGTAACCATTAACGGTTACGACATTCATAGAGATAAAGAAAAAATAGAAGGCGTAATGGGTTATGTAGCCCAAGATGATCTTCTCATCGAGGAGCTTACCGTTTTCCAAAACTTATATTACAACGCCAAACTTTGCTTTGGAGGTAAAAGTGATGAAGATCTTGCCAAACTTGTTGATTCTACTCTCCTCTCCATTGGATTAATGGAAGTGCGCGACCTTAAAGTAGGAAGTATCCTAGATAAGGTGATTAGCGGAGGGCAGAGAAAACGCCTGAATATCGCATTGGAGTTGATACGCGAACCCTTGGTTCTTTTTGTGGATGAGCCGACCAGCGGATTATCCTCACGCGATTCAGAAAACATAATGGACCTTTTGAAGGAATTGACTTTGAGAGGTAAACTGGTGTTTGTAGTGATTCATCAACCAAGTAGCGACATTTTTAAAATGTTGGATAAGTTGTTTATCCTAGATCAAGGTGGATTTCCGATCTACTATGGAAATCCGGTTGAAAGCATCATTTATTTCAAGCGACTTGTAAACCAAGTCAATCTTACTGAAAGCGAATGTCCTCATTGCGGTAATGTAAACCCTGAACAGATATTTAATATCATCGAAGCGAAGGTGGTAGATGAATATGGTTATGAAACGGAACACAGAAAAATTTCACCTCGAGAGTGGAATAATTTCTTCAACGTAATTATAGGTAATCACATTACCACACGCGATAAACAATTAGACACACCGAAGTCCCTTTTTGTTTTGCCCACTCGGATAAAACAGTTGAAGGTTTTTCTAACGAGAGAGGTTCTGAGCAAGCTATCGAATGGGCAATACATGCTTATCAATTTTTTGGAAGCTCCGGTTCTTGCCTTTGTGCTTTCATTATTCATCAAGTTTTCTCCGATGGGGAAAGCAGGAGAACATGTGTATACATTTCGCGAGAACTTAAACTTCACACAGTACTTGTTTATTTCTGTTGTTGTAGCTCTTTTCCTTGGCCTCACGGTTAGCGCCGAAGAGATTATTAAAGATCAAAAAATACTAAAACGAGAAAAATATCTTCATATCAGTCATGGAAGTTATTTAGTCTCAAAAATTCTATTGATGTTTTTTATTTCAGCCATCCAAATGCTCTCCTTTATTTTGGTTGGAAATAGTGTTTTGGAGGTTCAAGGAATGAATATGTCTTTCTGGCTTGTCCTTTTTAGTACAAGTTGTTTTGCCAACGTACTTGGATTAAATATTTCAGCAACCTTTAATTCGGCTAAAGTCATTTATATTCTCATTCCTATCCTCATTATTCCGCAGTTATTATTCAGTGGAGTAATTGTTCGATTTGATCGATTATACCCGGCCTTAAATTCCCAAAGTAGCGTCCCTGCTTTGGGAAATATGATGGCCTCACGATGGGCCTACGAAGCGATGGCTGTTCATCAATTTCGGAACAACGACTTCAACAAAGAATTTTTCACCATTGAGCAAGATAAAAAAATGTTTCAATGGAAAAAGGACTATTGGTTACCTGCCTTGGAATCTAAAATAGAGGAATGCAGAAAAACGTTGATCTCCGGTGAGCATGATGAGACCTTGGATTACAATTTGAAACTTATACAAAATGAGTTGACAAAAGCGACGGAAACAATACCGAATTTGCAAATCGAATCTCTCAATCGATTAAATCGTCAAGAAGTTGATACGGCACTTCTAGTAGATTTGAGTTTGCACCTAGAGGAGCTATTTTCATACTACCGCGACAATTATAACAAAGCGAGCGCCGAAAGCGATGAATTGTCGAAGTCCTTCATTGATACAGAGGAAAAGAAAGCGGTCTACATGGCGCAAAAGGACAAGTATTTCAATGAGAGTCTCGAAGATTTTGTAACGAATAAAAACGACGTTGATAAGATTCTTGAGGAGGATGGGGAACTCGTTCAGAAAACGAATCTGATTTACATCAAACCGGTTAAAAAGCACTTTTTAGGCGCGCATTTTTATGCTCCAAGCAAACATTTCTTTGGCAAACAAATAAGTACCTTATCGGCAAATGTGCTCGTATTGTGGTCGATGACAATACTAATGTGCATACTGCTCTTTTTCGACGGAATGAAAAAGTCGTTCGAATATTCGACCAAACTGTTTGGAAAACTCGTCCCGGATCGAAGCGAAAAGGCAAGACCGCTAAACAGAATTATTGCAATTCTTCTGTTTCGATCATTTTAAAAGGGAGAGAAATAATAGCTTCGTAATCTTCTCCGGCCTCCAACATGTCCTCGTCGTCTTGCTCGTAGTACCAATGAATAGTAACTTTTTTGCCAAGAGCTTCAAGTTTTTTGAACAGGTCGAGCAGGCATTTGGAGCTACTCGTATTAAAGTACTCCAACTGAATATGCACGTTGGTGTCTTCTTTACCGAGACTCTCGTAGTTTTCCACCCATTCGATCAGCGGTTTATAAAACTCAAGAGAATTCTCGGGAATTGAGCGTCCTTTAATTTCAAGATGTCCATCGGCAGCGACGAATCGAACAGATGGAGTCTTTGAGGTGGCTATTAGATTGATATCCGGCATGGCTAACTATTGAGTGGCAAATATGAAACAGAATATTGGCTTTAGTTGATAAGATGTAAAGTTTTTAAAGAGACGGCGGTTTATATCTTCGCCATTCTGTTTCAATCGGTAGTATGGATCAAAAAGAGGAAAAAGCGTGGTTTCAGGATTGGTTTAGCTCGCCTTATTATGGCATGCTTTATCTCCATAGAAATGACCATGAAGCCCATTTTTTAATACAAAACCTTGTCGAAAAGAGTATCCTTAAAAGAGGAGAAGCGGTGCTCGATCTCGCCTGTGGGAATGGCCGTCACTCCAGGTATTTGGCTGAAATGGGATTAAAGGTTTCCGGAATCGATCTTTCCCCCGAGCAAATTGCTGAAGCCAAAGAGCAGTCTTCTTCAGAGATTCTTTATTACGTAGGAGATATGCGCAGTTTTTCTCTGGGTATTTCGTTTGATGTCATTGTCAATTTGTTTACCAGTTTCGGATATTTTGAGACTAGAGAGGAGAATCTTAAGGTTTTATCCTGTGTAAGAGATCACTTAAGAGTAGGCGGAATTTTTGTTTTGGACTATTTTAATGCGGATCTGGTAAGGGCAGGTTTACCCCTCAAGGGTGAAACTCAAGTGGGTTCTATCAGGATAACACATTATAAACATATCCTACACAATATGGTGGTCAAGGACATAGATGTTGAGGATGGGGGAGAACATCACTATTTCCGAGAAAAAGTGCAGCTCATAGGCTTCTCAGATTTTTCGACACTGCTCGATGAGGCGGGTTTTGAAGTCCTTCATACCTTTGGCGCATATTCTCTCGAGCCATTTGAAGCCGGGAAATCCGACCGACTAATATTGATTGCTAAACGCAGATGAACGAATCACCCGCATTTTACGCCCTTGTTTTATTTCTTTCCTCCCTTGCTGGAGCTTCTGTTTTTGTAATAACTAGAAAGCAAAATGCCAATTGGCTCAAATTACTGCTGTCATTTAGCGCGGCTTATTTATTGGGTCTGTCATTCCTACATCTTTTTCCGGAGGTCTACGAAAGTGGGATCGAATTTGCCGGATGGTACATCATTGCGGGTTTTTTGCTTCAGGTAATTCTCGACTTTTTTTCGCATGGGGTAGAGCACGGTCATGCACATACTCATACCAACCATCCCATTGGCAAAACGTTTTTGGCGAGTGTTATGATCAGTTTATGGATTCATGCCTTTATTGAGGGTATGCCTTTCGGTGGACTAGAAGGCGGCCACGATCATGGTCACGCTCACCATCATCACCATGAGAGTATCTTTTTTGATCATAGAAGTCCATTGTTAGTTGGGGTTTCTATTCACAAATTCACCGAGTCGCTAGTGTTTATGGCATTACTAATTGGCTCCGGAATGAAACTTCTGCGAGCTATATTCTGGTTGGTAATCTTCGCAATGTTAGCCCCTGCGGGAGCCTTTGTGCATCATTATCTTTTACACAGCGACATGCACGGATTGGAGAATATTACCCCGAAAGTTATTGGGGTTTTGATTGGTATTTTACTCCATGTATCTACTACCATTTTATTTGAAGCGAGTGAAGGACATCGATTCAATAAATACAAATTTGGAATAGTGCTTCTCGGTTTGGCGCTGGCTGCTTTGGGCACGTGAGGTTAGGATAGATGAAACTACTCTAAAAATAAAAAGGTCTCCTAGGAGACCTTTAAATTATCCGTATTATCAATCACTAACGAATCACCAAAACAGTTCCGATTGCTTGCTTTTGTTCTGAAGAGCAAATCCCTCGGTATGAAATGGTATATGTATAAACCCCATCTTGCACATAGTGTGTGCCACTGTTCTTGAAGTTACCGGTCCATGGAATATCCATGGTGTTGGTAGAAAACACTTCATCTCCCCAACGATTCCAAACGGACATTTGAAACTCGGAGATATCAACTCCTTGAGCTTCGAAGACGTCATTGATACCGTCGTTATTCGGAGTAAAAGTATTTGGAATGTAAAGTGTCGAATTAAAGTCTTGCATGTACACGTTGATTACCCCTGTTTGAACACAGCCGTATTCATCGACAAATTGATAACAATATTGCCCATCTTGATCAGTAGTAATATTCTGACCGGATTCGCCATTGCACCACTCATATTGGTTGCTGCCTTCAAAAGGAATAGTGAGATAAGTAGTTGAACCTTCGCAGAAACTAACGTCTTCGGTCAAAATTTGTGCGGGAATTTCAACAACTTCAACCGTATCTCTACCGGTGCAATTGTTCCATGTTACTTCTACACTGTATTCCCCCGGAGAATCGACAATGATTCCTGAAGTAGTTTCGCTGTTCGACCACAAATATTGAGCATCAGGGCCCGGTTCAGCTGCCTGAATCAACAACCCATCGTCGTTGTAACACAAGGGTAAATCCGGTTGTAATTGCAAATCAATTTCGTTGATTACGGTTACTTCCTGAACAAATTCGTCGGTTTGGTCGCAAACTTCTTCAAAAATTTCAAGGGTAATGGTATGCGCACCGGGAGCGTCGAGTTCTTCAACAAAATCTTCGTTGGAAGTTACCGGAACTCCATCGATCGACCATTGATAGGTGAGATTGTCTCCCGTGCTTTGATTGTCGGTCGTAATTTGCAAAAGGGCACATTGATCCGTTTGGGCAACACTAAATAATGACTCTATCGGATTAGGCGATACAACGAGAACATTTGAGAAAGTAGTATCAGCACCGGGACATTCATTATTTCCTTCCGCATAAAGTGTAACGACGAATTCTCCGGCCACATCATATGTATGCGAAACATTTTGACCGGTTGCAAGTGGACTGCCATCTCCGAAGTCCCAAGTGAATGTGATTCCTCCGCTGTTGTTTTCAAAATCAACTTCAAAGGGACTGCATCCTTCAAGATCATCATTTCCGATGATGGCAATTACCTCATCGAATATGGTTATTTCAGCAGTTATGGTACTATCCGACAAACATCCTTCGTCAATCGCAGTCATGGTAACAACATAAGTACCCGGAGCAGCATACACGTGAGTGGCATCCATGTCTTCTATGATTGTTCCATCTCCCATGTCCCATACATAACTTAGAAAATCATAACCTGTCGTGTTGGTACAAAACACAGCTTGGTTGGCACAATCGACACTATAGGAGAAGTCGGGAACATAGTCAACGGGCACACTTATTACTATTTCGAAATAAGAAGTATCAGCGATGTTGCAACTTAAAGAATCAGTAGCAATCAAGCTAACTTCATACACACCCGGATCTATATATAGGTGTGTTGGCTCAAATTCATTGCTACCGTTGCCATCTCCAAAATCCCAAATGAAAGTATCGCCCGAACTAAAGTTGTTGAAGTTTACTTCGAAGGGTGCACAACCAACCACATTTGATCCGGAGATCGCCGAGTTTACACCGCTTACATCAAAGTCAATTTTGAAGACGCCGATATCCCATCCTGCTTGGGTATTAGACCAAGCATCGGTAGTAGTAGTAAAACCACCTCCCGAACATACACCTTGATAAACCGTTCCATTTTTGTCGAATCTACTGGTGCCACCATCCACGTGGTTTTCCGAATACATCGTAGCGAATTCCAGTTCTTCCAGATTTTCGGTAAAGACGGCTAGGTAAAATCCGCCCGTTGAATATAGTTCTTGTTCTAAATCTAAAGTACCGAAGGCACTGTATGAAGAGATGTAGATGTTATTGCAGTGATCGGCAAGGAAGGCTACCGGCACAAAATCGAATCCCCCAAAACCGCCACCACTGCCGGACCCGATTTGAGTGGATACCAAAATATCACTTAGATCTGCAGTGAATTTTGTAATAAATTGAGTGCTGTTCGGATTTGAATAAACACTGCCGATAATCGGAATATCTATCCCTCCCTGACCATAAACGTATACGTTTTCATCGTTGTCCAAATCCATAAAAAAGATTTGATCTTGATCGTCGGTAGCTAACAATGTACTGTATTCCAGGTCAGAAAGATTGTGATTTAAACAGGCTACAAAAGCATCCATCGCTACCGTACTCCAACCTAAATCTGTGTCTCCGATGTAGGTTGTTTGATAAGCACCCGATGTTGTTGGAAAATTGTCGCCACCCGCCATACCGGCAACGTAAATATTTCCATTAGTCGCCTCTCGAATCGCATATCCCGTGTCAGCCTCATCACTACCTAAGTATGTTGCGGCTTCCATGGTCGTTAGATTTGAACTCATTCGAAATACAACGACGTCTTGCAAGTTGGAATTTCCATTGAGGTCCGTTTGATAGGCATTGTTGCTAGCGGGAAAGTCATCGGAAGAACTGAATGATGCAATCAAGGGTTTTTGATCCATGTCGAGAACGATCTCGCCTCTATATGTATCGCCATAATTTACAGGCGCCTGATTTTGCCCATCGGATCCAGAACCTCCGACAAACGTCGAACCCAATAGTTCGCTACCATCCGCCGAAAATTTTACAATGACAATATCAGCGCCACCGTTAAATGAAGTGTCGTAACTACCCGCTACCGTAGGGAAATTATTAGATGATGTAGAACCATAGACATAAAGTTCCTGTAGGTTATTAGCAATCATACTATGAGGGTTTTCGGCTTGCGATCCGCCTACATAAGATGCCCAAATCAAGGTAGTTCCTTCAGGGTCTAATTTGCTAATTCCAAAGTCCGTTCCGCCACCACCAAAGCCTTCTTGAAACGAACCGTTGTTTGTCGGATATCCAACACCAAAGGAGATGCATCCGGTATATATATTTCCTTCTAGATCGAAGGTTGCAGAGTGGCCATAATTAGTACTGCTACTTCCTGAAAGAGTAGAAGCGATTAGTTCAGGATCTATAATAAGTTCTTTCGAAGTATCATATCCATGGGGGAATTCAAAACCAACCACACCGTTAATGAAGGTGTAATGACAAGGAATTTCAACCAATTGACCTTTTACAATCTGAAATGCATAGGGTTTGTTTTCGATAAAGTTTCCAACTGAAGTTTCGATTACCAATTGACCATCTATTAAACGAACATTGTCCGGTCCATGGTAGGTATATGATATTACCGAAGGATTTCCCCCTGATTTTACAATAAAATCGAATTTAAAACGACCGGAGCTACTGTAGGCTCGCATGTCAATTTTGTTGTATAAATCTGTATATTTTGATGCGTGGTAAACCGGAACATGTCCTGCCCATTTAGATGGATCATTGCCGTTAAAGTAATTGTAATAATGTGTTTGAACCTCTTCACCCGCAGGTGATACATCGTTTTCGCCCAAAAACTCCATTCTCCACGCATGAGCAGAAACCGAAAAATTGACTTTTTGATCCAAAGTCCACTGATTGTACTCGTGTGTTTTTTTCCACTCTTCGGCATCGGCAAAGGCGTAGGTAATTACTCCTTTTTCCAAAAACACGGCACCATTTTGCATGGCTACTCGATGTTTCACATTGGGATGCCACTGTCCTTTGTTCGATACAAATTCTAGTTTTAGAGGATCGTGAGCCCAAGCTGTTTGCAGTAAGGCAAGCAGAGAAAAGGCAAGAAAAATTCGAAGAGTTGTTGGTTTCATGTGGTTTCAATAGGAGCATTTAATAGAGCAGACAACTTTTGGCAGCCGGGAGTTGCATTTGTTGTAATAGTTTATAGTTAATTTTTCGTGGTAAAGATCTCGAATTCAGCACAGGTCGATAGGGGACGCGACTTTATATGACGCACGTTCTAAAAAAATGAAACTCAAAAGAGGAGCAAAGCGTAGAAGAATGTCCTAACCCACCCAAAATGAAAAAGAAAAAACCAACCTTTCACTTCCGCCGATGCAAAATCCGGATTAGTCTTCAAAAGGTAGAAACCATGCAGATCTCACAGACTTCATGGGGTTTTGAGACCTTCAGACATTTTTTGAATTAAGATTCCCTTAAGAATACTTTCCGAAAAGCTGCCCGGCTATTTTGAGACTTTCCTCGAATGCTGTCAGATTCAATCCATGTTCGATACCTCGTTCTTCAATAAACGCGACTACATGTTCGGTTGGCATATTACCGGTTAGAGTATCGGCAGCCATCGGACACCCTCCAAATCCTCTCAGAGCTCCGTCAAAGCGATTGCAACCACTCGACATGGCAGCTTCCACTTTTTCTCTCCAAAAGTCCGGAGTGGTGTGCAGGTGAGCTCCAAATTCTACACTTGGCAACGAAGGAATAAGCGTTTCGAAAAGCGGGACAATATTTGCCGGGGTGCTTACGCCCACCGTATCGCTTAAAGCCATAATTTTCACACCACATTCTTCAGAGAGTTTTCCGCACCAATCAACTACCAATTGCGGATCCCACGGATCGCCATAGGGATTTCCAAAACCCATGGATATGTATACCACCAATTGTTTTTCTGTTTTTTCACAGAGTTCATTGATATCTGAAACCAAGGAAAAAGATTCTGCAATCGTTTTATTTGTATTTCGAAGTTGAAATGTTTCACTCACCGAAAAAGGATAACCCAGGTAATTAATCTCAGGGTGAATAACGGCATTTTGAGCGCCTTTCAAGTTGGCAACAATGGCAAGAAGTTTTGATTTTGTATCTGCTAAATCAAGCCCGGCAAGCAGTTCAGCAGTATCGCGCATCTGTGGAACAGCCTTCTCCGAAACGAAACTTCCAAAATCTATCGTATCGAATCCCACCTTCAATAATTGATTGATATATCGAATTTTTTCTTCGGTAGGAACGAAGTCATGCAAACCTTGCATAGCGTCGCGAGGACATTCAATCAGTTTCATAAGAATTACAAAGTAAACACCTATTCTTGCGAGAATCATTGGGATTAACCGATATTTTCATAATTTCAGCCCTTCTTACCCAAAAATGAAAAAGTACCTTGCCTTCATTAGTCTTATTTGGTGTGGTTTTAATAATGCACAAGGGCAGACATATTTCCTCAATGGAAGTGCAATTGCACTCGGCGACGACTGTTACCAACTCACTCCGGCTCTTAATACACAGAACGGTACGGTGTGGTATGGCGATCAAATAGACCTGCTTCAATCTTTCGACTTATTGTTTTATATGAACTACGGTTCATTTGACGGAAATGGAGCAGACGGAATTTGTTTTGTCTTGCAAACAGTTGGAACCAATGCTATTGGAGAATCGGGTGGAGGTATGGGGTATCTTAACTTCGGGACGAGTCTTGGGATTGAATTTGATACATGGCAAAATGGAGAGAATAGCGACCCTGTGGAAGATCACGTGGCTATCGAAAGAGATGGATCGATAAATCATTCTTCACCCCTAAATCTGGCTGGTCCGGTTTCGATAGATCCTTTAGGTATCAACGTGGAAGATGGTCAGGATCATCTCGTAAGAATAAACTGGGACCCTGTTCAACAAATAATTCGCGTCTACTATGAATGCGAGTTCAGACTGAGTGCTACCATTGACATGATAAATGAAATTTTCGGAGGTCAGAATTTGGTATATTGGGGATTTACAGCAGCGACCGGAGGTGCTTCCAATAATCAAATCGTTTGTTTGGAAGAGAATATTCTCGCATCTCAAGATGAAGTTTATACCTGTCCGGGTTTACCTGTGCAATTGAGTGCAGGTGCCGGTGGTGGTGTATACTCTTGGTCTCCATCTACAGGACTCGATGATCCAACGATTGCAACGCCCATAGCTCAAGTAGATGAAACAACAGTTTACACGGTAGAATACACCGATGCATGCGGTATTCCGGGCACTGCACAGATTACGGTTTTTGTAGAACCCTTGATAGCGACTACCGAAGAAACTGCCACACTCAATTGTCACAACCCAACCTTGGAAATACTCGGAACAGCAAATTTCCCGGCTCAGTTTTTATCTTGGACTTGGTCGAGCGACGATGGAAATATTCTCAATGGAGCGCAAACGAGCTCTCCATCCGTTGATGCACCGGGCGAATACATGTACATCATTTCTTATGAAGGATTTTGTGCCGATACCGGTTATGTAGAAGTAGGTTCAGATTACTCAGACTTTAGCATTACTATTCCGGATGCAAGTCTTCTCAATTGCATCAACAACTCATTGTCTTTATTCGTAGAAGCCGATCCCGCAAATGGCGTAACATACACCTGGAGCACGATTGACGGGAATATAACGAGCGGCACGAATGCAGAAGCCATCACACTCAATGCTCCCGGTGAGTATTTTGTTCAGGTATACTTAAATGAGTTTTGCAATGATGGATCATCTTATTTAGTTGAAGCCAATTATGATGTTTCCACGATCACTTTCAACAATCCTCAGGAAGTGAATTGCAACAACGCCGAAGTGGTTGTGAGTGTGCAGACCAATCCAACATCCGATGAATTCAGTTGGTTGGCATCCGGAGGCGGGGTTATTGAATCCGGTCAGGGAACTTCATCGATAGAAGTTTCACAAGCCGGTACATATCAAGTAACGGTATTGCATCCCGTAAGTGGTTGTGGGTCTGTAGCTGAAATTGAAGTATCTGAGAATTTCGTTGAACCGGAACTAGATTTTATTGTAACGGATACGCTGGACTGCTTACATCCCATCATCTCGCTTTCAGTATCCCCCGGTGGCGACAATAGCATTTCATACAATTGGTCGGCATCATCAGGAGGCAATATTGTTGCCGGCGCTTCGGCAGCAGTTGTTTCAGTAGATCAGCCCGGAGATTATTCGGTAATTCTAACGGATACGGACAACGGATGCACGTCTACGGCTGCAGCAGAAGTTATTGAAGACGAATTATTCAATATCGATTTGAGTACAATAGCCTTTCCCAATGTTTTTACACCTGATGGCAATGAAAAGAACCGGGGATGGAGGCCATTTTTACGAGATGACCCTTCCTTTGATTTGACCCAAGTTTTTAACGCATATTCTCTTGAAGTTTACAACCGGTGGGGGACCCTCATTTTCGAAAGCACAGATGGGCAGCGAACTTGGTTAGATAGAGAAGCGGAGACAGGGGTTTATTATTACATTGTTTCTTATGAATCCTTGTGCGGAACCGGAGCCAAAGCAGAGACCGACGGCTATATACATTTGATGAAGTAAAATCATCCGTGTGCCCTTACTTTTGGACCGAAAAGCAATTGATGATGGAATTTATTCAAAAGGAAATACAAGGTAATTCGTTAATTCTAAAGCTCAACAGGCCCGATAAATACAATAGTTTTAATCGACCGATGGCACTAGAGTTATGTGCTGCATTGGATGAGGCCGCAAGCGATACTTCGATACGCGGAATAATGATTACCGGAAACGGCAAAGCGTTTTGTGCCGGTCAGGACTTACAAGAAGCTATGGATCCAAATGGTCCCGGATTGAAAAAAATACTAAGTGAGGGTTATAATCCGATTATTCGTAAAATCAGAAATATTGAAAAACCGGTTATAGCCGCCGTAAACGGAGTAGCTGCCGGAGCAGGAGCCAACATTGCATTGTCGTGCGACATAGTTGTTGCAACGGCAAGCGCATCATTTATTCAAGCCTTTTCAAAAATTGGTCTTATACCGGATAGCGGTGGAACATTTACCTTACCCCGTTTAATAGGTTTTCAAAAGGCATCAGCGTTGATGATGTTGGGTGAGAAAGTATCTGCTTCAGATGCGGAAAAAATGGGAATGATTTACAAGGTGTATAGCGACGAGGAATTTTATTCATCTTCACTTTCATTGATACATCAATTATCATCAATGCCTACCCGAGGATTGGCACTTACTAAAAAAGTACTCAATTCTTCCATGAATAATTCGTTAGACCAACAACTTGATTTGGAGGAAAAATTACAATTGGAGGCCGGTGAAACCTATGATTACAAGGAAGGTGTTAAGGCATTTATAGAAAAAAGAAATCCCGAATTTTTAGGGAAATAAAAGGAACGTATGGGCGATAACATGGACAACATAGATCATTTAAGATATCCAATTGGCAGATATGTTAAGCCGGAATCACTTACCGAGGACATTCGAAGAAAGCTGATTGTCGATCTCGAGTCATTGCCATCTCGTCTTGATTTGCTTAGTAAATCTTATAATGATTCTAATCTGGAGAATACATACAGAGAAGGCTCATGGACTGCTCGTCAAGTTTTTCATCACATTGCCGATTCGCATATCAATTCTTTTACTCGTCTGAAACTAGCTCTGACCGAAGACGAACCTGATATCCGGCCTTACGACGAAAATGAGTGGGCTTTGCTTCCGGATTATACAGATCCGATCGAATTATCATTGGATGTCATTCGAGCAATCCATCCGATAATGGCTCGTATTTATCGCAGTTTGAGGGAGGACCAATGGAAACGAAAGTTCTTTCATCCAGGCTACAAACAATGGAACACTATCGAGCAGCTCTTAGCACTATATGTTTGGCATGGCAATCATCATGAGGCACATTTGAAAAAGGCGCTAGAATTGTAGATATTATGGGCAATTGGATTAGTGTTGAAACCGAAATTCCACCTCACAATGAGCGCGTCCTCGCATATGTTCCGGGCAATGTAGTTTTTTTACCGGGCAAAACTGGAGAATTCGAAAAACGCGAGTGTATTGTATTGCGATTGCAGCATGATTTTTACCCCGCCGGATCCGAAAGATTTGCGAAACACGGCCCTCATTTCTGGCAAGGCGAAGGCAACAGCAATCATTTTTTTAAAGACGTATCCCACTGGATGAAACTACCAACTGCACCCAATTCAAATTGAAAATTGAAAATGAAAAATGAATATCCCTATAATCGAAGTGCAATCTTCAACCCATCATCCATCACCCATCACCCATCACCCCCTTCGGCAAGCTCAGGGACACGGCTTCGCTCGGGGACCGATGTTCTCTTAGTATTCTAAAACCTCGGCTCCGCTCGGTTTGCATCCATCACCTATAACCCATAACCCATCACCCAAAACCATTAATATATGTCCGTCTCCTCAAACTACATACAAAACTCCCGCACCCTATTTCGCTACTACAAGGACTTGGCAGAAAAGGCTATGATTCAAGTAGAAGAGAAAAGACTCTTTTGGGCTTTTAACAACGACTCCAATAGCATCGCATTAATTGTCCAACATATAAGTGGAAATATGCTTTCGCGTTTCACCAATTTTTATGATGAAGACGGAGAGAAAAGCTGGCGCAATCGCGATGGGGAATTTGAACAGCGTTTTACATCTTCAGAAGAGATGATGAAACATTGGGAAGATGCGTGGAATGTCTTTTTCAAAGTGTTAGATAATCTCAAAGAAGAAGATTTAGAAAAAATTGTATACATCAGAAATGAAGGTCATACAGTGCTTGAGGCATTGAATCGACAATTGGCCCATTACAGCTATCACATCGGTCAGATCGTTTTCTTATCGAAAATGGTAGCAGCCGATGGTTGGAAAAGCTTGAGTATACCGAAAAAGGGATCGGAGGCATTTAATCACGAAAAATTCAGTCAGGAAAAAGGGCGTAGAAACTTCATTTAGGGTATGGTTTCTCTTTCATTCTGAGGATCAATCGTTTTTTGCACGCAATCCTGTATTTTCGCGATTCATTAAGAAAACATGAAGCAGAGAATACTTTGGAAATGTCTGGTGCTAGGGGCCATGCTCTTTTCTACGAATATCCAAGCCAAAAAGGTAAAAGACCCTTATTGGCAGCAACGGGCCAATTATAAAATCAATGCGAGACTAAATACGGAGAGACATCTGATCTCCGGCGATGAGGAAATTGTTTATTACAACAATAGCCCTGAAACGATCGATCGAGTTTATTTCCATTTATATTTTAATGCCTTTCGTCCGGGAAGTAGTATGGACGTTCGTTCCAGGGTCATTGTTGATCCGGATGGCAGAGTGGGTAGTCGTATTTTAAATCTCAAAACAGATGAGCAGGGCCTTCTTCATGTTGTTTCCTTTAAGCAGAATGGCAAAACGGCCGTTTCTATGAGAGAGAGCGAGACCATTTTAGAAGTCATTTTACCTCAACCCATAAAACCGGGAGGGAAGTCCACTTTTGAACTTGCGTTTGAAGGTCAAGTTCCTTTGCAGGTTCGCAGATGTGGTCGCGATAATAAAGAGGGTATCGATTACAGTATGAGTCAATGGTATCCAAAATTGTGTGAATTTGACGCTTGGGGTTGGCATACGGATACATATATAGGACGGGAGTTTTACGGTGTTTGGTCAGATTTTGAAGTAAATATTACTTTGCCAAGTGAGTATGTATTGGGAGCAACGGGCATTCTGCAAAATGGCGATGAGATAGGATATGGTTATGAAAAAATTCCGGGTAAAGTAAAGTCGTTAAAAAAGAATGGAAAACCATACCCTTTCAATACTTGGAAATGGAAAGCTGAAAATGTTCACGACTTCATGTGGGCAGCAGACCCCGATTATCGTCACGATCAGATGCAAGTTCCGGGTGGACCGATGATGCATTTTTTATATCAGGATACCCCCGAGTATGGCCAGACATGGCGTGATGCACAAGCCCTGATGGTAAAGGGATTTGAATTGATGAGCAAAAAATTCGGACAATATCCATATCCACAGTTTAGTGTTATTCAAGGTGGTGACGGTGGTATGGAATATCCAATGGCCACTTTGGTAACAGGGAATCGAAAGGCCCCAAGTTTAGTCGGTGTAGTTATGCACGAAGGTGCGCACGCTTGGTATCATGGAGTACTTGGATTTAATGAAAGCAAATATTTTTGGATGGATGAAGGATTTACAAGTTTTGCTTCCGGTGAGGTGATGGATCAACTTTTCCCTCTGAACAAAGACGAACATCGCGATTCGTATAACGGATATATCCGAATTGTAAAAGACAGCATGGAGGAAGCACTTGATACACATGCCGATCATTTCATTACGAACTACGCCTATGGCACTGCAGCGTACAGCAAAGGTGAGGTCTATCTTGCACAATTGGCATTTCTTCTGGGACGAGATGTTTTTGATCGTGCCATGATTCGCTTTTTTAATGAATGGAAGTTTAAACATCCCGATGATCGAGCTTTGATACGAATTATGGAGCAAGAAAGCGGCTTGGAGCTTGACTGGTACAACGAGTATTTTGTGCACACGACAAAAACAATTGACTATGCAATCGATACGGCCTATGAGGATGGAACGGGTACTCAGGTCGTTCTAAATCGAATCGGATATATGCCAACTCCCCTCGATGTATGGGTGTTTAAAAAAGATGGTACATCAACGAAATACCATATCCCATTAGATTTGATGAGGGGTAATCGTGCATTGAAAGATGAAGTTCAGGCACCTGTTTGGCCTTGGGTTTATCCTGCTTTCGGATTGAGCATCAGCGAAAGTATGTCGGACATTTTGATCATTGAAATTGATCCACTTTTAGGTATGGCCGATGTAGATCACAAAAACAATGTTTTTCCAAGACCGGAAGAAGAAATTAAAAACTAGTTTAAGTGCTGAATAACTATCTACGTTTTGGAAGTAATCCCACCATCGACTTTTTAATTAAAGTCGCACTTTGTACTTTGCTATTATCCATGGGAGGATCTGTTATTATCAGAAAGGAATTGAATGTTCCTATCACACTTCAGAGCTTACTGGTTTTGCTTCCTGCGATTTGGTTTGGATGGAGAGTTGGTTTGCTTACTGTAGTGCTGTATATACTTGCAGGAGGATTTGGTCTCCCGGTTTTTGCAGGTGGAACATCGGGCTGGGAGAAGATTATAAATCCTGCCTCTGCAGGATTTTTCTGGGGTTTTATTCTCGCTGCAATTATCACTGGATATATATCTGAACGAATCAAACCTCAAGAGCAGTTGAAGAATATCGGGCTCTGGTTTTTAGGACATATTGTAATCTTAGGTTCGGGTGTTTTATGGATCATGCAAATACGCGATGACTCTTGGTTGATCGTGGAGCAAACAGCTCCGGGATTAGCCTTGAAAGCAGCAGTGGGTTATTTTTTCACTCAATTGGTCTTTAGAATGTTGGTATCGCGTCAAACCTATTATCAGAAGTAATGTCGACAAGCAATTTGAAGTTTCATTTATTAAGTCCCAGAAAGTTCCCTGACTACGAATTGCTCGATGTAGGTGCTTTCGAAAAATTGGAACGCTTTGGTCAGTACATCACCATTCGCCCGGAGCCACAAGCAGTATGGACGAAACGTTGGACGGATGAGGAGTGGAAGAAAAGAGCACATGTTCAATTTGTGCAACGCAGCAGCAACAGCGGCGAATGGCTTAAATTGAAAAAGATGCCCGATCAATGGACCATGAAGTACATTTTGCCGGATGCATCTGAAATTGTCTTCCGTTTAGGTCTTACCGCTTTTAAACATGTAGGAATTTTTCCAGAGCAATGTGTCAACTGGGATTTTATATCGGAGTCTCTTCGATCGATGCAGACAAAAAACCCGAAGGTTTTAAATCTATTTGCATACACAGGAGGAGCCACTTTGGCCGCTAGATCTGCCGGAGCAGAAGTAACCCATGTCGACAGTATAAAACAAGTAGTAACATGGGCGAATGAAAATATGACTTTAAGTAAGTTGGACAACATTCGATGGATGGTGGAAGATGCCTTGAAGTTTGTTCAGCGCGAGGAGAGAAGAGGGAGTACGTATCACGGAATCATAATGGATCCTCCTGCTTTTGGACATGGTCCGAAGGGGGAAAAATGGAAACTCGAAGAACACATTTTGCCACTTGTAGATAGTGCCTTAAAGTTGCTGGCGCCTGAAGAACACTTCCTTATTTTAAATGCATATAGTCTCGGATTGTCAGCTTTAATTATGGATAATTTATTGCTGTCTAAAGCAGGGAAATCGCTTCAAAGAGGAGAGCTTTACTTGCAAGCTACTTCAGGTGCAGTGTTGCCACTGGGTGTCTTCGGTAGGTTTTGTCAATTGAAATGACCGACTCACTTCACAATTTTAAACGTCCCTTTGTAGTCGCCACTTCGAATAGTAAGCAGGTAAAAACCATTTGAGATGTCAGGTCGAATTGTATGATGAACGACGCTTTGTTTTTCACCCGATAAAGCACCTTCCCATGTCTCGATAATTGCACCTTTATTATCAATTAATTCGGCGTATAGATCCGGTCCAAGTTCAATGGTAGTGGCGATGTTTATGCTGTCTTCGATTCGAGTGGGCCAAACCACAAATGGATTTGACTCATTAGCATTTTCAACTGAAGATAAAATCTGATAGGCTAAATAAAAATTTGGTATTCCATATCCAAGTGAATCATTCGGATTGGAAAACAAATGAGCACTCTGTTCGATCGCTCTGAAAATTTCCATATTGTTTTTCTCAGGGAATGATTGCCAAAGACAAGCTGCCATTCCGGCGATTAAAGGTGAACTAAATGAAGTGCCATTTCCTCGGGATATAGTACTATCGAGGGCTGCGAATACACATTGCAAGCCCATTGCGGATACATTGGGTTTCACATCTCCATCGCTGCTTGGTCCGAAGGAAGAGAAAAAGGCATGCACCCTGTTTTCATCCACAGCACCAATACACAAAACAGAGTCGCCGTCACTTGGTGCAGTGATATAGCGCCATTCATTATTTCCGGAATTTCCGGCGCTATTTACTACCAAAATTCCTTTCGCCGCTGCGATGTCCGCTGAGATACTGATGCGAGTTGTATTGCCGTCCATGTCCGCATACGTGTGATTTTGCAGACTGTCGTCGAACAAACTATAACCGAGACTGGAGTTGATAATATCGACACCCAAGCTGTCACAAACTTCCATGGCCGCTACCCAATTATCTTCTTCAATAACGAATTCCCAAGAAGGGTCTTCTGTTCTGAACAGATAATAGGAGGCAAGGGGTGCTGCACCCATAAGTGAATCCGGAATTATGCCGGACATGATACTCCACACATAAGTTCCATGATTGCTCAAACCATACACTTGATCATCTCCAAAAACAAAATCGCGCACTCCCAAAATTAGGTTCGATGATCGTAGATGTTGGAAGCATGGTAGGATATCCGCTTCATTCCATCCGGCATCTAAAACGGCTATGTGCATACCTTGTCCGTAAAGATTCATCTCATGCAACAAGTGACCATTAAGCATTTCAATTTGACGAAAGGAAGGGCCGTATTCGTTTTTAATGGCTTCAGTACCCTGATCCCTGAAAGTGATTTCTTCTTCTTCAATACGGGTTTTGTTGGGTTGAATAAAAGACTCAACTTTTCTGGTTTCAACAACAAAAGGAAGTAAAGCTATCTCTTCGATTAGTGTGGTGTCTAAGGTAAAAATGGTGATAGCATTAAACCACTTGCTGCGATTAACCACTTGAGCAAAACCGAGGTCGAGAACTTGTTGAACATAAGTTTCGTCGATCGGGAGATCTTTTTCATCAAAGCCGATTCCAAAACGAATACGCCTTTCGATGCATTTGGGCGAGAGAAAATTTTCCGGTTGATTTATGCTTTGAGGGACATTGTCTTTATCTGAAAACTGTATCCAATACCTTCCGGGAGCAGTTTGTGCCTTTAAGTTTTCGGATAAAACGGCAAGGAGAATTAACAAAAGAGATATTCTAAACAACTTCATTTTACAAAACTGCATTATTTGAGGCCTTAATATAAGAAAAAAAACTCGAATTATCAAATTCCTGCATGGAGTAATGTGTTGAAATAAAGCGTTTTAAAAAACGCATTACGTGAGGTATCTTCGCGACCCCAATTGAGGCAGGGATTTTGTCTGCCCACAAAACAATGAAAACAAATAAAACGTTCAATTTCTTAGTCGTTTCTTTGGTTGTCTTCATAATTGCTGCGTGTGGCAATAAAAAGGAAGTTGCCATGGACAGTCAATCGGCAGTGGAAACGACCGAAACTCTAGCAGACAAAGCGCCGAAGTTAGAGGAGGAGAATCGAGACAGTACGTTTCTAATTTATCAGCGAACTCCTTGTTTTGGCATGTGTCCGTATTTCAATTTGACGATTTATGAAAGCGGATATTGTGTGTATGAAGGCAAAAATTTTGTCGATATGGTCGGATTTTACCACACACGTGTAGATATGTCCGTTCTTCAAAATATTAAAGAAACAGCGGAACGCATCCAATACTTTAGCTTGGCGGATAGCTATGACAATCCGCATGTTACCGACCTTCCGACAACCACTACAGGAATCAAAAATGGCGAAAAGATGAAAACAGTTGCAGCCCGATATAAATCACCGAAAGAACTTCAAGAGTTGTATCAAGTTTTGGATGAAATGATAGAAGCAGCCACATGGACATCGATGGCAGAAAAGAAGAAAATGCAAAATTGAAAACCCCTCGGCTTCGCTCGGGGACCGAGAAATTAAAGTACCCAAAAACCTCGGCTCCGCTCGGTTTGAAGAACAATTATCAACGCAAACTCAAATTCATAATTTATAACTCATAACTCATAATCCATAATTTACTCTTGTTCATGAAAAAAACAATTAAAGCCATTGCTCTCAGCATGCTTCTGTTCCTCCAGACAGGCTTGCTTTCTGCTAATGAAGGAATGTGGTTGCTGCACCTATTGGCGCGCATCAACCAAGCAGAGATGTCAGGCATGGGTCTGAATCTTACTGCTGAAGAAATCTACAGTATCAATCAAGCCTGTTTGAAGGATGCTGTTGTTCGTTTGAACGGCGGTATGTGCACAGGCGAAGTAGTAAGCGACAAAGGATTGATTTTCACGAATCACCACTGTGCTTATGATGCAATTCAATCCTTTGCCACTGTGGAGAACGACATACTTACCAATGGATTCTGCGCTAAAAGTCTTTCCGAAGAGTTGCCGATTCCCGGATTTGAAATTTCGTTTCTGATCAAAATCGAAGACGTAACGAAAGAGGTTTTGAAAAATGTAGGTGAAAACGCTACAAAAGCAGATCGCGAGTTGGCAATTGGTGAAGCGATCAAATCCATTCAGCAGCGCGAAGCAGCAAATGGGTATGATGTAGAAGTAAAAGATTTTTATTACGGAAATGAATTCTACATGCTCGTGTATGAAACATTCCGCGATGTTCGTCTGGTAGGAAATCCACCTGAGAGCATCGGAAAATTTGGTGGTGATACAGACAACTGGATGTGGCCTCGCCATACCGGCGACTTTTCGATGCTGCGTGTGTATTCGAGCAAAGACAACAAACCTGCGGATTACAGTGCAGACAACAAACCATATGCACCTAAGCATTTTTTCCCAATCTCTTTAAATGGTGTGAAGGAAGATGATTTCGCAATGATTATGGGTTACCCCGGTAGCACAGATCGTTTCCTATCGTCGTGGGGTGTTAAGCAAGCGTTGGAGCAAACCAATCCATCGGTTGTAGAAATTCGCGATATGAAATTGAAGACTCAAAAAATGCACATGGATGCGGATCCTAAAGTGCGTCTTCAATACGCTGCCAAATATGCGGGTACAGCAAACTATTGGAAGTATTTTATCGGTCAGAGCAAGGGTCTGACCCGTTTGAATGTTTTTGGAAAAAAGCAAAAATTGGAACAGTCATTTGCTACTTGGGTATCGCAAGATCCGAGTAGGAAAGCGAAATATGGCAATGCCCTTCAGTTGATTGAGGAGTATTATGCTGAAACGGATAAGACAGCACGTGCCAATACGTATGCGATAGAAGCCGGATTAACGGGTTCTGATTTGACACTTTTTGCATGGACATTTAACCGTACCTACTCTGCAGCCATGAATGCAGAAAATGAAGAGGAAAAACGTGCCATCCTCGATAGTTTCAAGGAAAATGCAGAAGGATTCTTTAAGGATTTCGATTTAGCTACCGAAAAGGATGTATTTGTTGCTTTAACGGAAATGTATATTAAGAACATTTCACGCGACCAACGTCCGACATGGACTCATGTGGTAGAAGACAAATACAAAGGAAATGTGCGCGCGTACGCCGAAAAGTTGTATAGCACTTCTTTCCTTGCCAGCAAAGAAAAGTTGTATGCATTTATTGCCAAACCTAATGATAAGGTTTTCAAAAAGGACATGGCCATTGCCGTTGCCCTTAGTGCAATTGAAAAGTACCGTGAGAGTTTTTTCAATCCGTCTCAAGAGAAATTCGACACGGGTTATCGTTTATTCGTTGCCGGTCAGATGGAAATGATGAAGGATAAAAAATGGTATCCGGATGCTAACAGCACTATGCGTTTGACTTACGGTAAAGTGGGTGATTACGTTCCAATGGATGCCGTTCAATATGACTACTACACCACAACAGATGGTATTCTTGAGAAAATGGACAATAGCAATCCGGAATTCGTAGTTCCGGCAAAACAGGAAGAACTCATTAACAAAAAAGACTTTGGTCGTTATGCCAACGAAAAAGGGGAGCTCGTTACATGTTTTATCGCCGGTCTCGATATTACCGGAGGTAACAGCGGTAGCCCTGTGTTAGATGGTGATGGCAACCTTATCGGAATTGCATTTGATGGCAACTGGGAAGCTATGAGCGGTGATATCGCTTATGAGCCGGAACTTCAGCGCACCATCAGTGTCGACATCCGTTATGTGATGTGGACTATCGACAAACTAATGGGCGGTAAAAACATCGTTGATGAAGTGAAATATGCCCCAAAGAAGGAAGTGAAACCTGTTGCACCGGCTACTCAAACACCGGCCCCAACGATCGTTCCTGCTCCGGATCGTGCTCCTGCTCAAAAACCTGAAAAGGTTGGGGCAGGTAAGCCTGTAGAAAAAGGAACTACCAAAAACAATGGCGGAGCAACAGGTTCACCAACGAAGGTGCCTGCAGCAACTCCAAAGAAAAAGTAGAAAGTATTTTAAGATTATCGAAAGAGCCATCTTCATTTGAAGATGGCTTTTTTTATTATCCACTTTTTATGGGCACACCACTCCGAATACGGTTAAGAACTGCTACCATTTTTACTGAATTGGTAAGTAATAACATCGCTCATATCGATAAACATTGAGTAAGTAGAAAAACCATTGAGTGGGATCATACTCCCATTCCGACTAGTCCAGAGATTGACATACCGCCCACATCACTGGTGTCCGGTAAAAACTGAAATGCAAAATACGCTCTTCCGTTTTCCTAAATACTGAGAATTAAATCTTCAAGCGAAAGCTTTGAAGGTCAGATGCATTTCAGCGTTTCGTCAAAGGAGATGCACCCACCATCGACAAGCGCAGCCGAGGGGTGTGATCGATATGTTTTACCGGACAACAGTACCGCCCACATCTGCTAATTGAAGAAAAGTTTCGTTGGCTTGGCATACATCTGAAGTAATGAATGCACTTGTTGTCCGGAATGCTCTGACTCATTCGAATTTAAATGTCCGAACTGCGGCGGCGAATTATTGAGACGACCGAAAATAAAAAAGTCTGTGTAAGCCGGATCAATATTAACGTTATCCCGGCTAAGCATTGAAAGCATCTCTGTAGACACGTTTCCATAAACCCAAATCACGCGATAGAATTCCACAAGATATTGGTCGAAGTCAGATCGATTTCTATTGCGTAGATGCGAGTGGCTTGGGCACGAGAATCCCGCGAAGCTTTCCACAAACAATTATTCTAATGTGTAATGCGAGATAAACCAAATCCCCAATCGCGTTGCATTGAAATCTTTGTAACACAGCTCAGGTATCATGTGATCCAAACCGCGTTGCAGTGAAATCTCTGTAACACAGCTCAGGTATCATGTGATCCAAACCGCGTTGCAGTGAAATCTCTGTAACACAGGTCGGGTGTCATGTGATCTATACCGCGTTGCAGTGAAATCTCTGTAACACAGCTCAGGTATCATGTGATCCAAACCGCATAGCGGTGACATCTTAGTAGAACCGTATGGGCGAAACGTTATCAAAAGCACGTAGTGGTGACATCTTAATGAATGGACGTTCTCGTTATGCGAATTCGGTATCCGAAATATATCGAAAAAAAAAGGCTGTCCTTTGGAGACAGCCCTTTAAAATTAGATATTTATTCAGTCCTATCGCTGAACGACAAGTCTTTCAGTTCTCACTTCCTTATCGCTGGTGAAGTTTACAAAGTAAACACCATTAGCTAAAGGTTGATCAAATGTGATAACAGTGTTCAAAGAACCTTCTACGCTGTATTGCTCAGAGTAGATTGTTTTTCCTGTGGCATCTGTAATGTCAACTAGAATAACTGACTGCTCCATTCCGGCTAGGTTCACATTTACCATGTCACCATTGTTTGGATTTGGATAGATACCAACGGCAACTGCATCAAGCGAAATAGCTTTGTTTGCAGCATCGTTCTCTTCTGTATTGTTAGCAGAGTCGAGAAGCATAGATACCGGACCAACAATGCTCAAGCACTGCACAGGGCCGGCAACACCTTCGCCGTAGGAGAAAACAGGAGTTACAACTACGTTGTAAGTTGCTCCCGGTACCAAACCTGCTACTGTGCTCAAAGCGAGGAAACGGTTTGCTGCACCGCGGTAGTGATCGAATGGAAGTTCTGCCACGTCTGTACGTGTGAATGTCCATTTGTAATTTACAACACCGCAAACGTGAGGGTTAGCAGCTACTGTAGCACCTAAAAACTTAGGTCCATTAGCGCAACGATCCTGAGCACGTAAGTCGGCAAGTGGCTGTGGATTCACAATTATTTGACAAGGTGACAAAGTTGCTACCTCAACGTTTTCATTGTTTCCATTTCCATCCTGAACTACAAAGATTGCTGTGATAGAAACATCATATGTGTCGTTGTAAGTCAAACCTGGCACTTGAACCAAAGGAAGGAACGTAGTTCCAGTTTGTGTTTTTGTGTAGGTTGCATTAGTCGTTGTAGATGTGAAATCAAAACGGTATGCATTTGCACCAACGAAGTCGGCTTTGTAAGAACCACACAATGAGTATGGACCCGGACCGTAATCGCAGGTAGACGACAATACATATTTGGTGCAAAGAGTAAACACTCCAATTCCACCGCTAGAGTCGTAGTTGCGAACACCAATTAGGTATGTGTCACCGGGTGTCAGAGAAGAAATATTCAACACTTCATCACCGGCACCGGCAACCAAGTTTTCACTGTCTACTAGGTTTCCGAATGCATCCTGAAGTTCGATCAGAATGTCGTTAACACCTGAAACTACGCGAATGCTTGCACCTGATGTTGGAGCCACAAAAGAGTACCATACATCTTCACCGGTAACAGCCATTGTTTGAGCCAAACCTGATGGGCCGTATCCTGAAAGATCAAGCGTATTTCCGGCACAAGCAGGATATATGGCAAGATTCGATGGGATTGCATTTTCCGGATTTTCACCTGCAGCATATAAACATGAACCATCTTCACATACAGCAAGTGGATCGAAATTGATAGCTTGAGAGTCTGTGCAACCGTTTGGATTAGCAATTACGTTTACAAGATTGGAAGGTAGTGAAGAACAGCCTTTAACGTCTGTTGCTATAAAAGAATAATCTGTTGTAGCATTTACCACAACTCCGATTGGGTTCTGATCGTTCGATGAGAAACCGCTTGGATTAGAAGACCAGCTATAAGTCAATGCATCAGGTATAGTTACCGTCACATTGTCTATAGCCCAATACCAAGCCCATACACCGACATAGCGGAAACGAATTAACACGTTAGACTGATTTTCAAATCCGGTAAGTGGGACATTGGCTAGTACAAAACCGGAAGGGGTTCCTGTATTTGCAGTATAAGTCTGAAGAGTAGTCCATGCGATACCGTCAGTGGATGCTTCAACATAGGCGAAGTCGCCCGTACCTAAATCTCTGTAGTAGTGGTAGAACGAAAGAGTCGCTGAACCAGCACCGGATGTACTGAAGACAGGGGATATAAGTTCGGTGTTAGTTGTTCCACCGCTTCCTTGATCATCGCTGTTAGAAATTACAAACTGACTTACATCGTTGCTCGAGAATGTGGTTACTCCATATACGTATGGGCTCACACGTGGCGTCCATGCAGCATCTGCAGGAGTGGCTCCGGTTGAGTTGTTGATTGCGGTCCAACCTGCTAAACCATCTTCGAAGTTTTCGGTCCAAAGTGGTACTTGAGGAGCACCCAATGCTGATCCGGTGAGGTTAACCGTTTCACCTTCACATACCACAGCTGCTGAGGCACTCGCCGAAGCAAGCGTAGGAAGCTGATTAACGATGATAGTGATGTTCGCGTTATTTAAACATGGTCCGGGACTTGTAACTG
>JBILMS010000102.1:0-7713 GCA_044375415.1 Flavobacteriales bacterium
CAACGAAAGCAATGAAGAAAAAGGAAAAGAAGAAGAAACCAAAGAACTTTTTTCTAGTCATTTGAGTCAAGAATTTCTCTCTGCTGCTTCCGCTGAATTCAGTCAACGGCAAGACACCCGTTTTCAAGTCAATTCAGCTTTCAATGATATTCCTATTTCTTTTCCTGACTTACCTCCGGAGATGAATGTATGTATCTATCGAGTTGCATAGTTTCGAATATTCCCATCATTCGAACATGTAAATGGCATTTACGCCTCAAGAGTTTTTGTTCTCAGTTTTTTATAAAATCAACCTTACCCATCCACCAGACGTTTGTCTGTTTATACTTTCATGGTATGAAAAACAACTTATCCTATTTCAAATCAGACATCCAGGCCGGATTGGTCGTGTTTTTGGTCGCCTTACCGCTCTGTTTAGGTATTGCGCTGGCTAGTGGAGCGCCCCTTTTTGCCGGTATTATTTCAGGTGTTATTGGGGGAATTGTCGTAGGTCTTTTGAGTAACTCTCAACTCAGTGTTTCAGGACCTGCAGCCGGGTTGACAGCGATTGTGTTGGCGGCAATCACTAGTCTTGGTAGTTATGAAACGTTTCTATTAGCTGTGGTAATTGCGGGCGGATTGCAGCTTCTCATGGGTTTAATAAAAGCCGGTACCATCTCAAATTATTTCCCTTCCAACGTTATTGAGGGAATGCTGATGGGCATAGGTGTTATCATTATTCTAAAACAATTGCCCCATGCCATAGGTTACGACAAGGACCATGAGGGAGACTTTTTCTTCATTGAAAAAGCTACAGGCTTCAATACGTTCACAGATTTGATCAATGCCGTCAACTATTCACACCTAGGTGCAATAATTGTGACCGCTGTTTCTTTAGCCATTCTGATTGTATTTCCGAAGATCGGACTTATTCAGAGAATAAAAGTAATTCCACCTGCATTGATTGCAGTTTTGGCGGGTATTGGATTAAATGAAATGTTCAAATCAGCAGGTTCTTCTCTTGCTATCACGCAAGAACATCTTGTAAATCTGCCAATGCCTGACTCTTTTCAGTCTTTTCTAGGGCAGTTCTCTTTTCCTAATTGGTCGGCATTTTCTAAACCCGAGGTTTGGATTGTTGCTGTTACACTAGCTGTCGTGGCAAGTATTGAAACCCTTCTTTGCATCGAAGCATCCGACAAGTTGGATCCGCAGAAACGCTTTACTAATAGCAACAGAGAACTATTTGCACAAGGTACCGGAAACATATTGAGTGGATTGATCGGTGGTATACCCATGACTTCTGTGATTGTAAGAACCTCAGCGAATATAAATTCAGGGGCCCGAACGAAATCTTCTACTATTGCACACGGAGTTCTTTTATTGTTGGCTGTTGTGAGTATTCCGGCGCTGTTAAATAGAATACCCTTAGCTTGTTTAGCCGCGATACTTCTTATGATTGGCTACAAATTAGCTAGCCCAAAGAAAATGAAACATATGTTTAGTTTGGGTTGGTATCAATTCACCCCATTTGCCATAACTGTGCTCGCTGTTGTGTTCACCGATTTATTGACAGGGGTGTCAATTGGTCTTGTGGTCAGTATATTTTTCATACTTAGAGCAAACCTCAAAATGGCATATTTCTTTAAAAAAGAAGAATTCCATTCGGGAGAGAAGATAACCATCAAACTCGCTCAAGAAGTTTCCTTTTTGAACAAAGCCGCAATTAAACAAACCCTATATCACATTCCTGAAGATAGCACAGTCCTAATTGATGCGTCTGAGACGTTTTACATTGATTATGATGTTCAGCAGATGATCAAAGATTTTATGAATGTGGCCGCTGCTGATAAAAACATACAGATTGAACTAAAAGGATTTAAGGAATCCTACAAAATGGAATCTTCTTTAAAACACGTTACATACAAATAAAAAGGATATAAGATAATGAAAGCACATACCCACGAATCGCAAGCCAGCATAACTCCGGCCAAAGCCCTTCAATTTCTGAAAGAAGGAAATGAACGTTTTGTAACAAATCTGAAAATAAACAGAGATCTTCTGCAACAAGCCAACGAGACTCGTGAAGGTCAATGGCCATTTGCTGCCATACTCAGTTGCATTGATAGCCGCACTTCTGCCGAACTCATTTTCGATCAAGGTTTAGGGGATGTATTTTCTATACGTATCGCTGGCAACGTTGTCAATACAGATATCGTTGGTAGTTTGGAATTTGCCTGCAAAGTGGCAGGGTCTAAACTCATTGTAGTGCTCGGTCACTCGAGTTGTGGTGCCATTAAAGGGGCTTGCGACCATATTGAATTAGGCAACCTGACAGAGCTTCTTTCTAAAATTCAACCGGCAGTTTATGAGGAGACGCTTACCACTGCGCCCGAAGCAAGAAATTCGAAAAACGAAAAATTCGTCAATAATGTAACGCAATTAAATGTGCGCCGATCTGTGAATTCAATTGTAAGCAGAAGTTACATACTCGAACAAATGATCGAAAACGAGCAAATAGCCATTATAGGAGCCGTTCACAATCTTGAAACAGGTGTAGTAACTTTCCTGGAGGATACCTATGTCAATTGTAAAACACACGTTGATAAACTGTCCTAAAAATTCTAATGGGATTGATGTTTGTAATTGAGTTCATTTCAAACTAATTGATCTATCAAGTACTCAAGCTTGTTAAAGGTGATCACATCTCCTTCCCTTGCTGCGACAAATACTTTTCCCAAAGGAGACTGCACGGATAAATAAATAACTTCTTTGTCCTGAACAATCTGCTTCCCTAAAGGGATACTCATGAAAAATGTCCCGCGATTGGTGAAGAATAAAGTCCCCTCTTGGATATGTAGTGTCGTTTTATTCCGCTGTAAACGCTCCACCTTAGCTATTTGGTCCAAGATGTCGGCCAATTGCCTTTCAATACGTTCACATTCGATTTGAACCATGGCAATAGCAGTATCGTGTTTATCTCCTGCTGTGCTTTTTCCTTCCCCGGCCATGCCTTCTCTCAATTCACTCAGAGCAGTTCTCAAGGCATCGGTGCGCTCTTGAAGCAGCGATAATGAAAAGCGAATTACTTCTTCTTTAAAAGACTCACTCATACACTACTCGCAATCTCTCTGTTTGAACGCCATCGCTCAACGAGACAATGTACAAACCAGGTTCGGGCAGTGAGAATTCAACGGACGAAACATTGCCATACGAAGACTGTATTAGACGGCCAGTTGAATCATAACATTGCAAATCATAGGAAGTTCCTGTATTTATGGACAATGTATAATTTCCATTTCCCGGATTCGGATAAATGGAAAACATCTTTTCGGGATTAACAACTTCGGAAACTGAAGTCAACATATCGAGTTTATATTTTCTAAAAAACCTCCATATTTCTTTGCTTGCGCTGAAGTCCATATTGGAGACATTGATATTAATGATAGCGCCCGGCCAGGAGTGATCGCCACCAATTACTTTGTAGAGTTCCACTGTTGAACCCATATCACCATCTGAATAAACATAATGTTCTGCCGTACAGTCGTCGGACGTTACAATATCGGGAACCTCCGAGAATTCTGCCGTTGGATTGCAATTGTTGTATGAAACCCAAAAGTCAACCACATCGTCGATGGGTTCAGAAATAATACTCCCATTGTAAGGCACAACACCATCGGATGTTCCGTGAATCTCCATGATAGGAGTGGGGTGCTGAGCATTGCAACTTTCGGGCAATCCGATTACCATAGAACCTGTTACTGAGGCTATGGCAGCTATTCTATCACTCAAGTTACAAGCCAAGTAGTAGCTCATAAAGCCACCATTGCTCATACCTGTGCTGTAAACGCAGTTTTCATCAATGTTATATTGACTAGATACATCATCTATCAATGCAGATAAAAAACCAACATCATCCACTCCTACAGAACTAAACGAATTCCAAAAGGTTTGGCCCTGACCATCTTCCGTTCCGTTGGGATGAACGACAATAAAGTTTGCTGTGTCTGCTATAGATGTGAAATTACCATATATCATCTGTTCATTTGCATTGGAACCTAAGCCATGCATATTAATCACCAATGGCACGGCACTGGTTTCGTCGTAGATCGCCGGAACGTATATAATGTAGGTTCTTTCGAGACCATCGTGCATCATTGTTACTTCTTCGATAAGCTGTGCGCGCAATGCAATTGTGCAAAACGTTATACTCATTAACAATAATCTCAATACCATAACTTTGAGTTTGATTGGATGGGGTAATTTTCCCTATCGATGTCCATTAATTCGTCCATGCGAAAATACATCCATTTAGGAATGGAGCACACCCTAACCTTTGACTCTTTATTCGACCATTAGTTTAACGGAACTCCCTAGACCGTCTATCACTATGTAAATCCCGGGTTTTGGCGAAAGAAGCTCAATCAAAAGCCATTGGCTAAAGTCCTGAGAAGTGAGCTTATATCCAACTTCTCGACCACTGCTGTCAATGATACGGAGGTTTCTTTCATTAGACATTTGAATGGCAAATTTCCCTTTGGATGGATTTGGATATACTTCCAAACCATTCATTGAAATAAACGTTCCGACCACATTTGAATAAGTATAAGCGCCATTCAAATCAATTTGTTTGAGTCTGTAGTAATTCCAACCCCGCAGAGGCTGAAGGTCTTCAAAATGATAGTTGTGAATTGCATTGCATGTTCCAAATCCTTCGATATATGTCAACTTATAGAAACTTAAGCCATCTGCACTTCTCTCCAAATCAAAACCCATATTATTAATTTCCGATTCTGTTATCCATTGCGTTTTGATAGTGTTGTTCAGTGTTCCCTCCACCTCAAATTCAACCAGCGAAACAGGCAATACAACCGGCAAACCAAACCTCATGATGAGCGCATCGGACATTATTGCGCAACCATCGCAGGTTGTTTGATAATAGGCGCCGGCTCCGGGAGAAATTAATGGCACTCCCGAATCGCTTGTAACTGTGCCAACACACCATAAAAATGTTCCATCGTACATCGCGTAATTCCCAAAATCATCTTCCACATCACCTAAATAAGTAGCCCACGATCTAACACCGGCAGTGCTGAATTCGAGGATAAATAGATCCCAGCTTTCTGAAATTATATTGGGTAGATTACTGTTATGTGGTTGATAAAACCCACCTGCTGCCGGAGCTTGAGTAGGGAAGTCAGAGGATTCCGTAGCTCCTACAACCCACAGTGTTGTTCCATTTGAAAATATTCCTCTGCAATGAGTATTTACATCTCCTCCATAACATGATACCCACTGTCTTACTCGGGTTGATGAGAATTTCATGATTACCCCTTTTGAATCTGACGTGCCCACCGACCCGTCAAAGTATGCCCCCGGCATGGATAACACAGGAAAATCCAATGACACCGCATAACCCGCTGCCCACAAAGAAGTACCATCGGTGAATACTGCATTAATTACTTCATCGTCATTTCCACCATAATAGGTGCACCATTGACGAACACCTGCCGTGGTACATTTCAAAATAAACATTTCCAATCCGTCGGGGGCAGTTTGATAATATGCACCACCACCGGGATTTTGAATGGGTAAATCATTGGAAGAAGTTTCTCCTCCTATCAGAAGTATGGTTCCATTTACATGCAGACTATGAATTTCTTCGGTGTCGTTTCCACCATAATAGGTGGACCATTGACGCACACCGGCTGAATTAAACTTGAGTACTACCGCATCCCTCACTCCTCCAAATGTAGCTTGGTAGTAGGCACCACCTCCCGCATTTTGAAGTGGAAAATTGCTAGATTCAGAATAACCCGCGACAAAAACAGTTGTTCCATTACTAAAAATAGTAGATCCGCTGTCATCTCCACTACCACCATAATACGTGGCCCATTGTCTAACGCCGCTGCTGTTAAATTTGATAATGAACATATCACTTGGACCCGACAATGTCGATTGGTAATATGCGCCACCTCCGGGATTTTGAACCGGGAAATTTGTAGAGGTTGTATTTCCGGTTACCCAAACATTTGTTCCATCACTGTGAATCGCAGTACCCATTTCTAAACCCGTACCACCGTAATACGTTGCCATTATAAGCACACCATTCAAATCAAATTTTAATAGGAACTCATCCTGCACACCGGCTTCAACCCCTTGATAGTAGGCTCCACCCGCGGGATTTAAACACGGAAGATCGGCCGATAAGACTTCACCTGTAACCCATGTAAAAAAGGTATCACTCCAAATCATATTTCCGGTTTCACTTAATGTTCCTCCGTAATACGTGCACCAGGTAAGTGTATATGGATCGATTATCAGAGTATCGTTTTTATCATACTCCATTGATGTTAATCCAAAAGCGTATTCATTTTTACCTTGCTCGACGTAATTCATTTTCACCTCGCCTGAAGGAGTATAGGCAACAACATTACCATCGTCAATTCCTCCAAATTCACATTCGGCAAAAAGATGACCTTGTGACAATTTTGTGTTCAGTGATTCGGTCCCCACATACTTCATGTTGATGTTTGTGAAATCCGCTCCCGGTTTTACTATGAAATCTTGCTTAAAACCAGCCCCATTAGTTGTGTCAAAATGTAGCGACCAATCTATTCCCGGATATATTTCACGAATAATCAATTCATTGAAACCATGGGTGTTTTCGAGCTTCTGATTTTGTTCAGATCCATAGTAATTTGAGTAGCCTCTAGTTGGATTCAGCGCCGAAATATTTTCTTTGTCGATATCCGCATTCACAAGGATCATATCAATCCGTTGCCATTCGTACAAACCGGGAACTTCGATTCCCGAGGAATACACCTCATTCGACGAAACAGGTTGCAAAAAGAAATAGGAAATTCCCCAATCAGTGATGTAAACCTTCACATACCCTTCTTCAAAAAAAAGTACACATCTTCCAAAACTTCGCCTTGGTCATTGTGTAATTGCCCCACATTTGGAAAAAATGCGACTTCTCGAGAAGCGTTTATCGCGAGGTCCTTCTCAGGAGAATATTCTGTTTGCGCCGATAAAAAATTAGCGCCGAATAAAATGAGACTAGATATAACCCATCGTAGGGTTTTGGTGGAAGAAATTAAAACTGACATAAGTCCGAGAATTAAGTAAAGCAAAAAATGGCTTCTCTTTATTCAAACGAGTGTTTGAAATAGATGGGCAGAATAGCCCGTGCTAAACTAATTCCGGAGGTTGAAAAGGAGTAAGGTGAATGGTCTGCATCATTCCTCCGCAGGGCCATACCAAATAGGTCTTTTCCAAGAGCTCACTCATCGGTAAAAAACACTGATCTAGTGTATCATCGATGTGCAAAATCTGTCCGGCAAAAGAACCGCCATGATTACCAAGCGGAAGGCCTGTATGATGTGAAGGATCACTTGACGGATGATCGTGATTGAAGTAGTGAAGACGAATGAATTCTAGGACATCTAAATCGCCGTTTGCTTCTTTGTAATGCTCATCATAGTGCTCGAGCATATTCGGCAATAAGCAAAGCTCCGCAAATATGCCTCCCTTGAATATCCCCAAGGTGGCAATTTGAATAACGATCAGATAGATAGCGGCTTGTTTCACGAGGTGCATAATCACCCTTATTTTGGGTCTTCAATGTGAAGGTAAGGGTTTAAAGAGCTCACCAATGTGATATTTATCACTACAAACTCTAGAACGGCGTAAACACGGAGGGAGCAGATGTTTCTGATTTTGGTCACCCTC
>JBILMS010000052.1:0-24314 GCA_044375415.1 Flavobacteriales bacterium
ATTTTCACCATCAATAAATTCTTCTGCTAAGACCTCCATTACTTGGTACTCTAAATGAACCTCACCGTCGATTCCGAACCCCGTTGAATCCACTTCATATATGATGTAAGTGCCAACTTGATTTGGGAAATAGTCGTAACCGAGATCTACAACTAACGGCTCTTCATCCTTTTTGCACGAGGAGAGGAGTAAAGATATAAACAGAAGAGAGAAGATCGATTTCATATACGTACAGGCTAATTCAGGTCAAAAATATCGATAATCCCTCGAAAAAAGTAATCATTTTTTTGTTTCCTTCAATAGGCCGTCATTCCAAATCTCGGTTTTTGTGAGTTTACCTTTTTCATCGAAAAATTTGATTTCCCCTTCGAGTGCATCTTCAAGGTAATCGCCTTCCATTTTCACTTTCGTGTCAACAAGCTTCTGACGCATCATAATTCCCTGTTGTTGTTCTTCGAAGTTGGTGGGCTGGTTTTCAAAGGTTCCAACATCATGCCACTCGGAGAAAGGTCCGTTTTTCTTACCCTGTTCGTACGTGTATTCGCTTTTTGGAATGCCGGAGGGGTAATATTCCATGAAGACTCCATTTTCGTAACGGCGCTGAACCTCCTTGCCTTTTTCATATTTCACCTGTAGTTCAACACTCCCGGTTGGCAAGTAGCTTACCCATCGGCCTTGTTTGAGTCCATTGTCATAAGCACCTTCCGCTTCCTTTTTACCTTTTTCGTTGTACATAATCATGGCGCCATGTAAGATATCATCTTTATAAACTCCTTCACTTTTCTTCATACCATTTTCCCACCATTCCAAAAAAGGACCCTGTTTTTTTCCTTCATCATAAAATGTGTCGCTAATGGGATTTCCTGATCCAAAAAAGCTTTTGCTACTTCCGTGAAGAGTGTCGTTTCTATAAGTTTCTTCAGTTCTTAAAACCCCATTTACATCGTAAAATCTCCAGGTACCGTCTTTTCTCCTTTTCCAAGTTCCACTCAATTTTTTACCAATGTATCGACCTTCAGCCATTTTAGTTTTTCCGTCCGGGTGAAAACCAGTAAAATCATTGATGGTAGTATCCTGCACATGTTTAACAATACTCGATATAGCACCATCACCGTAAAAGAAGGTAAAGTCACCTACAGGAACATTGTCTTTGAACTGCCCTTGATAATAGAGCATTTTGGATTTGGCATCCTGACGAAGCCAAGTTCCTTGTTTTTTTCCTTTGGCATCTATCACATTATAGTCTACTCCGGGTTTGCCCGCGGGCAGGATGCTTCCGGGTTTTTTCTGAGCAAAGGTGCTTCCCAATTGGAAAACGAGTAAAATGAGGAGACTAACTTTCAAGCTTTTATTCATAATCTGGTTACTTACCGAGGCTCACTATCCAAACATTGTGCCCGTGAAATTATTGTACAGTTTGGGTCTGCCGTCAAGGCTTTCAAACTTTTGTCAACAGCCAATCCGGAAACACTGATATCAAGCCAACTATCGAACACTTTCTTATTTTTTAATCATAGATTTTTCATCCTTTCTCGCTAAGGGGCTATTTTCGGGCCGTGAACAGGTTGAGCCTTCTTTTGCTTCGCACCTACGCGGGTCCATTTATTATCACCTTTTTGGTGGCCATGTTCATATTTGAAATGCAGTTTGTCTGGCTTTACCTCGACGAACTCTTAGGAAAAGATCTCGGATTCTTCAATATTTTTAAGTTGCTCAGTTACGTTAGTGCCCGATTAGTCAATATGGCTTTGCCTTTGGCTATTCTTATGAGTAGCATTATGACTCTCGGGGCTTTGGGAGAACACAACGAACTAACGGCTATGAAAAGCGCGGGTATTTCTCTTTTCCGGATTTTGCGCCCTTTGATTCTCTTCAGCGTCGTAATTTCGATCACCGCTTTTCTCTTTGCGAACAATGTTTGGCCCATAGCCAATCTCAAGTTCCGCACCATGCTAAGTGCTATCATGCAAGCAAAACCTGCTTTGAATTTAAATGATGGTGTTTTTTATAATGGTATAACAGGAATCAGTCTTCGGGTTGCAAAAAACAATAAGGAATCCGGAGAACTAACCGATGTATTGATCTACGATCACCGCGACGGACAGAAAGGGAATAGAACCGTTATCAGGGCTGCCCGCGGCCAAATGGAGCAAACCAAAGACAAACGTTTCCTTTTCATGACTCTTTGGGATGGATATAGCTACGACGAACAAATGGATGCCCGAAAAAAAGATGCGAGGTATGCCCATATCGAAGGGAAATTTGATAAGATGATTTTGCGGATGGACCTCAGTTCGCTCATTTTTCAGGGTAATAGCGAAGATCTTTTTAAGGGTTCCCAGGAAATGATGTCGCTCAATCAGCTCGACCATGCGATCGATAGTTTGGATGGAAGATTAGATTCTGTACAAACAAGAATGGAGACAGTCTACTGGAGAAGTTTGCACTACCCCTGGCGCGAAGAAGCACGTTTTCGCAAACCAAATAGTCAGGTTCAACGAGGCGACTCCTTGCTTAATGTCGATCATGTTCGTCAAATTTCGGGTGATACTTCTACTAAAATTTATTCGCAAACGGATTCAATTTTGATTGCTCGTCAGGATAGTATTAAACAAGCGGACTCTCTTTTTTTTGCTGAGGAAAAACGTCAAAAAGAATTTGGACCACAGCCATCGGATGCCTATTTTTTCGATGATCTTTCTCCCAAACTAAAACGGAGGGTTATTCAATCAGCCAAAGATGTGACACGTCGAAATAAGGAAATGTTCGTTGCGCAGCGAGATGAGATTGAGGGTCGCGCAAAGAGCATTCGTAAATACAAGATTGAGTGGCATAGAAAATTGTACCTGGCAGTGATTTGTTTGGTGCTTTTTTTCATAGGAGCTCCTCTAGGTGCCATCATTCGAAAAGGCGGGATGGGTTTGCCTATATTACTCGCCATAGCTTTATTTGTAGTCTATCATTTGCTTACAGTAAGTGGGGAGAGAATGGCTAAGAGTGGTATAATGGAGCCTTGGCAAGGCATGTGGATGAGTACGCTGATATTGATGCCACTTGCAATTTGGTTGACGTATAAAGCGGCAAATGATAGTATTCTTTTGGAGCGCGATGCCTATATCCGAATCCTTAGAAAAATCGGAGAAAAACTTCGTCTTGTAGAAAAACCTGTGAAAGCATGAAAGTATTGCAGCTTTGTTTAAAACCTCCTATTCCCGCTCGCGACGGGGGCTGCATAGCGATGAATAATATTACACAGGGCTTAATGGATGCCGGTCACCAAGTAAAAGTCTTGACCATATTTACTCAAAAGCACGACTTTGTGCCGGAGGGTATGCCGCAAGATTACCTGGATGCTACGGAAATTGAGGGTGTTTATGTCGATACACGGGTGAACGTAGTGGACGCGTTTACCAATTTTATGACATCTGATTCGTACAATATCAGTCGATTTTTTTCCACTGATTTTGATATAAAACTTATTCGAACACTAAAGGATAGAAAGTTTGACGTGGTGCAATTGGAGAGTCTTTTCATGACTTCCTACCTCGCTACCATCCGAAGATTTAGCGATGCTCCCATTGTAATGCGTTCTCATAATCTTGAGTTTGTGATATGGGAAAAAATGGCAGGTGGGACTCGCAATTTTGCCAAACGCACCTATCTAAATTACCTCTCAAAAAAACTTAAGGAATACGAGTTATCTGTGGTAGCTTCAGTCAATGGAATTGCGGCTATTAGCGAGGAAGACAAAAAACGTTTTATTCATTTAGGATTAAAAAAACCGATACGAACAATACCGGTAGGACTAGAAATAAATGAATACCCTTTAGACCAAAAACAAGAGCCTGAATTGTGTCTATTTCATTTGGGATCTATGGATTGGACACCCAATCTGGAAGGTATCATTTGGTTTCTTCACGACATCTGGCCCGAAGTACATGAGAAATATCCAAGTTTGAAATTATACCTAGCGGGAAGGAATATGCCGGATGATTTTAGAAATATGATCTATCCGAATGTTGAGATTGTAGGTGAGGTAGAAAACGCAAACGAATTTTTTAAATCAAAGGCAATTATGATTGTGCCGCTCCTAAGTGCAGGGGGTATACGGGTTAAAATCATTGAAGGCCTGGCCTTGGGAAAAGCGATCATTTCTACAAGCCTTGGTGCCGAAGGGATTCATTGCACCAATGGCAAAGACATTCTCATAGCCGATAATAAAAGAGAATGGATCGATTGTATATCCAAAGTTCTTGAACCCGGAATGGTTCAACAGCTTGGAGCTGCCGGCCGACAATTAGCAGAACGCGATTTCGACAATAAAGCTATTATCAGCAATCTGATAGAATTTTATCAAGCATTGATAAAGAACGTTGAGAAAAAATGAAATTGCTGATCGTCACGCCACGAGTGCCATGGCCATTGGAAAAAGGCGATAAACTTCGAGCTTATCATCAAATACGCGTGCTTTCTAAATCGTATAAAATCTGTTTGTGTTGCTTGTCGGATGGTCCCAAACATCCGGAAGCGTTGAAACAATTGAAGGAAATTGCCCATGAAGTGCATATTATTCGTTTGAATAAAGCTCTTATCGTATGGCGACTTTTTCTGGCAATATTTTCAAGCAAACCTTTTCAAATTCATTATTTCTATCAACGAGGTGCACACAAAAAAATCAGCCGGATTATAGAAAGTTTTAAACCCGAACGAATCTATTGTCAACTCATAAGAGCAGCCGAATATGTAAAACACATTCACGCAGTTCCAAAGACCATTGATTATATGGATGCCTTTAATATGGGACATTCCAGAAGGTTGAAGGGGGCAAATTGGTTGATGCGCTCGCTGTTAAAAGAGGAAGCTCGACGTCTGGCCCGCTATGAAAATCTAATTTTTGAATATTTCGAAAAACATACCATCATTTCGGAGCAGGATCGTGAACTTATTTTTCATCCTCAGCGCGAAAAAATTGAAGTAGTTTCGAATGGTGTTGACCTCGATTATTTCACTCCGGAATTCTCCGCTAGTAAACAAACGGAAGTTCTATTTACGGGTAATATGGCTTATCCGCCAAACGTAGATTGCGCAGTCTTTTTGGCAACCGAAGTAATGCCCTTGGTCAGAAAAAAAACACCTCATGCCCGACTAAAAATTGCCGGGGCTAATCCGGTAAATGAAGTAAAACGATGTGCCGACGATTTCACGGAAGTTACCGGATGGATGAATGATATAAGAGATGCATATTCTACTTCGATAGTTTTTGCAGCCCCTATGCGCATTGGAACCGGACTACAGAACAAACTCTTGGAAGCGATGGCCATGAATCTGCCTTGCGTTACATCTTCGCTTGCAGCGGGTGCGATGAGTGCAAAGGATAATCAAGAGTGTCTTATTGCAGACGGCGCCCAAGAAGTGGCCGATCGTATCTTGGAGCTTTTACAAAACGAATCATTACGTATACGTCTTTGTGAGAATGCAAGAGTCCTTTTAGTACAAAACTTCTCTTGGGAAGGTACGGTTCAAAAACTCTCTGAAGTTATTAAAAGCAGCGGGAATCGGTAGATATAATTTACTCCCAAAATACCATAAAAGTCATTTCTTCGCCGTTGCGTTTGATGAGAACAGGAGTTGTTTGGCCTTTGTCGAACTTTGAAAGAGCATCCATGTATGTCTGCATATCGTTTACGTTGTAGTCGCCGATTTTTAAAACGATGTCACCTTTAATTAAACCTGCTTTTTCCGCCGGACGGCCTTCTTTCGTACCATCCAATCGCATTCCCTCTCCGTCATATAGATAATCCGGAATTACACCCAGGGTTACTTTGAAACTAGAGGCTTTCGTGGTAGATTCATCTTTAGTTCGCGTAAATGCAAGCTTTTCCTTGGTATTAAGAGTTGAAATAAGTCGTTCGATATAATTCACTACAAGGAGTTCACCATCTAAGTTAATCTTTTCGACATCATCAGATGGTTTATGGTAATCTTCGTGCTGACCGGTAAAAAAGTGAAGAACAGGAATGTCCATGTTGTAAAAAGAAGTATGATCGCTTGGACCTACACCGCTTTCGGAAGTGATAATACTCACTTCGGTAGCTAAACCCTGCAAGACTTCATTCCACGTGGGAGAAGTTCCTGTGCCATTAATTGCCATCCTTTTCTCGCTATTTAATCTACCTACCATATCCATGTTGAGCATGTAGGTAACTTTTGTCAAATCGATAGTTGGATTCTTGCAGAAATAGTTACTTCCCCACAAACCCCTCTCTTCGCCACTAAATGCGATAAAGAGATAATTGTTGCCTTTGTATTTACTCGGATTGTTGGTGATTTCGTGAGCAATCTCAAGCAATGCGGCGACTCCGCTGGCATTGTCATCAGCTCCGTTGTGTATTGCCGCATCTCCCGTCCACAATGAGTTTTCTTCACCCATTCCAAGGTGATCAAAGTGAGCACCAATAATTATGGTATTTATAGCACCGAAGTCTTTGTAAGCAATAACGTTGCGTCCTGTAATCTCTTTCACTAGAGCCATTCCCAGTTTAGCACTGTCGTTTACCATGTGAATTTGAGCAGCAGGTTGCGGTTTAAACGAAAAAGTTTGAATCCAACCATCCGCACCTTTGGGCGACAAACCAAGTTCTGTAAAACGCGAAACAATGTAGGAGGCAGCTTTTAACTCACCCGGCTGACCTGTTCCACGGCCGCCAAGACTGTCGTGCGACAACACACTGATGTCTCTATATATCTGTTGCTTACTATCGCTTGGTATTGATTTTACAACCGATTGATTGGATTTGCAGGCTTGTAAAAATAAAATCGCCAGTAGAGTAGAAGCGACTGTACGTGTCAACTGTTTCATGCGGCGAAAGTACTATTCACTCGTCTTTTTGCGTCTTTGGAATGTCAGTTTTTACAAGACAGTGGTAAAACTGATTTATCTCAGATGTTTGTTGAAAATGAGCCAACAAATCCATGACAAATTAACGAAGCCGTGAGGTTACTTTCGCCGTCGAAATTTGACTTACATTATGAGAATTATTCTGATTGCCTCATTGGCATTGACTCTGGCAAGTTGCGAAAACCAACCGACCACTCCGAAAGTAGAAGCCGTAAAACCGGCCACCGTCAACAACGATTCGCTTGCGGGTGGTCCTGTAATGTATCCTGAGGAGACGTACTTTTCTTCAGTTAGACAACTTACTTATGGTGGCAATAATGCCGAAGCTTATTGGAGTTTTAATGGTCAGAGTTTGATTTTTCAAAGCGACAACAAGAGATGGGATGTGGGTTGCGATCAGATTTTTATGATGTCTGTCGATTCTCCTGCGGATAGCTCAAAACGCGATATCATTTCCAATGGAAAGGGCAGAACCACATGTTCTTTTTTTATGCCCGGCGATAGTACTATTCTGTATGCTTCTACTTTTCTAAAACACGATACTTGTCCTCCCGTGCCGGAGCGCGTTCCCGGTCGTTATGTGTGGCCTATTTATGCCGAATACGACATTTTTGTAGCCGACCGCAAAGGCAACATCGTTAAGCAATTGACAGATGCTCCGGGATATGATGCCGAAGCGACCGTTTCTCCAAAAGGAGATAAGATCGTTTTCACCAGCACCCGCAGTGGTGATCTCGAATTGTGGATCATGAATATTGATGGTTCAGGTTTGAAACAAATTACGAATACACCCGGATATGACGGTGGTGCAAGCTTTTCTCCTGATGGAACCAAGATCGTTTGGAGAGCTAGCCGCCCGAAAGGAGACGATTTGAAGAAGTACAAGGACTTTCTAAAACAAGATTTGGTAGAACCTTCGGCGCTCGAAATCTTTGTTGCTAATGCAGATGGATCAGATGTGAAGCAAGTAACGAATCTTACAAAAGCTAATTGGGCTCCTGTATTTAATCCGGATGGAACTAAAATTTTGTTTAGCTCCAATCACCACGCTGAGAAAGGATTTCACTTCAATATTTTCTCTGTTAATCTCGATGGAACCGGTCTGGAACAAGTTACTTTCGATGATACCTTTGATTCCTTCCCTATGTTTTCACCAGATGGAAAACGACTGGCTTTCTGCAGCAATCGTCACAATGGACGGACCTACGACACCAATGTGTTCGTAGCGGAATGGAAGTAACAATTAGGTTAAAAAGCCTCTCCGATAGTGAAGTACATGAGTTGTGCTTCTTTGGAAATAGCATAATCCAATCTAACATTTACTCGACGTTTGGCATCGAACATATACCTAATTCCCGCTCCGGCTGCGGAATGCGAATAGGGAAGGGCAAACTTCAAACGGTCGTTGGCTAAAACACCGCTCTGTGCAAATACCGTTAAACCCCATTTTCTATACACTTTAATCCTTGCTTCGGTTTGAATCATCAGCATGTTTTTGTCTCGAAAATGGCCCTCATAGAATCCGCGCATTCGTTTGGAACCGCCTATGGAGGCCATCTGACTGAAAGGCACAGCACCCGTTAAAAAATCACCGAAAGCCTGAACTCCGAGACTATTTTTTAATCCCAAAGGGAAAAATTTCCGGAAGTCGAATCGAAAACGCTCGTAGTAATATTCGCTGGCAGTTAATCGCGATTGATGGTGCCAAACCAACTCGAGATAATAGCCTTTACGCGTTTCAAATACACCGTCGCGGTTGTCGTATACAACAACAAGACCCGGTCCCGATGTTTTGTTACCGGCTGCTCCCGGAACATTATTCCGAATGAGTTCGCCGTCTTCTTCCCGTTTCGTGATCCGATAATCCTCATACCACCATCGGCCACCCAGATACCAGCCATTCGTTATGAGGCGTAAAAAATTGGCTCGCAAGCGAGGAAAACTCACCTCATACTGTTCATCAAGATCTCCCTTTTGATCGAATCCGACGCCGAAGAAGGGGTAGGAATAGTCATAAAAACCAAGTTCACCGGAGAGATTGTTTTTTCGTTGCGACCACCAAAGATTGTAGGGCAAGTAGACGAGAAATTGCTTATTTTGGGTATAGGCCAAGCCAAATTGCACTTGACTTCCCGGCGAAACAGTATCGCTGCGATCTATGTGAAATTGATAGCTTGCAGCAGCACCAATTCCCCAGCGGGTTTCAGGAAGGTGAAAGAGCACAGGGTAGCCCAAAAAGGAGTTTTTTTGTGGCAACGTATCTTGGGATAGAACCCCACTTGCGCACAAAAAAACTGCGATTAATAGGAAAAACGACCTTTTCACGTCGGAAAGATAAACCCGGAGAGGAATACCAAACGAGATTGACTTTACTTTGTGCAATGGAGATATTACTCAGGATTCTAAATCCCATTCAAGCTTTACTCATTTTGCTGTGGTGCGCCATCTGCGCGAGCTGCGGAATAGTATTAGTCGTTCTTCTTTTTAGTCGTCAGCGGGCCATTTTTGTAACATCCCGAATTTTATGGTCTCCCGTGGTTTTACTTATTTCGGGAGTGAGGCTAAAAATAACCGGACGCGAGAATGCACCGGGCGATCGCAACTGCATCTATATAGCCAACCACGAATCTCTGTTTGATATTGTAGTTCTGGTGAGGGCGGTACCTGTTGCCTTGTTCTTTTTAGCGAAACAAGAATTAAGTAAAGTGCCCTTTTTAGGATGGTACATGAAAGCGGTCGGTATGATATTAGTAGATCGCGGTAATCGGGAAAAGTCGAAAAAGAGTATGCAAAGGGCTGCAGCTCTTATCAATCAGGGTCGCAATGTGGTATCATTTCCGGAAGGCACTCGCTCTAAAACAGGCGAAGTGATGATGTTTAAGAGAGGTTCATTTGTGATAGCGAAGGAAGGTCAAATTGATATCGTTCCTATCGGGATATCCGGAGCAAGCAAGGTTTTGGCAAATGGTTCTTTTTCTCTTCGACCCGGTGTAATTCGAGTAAACATTGGTAAGCCCATTGCAATTCGTGACTTCCCAAATTTTAGCGACGAAGAATTAGCGGAGTTCGCTCGGGGAGAGGTGCAAAAACTTAAAGGGGATTTTTGATTAAAGTTTGAACCTGCTCATTTCCGATTTAGATGTCGCCACTACGCGGCTTTGATTCCCATAACAACCTGTTTCTACAAAGATGGCGGTCCGAAGGACCTGCTGTGTGGACTTACCTTTATAGGTTCGTGTTTTGAGAAAAGTGTACCCGATGTTTTCTGAGAATCTTTGGAAATAGATGTCGCTGCAGTGCGGCTTTGATTTCATTTATAATCCGAATTTTCTATAAAGATTGCGCACCGAAGTATTTGGAAGCAGATTTCCATGTCATCTAATCGAGGTTAAAAAGATAGTAACTAGCGATTTTTTGCATACTTGCGATAAATTTACTCATAGAGAAATGGCTAACCAATGGAGATTGAAAGAAACAGAAACAAGACAGGATTAGAAAGCTTCAAAGCGCGAGACCTCATTAGCTGCAGAGCAGCGATATCTTTGTAGAAACGTCAAAAAAATACAGAATCAGAGCCACGTAGTGGCGACATCTTATGGTTATTCCAACAAATATTTTCTATTGAGAAAAAAGAAAAAAAACAAACCTGTAAGCCGGGTTCTGTACTTTCTCCGAAGAAAAAGCTCTCACCATTTATCTCTGCGACCTACCCCCCGGGGCCGGACGAGTCGCCCTTCATCCCGCTTTTGACGGGAATTCCCGGTGTACATGGTCTTACTGCCCGCAAGGTTTACCTGGCCGACAAAATCACTCTTGTCGCCGGTGGGCTCTTACCCCTCCTTTTCACCCTTACCCCAATAAATTGAGGCGGTCTGGTTTCTGCGGCACTATCTGTCGAAAACGGTTTGCCCGATTTCGCCTCTTGTATTTAAAAAGTGCGGCACCCTGTGCAGCCCGGACTTTCCTCTTTCGGCGCCGAAGTCAAATGAAGTTCTTGCGAACCTCTCCTTCAACGTAGACGAAAGCGGTGAGACGGTTTGTTTTTTGCAAAGATAGGTCAAGGAAACATCTATGGGTGGGCGGAGACCCATATTTCACCATCGGCAAATACTTCTTTTTTCCAAATAGGCACTGTGCTCTTTAGTTCATTCATGAGCATGGCACAAGCGTCAAAAGCCGGACCGCGATGTTTGGATGTGACAGCGGCCAGGACGGCTATTTCTCCCGGCAGTACATTCCCCAATCGATGTATTAAACCAATGCTGAAAACATCATGTTGCTCTTTTATTCTAACGGCAATTCGCTCAAGTTCTTTGTAAACCATTTTTTCATACGCTTCAAACTCCAAACGTATAACAGGTCTATCGTTGTGCGATCCTCGAACAGTACCTTCAAAAAAAACATGTCCACCCGCAAGCTCATGATTACGCCATTCGTTTGGCCATTCATGTTTGATTTCCTCGTGTTGAAGTTTGAAATAATTCATTGATATATCCATTACTTTTAACCTCCACTGACAGGTGGAATGATGGCTATTTCATCTTGTTCTGAAATGATTTCGGAGCCGTCTGTATAATCACCATTTAAGGATAGATGAATGTGCTTTAACTCTAGCAGTTTCGGATAGGAGACGTTTATCGTTTCTCTCACATCGGATATCGTAGCACCCGATTTTAATTCCATTTCCATATTTCTGCTTCCCATGATATCGCGGGCAATACCAAATGCCAAAATCCGTATCTTCATCTCCGCAAAGATAGACTTGAACTCTTGACCCTCATCAAGGGTTTTTCGGATGAAACAGATCGAAATTTGTATCACTTTTTAAGACTACAACCATGGATAGAAAAGAGTTTTTAAAGAAAGGAATCATCGGCTCGGGAGCCGCGATCGCATTAGGCGCATTGGCTACATCGGCCGCCGAAACGAACAAAGATGAATATCCACCGCAAGTGGGTTCTAATCACATTCCCAACAAGGAGACCATTATGAAAGAAAACATGTTAATCCATCGAAACGAAACACGTGGACATGCCGATCACGGTTGGTTGAATGCTCACCACAGTTTCAGCTTTGCAAATTATTATAATCCCGAGAGGATGAATTTTGGAGTACTGCGCGTGCTCAACGATGATATTGTTGCTCCCGGACGAGGATTCAGCACACATCCTCACGACAATATGGAGATTATTACCATTCCGTTGAGTGGCGACCTTGAGCACAAGGACAGCATGGGAAATGGTACGGTGATAAAACAAAACGATGTTCAGGTGATGAGCGCCGGGACGGGTATTTATCACAGCGAATTCAATCACAATAGCGATAAGGAAGTCAGATTACTTCAAATTTGGGTTTTCCCCAACAAACGCAATGTGGAACCGCGATACGATCAGATTACGCTTCCTATTTCGAACAGAAATGTAATGCAACAGATTTTGTCTCCCAATGTCGGAGATGATGGTGTGTGGATTCATCAGAATGCATGGTTTCACATGGGTTATCTCGACAAGGGTTTTAAAGGCGAGTACACCATTAAAAAAGAAGGAAACGGCGTGTATGCTTTTGTAATTGAAGGTACAATTGAATTAGGTGGAGAGACCTTAAATCGTCGCGATGCCGGCGGAGTTTGGAATACGTCAAGTTTCGCCTTTGAAGCTTCAGAAGACAGTCAGTTGCTGCTTCTCGAAGTTCCAATGAAAGCGTAAAAGGAAGACTAAAAAAAATCCGGGTATAGGGGTTACGTTCGAAGCATTTACATTTGAAGGCTTGGAATTAACACATATACTCGGATTTTTTTGTGCCCTTCTCGTTGGAGTGGTTATTGGTTTTTTGGGTGGAGGAGGGGCAATATTGGCAGTGCCTGTCTTCGTTTATTTAATGAAAATCGAGGCGATGCATGCCACCTCGTATTCACTTTTTTTAGTGGGATTGACCTCGGGTATTGCTGCAATAAGTTATTACAGACAAGGTCAGGTAAATTTCAAAGCTATCTTTCCTTTTATCGTGCCTTCAGTTCTTTTTCTTTATCTAACCAGACGATTTTTATTACCCATTATTCCGGATCCTATTCTCTTGTCCGGCGACTTTATTATCGAACGCAAGACGGCTATGATGATCTTTTTTGCTTTCGTAATGCTCATCGTCAGTTTCAGTATGTTAAAAAAGATGCGGAAACCGGAGAATACAACCATCATCGTAAATAGAATTGTGTTGCCTTGGATGATTTCGATTTGGGGAACTGTGGTGGGGGTGGTGGCCGGAATAGTTGGAGCAGGAGGCGGTTTTATGATAGTTCCGGTAATGATTCTTTTCCTTAACATGCCGGTAAAAACCGCCGTTGGAACATCTCTCAGTATTATTTGTATTCAATCTCTGACCGGTTTTGCCGGAGATTTGAGTACACCGCTCACAATAAATTGGCCGTTTCTTTTGGTCTTCACAGGAGTAGCTATTATCGGAATGTTTGGCGGAAGTTATTTAAGTAAAATCTCAAAACCTGACAAAATCAGATGGATTTTTGCATGGTTCATATTTTGTATGGGAATTGGAATAATTCTTAAGGAATTAATATGAGAAGATGCACGACTTTTAAAAAGTGATTTTTACCACATAAAGAAATGAAAATAGAACAAATTTATACCGGCTGCCTTGCTCAAGGAGCCTATTACATAGAATCGGACGGTGAGGCAGCTATCGTCGATCCTATGCGTGAAATTGATGCTTACATCAAAAAGGCAGCTGATTCTGGGGCGAGAATAAAGTACATTTTTGAAACACATTTTCACGCCGACTTCGTTAGCGGTCACGTGGATTTGGCGCGAAAAACAGGGGCAACAATCATATTTGGTCCCCAAGCAAAAACGGAATATGCTATGTATAGCGCCAAGGATGGTGAGATATTTGATCTTGGTAAACTGAAGTTCAAAACTCTTCACACACCGGGACATACCTTAGAATCGACTACCTACTTATTGCAAGATGAGAATGGTAAGGACCACTGTATTTTCAGCGGAGATACTTTATTTATTGGAGATGTGGGCAGACCGGATTTAGCAATCAAAACAGGCCTGACAAAAGAAGATCTGGCTTCGCTATTGTTTGATTCTCTTCGCGAAAAAATAATGGTCCTGGCCGATGACGTGATCGTTTATCCTGCTCATGGTGCCGGCTCGGCATGTGGAAAAAATATGGCCAAAGAAACGTGGGACACCCTCGGTAATCAAAAAGTTAAAAACTACGCACTCAGTACTTCTCTAAGCCGCGAAGATTTCGTAAAAGAGGTTACAGACATCATGCCTGCCCCCCAGTATTTTGCCAAAAATGCTCTCATTAATAAAACAGGATATGAAAGTATGGATCACATACTCAGAAGAGGAAGTCAGCCACTGATTGCGCAGGAATTCGAAGACATTGTGAATGCAGAAGGAGCTCTGATGCTCGATACTAGGTCGGCAGCAGAGTTTGCTGCCGGACATATTCCAAATTCGATTTTTATCGGTATCGACGGAACCTTTGCGCCTTGGGTCGGAGCGATGATTACAGATTTAAATCAAGCCATCGTATTTATTGCACCTGAAGGAATGGAAAGTGAGGTGGTAACCCGATTAAGTCGAGTAGGGTACGATAACACGTTGGGGTACTTGAATGGAGGCTTTAATGCGTGGGTGGCTGCGGGCAAAGAAATATCTACCGTGGAGTGCATAGATGCAAAGCCATTTGCCGGTGCAATTAAAACTCAAGAACTAAATGTTCTAGACGTTCGACGTCAGGGAGAATATGGATCTGCTCATTTAGAAAGTTCTGTGAATTTGCCCCTCGATTATTTGAACAGTACAATGGATCAAGTCGATAAGGATACTACTTATCATGTTCATTGTGCAGGTGGTTATAGATCTATGATTTTCATTTCCATTCTTCAAGCCAGAGGTTATGAAAAACTAATTAATGTGAATGGCGGCTGGGGAGCTATTTCTGTAGAGTTGCCTCAAGAAGAAATAGTAACTTCGTAAAAAAAAGACAAGTATAAAAAAAGAGCCGTCTCACATGAGGCGGCTCTTTTTATGGGTATTGTTTTTAGAACTATTCTCCCTTGACAATCTTTTTGCTGTAGGTCTTTCCTTCGAGCATTATTTGCAGGAAGTACGTTCCATCAGCTTGCTCAGAAATATCTATGGCGTTTGTATAAGTGCCATCAAATGTTCCTCGTTCCTCCTGATAAACTTTGTTTCCATTAGAATCGTAGACAAGTACACTAAGTTTTCCGCTACCGTTGACATTAAAATTAAGGTTGATAAGTCCGTTGCCCGGATTAGGATAAAATGAAATCTGATCAAATACAAGATCGTTATCAAGCTTCAATTTTGGAGTAGCATTTTCATTCACTTCATTCGCTTCTTCCGGACTAATCTCTTCAATTTCTATTCGAATAACCATCGTTTCGCGTTCACTGCGGATGCGCTCCAATTCTTCGTTTAGATTGAGTTTTTCCATTTCCAATTCTTCGATGAGTTCTTCGATATGCTTTTCAATGTCCTGATTGTCGATATCAAATTCGTAATCGTAATTGTAATTGCCATCTTCGTCCATTCCTTTAAAATCGTGGAATATTCGGAAATCTTTGAAAGCGCTTACACTTCTGGCACCTATTACACCCGACACAGATTTGGTTTTACCATCACGCTGCAATTGAATAGATACCGTAGATCCAATTTCAGTGGCACCTATAAGGTCAGCCAATTCATCGAAATTGTTTACTTCAGTAGTGTTGTACTTGATGATTATGTCGCCCTTAAGTATTTCCATTTCCTCGGCCGCAGAACCCTCGACGATAGTACCAATAAGAACTCCGGGCATTTCGTCATCTTCTCCCGGAGTAACGCCCAAGAAAGGTGTTTCTTTTAATTCGAAACCTTCATCATTCCAAGAAAAAGGTTGACAAATCATTAAGCTATCACATTGAATTTTACTGCCATCCGGACATAAAATAGCAATGCTGTCCGGGTCAAAGGAGAAGTAGAATTCTTCAAAATTTAGTCCATCTAAATTTGGTATCTCAGGTATTTCCGGAATGTCAAAATTGAAAAAATTCATTTCATCCATGGCTCTCTGACCCAATTCCGCTTTGATTTTCTTTTTATTACCGTCGCGGATAACCTCCAACTTGATTTTATCACCGGCTTTTTTATCTCCGATGTATTCGATTACTTCTTCCACACCGTCAATATCCTTATCATCAATATTGACAATAATATCTCCTGATTCTAAACCTGCTGTTTCGGCGGCAGTGCCTTCGATAATCTTAGAGATCAAGGCACCCGACTTGGCATCATCCCCCTGAACTTCCTTTAACATCACACCTAAAAAAGGTTGATTGCCACTCATCTTAAACCCTTCCATAGGAGGCATGGGTGGCATTGGAGGAAAAGGTGCGCCGGGCATATATCGCAACTGAAAATCCTGCGAATGCTCCCCATTTTCAAACTTATCAATAGTAATTTGGAACGATTGGCCATCTTTAAGTTTACCAAACTCATCCAATAGACCCATTTCTTTTAAAATGGTTTCAATGTCTTGCCCCTCGGCTATTTCAAACTCTCGGGTTTCTTCAACCACATCGCCATTTTGGTTCTTTTTGATGTAGATATGGGCTTTACTTTGAGCCCAAACCATGGGCGAACAAAAGGCGAAAACAACAAAAGCAACTGCAAAATTCTTTAGGTAAATATTCTTCATCTCCGTTAGAATGTTTTTTAAACCGTTTGAATAACATCACGAAGGTAAATGCACCTAAAACACTTTCATTGTTAAAAGCATTGTAAAGAATGTTAAGGACAGTTTACTAAACGAACAACATGCCTTCAAGTGGCCTGATAATAAAATGATTAGAAAGTAGTGTGACAGAAGTCACTCAGAGAATTTTTTAGTCCTGAGCGAAAAAACGAATGAAATTTCGCGGGATCAAGTGCACATCCTTATAATAGAAGTGTATGATGTCCTTGTAGGTGTAACCATATCCTGCCATCACCATAGCACCTTCCTGACAAAGGCCAACGCCATGACCAAATCCACGGCCCATCAGTTTTACTTCATGACCTTCGGGTTCAACAGTAAAATATGTTGACTTCAATTTGAAGTCTTCACGCATTGCTTTAGTCGGGATAGATGAGGTACTATCAACCGGAAAATACTGCCGCGAAGAAGGGGAAACACACGCATATAGACTGTCGGTGTGAATAAGTTTTTTACGCACGAGATAACCTTGCCAATCTCCCGTAGGAATTCGCTTTTCCCATTGGCTGTTCGGCATCTTAACACAAAATGTATCCGGCCGTCCAACCAGATAAGACACAGGTTTGCTCCACACTTCCTCTGAGTTTACGGTGTGTCCACCACAATTGCTGTGAAAAGTGGCCGTGATCAAATCGATATTCGCATCCACTACGACCACATCTTCCGTAGTTTTCACGGCCCGTGGAATCAAGGTTTCAAATTGAGATTTGCCATGATATACTTGACAATGGGTAGCATCGCATAAATGAAATCCCTCTGCTTCGTGTCGACGCAGATTATTGAGCGCGTACGTGCGGCTGATCACCGCCTGAACTTTATAATACTCGATAAGTTTGTCTTTGCCTGATTCAGCTTCAACAACGCCACCAACGTATTCTTCAAGACCAATTTCCATAACAATTTGCAACCCATTTCCCTTTTTGTAGAACTCAAGATCGCTTTCGTAAAGCCTCATATTACTTTTCTTGGAAGGCGGTCTTAAGCGATAGGTTGTTCCTGTTCCAACCGATAGCTGTAATTTGGCACAGGTGCGCGTGAATTTCCCTTTGACACTGATTAAAAAGGAAGAACCTTGCGTAGAAATCTGTACTGTTTCTCCATTTTTTAGGTAAAGTTCTTCTGAATCATTTAATAAAAGAGTGGTTTTACCCTGCACAGGAACGATATCTAAACGCTCTAACGGAGTACCTTGAAATAGACCAATACGCAATTCTCCTCCCGCTAGCATTGACAGGGAAAGCATTGAAAAAAGAAATAATGCAGAGAGATGTCTCATAGTACTAAATTACCTTACGACTAAACGTGAAAATTATGAGTGATACATACTTTTCAACATCGAGGTTGCAGTTTTCGCGCTTGCACCCGGGCCACCCAACAACTTCCATATCTCCGCATAGTCTGTTTCCATCTTTTTTCGGGCATCCTCGTTTTTGATAAGCAACGATAATTCCTCAAACAAACGCCGGGGATTCATTTCACCTTGAATAAGCTCCTTAACAATTATGCGATCAGCAATCAGATTTACTAAAGAGATGTACTTCACTTTTATCAATCTTCGTGCAATCTGGTAGGAGATAGGATTCGCTTTATAACAAACCACTTGTTTTAAACCGAATAAAGCCGACTCCAATGTTGCCGTACCCGAAGTAACAAATCCGGCCTCCGCAGCATGCATGATGTTGTAAGTCTGACCGGCTATAAATGGAATAGATTCATCAGGACAAATGGATCTATAAAAAGAGATGTCTTGAGAAGGTGCAGCAGCGACTATTATCTGATGTGTTTTAATTTTTTGTGCAGCTTCCAACATCACAGGGAGCATGGTCGATATTTCTTGTTTTCTACTTCCCGGCAATATAGCAATGATGGGCTTTTCGCCTAAGTTATGCTGTTTCCTGAATTCATCATTGTTAAATCGACGATCGTCGGAAATAACATCGAGCAGAGGATGCCCAACAAAATCTACGTCGTATCCGTGTTTTTTGTAAAAGGCTTTTTCAAAAGGAAGAACACAGTACATCTTGTCGACGAACTTCCCAATTTTATGCACACGTGCTTCTTTCCATGCCCATATTTGAGGAGAGATGTAATAAAAAACTTTTATTCCTCTGGCTTTTGCCCACTCGGCCATGCGAAGATTAAATCCGGGATAATCGATTAAAATGAGCGCATCCGGTTTGAATGTTTCTATGCTCTCTTTACAAATTTTGAAGTTCCGCAAAATGGTGCGTATGTTCATGATTACTTCCGCGAAGCCCATAAAGGCAAGACTTCTGTAATGTTTCAAGATTTTTACTCCGGCCTCTTGCATCAGATCGCCACCCCAACCTTCAATTTCTACTCCGGGCGATTGTTTATATAATTCTTTTACCAAATTCGATGCATGAAGATCGCCACTAGCTTCTCCTACAATGATGAAGATTTTCGGGTGAAGTGCTGACATATTGGATTAATAGTAATAAATAATCACAGGCACCGTAATTACCAGTACAGCTAATAATCCTTTGCATAAATTCATGTAGTTTTTTTTCAGGAAAATGTAGAATAAAACTACGTTTGACAATACGCAAATAGTAATGATCTTCGAAGTAAAGTAGCCCTCGAAGCCCGCGAAAATATCTAAATAGAAATCGTGGATTGTTCTGTCGTTGAGCCAAGCCCAAATTCCGGCGTAAAGAAAGTAAGAGATAAAAGAGGCAATGATCCCCATTGCAATTCCAACCCAAACTTTATCCCACTTCGTTTTTATTGAAGATTCCATTGCTGAAGATTTGAAATAACGTGATATGCTGTCAAGTCGTAATGAACGGGAACTACAGAAACAAAATTGTGTTTGAGTGCCCATTCATCCGTGTCTTCACCATGATCAAAATTCTTGAATTCACCCATCAACCAATAATAGTCATTGCCCGATGGGTCTTTCCGATGATCGAAGGTATCTTGCCAATAGGCCTTGGCTTGACGGCATATTTTTATTCCTTGAATTGTATCCAAATTACCTTTTGGAATATTTACATTCAAACAAATACCCTCGGGCATTCCGTTGGCTATAATTTCCTCACACACTTTTCGAGCGAAAAACATCGATGCGTCAAAATCTGCATCTACATCACTGTTGAGAAGCGAAAAACCTACCGAGGGAATGCCCTCAACCGCGCCTTCAACGGCCGCGGACATAGTGCCGGAGTATATTACATTGATCGAAGAGTTTGCACCGTGATTGATACCTGAAACAAGCAAATCCGGTTTTCTATGCAGCACTCTATATATCGCCATTTTTACGCAGTCTACAGGTGTTCCGGTGCACGAATACGCCTGTACATCTTCGGGGAAAGTCACACTTCCAAAACGAAGAATTCCATTTATGGTAACGGCATGCCCCATACCGCTTTGAGGTTTATCCGGAGCAACCACAACCACATCTCCAAGTGGCATTACCGCTTTCACAAGAGAAAGGATTCCTTTGGCAGTTACACCATCATCGTTGGTTACAAGTATGAGGGGTCTTTGAGTACTTGATGTCATTGGGCAAACATAGCAATGCTCTGAACTAAACCGATAGCAATAAGTTTTAACTTGCACACGTTTCGATCAACAATGCAAAAAGTAATTCTATTCCATTTTCTATTCTTCGCTTTGTGTAAAAGCACTTTGGCCCAAACTGAGGGTCAAGAGATTCTCAGCGGGTTTTCGATTTACCAACAAGGTGATGAAATACGTATTCAAGTAACTATTGAAGCAGGCACTTCCTCATGCCTTGGAATTGATTTGGAACGAAAAATAGGGGAGGGAGAATTCGAAATAATCGACAATATTCCCGGAATTTGTGGCGGAAGTGAATTCGAAGAATCGTATGTTTTCAAAGATATCAACCCCTTGTCCGGCAAGGAACTTTCCTATCGACTGAATCTAGGCAATGTCGGACGATCGGAAGTGCTCTCTATCTATTACGTTGTTTTGGAGAATGGGATTTCCATTTACCCAAATCCGGCCATAGATGTCATACAAGTTATGCTAGATAAGCCTTATGGTATTGAATGTGATGTGGAAGTTTCCAATTCGCAAGGACACATTGTTTTCTCGCTAGAAAAATGGATACAACCTTCTTTTGCCATCTCATGCTCCCACTGGCAAAACGGGATTTACACGGTTAAGGTGCGAAGTGAACAAACCGAATGGGTAAAACAGTTTATACTTCTATAGTGAGGTAGATCATTCTTGTGTTTTCTTTGCACTCAGTCTATCACTTCTTATCCTCATCTTTGCGCAAATTTCATTTATGAATTCATATATCGTAGACGGCGTCAGGACCGCAATCGGAAACTTCGCCGGTACACTCTCAGGCGTTCGTGCTGACGATTTGGGTGCCATTGTTTTAAAAGAATTAATCAGCCGAAATGCCTCGTTTGACCACACAGAAATCTCTGACATTATTATGGGATGTGCGAATCAAGCGGGTGAAGATAATAGAAATGTAGCCAGAATGTCGGCGCTCCTTGCCGGTATCCCATATACAGTTCCTGCGGAAACGGTGAATAGACTTTGTGCTTCGGGAATGTCGGCTGTGATTAATGCCTCTCGCGCTATTCATGCCAATGAAGGAGATTTGATGATTGCAGGAGGTATCGAGAACATGACACGTGGACCCTGGGTAATATCTAAAGTGTCGAAGCCATTTGGCAGAGATGCGGAGATGCACGATAGTAGTTTTGGTTGGAGGTTTATAAATCCGAAGATGAAAGAAGTCTATGGAGTGGATGCCATGGGAGAAACAGCGGAGAATCTGGCGGATTTGTACAAAATAAATAGGGATGACCAAGATCAATTTGCATATTGGTCACAACAAAAGGCTGCCGCGTCGAACGATTTTTTTGCGGGAGAAATAGTTTCTGTTCCAATTCCTCAGCGAAAAGGTGATCCGCTTTTATTTCAGCAAGATGAATTTGTAAAACCCGATACTAGCTTAGGAGCCTTGTCTTTACTAAAACCGGCTTTTCGAAAAGATGGCACTGTTACAGCGGGTAATGCATCCGGTTTAAATGATGGAGCCGCGGCCATACTCTTGGCCGGTGAGGAAGGATTAAAAAAACATGGGATGTCCCCAATGGCTCGCGTGGTTTCTTCGGCTGTAGTTGGAGTTGAACCCCGGATCATGGGTATCGGCCCGGTAGGAGCAAGCCGTTTGGCTTTAAAACGCGCTGGTATATCCCTTGAACAAGTAGATATCATTGAATTAAATGAAGCTTTTGCAGCTCAAGTATTGGCATGCACAAGATCGTTGGGATTAGAGGACAATGATTCGAGAATAAATCCGCACGGCGGGGCTATTGCACTCGGTCACCCCTTGGGAATGTCCGGAACGCGTATCTTATATTCAGCAGCCAGGCAATTGAATGCAAGTGGAAAAAAATACGCTCTCTGCACGATGTGTATTGGGGTTGGACAAGGTTATGCCGTAGTTTTAGAAAACAGCAAAAACTGATATGGCAAACATTTTTGAGTTTGACGGAATGATTCCGGTGGTGCATGAAAGTGCTTTTGTGCATCCGAATGCAACTATTACCGGAAATGTGATCATTGGAAAAAATGTATATATCGGTCCGGGTGCTGCCATACGAGGTGATTGGGGTAAAATTGAAATTCAAGATGGCTGCAATGTTCAAGAAAATTGCACAGTACATATGTTTCCGGGTGTTACGGTTGTTTTACATGAAAATGCGCACATCGGACATGGAGCCATCATTCATGGCGCCACAATTGGCAAGGATTGCCTGGTAGGAATGAATGCGGTGATTATGGATCGAGTGCATGTAGGAGAGGAGTCTATTATCGGAGCGTTAACATTTGTGGCTGCCGATACCATAATTGAAAAAAGGAGTGTATTTGCGGGGAATCCCGGAAGATGGATCAAAGAAGTGAGTGACGAAATGTTGGAATGGAAGAAAAAGGGCACAGCCATTTATCAGAAATTACCGGCAGAATGCCACATGGGATTGAAGGCCTGTGAACCATTAAGGGAGCGAACAAATGAATATGAAGTGAGGTTTAACGATTATAAAACGTGGAATGAAACTAAATAGGTAGAACCAATGTATGCCGAATAAACCATTTAGATTCAAGCAATTCGAGATATATCAAGACCACAGTGCAATGAAGGTCGGAACCGACGCTATCTTGCTTTCGGTGTGGGCTCGTGTTACTAAATGTTATAATATACTTGATGTTGGGACCGGAACAGGCATCATCTCTTTGATCTGTGCGCAACGAAATTCTCAAGCTATCATCGAAGGTGTGGAAATTGATGCCGGCGGTTTTGAGGATGCTACTTTGAATTTTTCAAGTAGTCCTTGGAAAGATCGTCTTCAAGCTCACCACTGCGATTTTTTGGATTTTGAAACAGACAAAACCTATGATGTAATTATTTCGAATCCACCGTACTTCTCTAATTCGCTCAGAGCTAGTGATCCAAGTAGAAGTGCGGCCCGTCATGATGATTCGCTTCCCGCTCAAGCGTTTTTAGAAAAAAGCGCTAAACTCCTCAAGAAGGAAGGTGTTTTGGCCGTAATCTTTCCTACCAATCAAATGGAAAAATGGGAAGCCGAGGCAAAATTGCACGGATTGTACTCCACTCGAATCTGTAAGGTATTCACTGTACCTAACCGAGAATCGCAGCGTGTAATGGTTGAGTACAAAACATCACCGTTAGATTACCCGGAAATGGAATCTGTACTGATTGAAAAGTCTCCCGGTCAATCGTCGGAACATTTTAAATTTTTAACCAGAGATTTTTTCTTAAAAGCCGATTGATTTTTCATATATTACTCTATATGAGTATATTAATTATTTTCATTGAATCAAATGATTGAAGTTAAAAAGTTGTTTCTTGAACATACGCAATTGAAATTGAGCAATTTTGGATGTTTAATCAAGTTTTAAGAGAATACCGTTAATAACTGATGCGCAATTCTTATCTGTTTTGACGTTCTATCCTTTAATCGGGCGTATTTTTGCAAATCTTTTTTAGGCAAGGAGTATCGAAATGACGTTGGAGCCACTAGAATTACTGGAGAGAAAGGAGGGTAAGAAGTTATACGATTATCAGGAGGAAGCTATTGAGAAGATTTTCTCAAGAATACAGCGATTTCCCGATAAATATAACATGTGCTTTCAACTTCCGACAGGAGGGGGTAAAACTGTTATTTTCTCTGAAATAGCGAAACGCTATATCGCAGAAACCGGCAAAAAAGTCCTTATTCTCACACACCGAATCGAGTTGCTGGATCAAACCAGTAGAATGCTCGAAGACGCCGGTGTTCCTACTAAAATCATTGTCAGCAAGGTAAAGGAACTTCCCGATCAAATCGAATACATGTGTTTCGTGGCGATGGTGGAGACACTGAACAATCGTCTGCGTGACGATAAGTTTGAAATTGAAGGTGTTGGTCTTGTGATTGTCGATGAGGCCCATTACAACTCCTTCAGGAAACTTTTTAGATGGTTTGAAGAACAAATTATACTTGGTGTTACGGCAACTCCTTTGAGTAGTAACGTCAATCTTCCGCTAAACGAAAATTACCGTGAACTTATAGTTGGGAATAGCATTTCGTCACTCATTGAAAAAGGGTTT
>JBILMS010000053.1:0-24103 GCA_044375415.1 Flavobacteriales bacterium
CACTCAAGGAGATCTTTTTATACTTATAAATTCCGCATCTTGGGCCATGTACCTCGTATTGGTTCGTCCATTGATGGACAAATACCATCCTATGATGATAACGGCGTGGGTATTTAGTTTGGGAATATTACTTGTTCTTCCCTTCGGTGGCACCGGAATTCAAAGCATTCCATGGTCGGAACTCAGCTCTTGGCAATGGTTTGGGGTGTTTTACGTAGTGGTATGCGTGACTTTCTTGACATACCTACTCAACATGTATGGAATCTATCATTTATCTCCAAACATAGCTAGCACCTACATTTATTTACAGCCCCTCTTAGCCGGACTTTTTGCTTGGTTGTTTTCAAAAATTTGGGATCAGGATTATCTCGGTCAAATAGGTTGGGTACAAATTATTGGCGGGGCAATGATCTTTCTAGGCATTTATTTGGTTAGTTTGAAGAAGAAAGATTCATGAAAGACATCCTCATCCAAATACAAAAAGAACTCCAACAAAACGTAATTCCCGGTCGAGTCGAATTCACGAATAAAATGATTCCGGGTGCACAAAAAGTTTACGGAGTTGGAATGCCGGTGCTGAATGCGATGGCAAAACGTTATAAAAATGAAGGTTTCGATTTAGTAGAATTTCTCTGGGTTTCGGGGGCCTATGAAGAAAAAATGTTATCTGCAAAAATTCTAGTTTTACTCGCTAAAAAAAATCCGGACGAAGCTCTTCGACTTACTCGGCGATTTGCGCAAGAACTAAGCGATTGGGCTGTTTGTGATACTCTTGGGATGGGAGTTTCCAAAGCACTCATGAAAAATCACAAGGAAAAAATATTGCACCTTTCGGATGAACTAATTGATGCACCTATTTTTTGGCAGCGCCGACTTGGATTAGTCCTACTCGAATGTTTCGCCAAAGATGCCTCTATGCATGATCACATTGAAAAACGTATTCAACTTCTTTCTTCGGACAAAGAGCATTATGTCAAAAAAGCAATAATCTGGTTGCGCAGTGCTATAGCAAAAAAGGGAAAAATTTAAAAGTGGATCAATCGGACAAACCACATATCATCATTACCGGAGACGGATCTCCATCCTTGCAAATTGATTCTATTGACGAGACATATCACAGTATACATGGAGCCCTATCCGAATCGACTCATGTGTTCATTCAAGCAGGTCTGGAATATGTACTTACAAATAAATCGCAACTTCACATTTTAGAAGTGGGTTTGGGAACCGCTCTGAATGCAGCCCTCACGGCTGATTACTCAATCTCTCACCCAATTGAAATTGAATACACCGGACTAGAGAATCATCCTTTATCAGAGGAACGTATTCTAGAATTAAAAGAGAATTGGAATGGGCATCAAACAATATCTGAATGGCAACAAAAAATTCTTTTAGCTAGTTGGAATACGTCTATCGGGCTATCTGATCGCTTTATCCTAAATAAATATTCCATCTCCATTCAGGATATTTCACTACTTCCGAATTCCATTGACCTTGTCTATTATGATGCCTTTGCTCCCAGAGTGCAGCCAGAAATGTGGACTTTAGAAATTTTTCAAAAACTGTTTTTAGCATTAAAACCAAATGGTATTTTAGTGACGTATTGCGCAAAAGGTCAAGTTCGGCGTGACTTACAAAGCGCCGGTTTTTTTGTAGAGCGACTGTTCGGTCCTCCTCCAAAACGGGAGATGCTGAGGGGTGTGAAGACTAAACTATAGTTTCACAAATCCCTTCGAATTCATCGATCCACTCATTCCCGTATCGAGCCATCCGTTGACGAATCTAGGAGGATTTGCATCTGCCGATGTAATGTAATCTGAAGCCACCGAAGCGCCTCTTACCCATATTCTTCCTACTTCATCAGGAGCACACTCTACTGATCCACGATCGTCACTACAGATTTTGATAGCTAGACCCGGAATTGCCTTTCCAATTGTCCCTTCCTCTCCCCCTTCATGTTCTAAGACTTTTCCCTCGATGTCTGTACCTTTAAAATTTGCGAGATTGATTGAAAAAATCGACGAAGTCTCGTTCATTCCTCCACAAGAATATACCCGAATACCTCTTTGTTGCAGCGTATTCACTCTTGTATCGTTAGGAGAAATACCGGCAGTAAAAACTTGATCGCCCTCGTTTAACAAATCAGTTGTTCTATTATCGTAGAATTGAGTTGGAGTAAGTATAGTCAATCTTGGTGCACTGTTTTTTTGTGCATACTGCGACCAACTCACATCAAAAAACAAAGGCATTAATAGTTGCAATACAAAACCAAAGGAATGGTGAAGTGGTAAGTCGGCCTGCACACAGGCAGAAGAATCGAAGAAGTGACTTTGTCGGATACCCGAAAGAACGGCCATGAAATTCAGATTAGTCAATGCCAGACCTCTTATTTCATCACCTTGCTTTTTCTCGTAAAAAACTGCTATCACTCGATCCAATTCGGAACTGGATTTAAACCAATTGCGAAACTGTCGACCTGCTGAAGTCAAAGAAGCTAAGCAAGACTTTACGGGAAGTCCGACTTCCAATGCATCTTGAACATCTTCAATATAAATAACTCGTTCGGTAACCGGAGAAAAACGAGTGAACGACAAATCTCGTGTGGTAATCATTGTTCTCACTCCGGATGTATTGCACGCAAATAATCTCTCCTCATTACTAAAAGCGACATCGAGATTTATTACCGTCTTTTTGTTGAACATCAAAAACAAATTCATTTGCAAAGCCTCTATTCCTCCCGGCAATAAGACGGCAACACTTTGATCACTTTTAATCTCCTCAGAAAGTATTTGAGACAAAGATGATATGTGCGGCATAATTGAGTCAAAGGAAAATATCTTATCGTTGCTTATCCAACGACCGCGAGTATTTGATGTGATCTTTCGGCGAATCGCTGCACTAAGTTCATCAGAATTCTGAAATCTCCTTTCAAAATTCTCTGACTCCAACTCCTTCACACGTTGACGTAACTGAAAAGCACTTACCGGTCTCTGCATTTCTTTTCCGATAGCAACATGAACCCTTCTTCTCAATCCTTTTATCTTGAACTTCACCAAACGTCCGGAACCCGGCATCCAACTGAACGGTGCACCCACGACATTATCAAAATGTACAGGTATGATAGCCGCTTCATTTCCCGCAGCCAAATGTTCGATTCCTTTTTTAAATTCTAAAATCTGACCGGTTCGAGTTACCGTTCCTTCGGCGAATAGACAGACAAACATTCCCATGTTTACTTGCTGCTGCACATCTTCGTTAAACTTCTTTCGAGCCGCGAGGTCCAGACCCGAACCTACAGGTATACAATGTATCGCCTTAAAAATCCAATTTATAGATTTCTTCTTGTAAATGTGAGCGTTCATAACAAATGAAAATCTACCTGGTAAAATACATGCTGCAATCAGGAAGTCCAAATAAGATCCATGATTTATAACCAAAATCGCACCTTTCCCTTTTGGTAGGTTTTCCATTCCGACCACTTTTAATCTAAAGAGGACTTTCCCCAAAGTAAATGCTATGGTTCGAATGACTAAAACAACTATTGCGAGTAGAATCTTTTTCATACTGAAATTTCTTACTCGACAAACGTAGACAAGCTATCATCAAATAGTAGTTTATGTTTTTCAATATACGTACCAACAATTTCATTCAATATCCTTCTCATTTTATCCTTAATTAACTGATTTTTGTCCATTTACAATTTTACTATATTTGCATAACGTACTTTTAAATATGGACAAACTCACCGAATCACTGGAGCTTTTACACCCATCTGAGGAAAAAGATTTCCGATTATTTCTTCAGCGATCTTCTATTCGCAAAGACACGCAGACCCTTAATCTATTTAGAAGTATACAAAATGGTGAGGTAAAGCGGGGTAAGGCCGGGATGCGCATTCTATATCCTACCGACAATATGAATGCTTATCACAGTGTTCGAAAACGACTTTTGAGGCAACTGCATAGATACCTCGTCATCCGCAGAATGGAAACCGATCAAACGGATTCCGCATCGATCATGGGCCTCATCACCGTTGCCGGATTTTACATTGAGCGAAGTGCGTTTGAATTGGCTTCCGGTGTATTAGAACAAGCTCGCGAAAAAGCAGAGAAAACCGCGCGATTCGACTTACTCGACAATATTTATTACATACAAATACAATACGCCCAAGAATTTGATTTGGATGTTCAAGTAATTTCGAAACGATGGCAACAAAATAAAAAGCAATCACTATTAGCCGAAAAGATTTCCATTGCACATGCGATCATGCGCAAAAAACTTCAAGAAGCACGTTTGCGCGGAGCCGTGCTTAATATAGAAGATATGACCCATGCAGTCCTTATGGACTTCGAGCTGGAAGAAGAATCGCAGCACAACGTTTCGTTCATGTACGGTATTTGTTCACTCATTCGAAGTGCGATCATTTCATCCAAAAACTATGTACACTTCGCCACCTTTGTATCGAGGCAGTACCGGAGATTGCAGCGCGATTGTGCCCTGGAGAAAAGTTCCCCTTTGGTTGTGCTTGGATTCCAGTATATGGTTGCTCACGCTTATTATCGAAATAGAAGATGGGTTGAGGCTGTTGGAATTTTGGAGGAGATGGAAACAATCATCGGCAGCAAATCCGGTCAGCAGATTCGTCAATACTTCCCTAGATACATTCTTCTAAAAGCAGCCGTTTACAGTTACACCGGAGAAAATAAAGTAGCAGTAAAAATGCTTACCGATGCACTTAAGCAATCAGGAGCACGACTATCTCTATCCGATAAATTGAATATGCAAATTAATCTGGCTGTTTATCACTTTCAAGCCGAATCATTCGGAAAAGCTGCAACTACACTGCTCAGCTTGAATCACAGTGATGTCTGGCTCGAGAAAAAAATGGGCAAAGAATGGCGCATGAAAAAAAATCTGATAGAAGTAATTGTACAATGTGAATTGGGTAACACAGAATGGGCTCTACAAAAAATCAAACTCATTGAAAAACATTTTTCGGACTTTTTGGATCAACCTTTTTATCAACGAGCCCGCATTTTCATGGGATTCATTCGAGAATTAATATCTGATCCAAATGCAATTTCCATACCCGAATTTGCCAAAAAGGTGGATGAGGCAAACCTTGCTCTACCCGGCGACAGAGAGGACATACAAGCCATTACCTTTTTCTGTTGGCTAAAATCAAAGATGGTAAAAAGACCTTACTACGAAGTACTTTTGGAAATTGTTAAGGATTAAAAAGGAACTCCAAAACAGATTACAATATTTAACCCCACTTTGCTATTTTTGTTTTAAAGTTTACAAAATGAAAACAATTACAACTATTCTTCTTCTCCTCTCCCTTTTCACGAAAGCACAAGTTGTTCAGATTGAAGATATGATAGAAGGTCGAAATGGACACACCGCCTCATTTGTAAACATGGAAGGAGTGATACCCGGTGCACTTGTTTGTGGTGGATACGACGGCTTCAATGTATTGGAGAGCGCGGAATGGTATGAAGGACAGATTGACTCTTGGTCATCACTCACTTCCATGTCATACCCCCGAGTAGATCACGCAGCCACCTCTTATGACAACGGAAATTATGTATTGGTAACAGGGGGTTGGAATGGCTTCGCAGAAAACTATGCGAGCACCGAAATATTCAACGCACTCACCGGTGAGTGGTCTGATGGTCCCGATATGTCGAGTGGTCGTAGCAGTCATGTTGCGACCTTGTTGGAAGATGTGAATGGAATCGATTATGTTCTAGTTACCGGAGGTTTCGATGGTATTTCAGAAATTGCATCATGTGAGCGTCTCAACCTAAACACTATGCTATGGGAAAACGCCGGCACCATGAACACAGGAAGAAGCTCACATACACTAACAAAACTCAACGACGGTCGATACCTCGTTACGGGTGGTTTTAATGCAGCGGAAGGTTTTCAATTATCGTCGTGTGAAATATATGATCCAATAACAAACAACTGGTCCGCGGTTCAATCCATGGCAGATACACGGGATCATCATGCAGCCGTTTTATTATATGATGGAAAAGTTCTCGTCGCCGGTGGTCGTCGTTTTAATTCAGATTTAAATTTATTTGAGGGAATGATTGAGTGCGAGTACTACAATCCTACCACCGACGAATGGACAACAGCTCCTGTACTGGCAGAACCACAAAGTTATCATCACATGCTTTACAATGCCGATTCTTATTATCTATTGGCAGGTGCTGTAGATCATACCGGGATAGATGTGACCATTACATATTCCGTAAGTACAGAGTATTTTCACCCACAGGCATTTTGGTTTGCCTCGCCGGATCCAATCTATCCGGAAGGAAGATTTAAATATGCCATGGTGCGTATTCCGGAGGGCATCTTGGTCTGCGGTGGCGAGAACGGCGATTCTACGGGCGAGCTATATACAACCTTCGTAAGTCATGAAGAGAAAATCTCAAATAATTTTTCGTATTTCCCCAATCCGGTAGACGACAAACTATTTCTCGAAGCACAAGATGTCACAACGGTGGAGATCTTTTCTACGGATGGAAGGATGGTGCTCAATGTTACCGCATTCGAAAACTATTCCATAGATGTAAGCCAACTTTCCACCGGAATTTACACTTTACGAGTTGTAACCGATACGGAAATTCAGACGGAAAAATTGATCGTGAAATAAGACTTACTCAAATTTCAGATGGTATTTCTTACCGAAGGCCGCTTGTTCTTGTAGAAAAGAATTTTGAGCATTCTCGCTAAGGTGTTTAATGGTTGCATGAACGACAGCCGTAGAATCTATAATAGCCTGTGTAATCTGAGTCACCGGCAACATCTTAATTTGGTACAATTTGGAATAATGAATTTCAGCAATTTGATTGTACGACAAAAAGAGATTTCGGGCAGCCTTCATTAAGCTTGGGTCCTTTCGGAAAGGGCCAATACTATCTAATGCCAAAATGCTATTATCAATGCGGTGTATCAAAGTATTGTGAGCAGCGTTTAGTGTGGTTTCCGAAGTCGAACTATCAGAGAGGGTTGAGTCGAGAACATCAAAAGATTCAATGATCATGTCTTGATGATCGACAATTGAATCGTTGTACAAAGCGGCTTCATCAGACCGATTAGAACATGTGGCCAGCAGAAAAGCGAGGAAAATTCCCAAACACAACATATACGCGACGTATGCGGGTCGATATTTTTGATAGCCGTTTTTTAATCGCATGGCGGTTAAGATTACGGGGCAAGATAAGATAAATTCCTGAATCCCCCCGAAATTCCGGTTATTCCGGGTACGTTGAGGTAATTTGACATTTCAGTTTGTTGTAACCTAAACCGGCAACAAATCAAAATCAAACAAATACTCCTGTTGGTCGACCACCTCATAGGACTTTAACAATTCCATGTATTCCACTTTGAATGATTTTGATTTATGGTGTTCCTCTTGATTTCTGATGTAATTCGCCACTTTGTAAGCGCCTCTCTTATTACAACCAAATGCCCCATATCCGCCTTGCCAATTAAATCGGCCATTCCATTTATCCGGTGAGTTTATCCATTTGGATGAATTGGCTTTAACGATTTCCATTGTTTTCGAAACGCTGATCGAAGGAGACATCTCATATAAAATATGAACATGATCATACCAGCCATTTACGGCGAGGGGTCGTTGGTTCATCGATTCAATTATCCCGCTAATGTATTGGAACATATTGCTCCGCACTTCGGGTATTAGCAGACATTCGCGACGTTTCACTGCGAAAACACAATGAATTGGCAATTGAGTATAAGCGTTAGCCATAATTACAGTTTTAAATAGGATTTAGTTTACGATGCGAATTAAAACAATGCGAATTCTTCAATTATCCAAATGCGAAAAAATCGAAATATTTGTTTTGAATTCGAACATCTATTAAACGCACCCTACGGGGCTACAATAATGTCGCCTCGCTGAGGCTTAAAAGGTAATCACCATAATAATAGCCGAATCTGATAGCACATAGAATGCCTTTTAATTCTATGATCCAAATTGCAATAGTGTCGCCTCTCTGCGGCTTAAAAGGTATTCGTTATAATAACATCCGACTCTTATAGCACCTAGAATACATCGCAATAGGTGATCCAATTGCCAAATTAGCGTCCCCTCACATCCTCAGAGAGGCGAAACCATTGTTGATCCCAATGGCCAAAGAAAAATCGCCTCTACAGCCTCAGAGAGGCGCATTATTGTTATTGATCCAACCATTTTTTGAAATCGGTTGCTCGTTGTCTGCTCACAAGAACTTCGGCACCAAAGGATGGGGTCAATGCTATATTATATCGATGATTGAAATGGGGATCAATGCGATCAATGCTCTGCAATGAGATGATCATTTGCCGATTGATTCGAAAGAATTCATTTGGATTTAATTGGGTCTCAATCTCCTCGAGAGTCGATTCTATCACAAATCGTTCTCCATCATTTACAACTAAAAATGTGAAACCCTCTTCGCTGAAAAAATAGGATACATCTTCTGTATTCACAAAAGCCAATCGTCCACCGGGTTTTACCAAAAATCTCTTCTTAAATGGATTTCCGGCTTCGCGCATAGCCTGTACTAATTTTCCATAATCGACATTGCCGGAAGATGTAGAATTTCGCAATTGAAAAAACTTTTCAATCGCTTGGATCAAATCATCTTTTTCAACAGGTTTCAACAAATAGTCGATACTATGTACCTTAAATGCTTTAATAGCATACTGATCGTAAGCAGTAGTAAAAATTACGGGAGCCGGAAGATTAATCTGATCAAAAATATCGAAACTCAAACCATCCGCTAAATGAATATCCAAAAATATAAGATCCACATCCGTTTCTCCCTTGAAATAAGATACTGATTCTTCAACGCTGTCCATTACGGAGATGATTTCGGCGTAGGGTAGAACATCGGCCAATAGTCTTTTCAACTGGCGAGATGCCGGTTGTTCGTCTTCAACCATTACGATTTGCAACTTTTCGTTGAAAGAATTTTTATCGCCCATTACTTTCCGTGATATTGTTCTATATTCATTAAAGGCAACTTAACCTCGAAACAGGTTTCCGTTTCATTGACATCAATCTCGGTATGAAATGCGAGAATATAGCGTTGATTAATATTCTTCAGCCCCATGCCATTGCTTTCCACGCCACTCGCTTTTTTCTGCAAATTATTTGACACAACAACGAAATCTCCTTCCGTATATATTCTCACTGTTAAGGGCTTTTTGCTTGAAACCACATTGTGTTTTATCGCATTTTCTACTAACATCTGAAGGGCCATTGGGACAATATGCTTTTTGTATTCGCTTTCATCGATACGTACATCAAATTGAATATTCTCTCCAAAGCGTGTTTCCAAGAGAAAACGATAATTGTTAATACATTCCATTTCATCTTCCAGCGAAATAACTGACTTCCCCTGAAGATCTAAAATGCACCTGTATACGTGAGATAGTTTTTGCACAAATTCCACACTTTTTTTTGGATCATCCGGTATGATAGAAACCAAGGTATTCAAACTATTGAATAGAAAATGCGGATTGACCTGATTGCGCAATGCCTCCAATTGGGTAATTGTATTCTCTTTTTTCAGTCTTTCAGTCTCTGCTATACTGTCTTTCCATCGAGAAAAGAAAAAAGCGGCCTCATAAATGGATGTCACCAACGCTGTTGGAAACAACGACGCGAGTATGGCCTTTCCATAACTTGGCTGAAGACTTGCTATTGGTTCTATATGGTTAAAAAAGTGCTGGCTATAATGCAAAAGAAGCGACATCGCAACAGTGTACAAAATTGTTGTTATAGCAGAGATGTACAATCGCTTTCCATATTGCTCGTATTTATGGTAGCGCTTTCGAAAATAAATGGTGATTGTCCTGTCTCCGTACCAAAATATCGTTGTAAATAATATGGATGGGAAAACATTTGCGGTAAAACAGCCCATACCGTCGGCCATATTTACGCCAAAGTATAACATCGGGAAAACAACCGCCACCAAAGGAATACCGATCACCATCAAGGGCCAATCGTTAAATCCAATGTATTGTCTATTATCCTTCCAGTGCTTTCTCATAGTTCAAATAAACGAATCCTTTTATAAACTTCCTCACAGATTTCTTTAATGCCCCTAAATTAAAAATAGATATTGTATAAAAAGATTGGGAAAAACCCCGTTTGATATACTGTTTCCACTTCTCCGTTAGCAGAATTGTAGTTCTGAAGAAATACATTTTTCTGATTAGTCACATTACGAATATCTAAGGAAAACGATTGAGAAATTTTGGCGCCATTCATCCTAAAACCTACTTTAAAATCGGTTCTAAAATATGCTTCGTACTGTTCGCTATTATTCTTATCGGTCATCCTTACCTCGCTTCCTTCTATATTCGAAGCCTCGAGATCTATTGGGGCATACCATCGACCTCCGGCATAAGTAGTTTTGAAGTCCATCATGAATATATTGGATTTACCGACTTTCCATTCTTTACCTGCCAGAAGATTAAAAACATAGTTTCCATTAAACGCCGTGTTCCTTTCAATTCCATCACTTCCTTTGTAGCGGGAATCGAAAATCGAGGTTGTAAAGAGAAAATAATAGCCCTTCGATAAGAACTTTTCCAATGTTAGTTCTACTCCCATATTGGTGCCTGTGCCTTCATTTACAAGATCAGCATTTTCCGGAAGTGTAAAATCTGCTCCGGAATTGAGCATAGAAAAACTACTGGAGAAACGATCCACTGCAACGTCATAAAGATGCTGATAATATACCTCCGACTTGAGTCGTAGATTTGAAGAAAACTGAAAGTCATATCCCAAAACCGCATGGATCGCCTTGTTATAATCGAGGTTTTTATTATTAGCAATTACTCCTCCACCCTCTACTTCTTCGCGATTAAAATAAACCGTAATGGGCTGCAATTGGCTATGTAGACCCACTCCGAAGCTCAAGCTCTGTCTTCCTGTGAGAGCATATCGTGCACCTATTCTTGGTTCTACACTGCTTGTTTCATTGTAGAAAAAATGTTGTGCATATACACCGGAATTGATTGTCCACTTGTCGGTAGGACGGTATTGCCACATTCCGTATACTCTACCTAAAGCAGCATTTCCATCGAAATCATTTCGCGTGAAATAATACTCACCATCTACCATCACACTATCCAAAACATCAAAACTATAGTTGTCGGACAATACACCGAATTTGATCGTGTGCTTAGCATTCAATTTACTGTTTAAGCTATAATGCGCAGTGATATTATTTTGACGCTGGTACAAACCAAAAGTTCGCGTTGCATCTCCGGCCAAGCTCAAGGTATCTATATGTCCCTCTGTTCCCCCGGTGGTTGCGCCTATTACAAGTTTACCCATAGTTTTTGGCGAAAAGAAATACGTGTGCGAAAGTCCGACTATACCGGTCTTTGAATTGAATTGCTGATTCTCACTATCGTCGGCATATAGATTATTCTCTCCTTGATCTTCCGCTTTAAAATCTATAAAACTATTTCCACCAACCCCAAATACAGTAAATCTTCCAGCCTTATTCGTTGGCATATCAACTTTAAATGTAACGTCTTGGTATTCGGGTACTGCCGCCCCAGTACCCAAATCAATTCCCATAGAAGTCATTAAACCCAAAAAAGAATAGCGTCCATTTACGATGTATGTAGCCTGACCGCCTTCCTTGAATGGACCTTCTGCGCCGAACTCCAGTCCATTAAACCCCATTTGGCCCATAAATTCACGCTTATTTTTATTGCCTGAGCGAAGTTTGAGATCAAACACCCCACTCAATGCATTTCCATATTCTGCTGCAAAAGCACTGGTAGCAAAATCGGAATTACCAAGATTATTGATGTTTAATAATGAGATAGGTCCACCTGTGGTTCCTAAAGTAGCAAAGTGATTGGGCGATGGGATATCTATCCCTTCCATTCTCCACAAAACACCGGTAGGCGAATTTCCGCGTATGACAATGTCGTTTCTATCATCGCTTGCATTGCTCACTCCTGCGTAGTTTTGCGCCATTCGCGAGGGATCCTGCAGCGTACCGCTGTAACGCATCGCTTCATCAATACTAAATGAACGCGTACTAACCGATGACATTTCGTTTTGTGCCTCCGACTTTTTCTCTTCTGCGGTGATTACTATTTCTTTTAATTCTGTAACACTTTCCAAAAGCTGAATATTTACTTCTAACTCCTTGCCCGAATTTACCAATAGATTGTTGATTGTTTGCGGCTGGTATCCGATGTAATTAATTTGGATCGTATGTCGTCCTACCGGAACATCTTTAATTATAAACTGTCCGTCGAGATCTGTAGCTGCACCTTTCTGAGGATCTACAGAAGTAATAAGCACGGTTACCCCCGGGAGCGGGTATTCACTTTGTCCATCGAGTACACGTCCACGAATAGCTGAGGTAGGCGTGTTTTGGGTAAATGCGGTCTGTCCGAATACAATCGTTAGCAAGGCAATCAGAAACGTTTTCATAGCGGTAGTTTGATTTTTACTGCAAATGTGCGTAGTCCCTGTCTTTCATATTTAGATACTCGGGTGAGTTGTCGCTAAAAGCGAGTGAATTGTCAAATAGTCCATTTTTGAACGAAATACTTACCTTGCAGCTTCAAGCCCATTCTATGAAATACACGCCTATATTCGTTTTAATGCTATTGGCAATTGGAGCTGCATCTCAACCCACGGAAATTACTATTGATGGTTTATATGCTGATTGGGCTGCCGGATTGCCCGGGCCAACAGATGGAACCGAATCGCTTTCAGGTGTGAATTTATTAAACTTTAAAGTAACCAACGACGAAAACTGGTTGTACCTCAAACTTACCACGAATATTGAATTTGATCTAACCGATAATTTAATTCCGCATAATACAACGTTATATATTGATGCAGATAATAATTCAGGCACCGGTTTTGGCGCTGCAACGAATTTCGGCTCCGAGATCGGCATAAATTTCAAAAACCACACAGTTTTTTATGATGTGGTTCCCTCCACCACATTAGGTTTCGGAGACATTCTTTTGAGGGCTTTACCCACTATCACTTCTAACACCTTTGAGATTGCGATTAGACGAAACATACTTCCCGATGGCATAAATCCCATCTTTCCATTGAATACCATTAAACTACTATTCCGTAATTCCGACAACGGCGACTACCTCCCAAATAATGGCACTACATTTTCTTATACGTTCAATAATACTGCTTTGCCGGCTATTCCATTTATTCCTTTGAATAAAACGAATCCCGCCTATCTGCGCATTACTGCATATAACACACTCGGACAATTAGGTCTGGTAAGTGCCCAAGATAATTTTGATCGAATCTTAAGTGCACTTAATCCCGATATTATTGCTTTCTCGGAAGCACAAAGTATTTCTGCCTCGACTGTAAAATCATTGCTCGACACATGGATTCCCATTGGTGGGGCGGGATGGTATACATTAAAAGATGACTTTGACATGATTACATGCAGTCGCTGGCCATTTTTAGGAAGCTGGACGGCTCCGGACCGTCAATTCCCTACACTGATAGATCTTCCTGCCGAATACGCGGCCAACATTTTAGTGTTCAATGCACATCTTCAGTGTTGCACGGCAGATGCAACTCGTCAAAATCAGTGCGATGCTGCGATACAATTTATTCAAGACGCTAAGACACCGGGCGGGGTTTTAACGCTTGCAACCAATACCCCTATTGTGTATTGTGGAGACTTAAATCTTGTTGGTTATGCTCAACAATTAAACACCCTGCTCACCGGCAATATCCAAAACAACGGCACGTATGGTCCCGATAGTCCTCCCGATTGGGATGGAAGTGCAATGACAAACCTTATAAGCAGAAACAACGCTCTGCGCATGGCGTATACTTGGAGAGAAGATGCAAATACCTATCCCCCGGGCCATCTAGATTACTTTATTTATACAGACGCAGTAATGGACGTTGCAAAATCCTTTGTCCTGGAAACAGAAGAAATGGCAGCAGGAGATTTAGCAACGTATGGTCTAAATAGCAACGATTGCATAGGTGCAAGCGATCACTTTCCGATTACCGCCGACTACATCCTAGACATGGTGATTCTCGCAGATACAGATTTGGACGGTGTTTCGGATGGCATCGATAATTGTCCGACTACAGCGAATCCACTTCAAGAAGATTGGAACAGCAATGGAATAGGCAATGCTTGCGAGGATTCCGACATCGATGGTATTTTGGATGAGGAGGAAATTATTTTAGGCACAAATCCGGATATCCAAGATACAGACGGCGACGGGCTGACAGATGGGTTTGAATACTTTGATTCAGCCACTGATCCCACAGATGCCGATAGCGACGACAATCTTTGTGACGACGCCGATCAATTGGCGGACCTTTGCGGAACTTGTCCCAGCGATATGAATAATGACAGTCTGGTGAGTATTACAGACCTGCTCATTTTCATTACCGCCTTTGGAAGTGATTGTCCCTAGAGGATTTGAAATAATTGATAACAAAAAAGGCCCCTTTGGGAGGGACCATTTTTGAGTTGTTTCGAACCGGTTAATCCTTTTAAAAACCTGTATATCTCGTAAGACCTTTTAAACCTAAATAATCATGAGAAGCAGCACTCGTTTGTGCTGATATTTTCGTGGATTAACCGAGGTCAAATCTATAGTCATCGACCCATACCCGATGTTAAACGGGTGTGAAGCCCTGTTAAAAGTAGTTAAGCACAAAACCTGTAATTCATCAGTAGGATTACCTTTGGCTACTGTTGACCTCTTAAGTATGAATGAGAAGTATATCCGTTTGCTGATAGCTATTTCCAGCATTGCCGTGTTGGGGCTTATCGCAATACAGGTATACTGGGTAAGAAACTCCTTCACGTTAAAGGAACAACAATTCTCTATCAACGTAAATAAAGCCCTGCTCGATGTAGTCCGTTTGATTGAAGAAAAAGAGATGATGGATATCAACGTGAATAAAGTTGAACATCCCGGCATGGCGATATCATCGGACAGCGAAAATGCCATTGTAATAGACCATGGAGATGGGGGAGTAAGTATCAGTTCGCTTACAGAAGAAAGAAGTATTGAGGACTCCACTTTTCAAGCACAGCTGAATGAACAAGGAGTGGATCACAGTCAAATTTTAGAGCAATCCGGCTTACTTGAAGATATAATGGGAGGGTTGCTCGACTTGGAAATATACCGAAATATATCCGAGCGAATTGACACTTCCTTTATAGACAGTTTGGTACATGAAGAACTCGAAAAAAGAGGCATTCGTGCCCGATTAGTTTTTGGAGTTTTTAATAAATACGGAAAAGCGGAGGTTTTACCCGCACGGGCCGCCGAATACGAACAGCAATTTTCAAACGACAGTTATAAGGCACTTCTTTTTCCGAATGATCCCTTGCAAGAAACCAACTATTTGCGCGTTTACTTTCCTCAACAAAAAAACTATCTGATTGGTCAAATGTGGACCATGCTTGCGGTGAGTGGCCTTCTTCTTTTGGTAATAATGTTTCTCTTTTCTTACTCGATAGGAACTATTTATAAACAGAAAAAACTAAGCGATATAAAAAACGACTTTATTAATAATATGACGCATGAGTTGAAAACACCCATTGCTACTATTTCCTTGGCCTGCGAAGCGCTTAATGATCCCGACATGATGCGGAGTGAAAAAGGGATGTCGACCTATGTAAACATGATCGGTGAGGAGAATAAAAGATTAGGCTTATTGGTAGAAAAAGTTTTGCGCACAGCAATATTTGAACAGGGTGAAATGCAACTTCAGGTAAATAGAATTAATCTACATGAAGTGATTCAAAATGTGATTCGAAATATTTCCATACAAGTAACCGGCAAAAAAGGAAAAATAATAACTCATCTGGATGCAGATAACCCTGTTATTTATGGAGATCATTTGCATTTATCGAACGTAATTTATAATCTAATTGACAATGCCATCAAATATTGTAATGATAGCCCTGTTGTAGAGATTACTACAAGCGACGAATCATCGGGTATAGCCATAGCATTCAAGGATAACGGGATTGGAATAAGCCGCGAAAATCAATCTCGTATATTCGACAAGCTCTATCGAATACCTACGGGCAACGTGCATAATGTAAAAGGCTTTGGATTAGGTCTTAGTTATGTGAAAGGAGTTGTGGAGAAGCACGGAGGACGCGTAAAAGTAGAAAGTGAACTTAAAAAAGGAAGTACATTTACCATACACTTACAACATGAACACGAAAAAGTCAACCAGGATTCTGCTATGTGAAGACGATCCCAATTTGGGAACTCTTTTAAGGGAATTTCTTAATTCAAAAGGCTTTGAAACCGACCTTGCAGTTGATGGCATGGAAGGATCAAAGATGTACAAGAGAAACACATACGATTTTCTTGTATTGGATGTAATGATGCCCGTAAAAGATGGATTCACACTTGCAGAAGAAATCCGTCAAGAAGATAAACGCACACCCATTATTTTTCTCACTGCTAAGAGCATGAAGGAAGATACACTAGAGGGTTTCCGCGTCGGTGGAGATGATTACTTGACAAAACCCTTCAGCATGGAGGAACTCTTGGTGCGAATCAATGCAATCTTACGTCGCGCTTCTGCCCTACCTTCAGAGGGTTCAGATGTTCAACAACACACCATAGGTCGCTATCAATTCGATTACAACAAACAGCAACTTGTATTCGAAAGCAAGAACATAAAGCTTACAACAAAAGAAAATGAACTGCTGTTTTTACTCTGTAAGAATAAAAACGGGATCATGGAACGCAACTTTGCTTTAAAAGCGATTTGGGGCGACGACAACTATTTCAATGGTCGAAGCATGGACGTTTACATTGCCAAACTGCGCAAACATTTAAAAGACGACCCGAGCGTGGAGATCATCAATGTGCATGGTAGAGGGTTTAAATTGTTGGCGGGGTAATTAAAGAGTTCGTTTATGCAATCTTCGATCAATGTCTTTTACAGTTGATATAGTTATATCAGCGACAAAATTAAAATGGTGGTCCTAGAACCACCATTTTTTTAGGCTATGTATTTTACCGATGTAAAAAGACAAACGTCTACACAAAGATTATTTTGTAACAATTGTGGTCGTTGGCGAATAGAGACTACCAGTCAATCCTGATACCAACAAATTCACAAACGAGTGTTTTGTAGTTATAGTATAATTTTCAGCACCGCCAGCCATTTGTTTTGAATCTGAAACTTCAATAGGCACTAATCCAGCAATTGCATAGTGGTTCCATTTCTTAACTTCAGTGCTTCCTTGAGCGCCTGTTCCAACTACGCTAGTGTGGGTGTAACAAGATGTTAAAAGCATTGCGCAAATACTCACAGCAGATACGATTTTGATCGATTTGGTCTTCATTGATTTTGGTATTAATTAAAAAAAGTAAATATAATACGAAACCTGAATTATACAAATCTTACCGAACAAGCCCTCTACTTCAGTCTCACAATCTCCCATCTGCCCTCATTCATCTTCTTCAAACTTTTGAGTTTAATGGCAAATTTCTGAGAGATATCCCGCAGGTTTTCTCCGGCTTGAGGTGTATATGTTGCGGGGGCGGAGGATGCGGCTTTGTTTCGTTTCGACTGGAGATAAATTATTTCACCTTCATTAAACGACACACCTTTTTCGAGATCGTTGTATTTACGAATTTGCCATGGACTCATTTCAAATTCAGTGGCGATAGACTCTAGCGTTTCACCGCCTTTAGCTACAACAAATTTCACACGATTAGCAGAAACTTCTATCGCATAATTATTGCCAATATTTATTTCGGTAGGTAGATCCGTTTCCTTTGATGCATCCTTTTTCCCTTTATCCTTTGAATTGTCTTTGTTTTTACTTTTTCCCTTATCCGAATTTCCACCCTCCCTTTTTGGCGCTTTATCCTTTTTGATATGCTCCATGCCTATTTTGTCGTATTCATGGAGACTGTTGTCTTCGATAATTTTGATCAACAAATCGGCGTACTGTTTATTGGTAGCGTATCCACATTCACGTAATCCCTTTGCCCAGCCTTTATAATCATCCGTCTTCAATTTAAACAAGGGCTCATATCGTTTCTTCAATAAAAATTGCGAGTGATCTTCAAATGATTCTTTAGCGCTTTTGTATTTGCGAAAACATTCATTTTTGGTTTCATCGTCTTCGTAGATCTTACCACCATCCCAGTCGTTGTGACATTTAATTCCAAAATGATTATTACCATCTGTGGCAAGTCTACTCAGCCCCGAACGACTCTCCAAAATCCCTTGTGCCAGTGTAATGCTTGCCGGAATTTTGTGAGCATACATCTGATAAATCGCTTCGTCCTTCCAATTTTCGATATAGTCCAAACGAGCCTGATTCGGATCTTCTTTGAAGGAAGTCAGAGTGAACAAACACAGAAGTATGATGGGAAAAATGCGCTTCATGAGGGAGAGAATCGTATGTAGAATCAACTCCAAACATAAAGCCATAGTGTGAAAACCTCCCATTTAACAGGGGAAGAAGCGAACAGCGGGGTGTTAATCAAATGTGCTAATGTGCTAATGTGCTGATGTGCTGATGTGCTAGTGGCCGATCTCTGACAAAACGTTTCGATTTTTAAAACCGTATTCTACTCCGATATCGCGAACCACATTGGCTAATTGGCATATTGGCTAATCGGCTAATTCCGTCAACCAAAGTATAACCATCTCTCATAACGCGACCCCCATTAGCACACCAGCCCATTAGCACATCAGCACATTATCACAGTTTCGGAATATTCAAATGGTCCATCGTTGAATCCGGATTGGCATCGAAGTCCATTGTTTTGAGTAAGTCGCCGGAGGGATTATAGAATTTCCAGGTACCTACTTTGCGATTGTGTTCGTATTTACCGTCGTAGTAGAGTTGTCCGTTTTCGTGCCAAGTCTGGTAAGGACCGTGGAGTTCGTCGTTTTCAAAGGTGTTCAAGCTCCAGGGTTTTCCATCTTTGTAATAGGAATAAGTGGGACCATTGCGTTTGCCTTCCTTGTATTTCATATCCACCTTTACAGATCCATTATCATAAAATTCTTTGGCACCAATCTTACTCGAATCGGCAGCACTATAGACCTGCACATTTTTTGGTTTACCTGAATCGTAAGTATTGGTAACGGTTTCAAATTCTGTAGAAGCCGGTTCGTTTTTACATGAGAGCAATGCCATCACACAAACACATAGTAAACTCCAAATTTTAAAATTTAAAAAGACTTTCATACTTTTTACTTTACTTGCTTCGTGAAATCGTAAACTCTACCAGGGCATGCAAAGATTTGCGGGCCTGATTGTCTGTGAAAGTATTCAAAATTTCGAGTGCTTTGTCGCGAAATTCATTCATTTTTTTCATCGCATAGTCGACTCCGCCGTGCTCAACCACCATGTTTACCAACTCCTTAACCTTTGCGGAGTCCGTATTATAACGTTTCACGATGTTGATCATTTTTCTGCGATTCTCCTTGCTCGCATTTGTGAGACTATGAATCAAAGGCAGGGTCATCTTTTTTTCTTGAATATCAATGCCCGTTGGTTTTCCAATACCCGATCCAAAACCATAATCAAACAAATCGTCTTTGATCTGAAAGGCAAGCCCGACAAGCGTTCCGAACTCACGCATCTTGTCCGATTCTGCTTTTTCGGCTCCTCCGGCTACTGCTCCGGATTCGCAACACGCTGCGATTAACGAGGCTGTTTTCTGACGAATAATATTGTAATAATCGTCCTCAGTAATATTAAGCAATCTCGATTTTTCTTGTTGCAACAATTCTCCTTCGCTCATTTCTTTTACGGCAACACTGAGAATTCTGAGCAACTCAAATTCGTTGTTTTCGACGCTGATTAGCAAACCGCGACTCAATAAATAATCGCCCACGAGTACGGCAATTTTATTTTTCCAAAGAGCATTGATCGAGAAGAAACCACGACGCATATGTGCATCATCTACCACGTCATCGTGCACCAATGTAGCGGTATGCAACAATTCGATCATGGAGGCGGCGGTGTAGGTCGAAGGCTTTACTTCACTAATCAATTTTGAGCAGAGAAATACGAACATCGGTCGCATCTGCTTGCCTTTTCTTTTGATGATGTAATGCGTAATTTTGTCGAGCAGCATGTTTTTGCTGCGCATTTGGTCGCGGAAGTAATCCTCAAATTTCTGCATTTCGGCAGCAATGGGCGCTTGAATTTCCGTGAGGGTTTGCATCAGTGGTCAAAAGTAAGTCAGCGATGGGATTGTTCACGAAAAACGTGCAGAGAGACCCCCTGTGGGTCCCTCACACGAAAAGGGAAAGGGAAAGGGAAAGGGAAAGGGCAACACCACGTCCAACGGAGACAAACGTCCCGTATGGCTTTGTGCCCTACCTATGCGCCAACGGCGCAATCATGCACAATCTCCTTGAGAGTAATTACCAAAATTCTTCGCGGCCTTTGTGGTAAAAACGTGCAGAGGGACCCCTCGTGGGTCCCTGTACGTGTACGTGTGTCCCCAAACGAAAAAGGGACCCACAAGTGGTCCCTCTTCGTTTGGAATACGTTGCCCGAGAAGGATTCGAACCTACACAAACTGAACCAAAATCAGTTGTCCTGCCATTAGACGATCGGGCAAAAACGGGTGCAAAGCTACTAAAAGTCCTCTAATTTCCAACAAAGATCAAACGAAAGACAGGAAAGTACACATATCGCGCTCATTTTCCGAAATTTGGGCCATATAAATCGTACGTGAAAAAGATACTCAACTACATCAACGGCAGCCTGCAAGAGCCCGTAAACGGTCAGTTTTTACCCAATATCGCACCCGCCAACGGTAAACAATACTCTTGGATACCCGATTCCGACGAAAAAGACGTGCAATTGGCCGTAGAAGCCGCCCAAGCTGCTTTTCAGTCATGGAGACGCACGCCAGCGGAAGAACGCTCCAAAGTGATGCTAGCCATTGCTGATGGCATTGAACGTCGATTTGAGGAGTTGGCGCTTGCGGAAAGTATCGATAATGGCAAACCCCTTGGTTTGGCCAAAAGAATGGATATCCCTCGAGCCGAGAGCAATTTCCGCTTTTTTGGAACGGCTGCCCTGCATTTTGCCTCAGAGGCACACATCATGGAAGATTCGGCGATCAACTATACCAACCGCAAACCTATTGGTGTAGTCGGATGTATCTCGCCATGGAACCTTCCCCTTTATCTATTTACTTGGAAAATCGCTCCGGCCATCGCTGCCGGAAACTGTGTGATAGCAAAACCTTCGGAGATTACTCCCATGACCGCATTCCTATTATCGGAAATATGCATAGAGGCGGGTTTGCCCGAAGGTGTTTTGAATATAGTGCACGGATTGGGAGCAAAAACCGGCAATGCCATTGTTTCACATCCGAAGATCAAAGCGATTTCATTTACGGGAGGCACTAAAACGGGAGCCCATATTGCTTCCATAGCAGCCCCGATGTTTAAAAAACTCTCGTTGGAATTAGGAGGAAAAAATCCCGGAATCATTTTCGCGGATTGCGACTACGATAAAATGTTGCGCACCGTTGTTCGATCTGTATTTACCAATCAAGGTCAAATTTGTCTCTGCGGTTCACGATTATTGATAGAGAAAAAAATCTACGATCGTTTCAAAGAAGATTTCATTCGTGAAGTGCAGAAGTTAAAAGTGGGAGATCCAATGTCTGCCGATTCCGACATGGGTGCTCTTGTCAGCGAAGCACATTTGCAAAAAGTAATCGACTACATAGCACTTGCAAAAAGTGAGGGAGGAAAACTATTGACCGGCGGTGAACGAGTGTACCTCGAAGGCGAATTAAAAGATGGATATTATCTTCAGCCAACCGTATTTGAAGATCTTGGACCATCATGCAAAACCAACATGGAAGAAATATTTGGTCCGGTCGTAACCCTTCAATCTTTCGATAGAGAAGCAGAAGCACTCACTCTTGCCAATACATCCGACTACGGATTGGCGGCAAGCCTATGGACCTCCGATCTCACACGTGCACATCGCTTTTCCGCAAATCTAGAAACCGGCATTGTCTGGGTTAATTGCTGGTTGCTCCGAGATCTGCGCACACCTTTTGGCGGAGTAAAAAGCTCCGGCGTTGGTCGTGAAGGTGGATTTGAGGCGATGAGGTTTTTTACGGAGGCTCAGAATGTTTGTGTGAAATTATAGCGAGAAATGTAGGTTCATAGTTCTCCCGTTATATAGAACGATGTGACAAAATGAGATATGTTCGTTTTTGGTATTGATCGAGATTGTTCAAAGACAGACCAGAAAAACACAGGGTCAAAGAGAATAAGCGCGAGGGCTCGCATCCCTTCCAACTGCTAGTCCTCTGCGCGCCCGGCACCGACCTATGCGGGTGAGCAAGGCTCACTTGCGTTCCAAAAAAAATAATTGGCCACAGGCCAAACAAGTCCAGGCACGGGTTATTACGTTTAAGAAAAACTCTCTTTAAATGAGAAATTTTTGCTTCAGAAATGTATGCGTTCGAAACCCGCGCCAGTGCGCACGGCTCACTTGCGTTCCAAAAAAAAGATAGTGGTCTTTGCGCCAACCTTCGCGCGCTTTGTGGTAAAAAAACGTAGCGCTATCTTCGCTCCCAAACCTCATAAAGAAAAAAATGTTCGCAAAAAGAAACTACGGTTTTTGGATGACCGCTAACTGGTCGAAGAAACCCTTTTTATATGGCGTTTTATATTCAACAATCGTCAAAATTTTATTCGATGTAATCGAAAAGCAATTTGATGTTGACATCTCGCTTCCATGGCAACCTATCAGTGTGATGGGTATTGCCGTTGCCTTTTACCTCGGATTTAAAAACAACAGCAGCTATGACCGAACATGGGAAGCTCGGAAAATCTGGGGTGCAATTGTAAACAACAGTCGCACATTTGGAGCTGCAGTTAACTCCTTCGTTTATGGTCCGGATCAAGAAAAAGTTCGAAAGCGCTTGATCTATCGACACATTGCTTGGCTCACCGCTCTTCGTCATCAATTAAGGTTAAGTCGTCCTTGGGAACATATCGAAGACCGTGTGCATGGATTATACTATCCAACGGTATGCGAGAAGTACACCAAAAAACTCGACAAAGAACTTGAACATTTTATGTCACCCGACGAAATACAACGGATCAATGGTAAGGCAAATATGGCTACGCAAATTATGATGTTACAATCGGAAGACCTAAGTCAACTAAGAAAACAAGGTTACTTCGAAGATTTTCGTCACATGGAATTTCACCAACTGGTTGCAGCGTTTTACGATGAACAAGGTAAAAGTGAACGCATCAAAAATTTTCCTTTCCCTCGTCAATATGCATCTATTGCTCTTTGGACAACCTACATATTCGCAGCGCTTATTCCATTCGGCATGTTAAACATTCTTACTTCCGAAGAAACTTTTACTTCATGGATGTCGATACCTTTAACTGCCCTTGTGATCTGGGTATTTTTTCTCATGGAAAAAGTGGGAGACTATTCCGAAAATCCATTTGAAGGAAGTTACAACGACGTTCCTATTACAACGATTTCACGCGCTATAGAAATTGATCTCCGCGAAATGATAAACGATTCGGATATTCCAAAACCGATTCCGGATACGCATGGGTTTCAGATGTAGATTGTGATATACGAGTAATTTTCGTACTTAGTCGCGCAAAGGGTACGCTAAGGACGCGCGGAGGTACGCAATGTTGGATTCGTCATATTGTAGGTGAAGTATGCACGGTTTGCATGGAGGTACGCGATATTTGCTTGGAGGTACGCGATATTTGCTTGGAGGTACGCAAGCCTTGCGTACCTCCAAGCAACCATTGCGTTCCTTTGCTAAACCTTGGCGCAACCTTGCGATACCACGAACGAAAAGCTATTGTGATATCTCACGTCTCAGATGCACGAGAACGCTCACAATTCATAATTCTTAATTCTTAATACAATCCCCCCGCTCTCCTTTCTATCGATATTTACCTGTAAATTTCAAGTCTAAAATCAAGCGTATGAAAATACTTTTCCTTATTTCCGCATTCATCGCAAGCGGATTTCTCACAGCCCAAGATTCCGCCGAG
>JBILMS010000011.1:0-65450 GCA_044375415.1 Flavobacteriales bacterium
AGATAAAATAATTAATGCTGTAGAAGTGAAAAATTGTAAAATTGACAAGATACATATAGAAGCACTCGGACTTAAATTTGATTAAAGCCAATGGACAAAAGAAAGGCAGCAGCTCACAGCGCCTAAAAGAAATTGGCGGTTCAGTGTGTAACCTCCCCGAAAAACTGAAATGTTTGTAAACATAAATTCAAAAAATTCGGGCCAAAATGAAAAAGTCAAAATTCACAGAGAGCCAGATCGTGAAGATTTTTGGCGAACAATAACCGGGGCAAATGCCATTTTTTTTTTGATTCCATCGGTCTTTACCCCCAACAATGATGGACGAAACGACCACTTTTATCCTTCATCGGGCTGCTCTTACGCAAGCTATGACCTGTCCATTTTCAACTGCTTGGGCAACCTTGTTTTTGAAAGCGACAAACCCAATGGATACCGGGACGGCGCCGCCGGCGACATAGACTCACCTCAGCGAGTTTACTCTTATGCCTTCCGTTACCGGCTCGCACAAGGCAAGAAGGAATTCGCATCGGGTTATGTGCAGTTGTTGCGGTAATTTAAGGTCTTGTATTTCTTACTACCGCTGAAAAGGCGACGCAAACGGTTGGCGCAGGCGAAGCTTAGCCCTTGTCGCTTCATACAGCCGTCTTGCAGTCAACAAGTCAATTGAGAACACTCTCTTGTTTCCTCCAATCAACCAAAAATACAAACGCGTTACGGTAGCAATAATTTAACGGAAACATAATGGAATATTTCTGATTAACGGCCTAAGTCTCATCCTCAATAACCTGTATTCTGTGGTGTTGTTGACTTTTTAACGTTCGTTCTGTGCAATCCATCAAGATGTCACGATTTTAAATTAGAGTCACTGAGCAACTTTCTAAATGGTTCAATAGTCTGCACTTCAAATGAACATACCAATGACCAAGTTCTTTATCGCATCTCTAAGCATGATTCAATTCATTTGCTTGCAAATGAATGGCCAGATACTCGACTATTATTATCTCGGCCAAAACCCTGATTCCTGGACGGAACTTACTGGTGACCAAGTGGTCTTTTCGGGACCATTTGATGACAATGTGACTGCCGCCATTTCCATTCTACCGACAACCATGGGTGTTGAATCGCATACTTCGATGTTCATCAGCACCAACGGATTCATGACATTGAGTACTGCTCCAACTGCCAACAATTACGATCCGCTTTCGCAGGGGAATTCCGCGCCAGTCATTGCACCGTTTGCCACCAACCTCGAGGGCATTGATGCTACGTCCAAAGTGAGTTACACCATCGACTCTCAGGGAATTCGTGTGCAATGGAAAAATGTGCGTCGCGTGGGTTATATCGGCGAGTCTTTTTCATTTCAAGCCCGCATCATCAGCCAAGTTTACACAGGATTTGGTTTTGGAAGCATTGCGTTCTTTTACGGTCCTTTTCAGGGTGTAGCTGAGCCGAGTACCCAGGTGCACGTAGGTATTCGGGTTGGTTCGGGAGATACAGCAGGCACCTACTCCACACGTTCCGTTGACCCCGGTTCAACCTGGTCGCCTGACACATTTGGAACCTCTTCGACGTCGACCTGCGCATTTCCATCCAACAATACTCCCGATGGTGTTCCGGCATTGGGCACGAAGCAGGAGTGGTTTTTGAACTCCGGTTATCAAGGCCCCACGAATCCGGATGTCTCCCCGCTTTGCAACGGTGATGGCAATGTCGTGATATACTCCAATTACGATGGCGGCACGCTCAACATCAATGTGGACCAGGACATTCCCAACCTCAAAATCGGCATTTGCACCTATGAGCCTGTGCAGGTTAACATCACTGGACCCTTTGTGAGCAATTTGACTGAAGTGCTTTACGCCGGATTCAACTCAACGGCAGGAAACAACAACTGTGGACTGAACATTTCGACCACAACCATTTCCGGAGTGAATTCTTCCATCACCCAAGTTCTCACTACTCCCACCGTGGGCTATGAGCCTTTGCACGGGAACGGCGCAGGTGGTTGGGGTGGCATTTTTAGCGGTCCCGGACTTATGGTTGGTGTAGGCGGACAATGTGATACGCTTTATCCGGCGGGTGGTGGCAATACCCCCGATGAGGTCGTGTATTACTTTCTTACAACCTTCGATGGTGATCTGCTGTTTCACTACACGCAGTACAATTGTTGGTTCTCAGAGGTTTATAATATTTCTGATGGAGGCAACTGTTGTGTCAATCCACTGGTGCCTGCATGGACAATTGCAATACCCAACGATACAGCCGTGTGCTACAATGGCGCAATTTCGCTGCAGTTGTTGGAAAATCAGAATGGTGAAGGACCATTTTCGTATGAGTGGACCTACAATGCGGTGCCTGTGTGCAGTGATGCAGTATGCACATTGCCTGTAACCGAAGACGGACAGGCCTGCGTAACGGTTACGAATGCATTTGGTCAAACACTTTCCGATTGTTTTGATGTATCCGTGGATGCACCAGTATTCATCGCCCTAAGTGTCTCGGATACAGCGCTATGCATGCCAGCTCAGTTCACGCTCAACAACGAAACAGCGCCGGGCAGCTTTACTTCCCAACAATGGACTATCGATGGCACGCCTTACTCCAATCAATCGACGGCTAACTTCGCTCCGAATCAATCCGGTGTTTTCGATGTAGCGTTGGAAGTATCTACGTCCAATGGATGCATATACGACACCTTGCTCATTGATTATCTTGAAGCATATCCAACACCCCAGGCCAATTACACTTCCAATCCTCTCGTACTCGATTCAGACAACACCGATGTAAACATGATTGATTTATCGGAAGGTAGCATTGACACCTGGGAATGGACTATCTCTTTGCCGTCTGAAGAATTAACCAGTATGGATCAGAATCCTCAGTTCAGCCTTCCCCTTGGTGTTAGCGGATCGTACCCGGTGCAATTGACAGTTACATCGCCGAATGGTTGTTCCGATTTCATCGTCGGTATCATCACCGTAAATGAGTTATTCTATGTGTTTGTGCCTTCAGCATTTACGCCCAATGGCGATGGCATCAACGACGTTTTTATGGTGGAGGGTGCCGGCATGGATCCATCGAACTTTCAATTCGACATTTTCAATCGGTGGGGAGAAAAAGTTTATTCGAGTAAAGATCCGAAACAGAGCTGGACCGGCGGGGATAACGGAGGTGAATTTTACGTCCCGAACGGAATATACAACTATTGTTTAACTACTAAATCATTGAGAACCGGAGAGCGCTATGAGAATAGGGGTCACATTTCAATTATTCGTTAGAAACCAAATTTATGAAGCTAGTTTTAACTGCGGTCGGCTTTGCCCTGACATCACTGACCATTTTAGCCCAGAAAGAAGCCAACGTATGGCATTTCGGCAGTGGCCATGGCCTTGACTTTAACTCAGGCCAAGCTGTTCAGATCACCGGTTCCATGTCTACGTTTGAGGGTTGCACGGCCTACTGTGATTCCGCAGGCAGCCTCCTTTTTTACTCCAATGGTGGAGGCCGTATTCCCGGGGGCGGTCAGGACCCCGGACATATTTGGAACAAAAACAACGAAGTGATGTATGACATGCAGGGGACGGAAGGCGGCGGCTTGAGCGCGGCTCAATCGTCGGTCATCTTTCCTGCTCCTGGAGAAACTAATGTGTACTATCTATTTACCATGGACGAGACTGAACACTTCGTGGATGCAACTCCAGAAGTGTTGGCAGCAGAGCCTAACGGAAGAGGCTTGCGTTATTTTAAAGTAGATATGGCATCGAACAGCGGTTTGGGCGAAGTAACGGAAGCAGACGTTCAGGTATATGACTATTCATTCGAAGGCTTGTGCGCCATTCGTCATGAAAACGATACCGATTACTGGATACTGATTAACCAAGACACAACCGGTATTGGTATCTATAGCGTCACAGAGGCGGGAGTGGAGCTTTCCTCCGTTTATGAAACAGAAGAGCCCTTGGCAGGAATCATTAAGGCCATGCACCATCGGGATTACCCCATGGTACCTTGCTGCAGCAAGGTACTCGCATCGAACTACCTCTTTGATTTCGATTTGAGCACCGGCACATTGTCAAACATCGAAGAGCTTCCCGGCATAGGATCGGAAGCAGGTGAGTTTTCAACGAACGCTGCCTACCTATATCGCACACTTACAATCCCCGGCGAGGATCAACAACTCGTGCGCTACAACTTACTAAGCGCCTGGGAACAAGACACTACGGTAGCCTCCACGCAAGAAGTCATCGCCGATGACGTCACTATTTTTTATATGCAGGTGGCTCCTGATCAAAAGATTTATTATCCATGGTTCGATAGCAATTTGCAGATTAATTTGGGCACTATCAATTGCGTAAATAATGAAAATCCCTCTGTAACGCCGGTTGCATATTCCTACGGGAATGATCCTGATGGCATCTTTGCAACGCTTCCAAATTTTCCTTCGTGGATTTTTTACGAATCGTTTGTCGACAACGTTGAATTTGGACCTGATACGGTTTACTTGTGCGCGGGGGACTCTATTTTACTCGATGCCGGCGTTGGCGATTACTGGGAATGGGGTGGCGATTGCTTCAGCGGACCTGAAAGTACCTGGCCCGACAACAGCACGCGGTACTTTACGGTAACGCAGCCCGGCACCTATGTAGCCTGTGTGAATGGACCTTGTTCAGATGGCAATGGAGCGGATGGCTGCGAATCATCCGATCAAATTACGGTGCTACCTTGCATAGCGGAGGTAACCCCATGCGATTTGCTCAACCTTCCAGACACATTGGAAGTCTGCGCCGGCGATACCCTGCAGCTTGAGGCGGACCTAAGTCAATTCGAATCTTACGCGAGCTTGCAATGGCTGGGTGGAGGAACATTTGTTCCCTCGGACACAGTTGCTCAACCATTGTACATTCCATCAGACCAAGAAATTGCGGCGGGAACGGCCAACCTCACACTTCAAGTATTCATTGAAGAGGTGGATACGGAGGGTGGTAATTTCCTTGCCTACGATCACAGCGGAGAAGATATAATATTCTACATCAGCACGGAGAATGGGAGTTTAGACACCATTCAAAGCAACACTGGCAACGATTGGACTGCCATGGGTTTCAACGCTGCTACGAACACACTCTATGGGCTATCGAATATCGTTACTGACCCAGCCTTGTCATGGGTGAATGTCGAAACTGGGGTAGTGACACCCATTTTCACCTACTCCAATCATCAATTCTATGCAGGTGATTACGACAACACAAACAATCGGTTTTTTGCCATCGGAATTCCTGAAATAAACGGCGGTGAGCCCTTGACCCAAACTCTGTATACGATTGACGTAAATACCGGGGAGCTCAATGCCATTGGTGATTTCGATCAACTTGCAATCGACAATTTTTTCGCTGCTGGAGGCGACGGTATCAATGGGCTGGCCTATGATCCATCATTAGATGTGCTCTGGGGGACAACGGCCAATGGTGAATTGTTAGAGATAAATACCACCACAGCTGAGGTTGTCACTGTTGGCAACATCGCAGCCGATTTACGCGGGCTTGCCTATGACTACAATGCGAATGAATTGTGGGGAGTAAATGCAAGTGGAAACCTTTATCACATCGATACCAACTCCGGAGATGTGCTTGAAGAGGTGCCCTGTCAGGAGCCGTTGGGCTTTGTGACCACTCTGACTTATGCACTGCCGCAAAACATATCTGAAAGTATATGCTCCGACAATACGACAATCGTCATTCGAAACGAAAGCACCCTTGACTTGGGTGATGATACCGTTCTATGTGAAGGCGAAACAATCGTGCTTTCAGCGCCCGGTTTCGATTCTTATAGTTGGCAAGACGGAAGTAACGCTGAAAGTTATGCTGTAGATGAAAGCGGAACATACAGCGTGAACGTAACCGATAGCTTTGGCTGCAGCTACAGCGATGCCGTAACGATTACGGTGAACGATGCACCAATTGCGGGCTTTAGCGCCAATCCACAACCTACTACGATTGACGATACACAGATTACGTTCACCTCAACGAGCACTTCCGATCCTCTGACCTACACGTGGAGTTTTGAAGACGGCGCACCCGAAGCATCTGCAGAACAAAATCCGGTAGTCAACTTCCCTCCTATTCCCGGTAACTACAGCATTTCCTTGATCGTGGAAAACGCAAGCGGCTGTGTTGACACCCTGTCGTCATTCATTCTCATTGAAAGCGACGGCACCATCACCATGCCCAACGTCTTCACGCCCAATGGCGACGGCGACAACGATCGTTTCGTTCCATTCGAAGCATTTCCGGGCAAGTGGCAACTCACGATTTTCAACCGCTGGGGAGTGGAGATTTTCACAACCAAAAATGCATCTCAAGGATGGAGTGGCACAGATTCGTCAGCCGGCACCTACTACTGGATTCTACAACCGCTCGAAGGGCAGCAAGGCGAGGGCAAATCGGGCTATGTGACGTTGTTGAAGTAATAGGAGCTGGAGACTAATGACGAGGGATGAGGGGTTAGAAATTAAAATCAGAATCAGACTAATTTTATTTTGGATCTAAATTATGAGTTATTAGCGGCTATGCACACTGAATTAAGTTTAACCCGAAATCCGCATTAGAAATTTATTACCATGTCGAAACCCTATAATTAAGGGCACTTTTCCGAATCGATGACTGTCCGGATGCGTCTAGATACCGATTGCCTTTAGCCTTGCACCCTCATTCTTTTTTTAATCATACTGATGATATAGTTGTATTCCACATGTAACCTCCCCTAAAATTTGTACAGTTTAAAAGCAGAATAAGATTTCTATTTATCATAGATAATTCATGAGAAGCCGTTAGGGTTTCTTTTTAGTCGTGCCAAAAGTTCGTGTCCTTTATAACCTGCGCCTCATGTGTCCAACCTTTATTTCAACGTTGAGTCATGTAACTTTTATTTCATGAATAGTGCACTCAGAAGCACTTTTCCATACAATTTTACAATAAATATTATATTGCGCACTATATAGTGCAGTTTACCGCTCTTTCTATTGCATTTAGCAGAATTTACAATATATTTGCAGGAAATAATGCCGTATAATGCACTTTAAAGAACTAATAAAAACTGTAAAAGAACGTAGAGAATCTCTTCAAGTAACACAAGAAGGATTAGCAGACCTCTCCGGTGTTGGGTTGAGAACTCTCAAACAGTTGGAAAGTGGAAAAGGAAATCCGACGCTTTTAACGTTGCAAAAGATCTCAGATGTGTTGGGCATGGAGGTATGCCTAAAAGTTAAAAATATATCATCTAGTAAATGAGAAAGGCACTTGTATTATTTAAGAATGAAGAAGCGGGTATTTTGACCCAATACGATGATGGTTCTTTTTCATTTCGTTATCACGATGATTGGGTGGCTAATGATAGCAAACGAAACATCAGCCTCACCTTACCCAAAACCGAAAAGGAATTTCACTCCAAAGACCTATTTCCATTTTTTTACAGCTTGCTTCCTGAAGGTTCTAATAAGCAAGTGGTATGTAAGCTAAATAGAATTGACCGAGATGACCACTTTGGATTGCTCATGTCTACCGCAAAAAACGATAGCATAGGTGCTGTAAGAATTATTAAGGGAACCTCTAAAAACCTCTTTCACGTTTCGACCAAATCGAATAATTGAAAAAATCCACATTTCATTGACCGGGCCAAATTTCGCCGAATACTTCACCAAACATCAGTTACAGAGCATCCAGCTATGCGCCTTCTGTTTGGCTTGTCTTCTACGAAATTTGTCTCCGCGAAACATAAAACAGGTTTTTAGAGGTTCCCTTAAAATAGAAAATTAATGAGTTTACCGGAAATCAAATATTGCCCCGGCACATTATCACAAGGTTTCGCTACATACAGTAGAACCGCCTTGAATAGAGTTTTTGAAGGGAAGAAAGTGCATCATCTTTTACCGTACTATTCTCCGGCCTCCAATGCGACAACTGATGAGTTATTTGAAGAGAATAGAAAAGGCATGTCGATATCAGGTGTACAAGAAAAATATTCTGTATTGCTTATCAAAAACAAGTTAAGGCTCGCAAATGAAAATGAACAAGGTACCTACATCCTAAAACCAATTCCGAGTGGCGGCAAAAAGCCGGAACAAATGCCTGCCAATGAGCATTTAACCATGCAAATAGCCCGTCAAGTGTATGGCATAGAGACGGCAGAAAATGCACTGATCTTTTTTAAAGATGGTACACCTGCATACATCACCAAAAGATTTGATGTAAAGGAAGATGGGTCTAAACTGGCTCAAGAAGACTTTGTTTCTTTAGCAAAAAGAACCCCTCAAACCCATGGCGAACATTACAAGTATCTGGGGAATTACTTTGATCTTTTCGAATTAATGCAAAAATATCTAACAACTTATAAGTTAGATGCACCTAAACTATTCAAAATAATTGTCTTCAATTATCTTTTTTCCAATGGAGATGCACACTATAAAAATTTCTCGATTTTAGAAACATCTTTTGGAGATTATCGGCTAAGCCCGGCTTATGACTTGCTAAGTAGTCGCATTCATATAAACGACAATGAGTTTGCGTTAGAAGAGGGTCTGTTACCGAAAAATCTAGCCCAAAGTAAAATCGGCTTGCAATTTGCCCAATTAGCGAAGAAAGCAAAAATCCGTGAAAAGACTTTTCAAGATATCATGACTTTGATGACTTCCAAATCAGATTTAGTTGAAGATATGGTAGCTGCCTCTTTTTTAAGTAATACCACTAAAAGAAATTACTTCCAATTGTATCAAGGCCGTTTAAAACAACTCACTAAAGTCTGATATATGTTTCATTTTGTGGGCGCGTTCATATGAAATAGAATACCCCTGTCATCGAATCAACATGACAGTGCCCCTGAAAATTTTATCTTCAATACTGTCCAAAGGCCTAACTTGAATTATCCAGTTATAGACGCCGTTAGCGGCAAAATGTCCGCCACCGAGCACATTCCCTGTCCATGCCTGATCGAAGTCGGTCGTTTCAAAAATGAGTTGACCCCATCGATCAAAAATGCGAAAAACATAACTTGATTGATCAAAGCTAATTCCCAAGGGTTTGAAAACCTCATTGACGTCGTCACCATCGGGGGTAAACGAATTGGGAACATAAAACGAAAATGGGATGTCAACATAAATCACAATCGAAGCTGAATCAACACAACCATATACAGTATCGGTTCCAAGAAGTTGCACGTTATAATCTCCGGAAACTTCAAACACGTGAAAGGCATCAAGGGTATTCATCGTTTCTCCATTGCCAAAATCCCAAACAAATTCATTCAATCCGACCGACGTATTGGTGAAAATAACAGACAAGGGTGGTTCGCCGGAAGTAGGATCGGCATTGAACTGTGCCAGTCCCCCCGACTCCGGTTCAATTTCTTCGACACTGATGCCGGTGCATCCATTTGCATCGGACAATTCAATTCCATAAATTCCCGGAGTAAGATCTTCAACCCATAAGTCACTTTGCGAATTTCCGTTTACTTCGAGATTCACCGGAAACACTGCATTGGTTCCGGGAACAATTTCCAACGAACCGAGTGAGAGACAAATGGCATTTAGAATTTCAACTGTGTAATCAAGAGTATACGCATCATTCATAAGGAGTATCTCCTGTTCACCTGAACAAGCCTCACTGTCCACAACTAAAATATTGTACAAACCTTCGGGAAGATCCGTAAAAATTGCCTGATCTTGTGTGAGACCGTTAACGGTGTACAAAAACGGAGCTACGCCGCCAGGATCAGAAACTTCAATACTTCCGGCCGAATCGCAGATTGCATTTTCAGTAAGAACAGTGAATGGAAGTTCTCCCACAGTTACTATCACTTCCGATAATTCCACACAACCATTGTCAAAGGTAATTTCGACTTCATAAGAGGTGGTTTCATCGGGAGATGCAATAGGGTTTGAAACATTGGGATTATTCAATCCTGCTGCCGGAGACCACGTCCAATCAATACCTCCCGATACTTCCAATTGGGCAGATTGACCTGCACAGATGTTTACATCATCACTGATTGTAAACTCAGTGTTGTATACAGTGAGATTGGTAGTAATGGTGCTATCGCAATTCCATTGATTCAAGAGAACACTCTCGTATGATCCGGCATTACTCACATTGGTACCATCGGGAAGTTGGTAAGACTCGCCGGAGCATATCGCCACCTCTTCAAGCGCAAAAGAGGGTTCATTGATTTGAATACTCACAGTGTCGTAGGCTGTTTCACATCCCGGAATTTCAACGGTTACGGCATATTCTCCAGACATAAGTGAAGCAGCATTTATAATCTCCGGATTCTGGTCGGCGGAGTTAAATCCTTCGGGACCCTGCCACACGAAAATCGCATCATTGATGTCGTTGCAGAACAATTCAATCGTTTCCCCTTCACAAACGGTATTGGCAGTTGCCTCGGCATTTACTTCGATGTTTGCGAAATTGCTGAAATAACCAAAACGACAACCACTCATTGCACCGCCATGAATGAATCCAAGGTGAAAAACGCCTGCCGTATTTGACACCAAGCTAGCTGTGCCAATAGGCGTATCTGCCAATGAAAAAAGAGTTGTTGCAACGAGCCATTGTCCACCTGTTCCGGGTACAGGGTTGAACATTGCCGCTGTGATCACACCGGAATTTCCATTAAACAAAAAATCATCTTCATTTCCGCTCTCCACCAAGAGAGTAATATAAAGTGATTCGACAGTGCTGCGAGTAAATGAAATACTTGTAGATCCCGTGCAAATTATCGGAGGAATAATATCAAGACCCACTTCGCAACCAAAACCGCTCAACTGCAACACGGATACCGGAGCCGTTGCCTCGACGTAAGCTGATTGTCCTCCAACAGCAACAGCATATGTTTCACCTGGGCCTATAGTTGCCAGTGGAGCGCCGTTAAACGAAATATCGGTGTTGGCTTCTGTACCCATTATGAACAACTGATCGCCCGGTGCATTAAGAAATCCATTTACGGCGATATATTCAGTACCCAGAATTTCAATGGGAACAATTTGGTCTCCACCGAGATCAGAACAAGGACCTAATATCCCACCATTAAGCAAATCGTCCTTGTAGGTGATTGCGATCGGATTATTACTTGTAACACGGGAACCCATAAGGTGATCTGCTGCCAGTCCACTCGTTGCTGTGGCTGAATACGTTTGACCTTCATTGAGAGCAACATTAAAAGTGATACCTGCGGGATGACCAACAATATCGGCCGTTGGGGTAATGGAAACAATCGTATTATCTTCTGTGGCTACAATCTCAAAAGCAGAAAAGGGAACAGGATTATACACCGGATTGTTGTCGAGAAAGTTTTGCATGGGAACAAAAAAATCAGTACCGAGAGCATTACGACCTTTGAGCACAAAAATCTCAGGATTGCATTGACATTCGCTACTCACTACTTCATAGTAAATCGTAACATCCGAAGTTGAGGTAATCTTCAGACCATAATTTAAAATTGTATTGGCAGGTTGGTTTTCTATAATTCCAAGCCAAGGTGTGAGGTCAACAGTCTGTGAGCTGTTGGCGAGAAGTGAAACATTCTGTTGTGGCATTCCACCACCTGCAGGTTGGGAAATAGTAACATCTGCCGGATTTTCATAAGAGGTAATCCGAAGAACAATAGGCGCATCAAAATTGGCCCAATTCACAGAAATTTCAGGAGCTGCAAACCAGAATAAGTCATCTGTCTGTGCTTTGGAAAACAAAGGCACAAGCAGAAATAAAGCACAACTCCGTAAAATCCTCATAAGACACTGAACACGGTTTCTCTCCAAATATACTGTTTCTCGGTTAAAGGCTAGCCTATCTCGTTCATTTCTCCTTTTACAGATGCACCAGAAGGAAATAAATCAAGTTTGGAAAAAGGTGGTGAACAAAGAAGCCCATTACCATTATGTAATTGATGCAGCAACTATTTGATTCTTTTAAAACCAGCCGTAGTTTAATGTCAGAGAACTAAGTTTTTTGATTGCCAATAAGCAAGAAGAAGACTTTGAATGAAGGATAGGTTGAAAGGTTTGGAGTACATAAGGGAAGTAAAAGGCAATTGGAGATCTATTACAACTGTCTCTGCAATGCATAATTCAAGTCGACGGACCTTTCCGATATTCCGAATAATTTTGATCTATCTCGAGCTCTTTAGCGCAATTTATTTCACAATCCGTGACAAGAGCCGTTGACATCCAAGCAATTCTATCGTATTTTTATCCGAGAGGAGTGAACAAATGGGCTAGAGAGTGTTTTACACTAGAGTAATTTCATTTTGACAATTATAAATTTCGAACGAATGTCAACGAAAAATCACATCGGGCTTGACAAAGCAAAAAGTAAAGCACTCGCCAACAGCCTCAATAAGTTACTTGCCGACTATATGATATTCTATCAAAATACTAGAGGTTTGCATTGGAATATTAAAGGAGAGAAGTTTTTTGAATTGCATTTAAAGTTTGAAGAGCTTTATACAAATCTGCTCTTAAAAGTAGATGAAGTCGCAGAGCGTATTTTAACGTTGGGAGAAACTCCATTGCACACTTTTGACGATTATCAAAATACAGCAAAAATTAAGAGTTTTAAGAATATTTCAGAAAGTAAAAAAGGCGTTCAATCCATTTTAGATGCATTCGCAGTGCTTATAATAAAACAAAGAGAAATCCTCAAACTCTCTGCTGATGCCGGGGATGAGGGCACGAATGCGCTGATGAGCGATTACATCAGAGAACAGGAGAAATTAGTTTGGATGTATTCGTCTTTCATGAAAAAGTAATATGAAATGAGGCCGCGAAAGAAGAAACCCATGATTGTCAAAACTCTCTGCACCAAGTTGTCCGGCCACCGAAAAGACAGGAAATTCATTTGTGAAATTAATTCTTTGACCGTACGAAGAACAGTTGGGTCAGAACAAAATAATTTGGCTTCAAAATAACTGACAACGCAAGTGAACAAAATAGCCGAGAAGTTCTATAAGCTATTTCTTTCAAAAAAAACGAAAGAAAGAAGTGAACAGACAATTTTGTGGATTGCATTGGCGAGTTTCATTGTTCACTTATTAATTATTGGATTAGTCAATTTTAATTTGATTTCCATCAATGAACCATCAAGCCTGTTAAGTAATCCGATAGCTGCCATCTATACTCCATTCTCGTTCATACTCGTTTATGAGGTATATCTGCTCATTTATTACCTTCCAAAATCAACTTCGATATACATCTCAAAGCAATATGAAATTATTACGCTCATAATTATCAGACGTTTGTTCAAAGACCTTTCCGATATATCACTGTCAACGGATTGGTTCAATATAAAAAATGATTTAGAATTTACATACGATCTCATCGCATCTGTCATCTTGTTTTATCTCATTTATCTCTTTTATGTTCAACGAACTAAAATATATAGAAAAATCGATGAAACAAAACTTCATTCCGTCAGTATATCGAAATTTATTAATGCGAAAAAATGGATAGCTACGGCATTGGTGCCTGTACTGTTTATAATTGCCATTTACTCCTTTTTAAGCTGGATTATGGGCTTCTTTGAACCAGTCGGCACTGAAGTTGTTTCATTCAAAAACATTAATAATATTTTCTTCGAACAGTTCTTCAACATATTAATAATTGCTGATGTAATTCTCCTACTATTTTCATTTTTTCACACAGATCAGTTCCATAAAGTTATACGAAATTCAGGATTTATTATTTCTACCATTCTTATTCGGATTTCCTTTTCTGTTAACGGCATAATAAACACGGCCTTGATTGTTACTGCCATTCTATTTGGACTTTTAGTGCTATTTATTCATAATAAATTTGAAAAACAGCTCTCTGTAGAGGGCATCAAGAAAAGTGCTGATACCGATTAATCTAATTATCTGCTTGAAACAATAGTTGTATTCTTAGAAAGAAATAGCAGTAATTTGGATTTTCTCCCAATCGCTTCAACAACATTAAAAGTATCTGAGACTAGAAAACAAAATCAACCATGAGATATACAATTTTGCTCAGCTTAATGATATTCCTTGCATGTAACAACAGCGAACCTACAAAGTCAACAACGACGGTTGATACCTTAACAACCCATCCCGATACACCTCAGGTCGCAAAGGACGTAGTGCCGGAAACTATTGTACCTAAAACATACTCCAATAAACGGTTCAGGGAAGTAATGGTAGAAAGAATCGGCCTTGATACTTTTTTAATTCGTGGGCAGGGTCAAATCTTCGAAGCAAATTTTAATTGGGTTGTAGAAGACGGACATAATGAGCTAAAGAAAGGATTTGAAATGACCGACGCCGGCGCACCTGAATGGGGTAAATTTGCATTTAAAATCAATGTTCGCAAGGAGCGAGAGAACTCAACATTGACGCTTATACTTTTTGAATCCAGTGCTATGGATGGCAGTCGGCAATATGAGTTACCCATTACTTTGTATTGAAACGAATAAAAAAAATGAAATACCTTCTCATTTTACTCATAGTCGGCGTCACCTTTGAAACAACAATGAATACGATTTATACATTCTCAACTCAAACGAACATCAAGGAATGGCGTATTGTGAACGATGGCGTAATGGGAGGAATTTCCCAAAGTTCTCTTATGCTCACCGAAGCCGGACATGGACGTTTTTCCGGTCATGTTTCATTGGCGAACAATGGAGGATTTGCCTCCGCACAATTGAACACAACAATACAACTTGAGGAGGATCAGAAGTTCATTGTTTTGCGTGTTAAAGGAGATGGCAAACACTATGAATTTCGTTTGAAAGGTTATATATCTCAATCAGAATCGTATGTGCAGCCATTTGCCACTTCAGGAGAATGGGAAATCATCAAATTAGAAATCAGTGATTTTTACCCCCAGTTTCGAGGCAACAAATTGAACATTCCTAATTTTAATTTTAAGAATATCGATCAATTCAGTTTTTTGATTGCCAACAAGCAAGAAGAGAACTTTGAATTGTTGATCGATTGGATAGGTTTGGAGTAAGAATAAATGTTGCTACGGAAATAGCATAGTTCGAAAAGAATATATACTTTGTCCCCTGTTTCACATTGTCTTGAAAACAGTCTGAATCCAAAACCTAAATTGCTCAACCATGGCGCTGATGAAGAATTTTATATTGACTGTTTTATTTTTTTCTTTAACAGCTTCGGCTTTCTCTCAGAAAAAAAAAATAGATCAACAGGCAAGCCCTATTTCCACTTCTGTTGATCTGAATGTCTACTATGATTCCGTAAAGTGGCGCAGTATCGGGCCGTTTCGCGGAGGTCGTTCGGTTGCTGTCAGCGGAGTCATAAACGACATCGGCACATACTACATGGGTACAACCGGAGGAGGTCTTTGGAAAACAGAAGACATGGGAAATACATGGATCAATATTTCCGATGGTTTTTTCGCTACAGGTTCAGTTGGAGCTATTGCTGTGTCGGAGAGCGAACCGAATACGATGTATGTGGGCATGGGCGAGCATGCAGTTCGCGGGGTCATGACCCATCATGGCGATGGTGTCTACAAATCAACCGATGCCGGAAAAACATGGAAAAAGGTTGGCCTCGATCAGACTCAACATATTGCGCGCATAGTGATTCATCCTCGTGATCCTAACATCGTATATGTAGCAGCTCAAGGTGCGCTATATGGAAAGTCGCAAGAGCGAGGGGCATATAAATCAATTGACGGAGGCGTCACTTGGAAAAAAGTTTTGTTTGCGGATGATAAAAGTGGTTGCGTAGAACTTTCCATGGACTACAACAATCCTCAGGTATTGTATGCCGCAATAAACGAATACGGTCGATTGCCTTGGAAAGTCACCAGCGGAGGGCCGGGCAGCGGATTATATAAATCAAATGATGCCGGTGCTACATGGGTTAAGATACATAATGGCCTCCCCAACGAATTGGGCAAAATGGCGGTTGCGGTCAGCCGTTCAAATTCCGAAAAAGTCTATTTGCTGCTAGAAAGTGATTCTGACAAAGGACAAGGGGGTTTGTTTGTCTCTGACAATGGAGGCAAAAAATGGGTAAAAGTTTCTAGTGACCATCGTCTCGTGCAAAGGGCTTGGTATTACATAGAAGTGTTTGTAGATCCTCAAGACGAGCAGACATTATATGTTTTGAGTGCCCCTGCTTTACGTTCTATTGATGGCGGCAAGTCATGGGAAGTTGTTCAAGGCGCTCATGGCGACTACCATGATTTATGGATCAACCCGGAAAATTCGAATAACATGATTTTGGCTGATGATGGCGGAGCTTCCATTTCACTCAACTATGGGAAAACATGGTCCACCCAAGCCAATATGCCCACGGCTCAGCTCTACCGCATCAATGTTGACAATGGTTTCCCTTACAAAATTTACGCAGGACAGCAGGACAATTCTTCACTTGCCATTGCACATCGTGAATTTAACTCCGGTGGGATTTCAGCGAGAAGTTGGTCTTCTTCTGCCGGTGGCGAAAGCGCCTTTCTCGCGTTTGACCCCGATAATCCTCGGCATGTATTAGGCGGCAGTTATCTAGGCACCATTGACGTATTTGATTCCAAAGCAAATGCCGGCACCGAAATCATGGCAGCCCCCATTCAGTATCTCGGCCGAGAATCAAAAGAAATGAAATATAGATACAACTGGAACGCACCCATTATTTGGTCAAAACACGAACCAAATACCTATTACCATGGCGCCCAACTTTTGCTCAAAACTACTGACTTAGGCCAAACATGGACGGAAGTATCGCCCGACCTCACGCGCAACGAAAAGGAAAAGCAAGGAAAAGGTGGCGGTCCCTACACCAATGAAGCTGTAGGTGCGGAGAATTACGGCACCTTGAGTTATGTCATAGAATCAACCCACGAAAAAGGAGTTATTTGGACAGGAAGTGATGATGGGTTGGTGCACCTCACACGCGATGGTGGAACAACTTGGAAGAACGTAACCCCCGCCGGTTTGACTGAATGCCTCATTAATGCCATCGATGTTTCTCCACATGATCCAGCTACCGCATATATTGCCACTACACGGTATAAGTTTAACGACCACACACCTGCACTTTACAAAACAACTGACTACGGAAAAACATGGACTAACATCAGCCGAGGCATTCCACAAGGAGCATTTACGCGGGTGGTGCGTGAAGACGACAAGAGAAAAGACTTGCTCTTTGCAGGCACCGAAACCGGCGTTTATATTTCGTTCAATGGCGGACAGGAATGGCAGTCCTTCCAACTTAATTTGCCCATTACTCCCATCAACGATCTCAAAGTCCATCAAGGTGATTTGATTGTTGCTACCTCCGGTCGTTCATTTTGGATATTGGATGATTTAGGATTGATAAGACAGTATGCCAACAACACCGAAACATTTGCACTCTACAAGCCTGAGAATACGGTCATCGCAAATGCATATAGTGAATTAGACGGACCCATAGCCACATTCAAAGGTTCACATCCCTATAGAGGAGTAAATCCAGCCACCGGATGTGTGATATATTATCGCCTGCCCGAATTAAAAAAAGACGAACACATTTCCATCATCATCAAAGATGCATCGGGCAATGTGGTTCGTAAGTTCTCCTCTTTAGCAGACAGCCTTTTTGTAGGTTATGCCGGAGGTCCCTCTCCTGAACCCGTTTTGTCCAAGGGGAAAGGTCTCAACCGATTCGTTTGGAACCTTCGCTACCCAACCATGACCGGAGCAACCGGTGTTTACATCGAAGCAAGTTTTGACGGGCACAAAGCCGCCCCGAGCAACTATTCAATTGTCTTGAAATATGGCGATAAAGAATTAAATACTCAATTTGAAATACTTCCCAATCCACTGTATGAATTGGATGCAAAAGATTACGCAGACTATCATTCCATCATGAATAAAATGGAAACTGAACTCACAAAAATGCATCAACTGGTCAATTTGCTGCACGACAAACAGCTTCAGCTTGATCAATTGCTAAACAACCTTCCTGCCGATGAAAAATACAAAGCTATCAAGTCCAAAGGACAAGCTCTATCGAAACAAATGAAACAGTGGGACGAAGACATGGTGCAACGCAAATCAAAAGCCTATGATGACGTAGAAAACTTCCCTAATAAATTCACTGCTGAATACCTTTTTGTGATCAACCATTCTGAAAGCGACATTCCCAGACCAAACCAACCATCACTTGATCGATTGGAAGAACTCAACTCACAATGGAAAACCCTCCACACCCGAGCTATGCAAATGCTCGACACCGACATCCCTTCCTTGAACAAAGAATTGTGGGATGCAGGAGTGGGTGCCATTTGGAAAAAATAAATGAGCTATAATTTCAACTATTGAATGCGACTTCGTTGCATTGCTTGGCACAGGGTAACGATCGAAGGTTATGTAATTGGATATAGAGGAAAGACTGCTACGCGGCTTTTCGCTCTTTCAGAAAAATTAAACAAAAAAGATGGCAAGCTCTTTATGACAAAAACTTAACATTCAGAAAACTTCAAAGAGTTCGCATATCACATTGTTATATAACCCTTCGATTTCAATCAAAAATTCGTATATATGTGAGAGCACGGTTTTGAAGTGGATCGTCTTGATCTTTCGGTATCAAGCCTTGGATGTTATTTGCTACATACTTGGCTGCAATGCGTACATCAAGCTGAATGCAAGCAATAAACTTTGACAAAATAATTATGAAACAGATACTCCTTTTAGTATTTGCACTAATAAATCTCATTGCCGCAAAAGCACAGCTCTTACCTGATAGTGTTCTGACAGGTTATAAAGAAAGTGCGACAAAACGAACGACGAGTGTTTATCTCAGAAACTATATATCATCATTCAAAAATGATAGTATTCGTTTGGCAAAATCTCACGATCTTCTAACATATTTAAGAAAAAATAATGATGCATCAGGTGCCGATTATGTAGAAGCGAGAATTGCGATGGAATACAGTAATGTCGGCGAATATGCCACTGCGCTGAGTAAGCTTTTTCCCTTATTAGCAAGAATGGAAAATCGGAAAGATACGTTAGCTATACTAGATACTTATTTGTTCATAAGCGGCATTTATGCCAGTTCCAATAATTATTTAAATGCCATTGCCACCCTTAAAAAATCCTTTCCATTAACTAGTTCAACCAAACCGGAACTTACCATTGATCGCTTTTATTTTCTAATTGCCACATACTATGCTGAAGCCAATTTGCCTGACTCCGGAATATTTTATGCCCAAAAAACTGTAGCATTAGCAGAACAAAAAAATGAAAAATGGCAACTGAGTTATGCGCTGAATAGTTTAGCAGCAAACTATATAGCTAAAGGTGATTACGACATTGCATTACCCATCTTAAGAAAATCATTGCGTTACAGACCCATAGAAATGCAAGAAGATAATTACTTCTTATACAATGATTTTGCTCAACTATTTCTTGCACAGAAACAATTTGACAGCACATATTACTATGCGACGCAAGCTGTCAATTTCGCTATACAGGAAAATGACCTACAGCAACAGGCAAGAGCATATGAATACTTATATAAAAATTTTGACCAGATCGGAAATATTGATAGTTCCAACAAATATTTTCGTTTGGCGTCTAACATAAAGGAGAGTATTTATAGCGCTGATAAAATCAAGGCAATAGAAGCAGTAAATTTCAAGGAACAACTGCATATTCAAGAAATTCAAGAAAAGCAATTTGCTGAACAAGAGGAACGAGAGCAAAACGTTCAGTACGCGTTAATGGCGATCGGCATAATAACCTTTATCATTTTATTTATCCTCCTTAGCCGCAGCATTATTGTTAATGAAAAATGGATCTCGTTCTTTGGAATTTTGGGATTGTTGATTGTATTTGAATTTATCAATCTTCTCATTCATCCATTTCTAGAGCGCATTACCCACCATTCACCTCTGTTAATGCTGATAGCATTAGTTGCGCTAGCCTCATTACTCATTCCCCTGCATCACCGCTTGGAAAAATGGATAAAAGAAAAAATGACAGAGAAGAATAAAAAAAGACGTTTAGAGAATGCGATAAAAACTATTGAGCAGCTGGAGGAAAAATAAAAAAGAAAATGAAGTATTTAGAGATCTTCTATTTGCCATATCATTCATTTCACCCAAATAAAATGCTCACTTTGTTGGAATTGCCAAGCACCTCGCTTCAACGCAATCAAGAAAATACAGATATTAAACGACCATTTATATCATCAATCATCGGATTGATACTTGGACATGTCTTTGGCTACTTGACTCTGAAATATTAGGTGTTTTACTACCATTGTTATTTGGGTTTTTAACACAATGCTTCGGATAGGTTTGTTAGGCGAAAATCCATTTGAAGAATCTCCCAACGATGTTCCCATATCAAATATTTCCAGAGGGATAACAAGAGATATCCTGGAGATTATCCTTGAAGATCCCAATAAGATTCCGAAACCATTTGAAAATATCAATGGCGTTCCGATGTAAACAACACCTCCTCTTTCTCAAATTTATTATTAGATCTAAGTAAATTACATCGTGGTACGTCCAAGGCTCGAATCTTTGAATAGCTCATTTCCACGTCCAAGGTTTAAGTGACAGAGTTGCGTTTGCGAATACCATTGCAAAAACGAATTCCGGAGATTGCAGAGAGTGGAGATTCAATCATGGAAAAGAAGAAATATCTTTACCTTTTCACCCTGAAAACATCATCAAAATAAACAAATGGCTTCCGGATTTTTTGCATTATTTGACGACATTGCAGTGCTCATGGACGATGTAGCTGCCATGAGCAAACTTGCCACGAAAAAAACTGCGGGCATTCTCGCGGATGATCTGGCTGTAAATGCTGACAAAGCATCCGGATTTGTTTCGTCCAGAGAACTTCCCGTATTGTGGAAGATCACTAAGGGCTCTTTTTTAAATAAGCTCATTATCGTTCCTGTTGTTCTTTCACTCAATGCCTTTTTTCCGGCAATTATCACACCCATTCTTATGATCGGCGGAGTGTATCTGGCATTCGAAGGTGCCGAAAAGATCTATGAATTCTTTTTTAATCGGAAAGCTGTCAAACAGGAGTCTATATCCAATGAGCTAACAGGAATTGAACTTTTGGAACACGAGAAGAAAAAAATTAAATCAGCTATTCTTGTCGACTTTATACTGTCCATAGAGATCGTGATCATTGCGCTTAGTTCCGTTGTTCACGAAACACAAGCTATACAGATTGCAGTAGTGTCGGTGGTGGCCATTATAGCCACCGTTGGAGTCTATGGTATCGTTGCACTGCTAGTGAGGATGGATGATTTCGGGCTCGCATTGATTAGCTCAAGTAAAGATCAACAAGGATTTCGAAGTCGTTTGGGAAAGGTACTGGTTAACACCCTTCCGATTCTCATTCGAATTCTGGCAGTAGTAGGAACGCTCGCAATGATCCTTGTTGCCGGAGGGATTTTCGTTCATAATATTCACTACATCCACGATTTATTCGCTTCATTGCCTTCTCTTCTGTCCGAATTTATCGTGGGACTCGCAGTTGGTATTATTGCAGCGGCTATGGTAAAGCTGTTAAAAACCATATTCAAAAAGAAATAAATTGTATCAAAGAATAGCACATATCGCCCTTGTCGTTGACGACTATGACGAGGCCATTGAGTTTTACACACAAAAGCTCGATTTCCAACTATTAGAAGATACAAGATTAAGCGAAGAAAAAAGGTGGGTAATGGTGGCACCCACCGGGGCTAAGGAGTGTTGCCTTCTTTTAGCGAAAGCCGCGAATGAAAGGCAATCCCAATTCGTCGGCAATCAAACCGGAGGAAGAGTATTTTTATTTCTGTACACCGACGACTTTTGGCGCGATTACGAAAAGCTGAAAAGCCGAGAAATCAACTTTGTACGCCCTCCGGAAGACTTCGAATACGGAACGGTTGCTGTATTTGAGGATCTATATGGCAATCTGTGGGATCTAATACAACCTAACGAAAATAATAAAGGTGTAATGAACTAAGGGGATTAAACGAATGCGAAAATTACCCTTAACAAGCTACCTTCTAATTGCCACCGGACTAATCGGGATCATCAAATATTTCATTTTACCGGGTCCGCTCGCTACATCGGATCTTTTAATAGCCCTCTTTAACGTATTCTTTTTTGCCGGACTTGGACTGTTCCTGATTAAAAATTATAGTTGGACCAAGTATTTAGTACTCGTCCTTGCTGTTTTTGGCCTCATAAACTTCCCCAACCTGCAAACCGACCTTACGACTCCGGCAGGAATTATTTCAATAGTTGCAATAAGTCAACGAGTTCTTCTTCTCTCTGCTGCCCTTGTGTTATTCATGAAAAAAAACAAGAGTACTATTTGATTTAAACTGAGAAATTCTTCCTCGAAGAATAACTTCTTGGGTTACAAAATCTGGAAGAGACCTTGACTAAAAGACATTTCAGATTGGAAATACGAGTGATGTATTGGTAATTCTCCAATGTTACTTTTGCGATAAATAATAAATCGAATGAATGTTCTGGTAAAAAACCTCATTAATCTTTTCGTTAAAATACCACAAAAACTCTTTCTCATAGATGGCATAGGTGCCGGCGTAACTGCCTTTATGTTGTATTTTGTATTGAGGCATTTCAACGACTTCTTTGGCATGCCTTCAGTTGTTTTGATATACCTGTCCATCATCGGACTAGCACTTTGTGTATTTTCTATCACCTGCTTCCTAGTACTTCGCAAACAATGGACACCCTTTTTAAAAGCCATCGGCATGGGTAATCTGGGTTATTGCCTATTAACCACCGCGCTATTGATGATCCATTTCGACGCACTAACCTGGTTCGGATTAGCTTATTTTGTGGGGGAATTGGGTATTATTGCCACACTTATCATATTAGAGTTACATGTTGCGAATGAACTTAAGACAAAAAAACCCGGACCCATTTAAATCATGACCTAATGTCCAAACCCATATTCTACTTCGATAAACTCACGAAATGGAACGAAAGTAGAATTACAGCTTATCATCTGTTGATTTCAAAATGACTGTTGTCCGGTAAAACATATGGATCACACCCCTCGGCTTCGCGCGGGGACCGTTGAATTTGTTTGACAGAGGGGGAGAAAAGGCGCAGCTTCGCGGCCCCCTTTTCTCCCCCCCTTCATTTATTAGATTGTCGGTCCCCGAGCGCAGCCGAGCACCTGAGCTTGTCGATGGTGGGTGCATCTCCTTTAACAAAACGTTGAAATGCATTTGACGTTCAAAGCGTTTCGCTTGAAGATTTACTTTTAGATATTCAGCAAAATGAAAGAGCATATTTTGCATTTCAGTTTTTACCAGACAACAGTGATTTCAAAATATTGAAATTGGTAGAATATTTGTACTAAATAAATTCTACAAACGTAACCCCGTGTAGTGATAATCAACGATCAAATGAAACGGAAAGCACTAGTGTTAGCTAATTTGGAAGGGAAATGATAAGGGCCAACAATTACCTGTTTAAGTCGGAGAAATGTTTTAGCGGATTAATTTTAGAAGTTCCCTTAAGAGGCTCCTCCATATGACTATGCAACAATCTGCGGAGTATACATTTCAAATTCTTCTCATCTTTGCGTAGAACAGCTCTTACATCCTCTGTCAAGGACTTTCATATAATAATAAACATGAAATATATTCTTATTCCATACATCGCTTTAGGATTCGTTTTGTCGTCTGCTATAGGTATAACGTACTACTGTGAAGGCCCTGATGTGTTTCCGGAATACTATGGAAGTCCTTTTGTTTTCAAACAAAAGTCGCTCGGAAGTTCGATGACCTACTATTACAGTGTATCGGGACTATTGCTAAATGTAGGAGTATGGAGCATAGTGATAATACTCCTTCGAAAAGTTCTATTAAGAACAATCGAAAGGACAAAAAACAAAATACTTAGTACTAAACTATACAAAGGCCTAATAATCTTCATGATTGGGTTTACTACCGTGAATGTGCTGTTCGATTTTTTGATGTTAGGCAGCGGATTTGAGGAAGGTCGAAACTATTGGTATATGAACATGGACAAAGAAGCAAAGGACTGGGGAATGGACTGTGAGGGCGAATGGTCGATTTTTGGAAAATAAAAATTTGGTAGAATTTTCACAAACAGAACCCTGTGTAGTAGTTATGATAGATGGAAAAAAACACTTCCGACTACTTCGAGTTTAGAAAATGGTCCTCTAGTGAATCTTATAAAATGATGATCGAATTCGCAGAACAGTTACCGGATGATTCTCGACTACGAGAAAGCCTGATTACTGCTTTGAATCACAAGAAACCGTTTAGAGAGTTTAAGGCTGTGATAGACAATTCAGGAAATATTCGACAAGAGTGGTTTACGTGGAAGGAAAAGTGGCAACAAGACTTTGTAGGAGAGCAGTTGAGGTATTTCAAAGAATAATTTCTTCAATTTTCGTTAGTCCCTAATCTAGATAAATTGTGATTCTTGAGCTAAAAAAAAGTTCGAAACTAACTTTGATTACGTCGTTCTGCGGCGAGTAAATTCATTATTCACCGCAATTTTGCGGCGATTAAAGTGTATATTTGCCGCAACGATATATACAACCCGTGGCCAAATACATTTACCAATATCGAGATTGGACAAGCTTTACGTGGCAAGGAACGGCCGTTAACGGCATTTTTGGAGAGGTTCGCCATCTTCAGGGAAAAATCCTATCTCAGATGAATTCGCTTGGATTTGCTGCTAAAGTAGAGGCAGCTCTCGCCACACTTACGATGGACGTCATAAAAACTTCCGAAATTGAGGGTGAAAAACTCAACTACGACCAGGTTCGTTCTTCTATAGCACGGAGATTAGGAATTAATACAGCCGGCCTTGTTGCTTCTAACAGAAATGTAGAAGGTATTGTAGATATGATGCTCGATGCTACTCAGAATTATACAAAATCTTTGACCCATAAAAGATTGTTTGGATGGCACTCTGCATTATTTCCGACCGGATACAGCGGAATGCACAAAATTGAAATAGGTCATTATCGTACCGGTGAGATGCAAGTTGTCTCCGGAGCATTAGGTAAAGAAAAAGTAAATTTTGAAGCAGTGCCGGCATCGAAAGTAAAAGTGGAAATGGATAAGTTCTTAAAATGGTTTAATACCAATGACAAAACGGATCCTGTACTTAAGGCAGCTATCGCCCATTTTTGGTTTATCATCATTCACCCATTCGATGATGGCAATGGAAGAATTGCGAGAGCTATTTCTGATTTAATGCTCGCCCGAGCCGATGAAACAAGTGAACGATATTATAGTATGTCAAGTCAAATTTTAATAGAGCGCAAACAGTACTACAAGATTTTACAAAAGGTTCAACACAGCAGCGGGGATATAACCGAATGGTTGGATTGGTTCTTTCATTGTCTTCGAAATTCACTATTAGAAACCCAGAATACCCTTCACAACATTCTTGAAAAAACCAAATTTTGGAACCTCCACGATAAAACAGTGATTAATGAAAGACAACGATTAGTTTTGAATAAACTATTTGATGGTTTTGATGGAAAATTAAAAACTTCAAAATGGGCAAAGATTGCCAAATGCTCTACTGATACAGCATTAAGAGACATAAAAGATTTGATTTCCAAAGGGATTTTAAAACAAGAAGAAGAAGGCGGACGTAGCACGAATTATGAATTGGTGAAATTTTGATCCAAACAATTGTTCGTGTCTATAAGCACTTTTCGCAAGTTGGCAAGATTGCCTCTACAGGTATTAACAAAAAAAATAAACTCAAACCACAGCCCGATACAAATACAACTTAAGACAATGAAATACATTTTCACATTAACCCTTTTGGTTATAACCCATTTGTCGATTGGACAATCAAATCCGGTAAAAGATACTCTATCGGCCAATCCAAATTACGACAAAACGCTAGCCGATAAATTAGGTGGTGACGACTACGGAATGAAAAGTTACTTTTTGGTCATTCTGAAAACGGGAGCAAATACCTCAGCGGATAAAGAACTCATAAGTGATAGTTTCAGAGGTCACATGGAGAATATTCATCGTCTAGTTGAAGAAGGAAAACTCATTGTAGCCGGACCTTTGGCTGAAAATGACAGTAACTACAGAGGCATTTTCATTTTAAATAATCTAAACTCCTTAGAAGAAGCCAATGAATTATTGCAAACCGATCGAGCCATAAAAAATGGACTTTTGGATTATGATATTTTCACTTGGTATGGCTCAGCTGCTCTTCCCGAATATTTGCCGATTTCCGATAATATATGGAAATCAAAACCGTGAAATGGTATGTTGATCATTTGAGAATTATCTTTAATTTTGAATGTGGTGCGATAAGCTCTCATTTGCGGGTTTATCCTATATTTATCCTGTAAAACGAACCATCAGAGCCTGCAGGACTTTAATTTTGCTTCTCTCGTTTTCGGTTACTTGAGGTTCGAAATAACATTTTATGAAAAATCAGATTGTACTAGGTTTATTGGTTCTTTTCCTTGGGACCCGGAACGGCTGCATGCACGCTCAGACGTATGCCGAAAACGGCATGGTATCTTCCAGTAGTGAGGTGGCTTCTTCGGTTGGAGTAGAAATACTGAAAAAAGGTGGTAACGCCATTGATGCCTCTGTTGCAACGGCTTTTGCACTGGCTGTAACCCATCCAACTGCCGGAAATATTGGAGGAGGAGGATTTTTAGTTTTTATGGATTCGTCAGGTTTTGCAACTACTATAGACTTTCGTGAAAAAGCTCCGATAAATGCGCGTCCGGATATGTTTTTAAATGTTACAGGCAAGTTACCTAACGGCACAAATTTGTACGGTGAAGAATCTCCCATGAATCACGTTGGTTTAAAGTCGGTGGGTGTACCCGGAACAGTAGCCGGCTTGTACCTAGCGCATTCAAAATATGGTAAACTACCATGGAAAGACTTGGTGCAGCCCTCCATAGATTTAGCCGAAAAGGGTTTCAAATTATCATGGGTTCTATCTCAGGAAGCAGCATTTTTTAGAGCAAGTTCAGACATAGAATTCATGCAAAATTATTTCACTCACGAAGATGGTTCCTTGGTGAAATTTGGTGAAATTTGGAAGCAACCTGAGTTAGCAAAAACCTTGACCATCATTCGAGATCAAGGAAAAGATGGTTTTTACAAAGGAGATGTTGCTACAGAAATTGCGCAATACATGAAAGAAAATGGAGGCATTATCACTGAAAGAGATCTTGAAATTTATGACGCTATCGAGAGAGCACCGGTAAAAGGCACATACAAAGACTACGAAATATACTCGATGAGTCCTCCTAGTTCCGGAGGAGTTGCGCTGATAGAAATGATGAACATGATGGAATTGGCGGATCTAGATTCTATTCAATTTAATAGTACCGAATATGTTCATTTAATAGCTGAAGTGATGAGAAGGGCATTCGCCGATCGTGCTGAATTTATGGGCGATGCCGACTTTAATCCGAACCTTCCCTTAGATAAATTGACATCAAAAGAATTTGCAAAACAGAGATTTGAAAATATAGATTGGGTCCATGCCTCTCCGAGCGATTCTTCCAAGTTCGGGCAAATTTATGATGGAGAACATACCACGCATTTTTCAGTCGTCGATAAGGATGGCAGCGCAGTTAGTCTTACCTACACACTTGAACATGGCTATGGATCCGGAATGGGATCTGCTAACCTCGGTTTTATTTTTAATAATGAAATGGGTGACTTCAATCCGATACCCGGTGAAACCGATAATTTCGGACGAATAGGAACCAATCCGAACATTATTCAACCGGAAAAACGAATGCTCTCAAGCATGACTCCTACGATTGTTGCCAAAAACGGTAAACCCTATTTGGTTATAGGAAGTCCCGGTGGCAGAACCATCATTAATACGGTATTTCAAACAGTAATAAATGTACTTGAATATGAAATGTCAATTGACATGGCGATCGAATCTATGAAAATTCACCATCAATGGTTACCCAACGAAATTTTATATGAAGATCATTTAATGTCGCCCGATACTAAGCGTAATCTTGAACAAAAAGGACACCAGCTATATCCCATTTGGGGATTAGGTTCACTAATGGGAATTGTTATTGATTCAAATCGCAATATAATCATAGGAGCTGCGGACTCGTCTGCGCCTGATGGAGCGGCGTTGGGTTATTAAAGCAGCAAACTATCACATGAAAATCTTACACATTCTATACCTCTTTTTTCATACTGGCATTGCAGTAATCGCTCAAAATCCGCTCTTCACCGATATCTCAGACCTTGCCGGTACCGGAAATGGTTCAAGTAATAATGGAGTCATCGTAGGTGATTTCGACAACGACGGTTTTGAAGACCTCTTTATTCCGGCCAATATTTCCCCTAATCGACTATTTAAAAATATGGGAGATGGCACTTTTCAGGACATCACAGCCGGCTCGGGAATAGAAACAGGCGGACTCACTAAAACCGGTGCATGGGGAGACATTGATAATGATGGAGACCTTGATTTATTTATCGGTAATTATTACACAAGCTCCTACCCCTTTCAGAACTACCTGTACGTGAACAATGGTGACGGAACATTTACTGATATATCAATAAGTTCCAATGTAGCGACCTCGAGCCAAACCCGGTCCGCGCATATGGTTGATCTCAACCTAGATGGTTACCTAGATATTTATATCTGCTCACTTGCCCAAGAGAATATTTTATGGACTAACAATGGCAACCTGACCTTTACTAATACCACCTCTGCATCAGGTCTATTCGATGACTTGATTTCAATGGGAGCTGTCTTCTTTGATTACGACAATGATGGTGACCAGGATGTTTATCTGACACACGACAATTACCAACCCAACATCATGTATGAAAACAATGGCTCAGGTGTATTCACGGATGTATCGATTGAAACAGGATTAAATGTGTCAGGACAAGGCATGGGAGTGGATCACGGAGACATCAACAACGACGGTCATTTGGATCTCTATGTAACCAATCTAGGTCCCAATTTTCTTCTTCTAAATAATGGTTCAGGTCACTTTACCGAAATTGCAGAGGCCGCCGGAGTCGCAGATGTTGGCATGGGTTGGGGCTGTTTTTTTCTGGACTACGACAACGATGGTTGGGAAGATATTTATGTGGTAAATGATTCACAATTTAGTCCTGTTTCGAATAAACTATATAAGAATAATGGTGACAGCACCTTCACGATTGTGAGTGAGAATACCGACCTTGCCAGCTTCTACAACGGGAAAGGCGGTACTTGGGCAGACCTCAACAATGATGGATATGCCGAGATTCTTGTTGCCAATGGTCAGGTCGAAATTGGAGTTCAGATTTTTGAAAACCAACATTCAGAGAATAACTGGATAGGATTTGACCTCGTAGGAATAGAGGATACTCCTGATGCTTGTGGAACAAGGGTCCAAGTGAATACCATAAACGGAGTTAAGATCGATGAAGTAACCTGTGGTTCCTCCTATGCCGCGATGAGTTCGCGACGTGTCTATTTCGGTCTCGGTGCCGGCGATGTTTCAGAAATCCTCATTACCTGGCCAAACGGAACTACCGACTATTTCGAAACACTTCCGGTGAATCAAATTCACGAGATACAACAGGGTTATACCGGCACTGATGTGGATGGCGACGGTTACACCATTTTGGAGGATTGTGACGATTCCAATGAGGCAATTAATGCCGGTATTACAGAAATGCCCTATAACGGTTTGGATGACGATTGCAACCCTTCCACTCCGGATGATGATCTCGACGGCGACGGATACGGACTTGAGTTCGATTGTGATGATGCTAACAACCTAATAAATCCTGACATAACCGAAATGGTGTACAATGGTCAGGACGATGATTGCGATCCATCCACACTAGACGACGATCTCGATGGTGATGGTTCTATTGCAACAGAAGATTGTGATGATAATAACGAAAACATTAACTCGGCCATTATTGAGATTCCATATGATGGAATAGACAATGACTGCAATCCATCCACTTTAGACGATGATTTGGATGAGGATGGTTTTGTGCAATTGGAAGATTGCGACGACAATAATGCTGAGGCAAATCCCGATGGAACTGAAATTGCCAATAACGGCATAGATGAAGATTGCAATGGCGAAGACCTATTTATAAGCGTAAGCGAATTGCCGGATCTGCTTTTGGAGTTATTCCCTAATCCTGCCGTTTCGGAAATTCAGATTAAGTTGAATCAGAATGTGGAATACAAAGTACGAATAATCGACATAACCGGTCGCGCCTTACTTCTCGAACACAAAGAAGGAAAAATCGATGTACGTGAGCTTTGCAACGGCATCTATCTTCTTGAGCTGAGTACTGAAAACTACAGGTTTATTAAAACTAGTAGGTTTGAGGTGCAGAGGTAAATCAGAATTGAAAATACTTCTCCAAAACCAATAAAATTATAGATCACCTATTTTATGAAATCGCCTATTCAAGCGCTTTTAATCGTATTCTCTCTTTTACTATTCAGCAATAATAGTACAAGCCAAAATAAGAGATCGTTACAATCGCAATTACAAGAACTCGTGGCAGATAAAAAAGCTATGGTCTGTTTTTCCATTTTGGACGAAGACGGAAATGAGGTGGCCTCCATGAACAACAAGAAACATTGCACACTTCACAGTGTATTTAAGCTTCACATTTCATTGGCCATGTTGTCAGAAATTGATAAGGGGCGTTTTGCTCTCGACCATCCGGTATCTATTCAGAAAAATGAGCTATTACCGGGAATGTGGAGTCCACTGCGAGATGAGCATCCCGAGGGAGGTACGTTTCCCATTTCAAAGCTTATCCAATATGCTGTTTCGGTAAGTGATAATGTGGCATGTGATGTGATGCTCCGACTGCTCGGCGGGCCAATAGCAGTTGAGAAATACATGAAGAAAATGGGTATAAAGGATATTTCCGTTCGCCACACTGAAGAAGAAATTAACCAAAACAACGAGTTAACCCATTTTAATTGGACAACCGCGAAAGCTGCCAACAAAACACTGATTAATTTTTTTGAGAATAAAAAAGAACTACTTTCAAAAGAGTCATACGACTTTATCTGGAAAGCTATGAAGGACACCGAAACCGGAGTAAGAAGGCTGAAGGGTCAATTGCCTGAAGGCACTGTAGTAGCTCATAAAACAGGCTCTTCCGGAACCGATGAAGCAGGATTGACGTTAGGAACTAACGACATCGGAATTATTTTTTTGCCCATTGGCAGATTCTACTATATCAGCGTTTTCGTATCACAATCAAAGGAAAATGAAGATGTAAATGAGAGAATAATAGCGGATATTTCACGTCTGGCTTTTGACCATTTTATGTCTCCTAGTCCAACAAAATAAGTAGTATATGTCTGCTAGCAACTTGCAAGATCTAATTGATATACTCCGTCATGTTCACAGCAAAATTTCCAATGACACGGATGTGATTTACGCAGGATTCGATAGTCCCGAAGATCTTCGAGCTGACATTGAAAATGACTTGCTCGAAATAGAAAAAGGAACAACGAAAATTCTCGATAAATACAAAATGTGGTTTGCTCCTGCAGGCCCCATTCAGGATATTTCACTTTCGAATAATTGGGAAAAGGAATATTTGAAGCTAGCGAAACGGTTTGATGAGTTATACAAAAAGGTAAAATGATAACTCAATTTCTTTTCAACGTTCTGTTTATTTACTCTATATACGAACAATAAAAACATGCGATATCAACTCGAAGTATGCGCTTTCAACATTCAAAGTTGTGTTATAGCCGAACGAGTTGGAGCTTCACGTGTTGAGCTCTGCGATAATCCCGTCGAGGGTGGTACTACTCCCTCCTATGGCACCATTAAAAAAGTTCGAGAAACGATAGCGATATCCCTCTACCCTATTATTCGACCGCGAAGCATGAATTATTATTACAGTGCAGATGAATGGGAAATTATCAAAGAGGATATTCGAATGTGTAAAGAATTAGGGTGTGATGGAATTTCGGTAGGTGCACAGAGAGTTGATGGCACAATAGACATCAATAGAATGCGTGAAATCGTCGACCTTGCCTATCCCTTAAAAGTTACCTGCAACCGCGCGTTTGATGCCGTTCCCGATCCTTTCGAAGCTTTGGAAACACTGATATCGGTGGGTTGTGAGCGGATCCTAACTTCCGGTCTCGCGGCAACGGCTCCCGAAGGCGCAAGCCTTTTAGCACAACTAGTATCTAAAGCCTTAGGTAGAATAAGCATTATGCCGGGTGCCGGAGTTCGTTCCCATAACTTGCAAGACTTGATAGATACGACAGGTGCAACTGAGTATCATAGCTCAGCTAGAATGAACATTTCCAATCCTATGTCATTTGCCAACCCCCGTGTGACAGACTCCGGGAACTTTTATGTCGCTGATGAGGATGAATTGAGAAAGATGATCGCAACATTGAGACAAAGGTTTTAGAGATAAATCCTAACACTTGTAATGGCAAGCCTACTTCTAATAACTCTTGTCAAAAGACATCTGATTTGGCTATTTCAAGAGTACTTTTGAAATATGAAATCCATCCTATTGGTCTTAACTTCTGTTTTATTTATTGGGATAATAACAGCGTTCACCTCGTGCAAGGGACAAAACTCATCCACATTTGAAAACGCTTCGATTCAATCCACCATACAAATCGGAGACACTGTCCAAAAACTTGGAAATAAGTTGTGGTGCATCTTTCAGGACAAAAAGAACACCTATTGGTTTGGTAGCAATGGCGAAGGTGTCTTTCGCTATGATGGAAAAGTCATCTTAAATTTTACCACAAAACATGGACTTTGCAACGATACTATCCGTCAGATTCAAGAAGATGAAATGGGTAACATGTATTTCTCCACCTTTGGTGGCATCAATAAATTTGACGGAGATAGCATTACCACATTACAAGCTATTAAAAGTACAGATTGGAAATTAGAAAAAAGTGATCTCTGGTTTAGTATTTTAGGTAAAAGCCAAGAACACGGGCCCTATCGCTATGACGGTAAAAACTTATATCAACTAGAATTTCCAAAACATTATCTGCACGATGAAATTTTGGCAAGGGGTGTCAACCCTTTTTTTAGTCCTTATGAAGTGTATTGCATATACAAAGATCGAAAAGGAAATATGTGGTTCGGAACATCTGTATTTGGCGCTTGTCGATTCGATGGAGAATCTATAAAATGGATGTACGAGACAGACTTGACCATTACGCAACATGGCGGCACCTTTGGAATTCGTTCCATATTTGAAGATAAAAAAGGCAGCTTTTGGATTTGTAACACCCTTCATCGTTACTTATTCGATGAGGAAAAGACGGCGAAAAGCGATAGACTTGAATATCAAAAAACAGATGGTATTGGCAATTCAGAAATCTTCGGTGGGGATGATTACATTTATTATTCCTATATCTTGGAAGATACGAAAGGCGATATTTGGCTCAACACATGGGACCAAGGTGTCTTTAGATTCGATGGTAATGAGATCACTCAATACAACGTCAAAGACGGTGCTACCGACGTCAACTTAATATCTATTTACAAAGACAATGAAGGAAGTTTATGGCTAGGTACACCGGAAAATGGAGTTTTCAAGTTTAATGGGAGTTCGTTTGAGAGGTTTAATCCATAAAGTTCAGTCTTCAGGAGCCCAAGGTACCCGAAGAAGACCCGAGGGACCCAAGGATAGATTTCCAGAAGTGAATTCGCTCACCAAGACGCGCTGAAAGCGCATAATTTACTAGGAAACACGTGGTATTTCGCGATGTATTCAACGCGCTGAAAGCGCACAATTTCCTCCACGCACTCTTTGTGAAATTCTTCAGCAGTTCTCTTTGTGTTTAAAAGACGGATGTACTTTGGACACAAATCTTCTCAGTTAAACGAAATCTATCTCTAGAAATCCAACCTGCAGGTATATAAAAATGGTCAACCTTATTTAGGCATCGACAGTTCTGCCCGAACCGCAAAGGGCACACTTAGTAGCTGTTGCATTCCGGTGTTTAGCCAACCACCGCCTAAGTCCACTTCAGTTTGAAGATAATACTCTTCTTCGTTCCATCCCAGATTTGCAAAATCACCGATCGAAACCTGACCGCTTCCAATTCGCAAACTCACCATTCCGAATTCATTGGTAAGGGCATCATGTGCCTCCACATACTGAGTAGTAAGGGGTTCTCCACCTATTGGAGAGGAAAAGACGGTGAACTTCACAGATACAAGTTCATTAGCAACGATGTCCGCGTTAGCATCGCGAATCACGGCCTGATAGTTAAATCCTTGAGGGATTTGTGCACTTGCTGTGAAAGAAATGCTTTAAAGAAGAATAATGAACAATTTTTGCTTATTCATTGGTTAGGAATTTTAATCAAAGATGATTCTAATTGATCACATCGATAAAACAACTTGATCAAACGGTAGCAATTATTGGGTGAACGTTAGTAAAATCAAAAAAAATAGAAAATTGGCTATTCCCAAAGAACTAAAAAGTGAATTGTTATTCGTTGTATTTTCCGTTACACAAAATCGTTTCAAAATCAAATGGAAAAATTTATTGCCCAACTAATCTGTTTGACTAAATTCAACCGCAATAAAACATGCCTGTGCCAGAACCAACGACTAAAACAAGATCGGCGCTTTCAGAAAGTCCGATCTTAAGGTATTTTACCTTTATTGTTTTGTACTTCTCGCAAGGCATTCCCGAGGGAATAACAATTTTCGCCATTCCGGCTTGGTTGGCCGTAAATGGTAAAAGTGCTACAGAAATCGCGGGATACAGTGCCGTGATCATGATTCCCTTCAGTCTTAAAATAGTTTTGGCTCCTGTAATGGAGCGCTATACTTATTTACCCATGGGTCGACGTCGACCTTGGCTCCTCTTCGGACAATTCGGCATTTTTTGCAGCCTTATTGGACTCTCACTTTTACCCGACCCCCTACATAATATATTCCAACTTTCTGTCTTGGTGGCATGCGTGCATACATTTATAATCTTTCAAGACATCGCTACAGATAGTCTGGTAATCGATATTGTGCCCATCGAGCAACAAGGAAAAGCCAATAGTTTTATGTGGGGTTCTAAAACCGTTGGGACATCTGTAACATTGATTATTGGCACTATTTTGCTCAACAAATTCGGACTATTTACAACCCTTTTATCGATGTCTGGAGCTATACTTCTGATCATGTTCGTTCCGCTGGTGTTGAGAGAAAGACCGGGTGAAAAAATGGTACCCTGGTCGAGTGGAAAAACTTCACCAGAAGCAAACCTTCTCGCGGTAGACAGTTGGAGTAAATTGTTCAAGTCGTTCAAACAAGTCCTATTTCTTCCAAATACGCTTTTGCTGGTTGTTTCCATTTTTGTAACAATGGCATCCATCCATTTCATGAGAACCCTTTTACCCATATTTACTATTCAAGAACTACATTGGAATAACGTTTTATACAGCAGCACATTCTCTACTTCGAGTTTGATCGGAGGCATCTTGGGCATGTTGATTGGAGGATTCCTCATTCATAAACTTGGAATTGTTCGGTTCATTCAGTACAGCCTTCTTCTTATGATTCTATCAGGAGTAACTATGGCACTTTCTTCGGGCGTGTGGAGCAATCCAAACACCATTCACATCTTTATTGGCATCTTTTGCGGGCTAGTTACATTAATTTCAATTGGCTCACTAGCCCTCGCCATGCACCTTTGCTGGAAACGAATATCCGCTCTTCAGTTTACGTTTTGTTTGACCGCTTTCAACCTCGGATTATCTTCGGGGGCGGCCTTTTTTGGTCTCATCCGACCTTATGTCAGCTGGCAAAACATCTTTTTCGTTTTCTCCGGTATGGTTACTCTTTCAATGGCAACTATCTATTTCATAAAAACCAAAAATCACTTAGTACAGCTAGAACAATTAGAATCAAACTACCTCGAAAATTTAAACGCCGAAAGTAGCTTGCTGAATAAGTCGGAGATCGGTTGATCACTTTATGATTCCGAAATTACTCCACCACAGTTTTACAACCTAAATGCTAGACTTCAAAAACATTATCAAATTTGAGGGTCTTAATGCCTTGCGCTGCATTGCGGCTCTTCTCGTTGTATTGCATCACGGCGAAGCACTCAAGGCAACAAACGGAATAGATAACTTCGAATGGCTCGGTTTATTCCGCAATGGTGGCAATGCCGTTACTTTCTTTTTTGTGCTCAGCGGTTTTCTCATCACATACCTTTTATTGAAAGAACATGATCGGACCGGAACCATTAAAGTAAAAACGTTCTATTTAAAACGTATTTTACGAATTTGGCCCCTGTACTTTCTGCTCGTTTTCATCGGTACCATCGGAGTTGCCATGGTAATGCCCATCCTCAATTTACCCTATGAGTTGCCCTATTTGCTCGGACAAACATGGTACTACTTTCTCTTTTTTGTCCCGGGCTTGGTAACCTTCTACTTCGGACATCACTTCCTCGAGCCTTTATGGTCTATCGGGGTTGAAGAAGTATTCTATCTCTTATGGGCACCTCTTTTTAAGTGGAGTAAAAACAAAATATTAAGACTAATTATGGTCATTTTGTTTCTCAAAATACTCATAAATATTATCGCATACAATTTCATTTCCAATGATCTCATAAATTATCTTATCAGCACTTTTCAATTTGAAGCAATGGCCATTGGTGCTTTAGGCGCATACTTCCTTTATACGAATGGGTCTTCTTTATTTCAATGGCACATTTTCAGAATTCCATATCAAATAGTCCTTATATCGATATTATGTGTTTACCTCCTATTTCATGTGAATGTGGAACACTTTATTTGGAGAGCCGTATTCGAAACGCCCGTCTTATCTAGATTAATTCTTGATTTTCTATTTCTATATGTGATCATCTGCGTATCGGTCATACCACAGAGCATTGTAAAACTAAGAAGTCGGAGTCTCTCATTCCTTGGAGAAATATCTTACGGTATTTACATGTACCATTTACTGATTGTTTCAACAGTAATAATGGTCCTAAAAGATCAATTGATACAACAGGGTCCCTTCTTTTCCATGGGGGTATTTTATTTGATTGTTATTCCTTTATCCATAGGCGTTGCGGCACTTTCCAAGCGCTTCTTTGAGGACTACTTCTTAAATCTAAAAAACAAAATGATCTAAAATACTATTTCGAAAATATCTTATCTAACCAAATAATTCAAGGAGGTCAAAGACCATAAAGACCCCGCAAAATATTAAGCCTTGGTAGATAAAGAGTGCTTCCTAACCGCAAGTACATTTACAGGAGTAGAAAACAAATTGAGGAGCGAAGTTCTTAAAAAAAGAAATACAAAGCGATGATGAAACCATACATATTGTCTTCCGAAAACTTCATTCACTCACTCTGGTCCGGTGGAACCAGCACTGAACTCTTCATTTATCCTCCAAACTCGAATTACGCTTTACGTGATTTTCACTTTCGACTGAGCACTGCAACCGTTGATGTCGAAGAATCTGAATTCACTGCACTGCCGGGTGTTTCAAGAAAACTCATGATTTTAGAAGGTGAAATAGACATTTCTCATGATGATCATCTACCAAGGAAGCTCAAGAAGTTTGATGTTGAATTCTTCGAAGGTCATCGAAAGACACGATCTAAAGGAAAATGTGTCGATTTTAATCTAATGACACGAGGAAACACAAGAGGTGAACTAAGATCTGTTTGTTTAACTAAAAATCAAATTTATCCCTTTCAAATACTATCCGATCTCAACTTTTTCTTTTGTTACGTGAGCAGAGGAAATGTTTTTTTTGAAATTGTAGCCAACGCACTCCAAGTGAGTAAGGGTGATGTACTTGTCATTCAGAATCCGGCAGATCCATCTTTGATCATACATTGTTCGGAAGATGCGGAATTGGTATTTGTGGAAATAATGTCATAAAAGACTTCTTCAATTCAATTTTGACTTAAACGTACAATATTCGTATTTTTGTACGTACAATTTATTCGTATGGATACAAAGTTGACTTTAAAACTAGATCGCGATATTATAGAACAAGCGAAGATCTATGCCAAAACACAGAATACAAGTCTATCGCAACTAATTGAAACCTATTTGGAATTATTGGTAGACAAAAAAGACGATAGTGCGGTGACCACCTTGGTAAAAAGTCTTTCAGGTGTTGTCAAGTTGCCCAAAAACGCGGATTACAGAAAAATTTACAAAAAGCATTTACAAGAAAAATACGGAAAATAAGATGCTCAAAGTATTCGTTGATACCGACGTTTGTCTTGATCTTTTATCGGGACGAAAACCTTTCAATCATACCGCGGAGCTTTTGTTTTCTTTGGCTGACAAAGGGAAAATTAAGCTTTTCGTTTCCCCACTTTCTTTTTCGAACATAGACTATGTTTTACGTTCAAAATACAGCACAGTAGCTTCCCGTCAGACTCTTTCCGTATTCAAAACGTTGGTTCAAGTACTTCCGGTGGATAGTAAAACCATTGATCTAGCATTGGCCTCCGACTTCAACGATTTTGAAGACGCTATTCAACATTCATGTGCACTAGAAAACAATCTGACCATTCTTGTTACACGAAATACAAAAGATTTTAAGAAATCGTCATTACAAGTCCTTTTACCCGAAAGTCTGCTTGCCATTGTTATGGAATAATCGTCCATCTTGAAATTGCAAATATTCACACATAGCTCGTATCCATGTCAATTATAATTCTCCGAACCGATTCAGAAAACGTCGACTTTCAAGGATTAGTTCACGAGCTCGACAAAGACCTAAAAATTCGAGATGGAGAGGAACACGCTTTTTTTGCTCAATTCAACAAAATAGATTTAATAAGATATGTTGTAGTGGCATACAACGATCAACAGGCAGTAGGATGCGGGGCCATCAAAGAATACTCAGAAGGTATCATGGAAGTAAAGCGGATGTATGTTGTCCCCGAATACCGTGGAAAAGGCGTTGCAACACTAGTATTAAAAGAACTTGAAAAATGGAGTCTTGAGTTAAACTTCACACGACTCATACTGGAAACAGGCATTAAACAACCCGAAGCGATTGGTTTGTATACAAAAAATGAATACACCAAGATCCCAAATTACGGTCAGTATGAAAATGTAAAAAGCAGTGTATGTTTTGAAAAATACCCTACTTTTCATACCGACAACTAGCATCAAATAACCATGGCCAAAAAATCCCTTACTTCCAAACAACAAGAAGAACTGCTCAAAATTCTTAAGGCCCGTTTTGAAAAAAATATGAATCGGCATAAGGGTATTGAATGGTCGGAAGTAGAATCGCGACTGAAATCTAATCCTTCGAAAATGTGGTCAATCGAAGAAATGGAATCAACAGAAGGCGAACCGGATGTGGTTGGAATGGATAAAAAGTCGGGAGCTATTATTTTCTTCGATTGCGCCCCTGAAAGCCCAAAAGGACGCAGAAGTCTGTGTTACGATCGCGCTGCATTAGACGAACGGAAAGAGTTCAAACCGGTAAATAGCGCAATTGATATGGCTACCGAAATGGGCACGGAAATATTATCAGAGGAAGATTACCGAGCCTTGCAAAAACTTGGGAAATTTGACCAAAAGACCTCCAGTTGGATAGAAACTCCCGCGTCAGTTCGAAAGTTGGGAGGAGCCCTTTTTGCCGACTATCGCTATGGTCAAGTTTTCGTTTATCACAACGGAGCCGGATCGTATTATGCTGCGCGGGCGTTTCGAGTGAAGGTGAGTGTTTAACATGATTTGGAAGCATACTATCCGAGTTGAATAATCCGTTGCTTATTCGCATGTTCAAACCCCACATTATACTTTTCTCGCTCCCACTTAGTACAAAGACTTTAGAAACAATTCCAATGAGTAATGTAAGGCATGCTTCGAATCGCACGAATGCTACGCGTGATTCACAAAAGTGCACATCTGATATTACCAAACTCATAGGCATTTCAGTATTGTCCATTCAAAATTTTTGCTCTCCATGATCAACTACAACAACAGAATATTCAGGCCTTCTCAAAACTCCGAGAACGGTGAAACCTCGGGCGAAACCATGTTTCATTACAAACAAGAAGGAAATATTTTGACATCGGAATACTCCGGAGGAAAGATCGTAAAAGGTCATCTCATTGGCCTGGTAGACGATAATGGAAACATCGACATGCGGTATCACCAAGTAAATACCGCGGGAGAACTGATGACGGGTTTTTGTAAATCTGTACCGGAGATATTACCTAATGGAAAAATCCGATTGCATGAGACGTGGCAATGGACTTCGGGGGATTTGTCGAAAGGAAATTCGGTGTTGGATGAAGATTGAATTAAGTATAAAGTATTATGTATTAAGATTGATTCGTTAATCTGATATGATAAGTACTCACAAGAGCATCCGTCTTTTAAACACAAAGCAGAACTTCGGAAGATTTTCACAAAGAAAATTCGGAAGATATGATGCGCTTTCAGCGCGTTGAATACATTGCGAAATACCACGTGTTTCCTAGTGAATTATGCGCTTTCAGCGCGGAAGACACTGCGAAATAACTAACGAATATTATTGAAAAATTGGGCTCTTTGGGCCTACTTCGGGTCCTTTGGGCTCCCAATAACGGAAAGGGAAAGGGAAAGGGAGGCTTCGCGTTTATTTGAGACGAGCATACCGTAAGGCCTAGCGTCCTTTGTTCGCTTGCGAACATCACCTTTAAAAGCAAATCATCATTGCGCACCTTTGCGTGTACTTTGCGTTCCCTTGCGATACTGAGAATAACGGTGATTGTACAAAGTATTATGTATTAAGAATTATGATTGATTTCGTTTAACTGAGACGTTATGTAATCGCAAGAACATCCGTCTTTTAAACACATAGGGAACTTCGGAAGAATTTCACGAAGAGTCACTAAGAATAAATGATGTGCTTTCAGCGCTATACGCGTAAAATGACATAAAAAATACTCTATTACTTTTCCCACGAAAGGCAATAAACTTCTTTATTACCTTCGTTCCCCAACAACCACATAAAACACCATGACCGACCAAGCCATTACCATTAAAACCCTCGTTAATGTTGATATAAAAAAAGCTTGGGATTTTTGGACCTCCCCTGAACATATTATGAAATGGAACTTCGCTTCCGATGATTGGCACTGTCCAAAAGCAACGAATGATCCGGTGACAGGCGGTAAATTCAGTTCGACCATGGCCGCCAAAGACAGATCGATGAGCTTCGATTTTGAGGGTACCTACGACGAAGTCATTCAACAAAGGAGCATTGCCTATACCTTGGCTGATGGTCGCGAAGTGAATGTATTATTCGAAAGCAAAGACAACGGAACCCTTGTCACCGAGACTTTTGATCCCGAATGAATCAATCCGCACGAACTCCAAAAATCGGGATGGCAAGCAATTTTGGATAATTATAAAAAATATACTGAAGCCATCTAATTCAGAAACTCCCAACACGATCGATACAACACTTAGAGAAAAATAAATCTCACCTTACCGGAAACTTTGCTACGATCTCCTATGTGAAGTTCACAGTGTCCTAAGATGTTTACTCGGATAAATCCCCTTCCCAATGAACCAAATTAGCGCCGGGCTGTACAAACTCCGAACAGATAGAACTCATTTTAATGCCTAAATTTTTTTTATACATATTAGCCGCGCTTCTTCTTGGCGGACAAAGTAACTTCTTGGCTCAAGGGGAATCTTGTGAATTCAATTCATACAACAAAAAGGGAAGCGCCTACTTCTTTAGTTTATACTACGAAATTAGCGCGGAAAACCCGAGAAATGGTGAGTGCACCATGTACAGCGGAGACGATATTTGGGAACGCCGAATATTCAAAAATGGGATCATGATGTCCGAAGAGACTTCTTTTATGAATCCCATTCGCAAGCGCACCACCTATTTTAGACTGGTAAACCCGAAAGACAGCATTTTCGCTGAGTACAAAGAATATTCTGAAACAGGTACCTTATTGAGATTGATGCAGTACTATTACAATAGGCACGGGAGAAGAGGATACTTGGAGACCGTGTATGACGGTTATCAAAATCCTCGTCACCTGTCTAACTTCGTTTGGTTTTATGCCAAAGAAGTATCAGACCATACATCTTACGAGACACCTGAACATACTATTGATCCGGCAGGTTATGCCGGTGAGCTAACCCCTATCGGAGCAGAGTTTACCTATCATCCAAATGGTAAACTTGAAAGTCGCAAGGAACATGCATTCGCGTTTGAAACCATTGCGATAGGTGAATGGTCGCTCAACGGACCTTATGTGGTGTACGATGAGAAAGGGCTTTTACTGCAGAGCGGCTCGTACATCAACGGTAAAAATCATGGAGCATGGACATCGTATTACCCGGATGGACAGGTTCTGGAAAAATCATTCTACGATCAAGGAATACCCGTTGGCAGTTGGATCTCCTATCACTACAAAACTCAGCAAACCAGTCATACTAAGGTGTACAACGACGATTTATACCAATGGCTAATACCCAAAGAACAGTACTTCAATGAAAAAGGCATTCTCACGTATGACAAAGAAATTTTACTTTCCGGTAAAGGATTTGAAAAACATTTCTTCGATGATGGACATTTGAAATCTGCAAAATATTACGAGCACGGGCCTCACGAAATACATAGTCAATGCGAATACTACGAAAATCATCAACTTAAATCATGGAGTAATTTACGACCACAAAACGATACAACTGCAGTTGAGTATTTCGCTTCCGGACAAGTAAAAATGCTTAATCTAACGCACCACGAAAATCGTGATTCCTATTGGCAAAAAGTTTCTAACTACTATGAAAACGGCCAGCTTAAGTCCTATAGTGAAACTCAACATCGTGATGGAAGTACAGAACAAGAAAGGTTCGAGTACTACGAAAATGGTACAAAAAGCATGGAAACGCTTTACGCTAATGGACAGACTTTCGAAAGAGAATTTTATCGAAATGGCTCACTTAAATTTGAGAAAAACAGAATAGATAATTTTCTTGATGGTACTTGGTTGGAAAAAGATTCGTTAGGAAATATAACTAAAAAATGTAGATATAAAGATGGATTCCGTGATGAAACATGTACTCTAAGCCCCAAACCTTTTCTACCCAATCTCAATAAAGAAGAAGAGTCAGTTATCACATACTTCTTGCTCAAAGCTTGTCAATGGAATATATTCTCCGAAACCAACTCCAAACCCGAAATCATTGAATACGACGAATTGCAGAAAAGAATTGAAGTACTAGGAGTCGTTTATCGTTTATGCTCAGAAAATGGATGGCCTCTACTCCACTATGATTATTCCAAGGTCGATACTATAACCTATACTTTGCAGGGACAGGATTACCACTACAATCAAAACAAATCATCCTTTGATTCACTCTTGCAAGCTTATAACTTTAAACTGATTACCGAGCTGAAAGAAGGTTCCTATATCACCCAAAAATATAGCAATGTCGCACTATTTAATCAAACTGCCTTGGACAGCCTTTTCATTTCCCCATTGGCCAAAATGAACGGAAGAATAATACTAAATTACGCACAATCCCAAACGGATTTCGAATTCAGGATGAAAGGTCCGGTCTATCAGGAAACACGAATCACACTGGACAAAAAACAGGAAACCTATGTGATTAAGGTTCTCACAGGATCCAAAACAAATACCTTCACCATTTACCCTGATTTGACTATTGAGTTTTACAATGGACTAGGCGACTGGGTCATTGATCCCCAGTTGCATATAAACGAACTTTGGTGGGACTAATAAGCCCTATCGATTCCCAAAGGAATACATCTACCGGTGTTTTAATAAAGAATCATTTGGTCCCATGCCATTATTTTTTTGAAATTCGCAGAACCTACTTCTAGACACATTTCTTATGAAGATAATAATCGCGACATTACTTTTTCTCCTAACCCATCTTTCCCATTTTTCTCAAAATTCTTTGAGGGGCATTGTACCTTTAGGTGAATACAATGTCGGATTCTGCGATACAGTCATCTTCAACACTGAAGTGAATTACTCAGCATATGGCTACCAAGGGAAAGCACCATTGTTTCTCGAAATATGGCATCCAATTAGCGATAATCAAAGCAAGAAAAACACTTTAAGCTACGGTGATTTTAGAAGATCATTGGTGCCGTCTGAACTCCAAAAAGTATATGCCACATTAAACGAAGCAATTGATTCCACTTGTATTGTATATAATATCAGTGAAACATTTGACTCGTATGATCCGATTGATTATTCCGGAAAAACATATCGCGATGTTCTTGCAGCCGAAAAAATGATCGATTCACAATCGACACGAAGTAAACTAAACGGAAAATCGCATTTTCCTGTAATCATTTATCATCACGGTTCGCAGGGACTAACTGACGAAAATTTCGCAATGGCTGAATATTTTGCTTCGAGAGGTTATGTATTTATATCTGCGAATTATCACTTGCCTTACAAAGGATTGATTTATGGTCTGAATGAAGGTTTTGTCGACCCGTATAGCTTTCTGAGAGCCGTAGCTACCTATTCGAAACAAATCAGTTCAGATAGCACATTATTTTTCATCGGTCATAGTTGGGGAGCTCAAATAGGACTAGTAAGCCAGACACAAACTCCTTTCGCCGATGCCATTGTATCCATGGAAACAACAATGGAGATGAAAACAGATACCGCAGAAATAAAAGACAAATGGGCGGACATCTATAAAACTTTTCGCAGAAAAAAACAAAAACTATCGTTGCCGACATTGATGTTTGGAAACAACGGAGCGGACGAAAAATTTCCCTTCTTCAGCGATATCTCTGATAATACGATGATACATGTTTCGACTCGCGATGTGTTTGGTCACGAGAGTTATACTTCTGCATATTGGTTGCGTTATTTGCTAAAAGAAAGTTTTCCTCAGCCGGATGCAGACATCATGCAAAAGCAAATGGAGTTGTATCTCAAACATCTCGACATGATTAATTCATTTTTCACATCCATTCGAGAAAACAAAAAGCCGGAACTGAATTCCTTCAATTCCGACTTCTTCATACATCTTGTTCATCCGTAAAGAAACGATCTACTTTTCAGCTCTTAATGTTTCCCATTCCTCGTCCCTGCGCGGAACAAGAAATTCTTCTGACCTCACGTGAGTTCCGCTTTTGTCAAAGTATTTCCATACCCCGATTTATCCGTTGAGTTTTACAATGGGCAAAGCGACTGGACGATTGATCCGGAATTGCAAATTCCAGCGATGTGGTGGGATTAATATCGCGTTTCTATTTGATCAGTTATATATCAAGTTCCTTTTAATTAAGGTTTCGAATTCATCCAAGTATATAATTGATATATCAAACTCTTTCTATTGAGTTAAATAAAATGGGCAATTCTTTCAAACAATCGATTTTTTTCCTCAGACTTCAGTTGAACATTTCTAAATAAAATCTAGTTCCCATATCAAGTCAAAAATTTTTCTTGCGCAGTAGGGTGCAATATAGAAGAGGGTGTATTATATAAAATCCTTAAACCTTTTACCATGAGAAGTATATTAACCTTCCTATTCTTAGCTGTGCTATGCCCACAGGTAAGCAATGCCTCCGGAATACTAATCCGAAATGCTCTGAACAATGAATTCATGGACTTACTTTATGACAGTGTTGAAGTAACAATACATGACCAAATCGTTCAAGTAAAAACGAAACAATACTATCACAATTACTACGAACTTAGCCAAGACTTTCGATTCGGATTTCCTCTAAACGAAGGCGCTTCACCAGTTGATCTAAGATGGAGAATTGACAGCACCTGGTATGAAGCCGATTTTTCTCCACAGGCACAAGACAGTATAATGCCCGGTGAAGAAAATGGTTACGAAAACATTTTCTTAAATCAATTTATGGGGCCTAATCCTTTCTACTTCACTTTTGCCAATCCCTTAGAAGCAGATGGTTACATCCTCATAGAGCTTACATATGTGTTTATGATGCCTTATCATCTGGGACTTTCAGAGTTCATTTACCCATTAAATCATAATGCAATCGGTGGCGAAAATATGGATCTCTTTATGTCAGTCAATGTGCAATCACAGCGAATAATTGATGAATATACCTCTTCATTGGACGGTACTAACCCCCTTCAATCGGACTATCAGGTCTACTTTGAACTAGAGGAAAATTTAGAACTAGTAGAAGATTATGTGCTGTCCATAGAATTCAATGCAGATGATCTGGGAATCTTTAGCTACAGCACCTTCACAAGCGTTTTTGAAGAAGTTGGATGCGACACATTAGGTCGAGGCTTCCTAGGATTAATAATTGAACCGGGAAGCAACTCTGACATCGAAATTATACCTAAAATATTTTCTCTTGTTATTGATAGAAGCGGAAGTATGGACGGTACAAAAATTCAACAGGCTAAAGAAGCAGCATCCTTTATTGTCAACAATTTGAATCCAATTGACTATTTCAACATAGTAGATTTTTCAAGTGATGTACATTCGTTATTTTCAGATCACGTCGCGAATACAGCGGCGAACAGAACAATAGCCCTTAATTTCATAAGTAATATCACTGCAGGAGGGGGCACAAATATCTCCGATGCACTATCAGCCGGAATCCAGCAGTATAATGGTGCCAGTGAAGAAGCCGCGCATATTATGATCTTTTTCACTGACGGGCAGGCATCAGGTTCTATAAACTCCACCGAAGGAATCCTAGAACTCGTTAGCGATACCAAATCTCTTTATGCTCCGGAGCTAACAATTTTCAGTTTTGGTATTGGAGATTACGTAAATGAACAATTACTTAATTTACTCGCACTTCAAAACAATGGACTTTATACGAACGTAGCGAATAATCTAGTTTCGGAAGTCATCAGCGAGTTCTACCTTCTTATTCAAAATCCGGTTATGCTGAATACGCAAATCTCTTTTGATCCTCCGGTAGTCTATGAAGTATATCCGCACCCATTACAGAACTTATATATTGGCCAACAATTGAGAATATTTGGAAGATATTACTATGCTGATACTGTTCAAATTACCTTAAGTGGAAATGCTTTTGGTGAACCTGTAAGCTATACCTACGAAGTAGTGCTTAACGGTATCGAGAATCCGGAATACAATTTCGTTTCAAAAATGTGGGCTGATCAAAAAATAAAAAATCTACAAAATGAATTTTATGCCTCTTTTGATGCACAAGAACAAGAAGCTATTGAAGAAGATATTATCGGAGTGAGTTTGTGCTACGGTGTTATAAGCGATTTTACAAGCTTTCAAGATAATACGGGTAGTACATTCATCGAAGAAACTACAATCGAAGACAACGTTAACATTGTGTTCCCAATTCCCTTTGAAAATGAACTTCGAATAGACCTAAGCTCTTTTACCAGGGGTGAAATCGTAGTCATAGAATTTTACGATGCTTCAGGACGAATCATGCATAGCATGACGGTAGTCGTAGGCACTGAACTGTTAATTCTAAATGACGATTGGTTAACAGAGCTTCAACCCGGAACCTATGTCTGTCGCATTATTGGCAATAACAAGGTAATCAGTCAAAAGGCAATTTGCGGGAAATAACAATCAATCAACGTGCAAACTGGTAAATCCAATCAACTAAGAAGAAGAATTATTTGTCCTCAGCTCTGAGCTCCAATAATTCTTCTTCTTCCTTTGGAATCAAAAACACCTCAGACTTATAGTGCCTTCCATCTTTATCATAATACTTCCAAACACCAATCTTCAATCCAGTGACTGTAAATTCCCCCATAACCATGAGTCCTTTTGAAACGTAATCTATTAGCAGAGTATTTGGCAAATTCTCTTTTGAATTAAGTTCCTTTTGATCAAAATAATCAAAAACAAAATGGGCATAATCCAACTTCCCAACAGCTATTAGTCTGAGAACTTCGTTGTTCAGGAATTTTACTTCGATTGAATCATAACCTTCGGTAATCTGCCTTTCTCCAAACCGGTTAAAAACGTTGAACAATTCCGTGCTAAACGCGCTGTAGTCCCTATCAAATGAAGCCTTCATTGAATTCATTGAGCTATCGCTTTCGAAGTGTAGATTGTAATTCTTGTAGTATTTCCAATTGCCCTCTTTTTTGTATTCAACCAAAGTAGGAGCAAAAGGAACCGAAAAACGAGAACTTCGACTATAGCCGAATTGAGGATCTGACGAGAAAATCTGCTCCTGAGAAAATATCGAAGGAGTAGCCATTTCCCGTGATGTGATGGCAAAGGAATTCAAAGCTGTGAGTTCGATATTTTGAAACCAAAGTAGGTTTCCCGGGTTGTATATAGTCTCGTTTCCACAAGCCAGCAAACCACCTTCAGAGGTATAGACTTCTGTATAAACAGTATTCGAATCGAGGGGTTTCCTCACGTATGTCAGCGACTTAATGAGATCAAAATTCGTTTTGGTAATGGCTACCCCGTCTTTAAAATGAATTTCTTCCACCAACTTCCCTTCTCTATCAAAACGTTTGCGCACTCCATTCAATTTATCGTTTCTCCAATTTTCAGTTCTACATAATTGATTTGTACCCGGGTAATATTCGGCCCACTGACCGGTACGCTTTCCATTTTCAAAGAAACCTATGATCCATGGCAGTTCTGTAGAATAATTCTGAATCCATTTACCATGCAATAGTCCATCCTTTCCTTCCCCTTTGAGCCAAATATGCTTTTCTGCGGAAACAGAAGTTATTCCTGTGAAATCTTCGAAATAATGCAGTCCACATTCCGGCTTTTGTGGCGTCTCGAAACGAGTTTCTAAATAAAAAGCCATCGAATCATAATAATCGTAAGCCCCTTGTATGAGTTTAAGTTCGTCAATCGAAAACCCAGAGAACACCTGCCAATCGAGCACTTCAGGAATTCTGATATCCTTTACCCAAGCAAGATTATTGTCTTCCGAAATTCTCCTGGCCAATTCGTCCCAACCGGATTGTTGCATCAGATAACCTACTGCGCAATAGGTATTGTAGTTATCGATAAATACCGGAACCCTTTCAGCCACATATTCATTTAATGGAAAGAGTCCACGATCTCGGTAGCTTTTCAGTACTTCAATTAATTCTTTTCGGGTAGATAATTGCTCTTGGGTTAAATTTTTCACCGAATTGGATTCAAGAACCGGTATCACAGACATCAGATGTGCGCGGACATATGCCGCATCTGTTTCAAAGATTTTAGCTGGTCCACTCGGAGCCAAGAGGGGATAATTTTTCCAATTGTAATTAAATTCACAGAGTTGATCATAAAAGCTATTGGCCTGCGCAACGATGCTGATCAAAAGAAGGACGAGTGAAGATGTGAGCTGTTTCATATTTTGTATTTAAAATTCGAGAACAAATATGTCTCTCCACTTTTCCTTTTAAAAGGAGCACTTGGTGAAAAGGATTTTCCACTTAGGGAAAAATTATCGCGTCGTATGACTTGAAATAGTCATTTTAAGACTTGACACACTCTATCGGTTCAGTAAACATCAGCGACTTTCTTTTATTCATAACGAGTTATGGATGTACCAATGCTTGTGGTCAATTTGACTTAGATAAAAGCGGGACAGTGAACACAGTAGATTTGTTAGTGATGATAGCGGCGTTCGGAGGTATTTGCGGGTGAGGTTCGAAAATATGGATTATGAATTATGAATCGTCCCCCTGAGCTTGTCGTTTCCTTGAGTTTTTCGAAAGGTGGTGATCGATTTCGTTTATCTAAAATGATCTGAGTTCGCAAGACCTTCCGTGTTTTAACACAAAGGGACTTCGGAAGAATTTCACAAAGGACGCGGAGGAAATGATGCGCTTTCAGCGCGTATCGAACACTTACTTGACGCCATGTCGTTTCTAATAAATGATGCGCTTTCAGCGCGGGACTATAAATAGAATCCTTCGCATTTGCCCTTCGGTTTCTTTGGGCTACAAATTAAGGAAAGCTAAAGGGAAAGGGTAGCATCTGGTTTATCTGAGACATGCAGTCCGCAAGACCTCGCGCCCTTCGTTCGCTTGCGAACTTTACCATTAAAATCCTTGCGAACCTTTGCTTAAACATTACGTTCCTTTGCGATACTAATAAGGGAAAGGGCAAGAGAAAGGGAAAGGGTGGCATTTCGTTTATCTGAGATGTGCATTCCATATGGCCTTAAACACGATCATCGGCCAATAAATTTCGAGATTTAGTACGCATCTTTCTCCGCCAAACCGATCCAATCAGCACATCATCACATTAGCACATTAGCACATTAAAAAAAGACCCCGATCCATTTCTGAATCGGGGCCTCTCCTATTATCCGTCAAACCTGTTCCGGAAGCACCTCCGGAGCATCGGGCTTAAGGACAAATCGTATTAAACAATCCTAAGAATGTCAAGAAGTCGGCAATATTCACAACACCATCGCCATTAAAGTCTCCAGGACATGGAATCTTCACAACAAAACAATAAGTATCTGTACAAACGGTTCCATCTGCATTTACACCTGTTACTGTCAAGCAAACTGTTTTTGCTCCGGTAGTAGCATATGTGTGCGTTGGATGTTGCAAAGAGCTGTTGTTGCCATCTCCAAAATCCCAGAACCATGATGTGATCGTTGTACCTGAACCAGCATGACTGTTGTCGGCAAACGAAACTGTTTTACCGATAATAGTCTGATTGTAGGCCGCATGAACATCACATTCAATCGGACAAGGAGAACAATTGCGCTGTACATCCTGACAGTATGTTACACTGGCTCCACTTGGACATGTGATCGTCAAACACACATGATAGATTCCATCGGCAGCATAACAATGTGTCGCATTTTCAAGATTGCTCATCGTTCCATCTCCAAAATCCCATAGATATGTATTGCCATCGTGCAAGCAATCTACCAAGTACAATGGTGAGAAGTTGAAGCAGCAATTATCAGAGATCGAATAGATGAGATCCTGTGGTAAGCAACATCCATTTGTACATGGACCGGGAGTCCAAGATGTAACACCACCATAATAGTAGGCATAACATGAATTAGGATAAGTAACTCCGTCGCAACCACACACAGGATCATACACGTCGATGCAAGCTTGAGTAGGATCAATCTGCGCAGGATTAATGCAAGGCTGACCACAGTTCAAAGTAATGTCGATACAGAACTCATCGTAGATCACATTGCCTGCAGCATCCACGCAACAGTCGTAGTGACAAATGGTATACGTTCCTGATCCGGGGAAGCAGAATGTAACATCATCACCGGCGAGTTGTGATTGAATAAGTCCGAATACCCATGATTCACATCCATAAATGTTTCCATCAGGTGTAAGATCGTGGAAGGTTACGCAACAACCATCGGCACTAATTTCCCAATTGAAATCGGCATTAGGTGTGCAGCAACAATTCACGGTTACTTCATGACAACCGATACCTATCGGTGGAACGCCGGGACATTCTGCATACATACAAACGAGGTATGTTCCGCTACTTGGATAAGTATGGCATAGATCAGAAGTCAATCCTGTGCCATCTCCATAATCAAACATCACATTTGCAGGATTTGGGCAATCTACAGTCCAGATCGGACTTACACATACACCACAATTCTGAGATGAGAAACTGAAATCTGCCGGATAGCAGCAGCCGCAATTAACCTGAATAGTGATACACACGGTGTAAGACTCACTTGGATCGTTACAGCAATATACCGTTGCACACACGGTGTAAACACCATTGGAAGTATACGTGTGCGTTGAAGACCATCCACTTCCGTTTGTACCATCACCAAAATCCCAATTCACACAAACGTTTCCGCAGTAATCATCAGTACTACTCAAGTTGAAATCGTAAGTGCACCCGTTGTTTGCGAAGTTAATTACTGACCATGATGGTAATTTACAACCACAGTCTACTGTAATCTCATGACAAACAGTGGATGATATTGATGGATTATCACAGCAATAGATAGTTAGGCAAACATTGTAAACACCTGCACAATCGTAAGTATGAATCGGACAGAATGCCAATGGAGTATCAACGATTGTTCCATCGCCAAAATTCCAGGTAGCACAGTAGCCTGTTGCATCCCATGGGAATACCGGACAGAATCCAAATTCAGAGCAATTGTCAGCTGTTGTAACCCAGTTGAAATCAAAAGGACCAACAGGTTGACAACCGCAATCGGTTATAACTACTTCCTTGCAAATAGTAGTACACAAAGAAGGATCGATAATATTACCCGCTGCATCAATATTTCCGCAGCAGCAAGCTGTCATACACACCGTGTAAACTCCATTTGCCGTATAGGTATGACATGGATTAACTCCGGTTCCTGTCGTACCATCGCCAAAGTCCCAGGTAATGCAATCTGTTGGACAAGGACCTTCGAATATAGGTGCAAAACAAGCCGTACACTGATCAACAGAAGCAAACCATTCGAAAGGTAAGGTGCAGCAGTTTGTTTCAACTGTAACACATCTTTCGACAACAACTGACGGATTGTTACAGCAATATACTCTGATGCAAATAGTGTGGAATGGCGCGCAATCATCGAAAGTATAAGTAAGTACATCCGTTCCGGAAATTACAACACCATTATCGAGAACCCAATCCCAACAAAGCGGTGGACAATAGTCGTCAGTCGATCCCCAAGTAGCAGTAACGGTGCATCCTTGAGCACTTGCATTTACAAATATAGAAGAAGGCAACTTGCAACAGTCCACCTGAACTTCTTTGCACGTAGTAACCGCCTGAGATGGATCGTTGCAGCAGTATACTGTTACACAAACGGAGTAAACACCACTACAAGTGTACGTGTGCGTTGGGCAAATGTCTACGGGATGATTTTCAACCGTACCATCACCGAAACTCCATGTAGCACAGAATATGCTCGGATCTACTGTTGGGTTAATGCAGAAACCAACTTCACAATTATCAAACACAAATGTGTCGAAATTCACAAAATCGGGTACTTCACAACAATTCACAGTTACCTCGTGACAACCGATACCAACCGGAGGAATACCCGGGCATTCAACATACATGCAAACCAAGTAGGTTCCACTTCCGGTGTAGGTATGACAAAGACTTGTGCTCAAACCTGAACCATCACCGTAATCGAACATGACGTTAGCTTGATTTAAACAACCCGCAGGCCATATTGGGCTCACGCATACTTCACATCCATCAGTTGTATAAGTGAAATCTGTTGGATAACAACAACCACATCCGACGATTTCAACCGGTGTACAAAGAGTAATGCAATTGTCCACTGTACCATCTGTATTTACGCAACAAGCGGTCATACAGATATTATAAATACCATTCGCTAAATATGTGTGACAAGGATTCGTTCCAAATGTGCCGTCACCATAATCATAGGTTACCATGATTACTTCATTTGGACAATCCGTTGCCCAAATAACACATGCCTCACAGCCATTTGATTGAGCCGTAATTGCATAAGGAAGACAACAGCAGTTTACGTCCAATATTTGACATTGTGTAACCGAAGAAATGGTTCCGTCTGAATTAAAGCAACAGTCGGTATAACAAATTTGATAAACACCATCAGCCGCAAAACAGTGATTCAATGATGAACCCGGACCTGAAGCGACAAGGTTTCCAAGTGCATCGGAAATTGTCCATTGCTGGCAAGGTCCATTACTGGTGATGGGAGTTAAATCATTAAATTGATAACAACAGTTGCCCAAATCTGTAATGCTAAAATTAGCATCCGGAGTACAGGGTGCGCCTTCACATACAACCTGCCGACAAAAGCCAGACGTTGTTACCGTTCCATCACTTTGGATACAACAAGCGGTATAACATACGAGGTGTATTCCGGGAGTGGTAAAGCAATGAGTTATAACATTTGTTCCGGATGCCACAGCCACACCATCAATAGACCATTCGTGACAGAAACTATTCTGTGGATCGATTGGCAAACCCGTAAAAGTGTAGCAACAGTTGCCCAAATCAGTAACCGTGAAAAATGCATTCGGTGTGCACGGACCTGTTTGAGAACAAGGATCTTCAGTAGAAGAAATTCCGTCGATGATAAGACCCGGAGTTAATTGAAGTAAAACGCTATTCGCTTGAAAAATGGAATGGAAGGTTGGGCTAAAAGGAGCAGGACTTAAGTCTAATGGAGAATTTATACAACCATTTTGACCTGCAGCGTTCAATTCTAATATTTCAGTCTCAAACCTTCCAGCTTTAAGATGTGGTCCAACAAGTTCGTATCCACCTGCACTTTGTTGACGCAAAGCCATTTTTGGATGGTGTATGCGTGGCTGCTGTCCGGCACTAAAAGCTTCATAGATAGAAGAGCTCGCATTATAACCGGCAGAAGGCACAGGATACATTTCATCCCAAATTAAAGCTGTAGAGTACTTATTAAACTCTGCTGCAATGGGAAAAGAACCTTGAGCAATAACGACACCTGTAGCATCCGTTTGAAAGGCATCTCTTATATAACCGGCTACTAAAAATTGATCAGAAGTATGGCTTTCCATAATTCGAAAACCACCGATGTTAGCGTATCCCAACGACGAGAATACTCTGAAGGATGTTGCCGGATTTAATGCTCCGGAATTCACGTCCCAAACATTCACCCCAAAGTGATGCCAGATGCTGTAGTTAGCTACTTGGTATACTTCGTTTGTTGAAGCATTGTAGAAAGCATCGGCTCCAACGCTGGCGTGACCAACACTAAATAGGGGATTATCTTCCATTGCGTTCACCCACGTAACCACACCATTGAAGTCAATCATTGCTGCCATCACTACCTGATCGCAGAAGTTGCTTGATTGGTCTCCTGTAGAAGATCCTCCAACGAAGTAGCCACGTCCCGGTACTTCGATACCATGTGAAGCCATATCCCAGTCTTGATTTTTACCTGGATTGGCATCAAATGAAACTTCCCATTGTGGGTTTAAACCTGCATCAATCTTTTTTGCATAGGATTGCTTGGCTGCAGCATTGCCGTATCCTACGGCCTGAAAACCTGTAACTATATAACCCGGCATCGGATCATTAGTTGATGTACTGATATGCAAAGCTGGGGTATGCGAAGGAAACAAACCGTTATCAAAACGTGTTTCATTCACAAAATTAAAAGTAGCATCTACTTCCAATACCCAACCATGATCAAATCCATCACTTCCCTTTTGAATACCACATAGAACATAGCCACCATTTAATGATGGTGTAATATGAAATACGCGTTCGTTCAATGGAGTTTGATAGATACGTTCGGCTACTACATTACCAGTAGCATTGATCTCCATAATATGCACATCGAGATTTCCTCGATCAATTGTTTCGGCTACAACCGAATTTGACGGATCCGACACACTATTGGATATAGAATAATGATCCTTTTCCATTGTGTGCAAAACCGTATTTTGAAATTGGCCCTGAACATTGCCGAAGCAACTTAAAATGATGACTGCTGCCAAAGCCAGCCAACATCGTACCCGTTGATTTCTCATGGTAATTGGTTTTTGGTTAAGAGGTAATGTTGATTTCACGATCGAAAAGTCCGTACACTATATGAGTTCCATTTGCGCTTTTGAGTATTCGGTCGGAACTGACCAAAATCCGGCGAGGAATCTTTTTATTCGGAAAAAGAAAAACCCCCGCGACAAATCACGGGGGTTCCCTAACCAATTAACCAATTAACCTACTTCACTACCGACCTTATTTGACGGTCACTTCAATCGCTTTGTTCTTTTTTACTTCTTCCATTTTTGGGAGTACTACTTTCAAAACTCCATTTTCATATTCTGCCAAAATCCCTTCACGATTCACTGTTTCAGGTAAAGTGAAACTTCTGCTGAAAGAGTTATAATTCCACTCTTTGCGGATGTACTTTTCGTTCGTTTCTTCAGAAGCCGTTTTTTTCTCTGATGAAATCACCAATGAATCCTCTTTCACTGTCACTTTAAAATCTGCCTTAGCCATTCCCGGAGCAGCCATATCAATATGGTAAGCTTCATCTGTTTCCTTTACGTTTACAGAAGAAATGTTGCCTGAATTCAATTTTCCGGTTGGATAAAATGAACCGCGTGTGAAAAGATCATCGAAACTTCTTACAAAAGATGGATTTGGATAGTTGTGCTTAATGAGTGTCATACTTGTGTGTTTTATGTGTTGTTATTTTTTTGATTTTTATTTTCCCGTTTCAGGGACGATACCCCCTTTTCAAGTTCAATACCAATCGTTTTTTTTGGACGAAAAGTCAGAAACTAGAAAACAATACCGTCATTTTGTCTGTTTTTATATGCTTTGTGCTGACTTTTTGGCATACTGATTAGCATTTGATCTCTCAATTACGTTCGAAACCACTGTTCCCGACTGCTCTGCCCTAGTTTTGCAGCCCATGAAATTTGATCTTTTACACAGCGATTCGGTCTCAAAAGCCAGGGTTGGCGCCCTTCATACAGACCATGGTGTTATTGAAACGCCCATTTTTATGCCCGTAGGGACAGCCGGAACTGTAAAAGCTGTGACGCAACAGGACCTTAAAACCGAGGTCAATGCCGATATCATTCTTGGTAATACCTATCACCTCTACCTACGTCCCGGAACTAAAATTCTTCGAGAAGCCGGAGGATTGCATAAGTTCAATGGTTGGGATCGACCGATTCTAACTGATAGTGGTGGATACCAAGTTTATTCTTTGGAAGGAAATAGAAAGATCAAAGAAGAAGGTGTTACGTTTAAATCACACATCGATGGCTCGTCACACTTTTTCTCTCCGGAAAATGTAATGGACATCCAACGCGAGATCGGCGCTGATATCATTATGGCATTCGACGAATGTGCTCCCTATCCATGCGATAAAAAATACGCCAAAGCCAGCATGGAAATGACTCATCGTTGGTTAGATCGCTGCATTAAACGAATGTCGGAAACAGAACCTTTGTATGGTTATGAGCAAAGTCTCTTCCCTATTGTGCAAGGTTCAACTTATCCCGATCTCAGAAAAGAATCTGCCGAAAAAATTGCATCTGTCGGTTCAGATGGATGCGCGATAGGTGGCCTTTCCGTTGGAGAACCCCACGAAGAAATGTATGCAATGACAGAATTAGTTTGCGATATTCTTCCTGCGGATAAACCTAGATATCTTATGGGTGTAGGAACCCCTGCGAATATTCTCGAATGTATTGCGTTGGGAGTGGATATGTTTGACTGTGTAATGCCTACTCGAAACGCACGAAATGGACAACTGTTTACTTGGAATGGTATCTTGAACATGCGCAACAAAAAATGGGAAAATGATTTTTCTCCGTTAGATCCGGCCGGTCCGAGTTATGTAGATCAGTTTTATTCTAAGGCTTATGTTCGACATCTTTTTGTGGCACAAGAAATTTTAGCCTTGCAAATAGCATCTCTTCACAACCTTGCTTTTTATTTAGATTTGGTTCGAGAGGCCCGAAAACAAATACTCTCGGGTACCTTTGCCGCGTGGAAAAACCGGATGGTTGTTCAAATAAGCCAACGCATCTGATCCCTTCATGAAAAAAATCGATCTATACATTATTCGTAAATTCTTGGGCACATTTGTGTTCATGATTGGAGCGTTTATGTTGATCGCAGTGGTATTCGACATCTCCGAAAACATCGACGACTTGGTAAAAAGTCCGGCGACATTTGGTGAAATTATATTTGATTATTACCTCAACTTCTGTTTTTACTTCGCTAACCTACTCAGTAGTTTTATCATCTTTCTCACGATCATTTGGATCACAAGTCAATTGGCACAGCGGAGTGAAATCATCGCGATACTCTCGGGTGGAGTGAGTTTCAGGAGGTTTATACAACCCTATTTTGTGGGAGCGGGAATACTTGTGGTTGTTTCGCTTGTCTTATCCCATTTAATAGTACCGCATGCCAATCGTGCGAAATACGATTTTGAAGTAACCTATCTGAAAGGTGCATTAACACTGGGCGACAAAAATCTTCACCGCGAAATTCAACCGGGAACTTTTGCCTATTTCAAGGAAATGAACTTGGAAAAAAACATTGGTTATCACTTTTCGATGGAGCGTTGGCAGGATGGACATCTCACGTGGAAACTTATTTCGCAGAGTGCTATCTATCATCCCGATTCGAATTATTGGAGTATTGTAAAACCGCAGATCCGTGAATTTTTGGATGATGGAACAGAACGTCTGAGAGTGCAGGAAAAATTAGATACAGTTATTGATCTCACACCGGAAGTATTTGCTCCGCGCTCAGAGATCGTTGCAGCCATGACATGGAATGAACTCAATGTTTTTGCTGAAGAACAGCGATTGAATGGTTCCGGGAGAACTGCATTTATCGAAATCGAAAAACATGGCCGTACGAGCAATGCCTTTTCTATTTTTATACTAACCTTGATAGGTGTATCCATTGCAGCGCGTAAAACAAGAGGCGGTACAGGAGCTCACATTCTGTTAGCCGTTGTGGTCGGATTTCTTTTTGTATTTGTTTCGCGCATCACCACGGTAGCCGCCACAAACGTCGGTTTCCCTCCTTATTTAGCTGTTTGGGTTCCCAATTTGATTTTCGTTTTTGTTGGACTATGGTTTTACAGTAGGGCGCAGAAGTAGGAAAATAATTCGCCTCGTAATACATTCTGTTTCCAATTTTTTCACCAATACTTCCTTCTTCCAATTTCTATACTAAACCAGGTAATATACATGGGCCTAACTCTATTGATCATCGCTTCAAACTCAATACCCAAGGTCACAAAACTTCCGGGGATTAGTTTGGCACCCAAAATAACGGAAGTATTGAAATACCCTATTTTCTTGGTTTGGAAAGTACGTGAATTATCGATTGGATTTGTAACGGGCAATTTATCAATATCTCTGAATTTGCCCATAAGAGAACCCAGACCCAAACCAAATTGAAGTCGTAGAACATTTATATCATAGTAAGCCCAAACGATATTACTCCACACAGTAAATTTCTCTTTCGGAAATATTCCGTCTACTTGGTGCTCGCTAAATACGGACAATTGAGAACCTAGTTCCATTTTAATTTTAGAATCCTGTTCTTTCTTTGGTCCATAAAGCAATTGGATTCCCTTAACAGGGCTGCGAAAATCATTGTGGCTAAATACAGTTCCCAATTTCGGATTTATGCCCCAAGTAGCTCCATTTTGAGCGGAGCCCTTTTCCGAAACAAAAAGTTGACACAAAAGAGTAATGACTATGAGTACAACTTTATTCATCCAAAGTAAAAATAGAGAAAACTAAGCAAGAACCTAAACCCAATGTATTTCCGAATCATCAAACTGCTTCTCGAACAACCCGAAACACGTTGATCCACTTCCGCTCATGCTTGCATAGACTGCTCCGAGATCATATAAGTGCTTTTTGGCTTTTTCTATAGTGGGATACTTCTTAAAAACCGAATCTTCAAAATCGTTTTTCACATGATCTTTCCATTGATCAATCGGAAGTTGAGCTAATTTCTTTAGATCAAATACAGTCGGCTTTACCGAAATTCCCGCATAAGCATCTTTGGTGCTTACATGAACTTGAGGATGAATAAGTCCGATGTGATAATTCGATAAATCTAAATTCAATGGCTCTAGTACCTCTCCTCTCCCACTGGCAAAGGCCGGTATGCTTTCAATAAAAAAGGCGCAATCACTTCCAAGTGGTGAAACGATATCCCTCATCAAGGAATCGCTCATATTCAAATCAAACAATAAATTTAGAGTTTTTACCATACTTGCGGCATCCGAAGAACCACCGCCCAATCCTGCACCCATCGGTATGTGTTTGTGCAAATGAACTTTTACGCCGGGTATTTCTCGCTGCGAAGCAACTGCACGGTAAGCCTTACTTACCAAGTTATCCGACACATCACCATCGGGAAGTAATCCTGAAATTTGCAATTCAATGCCTTCATTTGAAGAGGGAACTACCTCCAGAATATCAGTAAGATCAATTGGATAAAAAACACTCTCGATGTTGTGAAATCCATCGTCTCGTTTGGAAACAACCTGTAAACCCAGGTTAATTTTTGCCTTTGGAAAAAGAATCATCGCAAGGTGGATTAGTCCATGTAACCCATATTTTTCAACCTGTTCACATTGTTTCTCCAATTGGCATCCACTTTAATGTGGGTCTTTAAAAAAACTTGTTTTCCAACAAATTCTTCGATGTCTTTACGGGCTTTTGTGCCTACTTTTTTGAGCATCGACCCTTGGTGACCAATCAATATACCTTTTTGAGAATCGCGCTCACAGTATATGATAGCAGATATTCGAATAATATCGGCTTCCTCTTCGTACGCCTCTACCTCAACTTCGGTGCAATAGGGCACTTCGCGATCGTAGAGTAAAAATATTTTCTCACGAATAATTTCCGAAACGAAAAAACGCATCGTTCTATCCGACATTTCGTCCTTTGGGAAATAAGCCGGACTCTCAGGAATCTCCTTCAGAATTTCCTGAACAAGTTCTTTCGTATAAATTCCTGCCAACGCCGATGCCGGCAATACCCGAGCATTTGGGAGAATAGATTTCCATTTGTCGAAATGAGCCGTAATTCCTTCGGTTCCCACCAAATCCATTTTATTTAGGACCACAAAAACCGGCACATTGGCATTGGATATTTTGGATAAAGTGGGGGCATGCACTTCTTCTTTGCTACTCACATCCACCACAAGAATTAATAAATCCGCATCTAGAAAAGCACTAGTCGCAGATTTCATCATTCCCTCCTGAAGTTTGTACTTCGGATCCAAGACTCCCGGTGTATCGCTGTAGATAATTTGGAAATTTTCATCGTTCCATATTCCCATGATGCGATGACGAGTCGTCTGCGCTTTGGGGGTTACAATACTCATCTTTCGACCCATGAGGGCGTTCATCAGAGTCGATTTTCCGGCATTTGGATTGCCGATTATGTTTACAAATCCCGCTTTATGAGCCACTTACGAGTTTATGAGAGGTTGTTGGTAAATTCCTTCCCAGACCACGAAATTAGCTTATATTTGCAGGCCTTTTACGGAGAGATAAAAGTCTCTTTAAAAAAGGTTTTGAAATTGCGGGGTGGAGCAGATGGTAGCTCGTCGGGCTCATAACCCGAAGGCCACAGGTTCGAGTCCTGTCCCCGCTACTAATGAGAGGTTGATCGTTGATCAGCCTCTTTTTTTTGTAGCACATTCTGACAAAACCGTTGCCTTTATGTCAAAATTAAAATCGTTCGTTAAGTTTCTTTCCAATCGCTTCCAAACGGTGCATTTGGAGTATAAAGTTGAGCTAAAACCTCGCTTCAACAAAGGTTCAGAAACGTTTGAGCATTTGTACGAATTGGTAAATACAAATCGAAATGATTATTCAGCTCGATTAAAATCGTTTTTGAAATATCTACCCCAACTCCAAGCTATTGAAAAAAGCTCAGGTAATTCTCAAGATTCCAATCCACGTTGGAACAATGGATTTCTTCCGGGTCTGGATATAGTAGGTATTTACGGGATGATTGCCGAATCAAAACCCAACATTTTTTTGGAAATAGGTTCCGGCAATTCTACTATGGTAGCGCGCAAATGTGTAACCGAACAAAAACTATCAACCCAAATAATTTCAATAGATCCATATCCACGAGCGTCTATAGATCACCTATCTGATAAAGTGATTCGTTCAGCAGTAGAAACAGTTGAAAATTTGAAATCCTATACTTCCTTATTACAAAAAGGAGATATTCTTTTTATCGACAATTCTCACCGTGTATTGCCCAATTCGGATTCACTCATTTGTTTTTTGGAGATTCTACCCTTCCTAAAACCCGGAGTAATAGTACATGTACACGATATCTATATACCCTACGAATATCCGCAATTTATGTGTGATCGTTTGTACAATGAACAATACATGCTTATGGCATTTATGATGGCTAATCCCAAATGGTTCAAAGTCCTTCTTCCAAATTACTTCATAAGTGAGGATGCCGAATTAAGTTCGATTTTACAGGACCTCTGGAATCATCCTAATCTACAAGGTGTAGAAAAACATGGTGGATCTTTTTGGTTTGAAAAGAACTGAAAAAATTGACTATAGGATAATCTTAAAACGAAATGCACTCTAAAATTTTTGAAAGGCTTCACTTGTTTTCGTGAAGATATATTTATCATATCGTTGATATATCAATAGGAATTGAACTAGTTAAAAAAATAAATTACTCTAGTCAATTCGCTTTATTAACATACGTTTACGATCCAATCGATAAAAATGTGCTTTCCGATTGCCATGAACTAAGCCTTTACCTTTCTTACCTTTGTGCCCTTAAAAATGGGAGTGCACAAGTGTATCCTCCATTAATAGGAATTACAAAAAGTGATTTTGGCCCCGTAGTATAACGGATAGTACGAAGGATTCCGGTTCCTTAGATAGGGGTTCGATTCCCTTCGGGGTCACAGGACAGTTCGAGGTTTACAGAAACAGGAACAGGGTAGTAATCAGTCGGCAGTTGGCAGTCGGCAGTCATCCCGGTCTCCGCAAAATAGGTGCACTGTCTCAAACTCAAACAGTTTCTCGAACTTGTTTTCTTGGTTCAGATTCGAGGTTTGTTGAAACAGGCAAAGCATTAACCAATCGGCAGTTGGCACTTGGCAGTCAGCCCGATCTCCTCGAAACACGTGCTCTCTCTCAAACTCAAATTGTTTCTCGAACTCGATTTTGTAGTTTCGGAGATTGCAGTTCAACGGAAAAGTCTGCCGTGCAGCTCAAAACGAACTTCGCGAAGGACATAATCTTTGGCATTAGTGCGTCTGCTTCTCACATAGACCTGCCTAGGCCTCTTAAAATCAACTTATCACCATCATTTACACCTCCTTAAGCCCCAATGTTCAAAAGATAGGAATACCATTTTTTCTGTAAGTATTCCGTATCCCTTATTTTCGCGGCTCGCAAAAATTACTATATGTCATACTTCTTCACTTCCGAATCAGTTTCCGAGGGTCACCCGGATAAAGTTGCCGATCAGATTTCTGATGCCCTCATAGATCATTTCTTGGCATTTGACCCTGAATCAAAAGTAGCTTGTGAGACACTCGTAACGACCGGTCAAGTAATATTGGCAGGTGAAGTGAAGAGCAAGGCTTATTTGGATGTTCAGACAATCACCCGCGACGTAATCCGTCAAATCGGATATACCAAAAGCGAATATATGTTTGAAGCGAATTCATGTGGGATCCTTTCAGCCATACATGAACAATCTCCGGATATCAATCAAGGAGTTGAGCGTAAGAAAAAAGAAGACCAAGGAGCCGGCGACCAAGGGATGATGTTTGGATATGCATCGCGTGAAACAGATACCTACATGCCTCTTCCATTAGAATTGGCTCACATGATGCTCCGCGAGCTTTCTGCCATTCGTAAAGAAGGCAAAAAAATGAAATACTTGCGTCCGGATGCGAAAAGCCAAGTAACTATCGAGTACGACGATGATCACACGCCTAAAGCAATCTCAGCAATTGTAATCTCTACTCAGCACGATGACTTCGCCGCTGAAAAAAAGATGTTGGATACCATCAAAGAAGATGTTGAATCCATTCTTATCCCGCGTGTTGTAAAACTACTTCCCGCTCGTATTCAGAAACTTTTTAAGTCAAAATATACCCTTCACGTTAATCCTACAGGTAAGTTCGTAATCGGCGGCCCGCATGGCGATACAGGTCTAACAGGCCGTAAAATCATTGTGGACACATACGGAGGAAAAGGTGCTCACGGTGGTGGTGCTTTTAGTGGAAAAGACCCGAGCAAAGTGGACCGTTCTGCTGCCTATGCGACCCGTCACATAGCGAAAAACATGGTGGCTGCCGGAATTTGTGACGAAGTTCTTGTGCAAGTAGCTTATGCCATCGGAGTAGCTAAGCCTGTTGGGCTCTACGTAAACACGTATGGCACAGCAAAAGTGAAAATGAACGACGGTGAAATCGCGGAGAAAATCAACAAGATATTCGATATGCGTCCTTATGCAATCGAAACACGATTCAAATTGCGTACACCTATCTATCAGGAAACAGCGGCTTATGGACACATGGGGCGTGAATCCGTGAAAAAAGTGAAAACCTTTAAAGATGGCAGTGGCAACGTGAAAAAAATTGAGGTTAAACTATTCCCATGGGAAGACCTCGATTACGTGGCTAAGCTTCGCAAGGAATTCGGCAAAGCCTGATAACCGCGAGTTTATTGATCTTTTCATCACTTTTCCCACCGTGGAAATCGTATTTTCGCGTTCTTATGTTCAACGAGAAATTGATTCGTATTTATCCATCGATAGGTGTTACCGTTTTCTTGGTCTTGGTTAATCTTGCTGCTCTTTCTCAGCAACCGGACAGCATTGGGGTGTGCGAAATGCCTGAACAAAGTAAGTATTTCGGTGGTCATTACGGGTCCATGCCAAAAAGTCTCCAAAACCGCGATGACATTCGTCGTGTAAAGGAGTGGAAATGGGAGTGTTTAGGTCCGAACGAACAACCGACAGAACTCAATCCCGGTGGCAAAGCGCTGCCCGAGTATAGCAAAGGCAGGGGAAATGGAACAGGAAGAATAAACTACCTCTACGTTCATCCTAAAAAGAAAAATAAAGTATGGGCCTGCTCCCCAACCGGAGGTGTTTGGTATACAAAAGATGGCGGCGAAAATTGGTTAGAAGGAGGTACCGATCAACTCCCTATTTCCGGAGCAAGTAGTGTAGCCGTAAATCCGAAAAACGCTCGTGAATGGATAGTTTCCACGGGAGATGGCGATGATGTCTTTAATCATACCGATGGTTTGTGGCGAACAAGAGACGAGGGCAAAACGTACGAAAACATCAACGGTGCAAATGCTACTACCGCTTTACCATTCGGTCAAGATGGCGATTATTATTCTCAGATTTGTGAAGTAGTGTGTCATCCGCGAAAATTCAATTTTCTCATTGTCGCATCTGATCATGGTCTTTGGATATGCGAAGATGCCGCGGATGTCGAAACGATGCGGTGGAAAAGAGTTTCGGAAGGCCATTTTTATGACATCGATTTTATTCGTCGGAAAAACGGACCTAAGAACTTGATTGTGGCCGGGGGAAGCAAGTTAATTTTGAGTACAGATGACGGACAAACATGGAATGATATAACAGGTTACGAATTGTACAACCCTACTTCATTTCCCTTTGTGCGAATTAACCCTGAATGGAGTGCGGGCGATCCGGACAAATTGTATTGTGTCATAACGTGTAGCCAAGGTGAAACCATGAGTTCCATTGGCGACGCGACTCTGCAAGTTTACGATCTGAGAACAGGGAAATGGGAATTCATTCGATCTTTAAAAAAAGACATGAACAATGTAATTCCTACACGCGGCAAGGCTTTCGACATTAATCCTGTGGACCCGTCAATCTTGATGTGTGGAAATGTTCAACCTCTATATCGAAGCACAGATGGAGGCAAGAGTTTTCAGAAGATCGAAAAAAATCAGATGCACGACGATTGC
>JBILMS010000012.1:0-63749 GCA_044375415.1 Flavobacteriales bacterium
CCCCAAAGGCGCTTCGCTTTTCCCTAAGTTCCCAAAGCCTCACAAAAAGTTTTATGCATAACATTGGGACCCTTGGGCCTCCTTTGGGATCTTTGGGTTCCAAAAAAAAACGTCAGCCTTTTGTGGAACCCAAGCTCATTGCATGAGCCCCAAAGGCGCTTCGCTTTTCCCTAAGTTCCCAAAGCCTCACAAAAAGTTTTATGCATAACATTGGGACCCTTGGGCCTCCTTTGGGATCTTTGGGTTCCAAAAAAAAACGTCAGCTTTTTGTGGAACCCAACCTCATTTCATTCGCTCCAAAGAAGCGTCGCTTTCCCTAAGTTCCCAAAGCTTTAAAAAAAAACTCTTAGGGTCCCTTGGGCCTCCTTTGGGATCTTTGGGTTCCTAAAAAAGCCGAATCGTCATCGAGGACTAAACGTTTCTTCAAACGCAAACCCTCTGTTCCTGTTTCTGTAAACCCCGAACTGTCTACGCTTGTCCCTGCGGACCACCGAAACCTATATTAAACATCTGCTCCGGACTTACAGCATCCGTGATTTTGCCGTGCTGAGCTTCGAACTTGGAGATGTTTTCCGATAAAGCCTTCATCAAACGTTTTGCATGTTGAGGCGTTAGAATGATCCGTGATTGAACACGAGCCTTCGGCACACCGGGCATTACGCGAATGAAGTCAACAACGAATTCCGATGGCGAGTGTGTAATAACCGCGAGGTTTGAATATACGCCTTGTGCAACGTCTTCATTGAGTTCGATATTGAGTTGTGGTTTTTTATTTTCTTCCATGATGAAATATTTATTTTAAATGAAACGAATCTTTTTTAATGTGCTAATGTGCTGATGTGCTAATGTGCTAATGTGCTAATTGTAGAACTTCGGGTGAAACGATGCTGAAATACAATGTGCTGATGTGCTAATGTGCTAATTGTCGATCTCCGGTGAAAAGATACGGGAATTCAATGTGCTGATGTGCTAATTGTCGATCTCCGGGTGAAACGATGCTGAAATACAATGTGCTGATGTGCTGATGTGCTAATGTGCTAATTGTCGATCTCCGGCGAAAAGATACGTATTAAGAAACGCATCTCCTCCCTTAACGTCAGCCCCATTAGCAGATCAGCACATTAGCACATTAGCACATTAAATTCGCACATCAGCACATTAGCAAATTATCACATTAATCTAGGATTTCAATCGAAACAATCTTATCCCCCTGACGAATATCGTCTATGATATCGAGTCCTTCCACCACTTTACCGAAACACGTGTGATTGCGATCGAGGTGTGCGGTGTTGTTTCTCGAGTGACAAATGAAGAACTGTGATCCTCCGGTGTTGCGTCCGGCGTGAGCCATGCTCAATACTCCGCGATCGTGGTATTGATTTCCACCATCGAGTTCGCAATCGATTTTGTATCCCGGTCCGCCGGTACCTGTTCCATTTGGACAACCGCCTTGAATAACGAAGTCCGGTAAAACTCTATGAAAAGTAAGTCCATTATAATAACCGGACTTTGTAAGTTTCAAAAAATTGGCTACGGTGTTTGGAGCGTCGTTGTCGTAAAATTCGACTTTCATATCGCCCTTTTCAGTGTGAATGATTGCTGCTGACATATTTTATTTTAAATGAAGGGCAAATTTAGGGAGAGATGGGGGTGGAAAACAGAATCCCGAGCGAAAGAACCATAAATCCTTAAAGGCGGCCGAAGGCAATGATTAGCTACGGATTTAAATTTAGAAAGAGCCCTTCGGTTATCTCTCTTTTAGAGATGATTATTCTTCGAGGGCCTCACCCTCCGCCCTCTCCAGAGGAGAGGGGACCGATCCTGCAAACTGAAATGTGAACGTTTCACAAAACCATTTTTTTGAAAACATACGACTACGCCAAACTTTAATGTCCCCCTCTTAATAACACAGTGAGTGCGGAGAGTGAGTGTATTAGATCATTTAAACTGAGCTCTGAATGACGAGGATAGGGAACTGATTCTACAGCCTGAAAAGTATACCTTCTACAAAAAACGTTCATTTGAAAACCCATACTTTTCTTTAAACGTGAACGTCCCCCTCTCCTCTGGAGAGGGGTTAGGGGTGAGGCCCACCGACGGTTTCGCCATTAAAGAATCTCCAAAAGATCCCCCAACTTCTCCAAGGTATAAGTCGCCTTATAATTATGCCTTCCCTCATCCGATTTTAACCAGGCTTGATGCATTCCAAAGTCGCGTGCACCAAGGATATCGGCATCCCAATCGTCGCCGATCATGAGGCTCTCCTCTACCTTGGCTCCCGTGCGTTCGAGCGCATGTTCAAATATTCCTCGATGTGGTTTTTTGATCCCACAATCTTCGCTGTTTATGATTTGATTGAATCGTCCGGAAAGTCCGGAGGCGTCCATTTTTATTCCCTGCACTTCACTGAAACCATTGGTGATGATGTGCAATTCGTACTTCGATGCCGCATAGTTCAATACATCCATGGTTCCCTCTACAAGTCCCGGCTGACGGGGACAAACGTGCATGAAATCATCTGCAAATTCGCTGATCAAAGAAGAATCATTTAATCCGATTTCACTAAAAGCCCTTTGAAAACGCTCTATTCGCAAGCCGTGTTTTTCAATTTTACCATCTCGGTACAAAGCCCATACACGATCGTTGTGATGACGATATCGAATAGTAAAACGATTAAAATCTAAATCCGCTCTTTCTAATAAACCGTACTTCTCCCAAAGTTCGTGTAAGGTCTTTCGCGAGTTGCCATGCAAGTCCCAGAGAGTTCCGTCGAGATCAAAAAAAAGATGTTTATACACCGGTTAATACAGAATTAATTTACCTGCAAATGCAATTGAGGTGAGCACAATGGCCCAAATAAAAAATCCGGTGATCATGAGAGGCAAGGTATTATTATCGTGACGATAAAACTTAGCTGCTAGCAGTGAAGCCACGGGAACGGAAATCAAACCTGAAATGAGCATAAGCCCTTTGACACCGTATTTCCATTTTAAACGAATAATTCGTCTTCTTCCGGGAGTAAAAATTCGTTTGTTTTTCCCCATATGATGAGCAAACCACCCAAAGATGTTGTGGCCAAAATGAAAAAATATGAATGTGCCTAAAGCCGCACCCGACGAGGCGATGAGTACTGTTTCCAACCATGACCAATGTTCACCTGAGTGATACCATTCGTTATTAAAAATCATTAAAAAAGGAGTTACCAGAAACTTTCCGATGGCTATCAACCACCAAATAACCACCCGTGCGAAATATTCCATCATCATCCTTTCCTCCCGTATGCGAGATCACCTGCATCACCCAATCCGGGGACGATGTAGGCCTGTGCGGTTAATTCTTTATCCACCGCTCCGGTCCAATACGTAGTGCCCTCCGGTAATTTGCTTCGTAGATGATTTAATCCCGTATCCGTAGCCACCGCTGCACAAATATGTGTACGTTTTGGAATCCCTTTAGCTAAGAGAGATTTATACACCAACTCAATAGAAGCTCCGGTAGCCAACATGGGATCTATGATGATCAATTCGCGATCGGTAAGCACAGGACTGCTCACATACTCCACTTCGATTTCAAAATCTCCGCCTTTGTGATGTCTTCGATACGCTGTCGCAAATGCATTTTCCGCTCTATCGAAATAATCCAAAAATCCTTGGTGCATAGGCAATCCGGCGCGAAGAATGCTGCACAAAACAGGTTGTTCTTCGAGCAAAGAAATTTCTGCAATACCAAGCGGAGTAACGACTTCGATAGGTTTATAGGTTAATACCTTAGAAACTTCTAAAGCCATTATCTGACCGATACGCTGAAGATTTTGCCTAAAGCGCATGGGGTCTTTTTGTATTTCTACATCCCTCAGCTCAGCTAAAAACTGATTGAAAATAGAATGATGTTTGGAGAGTTCGTGAACCATGGTTGTGTTTGTGCTTTAAAATTACGATTTCATACGGCACAAGGACGTAAAATAAAATTAAATATTTTTAAAGGAAGAGGAGGAGGAGGACCTTAATGAGGTTATGAACCGACTTCGAAGGCCTCACCCTCCGCCCTCTCCATCCTTCGACAGGCTCAGGAGGACGAGGAGAGGGGACCGATTCTGCTAACTGAAATGTTTACGTTTTTTTTTAAAAGAAAATATAATTTGAAAACTACTCCTTTCATTGAACGTGAACGTCCCCCTTTCCTCGTCCTCCTGAGTTTATCTTGTCCTTGAGCTTGTCGAAAGGGGATGGAGAGGGGCTAGGGGTGAGGCCCTCGGAGAAGAATGTTATTTCCCCATTTTCACCAGCAAATCAACCAATCGATTTGAATATCCGTATTCATTATCATACCAACCCACCACCTTTACCATACCTCCAACTACAGAAGTAAGTTGAGCATCGAATAAACAAGAATGCGAATTGTCGATCACATCTACTGAAACAATGGGATCTTCGGTGTACTGTAAAATACCTTTCATTCGGTTTTCAGCGGCTGTTTTGAAAAATTCGTTCACCTGTTCTACACTTGGCAATTGACGCACTATACAAGTGATATCGGTAAGTGAACCATCGGGAACGGGTACGCGGATTCCGCAGCCACCCATGCGATCGGACAAATGTGGAAAAACTCTTCCCAATGCTTTGGCCGCTCCGGTTGAAGTAGGCACAATACTTAATGCTGCCGCACGAGCTCTTCGCAAATCGCTGTGAGGAGCGTCGTGCAAACGTTGATCTCCTGTATATGAGTGCACAGTGGTGATGTAACAGCTTTCTATTCCACAAAGCTCATCCAATAATTGAATCATGGGAGCAGCCGAATTCGTGGTACAACTTGCACATGAAACGAATTTTTCTCCGCCCTTTAGCAAATTATCATTGATACCCGGAACGATCATGGGCACATCATCTCCCGAAGAAGGGGCACTCAACAAAACCTTCGGAGCACCACGATCTACGTGCCATTGAAGGTCCTTCGATGACTTCATGGTACCGGTACATTCGACAACCACATCTACCTGATAATTACTCCAATTTACCTCACTCGTTTTGGAAATAGAAATAAAAGGAAACTCCTTTCCATCTACTAAAATGGAATATTCATTGGAGTATACATCGCCTTTGATGGGTCCATGAACCGAATCGTATTTGAGCAAATGCGCCATCGTTTTTACGTCGGCGAGATCGCGAATACAAACGATTTCGATGTTCGGATGATGGTGTAAAAGGCGGAATAAGGTTCTACCTATTCTTCCAAAACCATTGATCGCAATTTTCACTTTTCTTATGGAGAATAAAAATTATTATCTCAATTGGGCTAAAGCGATTTCGACGGATTTGCGAATGCGCTCTACGCCTCCGGCGTAGAGTTGTGGCTGAAAGTTTTCAGCCACTACGTTCTCGTATAATTCGATGTATCTTTTTGAAACCATCTCAACAAAATCATCGGGCATATCCGGAACTACCTGTCCTTCCTTACCCATAAAATTCCGTTCGATCAACCATTCTCGAACAAATTCTTTGCTCAATTGGCGCTGGTTTTCGCCACTTGCTTGGCGTTCTTCATAACCATCTGCATAAAAATAACGGGAGCTATCGGGTGTATGAATTTCATCCATCAACAGAATTTCTCCATTGTGAAGGCCGAATTCATATTTGGTATCAACCAAAATCAATCCTCTGCTTTTGGCTATACGTGTGCCTTCAGCAAAAAGAGCAAACGTGTATTTTTCAAGTTGACGATAATGTTCTTCGCTCACAATGCCTTGACGAATGATTTCATCGGCGGAGATATCTTCGTCGTGGCCTTCACTGGCTTTGGTCGTTGGAGTAATAATAGGAGTCGGTAAAACATCATGTTCCTTTAATCCATCGGGCAAAGCAACGCCGCAAAGAATTCGACCGCCTTCTTTGTACACTCTCCAGGCATGACCTGTCAAGTATCCACGAATCACCATTTCTACTTTGAAGGGCTCGCATCTTTTACCGATTGTAACGTTTGGATCGGGCGTAGAAATTTTCCAATTCGGGCAGACGTGAGCAGTTGCATCGAGCATGTGTTCGGCAATCTGATTCAAGACTTGACCTTTAAACGGAATAGCCTCGGGAAGAATCACATCGAATGCGGAAATCCGGTCGGAAGCGACCATTACAAGCAATTCATTGCCAATGCTATAAACATCCCGAACCTTGCCGTGATATACATTCGTTTGGCCGGTAAATTGAAAATTCGTATCTTTTAATGCTTTCACTGTAAGAACTATAACGATTATTTGTTGTCGGCGTTTTCTTGATCAAAACGCTCAATAATTTTTCCAACGAGTTTGTGACGAATAATGTCGGAACCGGTAAGTTCGATCGTCGCAATTCCCGGAATTCCTCTGAGCATGTTTACCGCTTTCAATAGACCTGAAGGCATTTGTCGGGGTAAATCGACTTGTGTGGCATCACCGGTAATTACAAACTTTGCACTCATACCCATCCTCGTCAAAAACATTTTCATCTGAGGAAAAGTGGTGTTCTGCGCTTCGTCCAAAATCACAAAAGCTTTGTCGAGAGTACGTCCGCGCATAAAAGCCAAGGGAGCAATTTGTATAGTTCCTTTATCGATGTAATCCGCGAGTTTTTCATACGGAAGCATGTCCATAAGTGCGTCGTACAAGGGCTGGAGATATGGATCGAGTTTATCTTTTAAATCGCCCGGAAGAAATCCCAGATTTTCTCCGGCTTCAACTGCAGGACGTGTAAGGACAATTCGCTTTACTTGTTTCTCTTTCAAGGCTCTCACCGCCAAAGCCACGGCAGTGTATGTTTTTCCGGAACCGGCAGGACCAATGGCAAATAAGATATCGTTGTCGTTGATAGCTTCCACCATTCGTTTTTGATTGGCTGTTCGAGCTACAACGCGGGTTCCTCCGGGGCCATATACCAAGACATCGTCTCCGGCGGCTTCGTTTCGCATATCGGGTTGCGAAGCTGCTTGGTCGAGGATACGCTCGAGTTGACCGAGATTTAGGCTATTGTACTTTTCGATGTGCCAAAAAATCAGTCCGATTTTCTCGCTGAACTTATCAATTTCTTCGTCATCGCCATTGACTTTGATGACGTTACCTCTGGCAACAATCTTCAATTTGGGGAAACGCTCACGAATGAGACGGAATTTAGAATGGTTTGGACCAAAGAACTCTAATGGGTCGATGTCCGGGAATAGTATTTCTTTTTCTTGCAAAGGGTTAATTGCGCTTTTGATAAAAACATTTTAGACCTGTAAAAGGCAGGCCGAAAGTATCTCAATTTCGCTACATAGGAAAGATGAATCTTTGGAAATAATATTCACCTTCACCGTTCAAGCCAAATGTCGATAGTAACACTCACCACAGACCTCGGAAACCGCGACCATTACGTGAGCGCGGTAAAAGCGGCGATTTTATCGAAGTCTCCGAGCACGCATGTGATTGACATTACCCATCAGGTAAAACCTTTTGATGCCCTTGAAGGTGCTTTTCACTTAAGAAGTGTTTGGAATCAATTCCCCCTCGGGACGGTGCACATCCTTGGGATTTTGCCTGAATTTGCGATCAATCGACCACAGTTGTGCATTTCACATTTGGGTCATTTTTTTCTTTCTACCGACAATGGAGCGGTTCCTTTTTTGTTTGAAACCGAGCCGGAAGAGGTTTTTGAAATCAACTTACCCCAGGGAGATGAGTGGAAGTTTCCCCTGCGCGGAGTATATGCCACCGCAGCTGCACACTTATGTAGAGGAGGTACTCCGGAATTTTTAGGAAAAAAGACAGGAGGCATTCAAGTGGCACCGATGGTTCATCCGATCATTGGCGAAAACCAGATTCGAGGACATGTGATTCACATCGATCATTATGGTAATGTGTACACGAATATTAGCGAACGACTCTTTCGTCAACATCAGGCCAAACGCAAATTTGCTGTGACGTTTAAACGATCCGGCAACGAAATCCAACAGATATCCGATTATTACACGGATGTTCCGGAGGGAGAACGCCTTGCGATGTTTGGCAGCAACGGCTTGTTAATGATTGCGATCAATGGTGGAGTAAAAGGTCACGGTGGCAGTGCCGCACAGCTATTTGGACTGCAAGCGGGAGATATGGTAACAGTAGAATATAATGGTGACCAGAATCGTTAAAATGACTTTTGTGGAGGAGCATATTCCGGCGTTTTTGGAATTGTTTAGGGTGAATCGGGAGGCGATTGCTTCAGCGGAAGGGTGTTTGTCGGTAGAGCTTTTGCGAGACATCGAAAAGCCGGGTGTAATGTTCACCTACAGCCGTTGGGCAGATGAAAAATTCATCGATTTGTATAGACAATCGGAACTTTTTGGAAGGGTTTGGCCGGAAACAAAACGTTACTTTGCGGCCGCTCCGGAGGTTTGGACATTAAGGAAAGAGTAAAGAGAAAGAGAAAGGGAAGTTCGGTGTGATATGAGAGAGTTGAACTTTGAAAGAACATAGGTAATTAGATGCAATGGCGCACAATGGTATAGCAAAGGGGCGCTATGAAATTATACTTACGATCAAACTGAAGGTCTGATCAAGAATTGCGAACCTTTGCTAAACCTTGGCGTACCCTTGCGATACAAAAAAAAACGAAGACAAAAAGAAGTATTAAATGATAGCATTACTTAAAAAAGAAATACGCAGTTTTCTTAGTTCCCTTATCGGATATGTGGTAATGGCGGTTTTTCTGCTTATCACATCCCTATTTATGTGGATTTTCCCGGGAGAATTTAATGTTCTCGACATGGGTTTTGCCAATATCGATTCCCTGTTTTTTATATCGCCTTATGTTTTCATGTTTTTGATTCCGGCGGTTACCATGCGTTCCTTTTCGGAAGAAAGAAGAACCGGGACATTGGAATTGTTACTCACAAAACCAATCACCGATTTTCAGATCATCCTCGCAAAATATTTAGCAGGATTGATTTTAGTATTGATAAGCCTCCTTCCTACTCTCTTGTTTTTCTTGACCGTTTATCAGCTTGGAAATCCTCCGGGCAACGTGGATACCGGAGGAACATGGGGATCCTACATTGGTCTACTGCTCTTGGCCAGTGGATATGTAGCCATTGGCATTTTCGCCAGCAGCATTTCCAGAAATCAAATTGTAGCTTTTCTATTGGCTGTGCTGCTTACGTTTTTTATGTACATGGGATTTTCGTCCATAGGCTCTTTTGAATTGTTAGGCACACTCGACGATTTCATCATCAAATTGGGAATGCAACATCATTTTGCATCCTTGAGCATGGGACTCATCGATTCGCGCAACGTGATTTATTTCATCGCATTGATCGCGATATTTTTCATTTTCACGAATACGGTTTTGAAGAGTCGGACTTGGTAATTCTTTATCTGGCGATTAGTGGTTTTATACCACAGAGAATCGCAAAGATTTATATTGGTATCTACAAGAACATTTTGCTCTTTTGCGCCGATGGCGCAGCGGTAGGGCACAAAGCCATACGGGATGCCCGGCTTCGGGGTTGGCTGACGTAATCTTCTTGCGGGGTGTATCGACCCACGAGGGGCCGATGTACACCACGAGGGGCCGGCCTACAGCGCGCTTTGCGCGTTGGGTTTTTCGGCGACTACTTCGAGGAGGATGATTTTTTCGGGGGTGATCAAGTAATAGATCCGATAATTCATCAGGTTGCTACAACGGATTTCGCCTTCTTCCCGAGGAATTTCAACCTTTCGGGACGAATCCGTCGGATGATGACGAAGTTGATGCAGTCGGTGCAAAATTTTATGACGCAAACGTTCACCTGCAATCAATGAACTTTTCTGAACTTCTTCGATGATCTCTTTGAAAGAGTCGAAGGCATGCTGACTTATTACCAACTCGTGCTTAAACATGAAGCAAAGGTAAATAACAGTGGATTGAGTTTCTTGGAAAAATGGACTTTTTAGGGATGAGTTTTGCTGATTTTTACCGCAAAGCCCTCAAAGTTTTTTGGGTATTGCACACAAGGTCATTGTTCACTGTTGCGAATTCTGCGCGTTTTTTAAGCGCACAAAGCCATACGGAACGCTCGTCTATAATAAACGTTCAGCCACCCTTTCCCTTGCCCTTTCCAACTTTGAGTTCTTCGTGAAATTCTTCAGAAATTTTCTTTGTGTTAAAACCCCTAAGGGTATTATGCACCCCAATCTCCTAGGATTAACATAAAGCCCCAATTTTCCATTTTGCATTTTCCATTTTACCAACTCGGGCATGGAATGGTAGATCCTTTACTCTTCTTACGCAGAGGGGCCTTTTTCTTTTTCGGGCTACATTTCCAATGGCGGAAAATCGTGTATTTCACATGGACGTAGACATCCGCTCCATAGACATCACTTCCAAATAACCAACCCAAATTGTCGCTACCGATGATCACACTATTTAATCGACAAGCCAATCCCATTTGAAATTTTTCAAATTGATATAGAGATAAAGGCATAGCAATTTCAAAACGTTTTATTTCCCAGCGAGGAGTAACGGCCAATGAAGAAGCCCTCTGAACACCCAGCGAATTTTTCCGAGGCAAACCGAGCGTAAGGGTGCTGAAGACATAAAAATTGTAACCGAGATTGTAATCCAATTGAGCTGAAAGACCGGTAGGTAATTTCATTTTAAATTGAGACTCCGCAGCGTTCTGCTCAATTAATCCGAAGTTAGCAGATATGAGGCTATCCAGCTGATAGGTCTCATCCGTATTCGTATCGTTAAAATCCTCCCATTGCGATCCTTCCGTTTCGTCAAACACATTGCGATAGAAGGTGTTTTTAAACTTGATTCTTCCTATGTCTAAAATCGAAAAACCGAGTCTGTACTTGTAATCCCCATCTGTGCAGGGGTCATGAGGAGTGTAGCCTTCGGCGTTTCTCAACATCTTTTTAAAGGTGACGCCAATATCAAATCCCCAACCACTGCCGCTGTTCCAGGCGGGTTCGTTAAATCCGTATTCGCCTCGAAGGCTATGTGTCTGCATCGTGCTGGAATCAATAACGGTGTAGGCCCATTCGTCGAGCAGCACTCCGGCACCCATTATACCATAAAGTTTCTTAACAGTAATTCCACCTAGTGTGAGCATATCCGGTCGACGACCGACAATAGTTGCATAAGACAATCCAATTTCTCCCCAAGCCAATCCGGAGGTACGAACATTCCGAATATTCTGGCGTTGACCCATCAATGGAGGGTATTGAAAGCCTTCAATGATATAATCGCTCAAACTTTCGGGAATCCCGCGTGCATCGACTACGGTGCGAGCACCGGTGTATATTCCGAAAGCATGTTGTTTGATGGCGAATGTGGCACCCGGGCCTTGCACAAAACCCGAAGCATAGGCATGAAACGGAGCTTTAGAACGATTAAAATCGACAGTATCTATAGCCGCCAGATTTCCGAGTGAAAAGTTGTCACCATTGAGGTAAACAAAGTCATTTTGTGCAAACGCACCCGCCCCTATGAGATGGATATCAACAAAAGCTCTACTGTCGCAAATCGAGCTAGGATTAAGCAACATCGTATTTGCCGGAGCCCTCGTACTTCCCATAATACCAAAATGCTCTTGGGCAGACACGGAAAAGAGTAACCCAACAGCAAAACACGAAAGGACGATTCGAAATAAGGGTGGCATACAAGGGTTCAAACGCCGAAATGGGTAATATGTTTAGTTTTCAAGGGATTAAATTAATATTTTCAAAAATAATTACACGTTTAGCTTTCGTGATCTGAATCTATTCAAAACTGAGTTTTGGCAAGAACTAAAGTAGGTTTAACTAATAAAATCAATGGTCAGAAAATATTGAAAGGAGGAATCTAACTGAACGTTGTGCATTAGCATTCTGCTTCAAGGGCCTCACCCCTAGCCCCTCTCCATCCCCTTTCGACAAGCTCAAGGACACGATAAACTCAGGAGGACGAGGAGATGGGGACGTTCACGTTCAGTGAAATCATCCGTTTTCAAAAGGTCGCGGTTTTCAAAAGCGTGAACTTTTCAGTTTGCAGAATCGGTCCCCTCTCCTCTGGAGAGGGCGGAGGGTGAGGCCTTCGGAGACGAATGCTCTCGAAATAGGCGAAACCCAAATAGTTCGTTTTAATCTAAATACACAACTTGTCATTGGCGGCCTCGTCGTATCCTTGATCTCGTCGAAAGGGGATGAAGAGGGCGGAGGGTGAGGCCTTCGGAGAATTTTCGCTTCAGAATTTGGTATGGCTTATCGAACATTTTGACAAACACACCGAAAACAAGGCAAAACTTCATGAACTTTGCCGGATGCATGGAATTTTTAACGAAGAAGCAATCAAGAAATCTCACGACTTGATAGAAGGTGCTTCACGCATTGTAATCACTACCCACAAATCTCCCGACGGAGATGCCATCGGTTCGGCTTTTGCACTCTTTCATCTGTTGCGAAACAGGAACAAAAATGTACAAGTAGTTTTACCCGATCGCGCACCCGACTTTTTGCAATGGGTCGACAACTATTCTTCCGGACTCATATTTCAGGAAAATACGGAAAAGAGCACTCAAATGATCTTAGAAGCCGACCTCATCTTTTCGCTCGATTACAATAATTTGTCGAGAACAGGTCCCGACATGGAAGCTGTTTTGCGCAAGGCCGCTGCTCAGAAAATAATGATCGATCACCATCATCAGCCCGAAACTTTATTTGCCGTTTCGTTCAGCGATACCACCGTTTGCAGCACCTGTCAGCTGATCTATGAGTGGGCAGATGCCATGAAATACACGGATGCTGTAAACACTTCGGTGGCATCATGCATCTACATGGGCATCATGACCGATAGTGGTTCATTTCGTTTTCCGAGTGTTACACCAAAAACGCATGAGATTGTAGCTTCATTGATGGAGCTGGGCATTGATCACGCTGCCATACATCGCAATGTGTACGACAATAATCTAGTTAATCGATTAAAGTTAGTCGGATTTGCCTTGAGCGAAAAACTAGAAGTCCTTGAGGGCTGCGGCACTGCGCTGATCTCGCTTCGCAAATCAGAATTGGAGAAATACAGTTATCAACCCGGAGATACGGAAGGTTTGGTGAATCAAGCGCTCTCCATTCAAGGAATAAAATTAGCGGCATTTTTCAGAGAAGGAAATAATGAAATTAAAGTATCGTTGCGTTCCGTGGGAACCTTTGATGTAAACCAATATGCCCGCAAATCGTGGAGTGGCGGCGGACATAAAAATGCTGCGGGAGGTCGTTCTATTGAAACGCTGGATGAAGCTCTGGAACGCTTTCGCAAAGAAGTTGAAACGATCAAAAATGATATCATTATCTCATGAGATATATCGCAGTATTAATTGCAGTTGCTTTAATGGGTTGTAATGGCTGTTCGAAACAAAAGCCAGCAGCCGAAGTGAATTATGAGCAAATGCAAAATGAACTCATCCAAGCGCGAAAAGCGGAACACGCTGCTGAGATGAAAAAAATTCAAGATTACATTTCTGAAAACAAATGGCCCATGGTACAAACCCCAACAGGTGTTCATTATTGGATTTACGAATTGGGAGGTGGAGTAAAGGCTAAAACGAATGATGTAGTTATTATGGATTACACAATTCATTTGTTAGATGGCACCTTGTGTTATAAAACCGATTCCGTGACACCCTCTTCGGTGCGCATCGGAATGGACAATGTGGAATCCGGTATTCATGAAGTACTTCTTTATATGAGTGAAGGTGATCGCGCACGTGTGATCTTACCCTCACACATGGCCTTCGGATATACGGGAGATTCAAATAAAATTCCGCAAAATGCAAGTCTTCTTTACGACCTTAAAATACTCGAAATACGATGAGAAAATTAATGCCGTATTTTCTGTATTGTAGTTTGATAATCCTCTTTTCGTGTTCCGAAAAACACAAGGGTTACACCGAACTATCGGAGGGAGTCTACAAAAAACTTTTAGCCTTTGACGAACACGGAAAACGATTGGGTGATGCAGAACACTCCGCCATTTATGTTCATCTCCGAAATGCCAAAGACAGCACTGTTTACAACGACTTCATTATGTACACAGGTTTTTGGAAAAACATGGCGGACAGTCTTCCAAATGCAGACTCGAGCTTATTAAGAGATATGTCGCAACTGGAAAGTGGTCAGCGCGTTTCTTATCTGCTCCCAATTTCAATGGTGAGCGATTCGTATATCGATGGTTTCATGGGCGATTCACTTCTAAAAGATACGGAAGTTGAATTGGTATTTGGAGTTTTGGAAACCTTTACCCACGAAGAGTTTCTTGTATTCTTAACCCTTGAAGCACAAAGCGGAAAAATCAGTGAAATGGATGCCATCGATTTTGCCTTTCTGAACAAACCGGATTCATTGGAAGTAAAGGGAGAAATCGCATTTCAATGGCATAAGCGAACAGAGAATTTAAAAGCATCTTCCGGTCAGGAAATTACGATTCGATATGGAACCGATCTCTTAGACGGCACCATTTTAGATACGCTCTCAGAAATGACTTTTACCTTTGGAAAACCCGGTCAAATAGTACCGGGATTGGGTTATGCGCTCAATAACATGCACCGCGGAGAGATAGCAGATGTTTACATGCCCTCTTACCTGGCATTTGGCGAATACGGTTCGAGCACAGGATTGGTGCCGGCATTTACACCTGTAAAATTTCGAGTTGAACTTGTTGATGATGCGCCCCTGCAATCCACTCAAGATATTAATCCATGATGAAGTTGAACATGATTTTTTTTGGATTACTGCTCGTGTTTTCACCGGCTTTATTCGCAGGCGAACCAAAAGCGCTTGATCACAAATTCTACTTCAGCAATACACTTGTTGAACAGAATCCACGAACGGGCGGACTAGAGATCACCATCAAATTATTTACCGATGATTTTGAACGAGCCCTACAGAAGGATGGTCATCCGGAAATACGATTGACGGGAGAGACGACAAATGAATTGAGTGCTGCGATTCAATCCTATTTGGAAAGTCATTTCAAACTGAATTTTCAAAGCAAAGCTACACAGCTTATCTACGTAGGTCAGGAGGTTGAAGCCGATCTCACTATTTGTTATTTCGAACTTGCACAACTACCGGAGTTCAACTTCATTGAAGTCAAAAACAATATCTTCATGGAGATTTTTCCGGACCAGAAAAATGTAGTCGATATAAGCATGAAGGGTCAACGTCAAACGCTCATTTTTGCCGGGACAAAAGACAGTGAAATCTGTTATTTCTAAAGGGCTTTATGACTAAAAAAGAAAAAGCTCAATTCGTTATGGATGAACTGGAAAAACTATATCCGGTCACTCCTATTCCTCTAAAACATAAAGATCCTTATACATTATTGGTCGCCGTTGTTCTTTCTGCACAGTGCACAGATGAGCGAGTAAATACTGTGACCCCTGCCCTCTTTAAGATGGCGAAAGGTCCACGTGAAATGGCCGTTTCACATGTTAAAACGATTGAAGATATCATTCGTCCATGCGGGCTTTCTCCAACTAAGAGTAAAAACATCAAAGCCCTTTCGGAGATATTGGTGAATGAGTACAAAGGCAAAGTACCTCAGACCTTTGAAGAGTTGGAAGCCTTGCCCGGCGTGGGTCACAAGACAGCCAGTGTAGTGATGTCGCAGGCCTTTGGTGTACCGGCTTTTCCTGTGGATACGCATATACATCGACTGATGACACGTTGGAGATTTACTTCCGGAAAAAACGTTGAGCAAACTGAAATGGATGCGAAGAAATTATTCCCCGAAGAAAAATGGAATAAACTTCATCTTCAGATTATTTTTTATGGACGAGAATACAGTCCTGCCCGATCTTGGGACCCTATGAAAGATTTTATCACAACGACCATCAATCCTAAAGCAGCTGATAAAAAATAATGCAATCGTTGGAGAAAAAATACAGGAAGGGATTGTTCAACAACTACCGGGGCAACATGCCGATAACAGAAGTCGTGACGAAAGATATAGCTGCTCTATTCGACTTAATCATTCCATTACTATCTACCGGAAAAACGAAACCGGTGATCGTTGCCACACCTGATTTACCTGGGAAAAGAACTACAATATACAAAATAGCGAAACGACTTGGGTACCGGCTAACTAACAAACCTGTGAAAAAAGCAGCTTTGATTATTCAGTTTGATGATCTCACGTTTTCTACCACGAAATTGCCAATGGAATTAGCCGGTAAGAAAATGCTAAATGAATCTTGTTTGGATATTTCGAAACAAAAAGTAGATAAAATTCATCAGGACATTTTTGGATACAACACGATTGTAAATCCATTGATGTATCAAGGAATAGCGGTCATGAAAAGTGACGAAAATGCTCGTCATGACGGTAAAAAAATAGAGTGTCCCATTTCAAAAATCGAAGACGGAGTTATATATCAAATTCTCATCGACAATGAGTCGGATGATCGATATGTAGTGGATTACAGAGTGCCGGTGATGAAGGGATTTATCCCCTTGGTGTATTGCAAATACAAAAGCCATGACGTTCGATTTACCAATGAGGTGCATCATGCAACGGTACATGAACCCCATGAGTTTTTAAGTGCGGAAGAGCAAACAAAAATCGTGAGGTTTTGTGAAGCGATGGGGGCAGATTTCTGCGAATTGGATGTTTTGCGTCACAAGGGCGATGGAAAGATTTACGTTGTCGACTTGAACAAAACGCCGTTTGGTCCGCCGGCGGGATTGAGTGATCTTGAAAAACAACGATCGGTAGAGATTTTGGCGAATGGGTTTAGATATTTTTTGTATTAAGTATTATGAATTAAGTATTATGATTGAGTGCGTTTCTCTGAGGAGATAAAGCCCTCAATGAACGTCCTACTCCGCGCTGAAAGCGCATAATACACTAGATAAATGATTTCCCGGAACGTTCCTCCCCGCGCTGAAGGCGCATCATATCCTCGTGGATTTTTGTATTATGTACAAAGAATTAAGTACTATGATTGAGTGCGTTTCTCTGAGGAGAGCAAAGCTAATGGTGCGCCTTCAGCGCGTCTAACATCATTTGAAACATGTCGTTTCTAATAAATGATGCGCTTCCAGCGCGTATCAAATGCTTAGATGACGTCACCTCTGAGGAGATAAAGCCCTCAATGAACGATTCTAGCCGCGCTGAAAGCGCATAATACACTAGATAAATGATTTCCCGGAACGTTCCTCCCCGCGCTGAAAGCGCATCATATCCTCGTGGATTTTTGTATTATGTACAAAGAATTAAGTACTATGATTGAGTGCGTTTCTCTGAGGAGAATTGGTTTTACAAAACGAATCTAATTTTTAACACAAAGGGGAACTTCGGAAGAATTTCACAAAGATGATACGGAAGAAATGATGCGCTTTCAGCGCGTTGAATACCTCTTGCAATAACGCATTTCCCGAGTATATTATGCGCTTTCAGCGCGGAATGCAATCATGACCTCGCACAGAAATTGGGCTCTTTGGGCCTTCCTTGGGTGCTTTGGGTTCCAAAAAAATGGAAAATGGAAAATTGGGGTTTTCGTTAGAATCAAGCTTGATCTTCGGCCAAACCTTTTCAGTGTCAACCGAGCGGAGCCGTTTCCCTGAGCTAGTCGAAGGGGTTTCTGTATTAGTCTATGTTCCCGGTCCCCGAGCGAAGCCGAGGGGAATACGACTATCCTCAATCCACTTTTTCATCAAACTTCTCAATCACTTCGGCGCTGACACCTGTAGATGCGAATCCGCCGTCGTGGAAGAGGTTTTGCATGGTGACATAACGCGTGAGATCGGAGAACATTGCTACACAGTAGTTGGCACAGGCTAAGGCATCAGCATTTCCGAGAGGGCTCATCATTTCAGAATAAGCGATGAAACCTGAGAAACCTTTTACACCGCTTCCCGCTGTGGTTACAGTAGGGCTTTGAGAGATGGTATTTACGCGTACGTTTCTCTTCTTGGCATAGTGATATCCGAAGTTTCTCGAGATACTTTCCAAAAGGCTCTTTGCATCCGCCATATCGTTGTAATCCGGGAAGATACGTTGGGCGGCGATGTAGGTAAGAGCTACTACACTACCCCAATCGCTTATGGCATCAAGTCTGTAGGCTGTTGAAAGAGTTTTGTGCAAACTTGTCGCCGACACATCGAGGGTTTGTTTGTACCACTCGTAGTTGAGGTCGGTATAGTGTTTACCCTTGCGAACGTTTGGCGACATGCCAATGCTATGCAGCACAAAGTCCACTTTACCCCCGAAGTGCTCCATAGATTTTTCGAAGAGATTCTGCAAGTCTGCCTCGCTGGTGGCATCTGCCGGAATGATCGGTGCATTGCCAATTTTAGCCGCCAACTCGTTGATTTCACCCATACGCATAGCAATAGGTGCATTGGTCAAAACGATTTGTGCCCCTTGAGAATGGCATTGTTCGGCCACTTTCCATGCGATAGACATATTATTGAGAGCACCGAAGATGATGCCTTTTTTACCTTGCAGAAGATTGTTTGACATAGTATTGTTCTGTTATTCCGGTGTGAAAGTAGGAATTTAGGAGCAAATACGGAAACGGGTTGAAAAACAGATGTTTAAAAACCAATAATTTCTTCAGTCTCAATTTGACTATTGTCTTTATCAAAACACTGAACATCCGAAAAATCAGTATTTTCGCTCTTTCGATTTAACCAAAACTAACATGAAACTTTCTCAAATCTTAGGAATCATATTTCTTCTCCTTTTTTCATTGAAAACAGAAGAATCCTATTGTCAATATATTTATCAGTACAACAACAACACAACCGGTGCATATGCAACTTTAGCGGCCAATGCGACTTGTGCAGCTACTCTGACACGAGTAAACGGCGCATTGACCGGAAGTGCATGCTCACAAGGTTTTTCTTCAATCGGCTTTACGGGGGCAGGTACATACGCATCCACTCTCCCTGCCATTGAAACATTTGTTGCGCCAAATAATGGATATCAATTAAACATCACCCAAATTCGTGTGGATTGTTCGAGGGCAGCAGCTAACGGAGCTAGCACATGCATGCTGGCATATAGTACAGATGGCGTAACTTGGACAGCAGAGGGTACTGCTCAGACCATTGTAACAAATGCTTGCACAGCAGGATTAACACAAAACACATGGAATATTTCCATAACAGCTTCTAGTACAATTTATATCAGGGCATATCTATATGCAGCTGGAAGCAGCGCCGCGATAAGCTATTTAAAGAATTTTTGGATAACGGGTAGTGTAAGTCAGATTATAGTTCCAGGATGCACAAATCCCAACTCGTGTAACTACTGCTCAAATTGTACAATAGATGATGGCTCGTGTATTCCTGCCGGTTGCATGAATACAGAGGCATGCAATTACAATCCTGTCGCTCAGTGTGACAATGGGGGATGTATTTTTGTTGGATCGTCATGTAATGATAATAACCCAGAGACCACAGGTGATCAATGGATCGATTGTGAAACTTGTATCGGACTATTTGCTTCACCTATATCCGGTGTTTCAATTCAAGAAGTTCCTATTGATAATTCATTGGTAGACCAAATTGAAGATCAATTGCCCGTTAGTGGAAACGGTTCATTAAAGTGCTTCAGAGTATTTGTTTGCTTCGAGGAAGGTAATACCGATTGGGAAATTATAAATATGTTCGGCGACGTATTGAGTCCGTTCTCAATTGAATCAAGTACTTCATTTTATCAAAATCCCATTGCAGGATCACCCTTGGCAAGTGAGATTGAGCCTTCACTGTTCAACATTTATCCAGAACTTGAATACGATAGTTGGTTCACAATTGGAAACTTATTAGGAGAAAGCAATGACATTGAATTACTCCAATCTAGTAATTTACCTTTCAGTGTATGGGAGTCTACAGGAACAAATTTTTTAGAAAATAGTATTGAAGGTTCATCTATTACGGGTCTCCTTTTCTCTACTAATCAAGGCCAGCCTACTAGTCCGGAAAACTCTGTATTGATAGGCCAATTTACCACTGATGGTATATTGTCCGGAACTTTGAATCTGCAGCTCAAAAAACTTAATTCCGACGGGACTCCATTTATTCCAACTTCCACCATTATAGAAACACAGTTGTCATTCAACTCTGAATCCTCCTACCCTATCTGCAATCCTATCCTTGGTTGTATTAATGCCAATGCTTGCAACTATGTGCCTTCAGCAAATGTGGATGACGGTTCTTGTTTATTTTTTGGTTGCACAGATCCACTTGCATGCAATTTCGACTCGAATGCGTCGTGCGAAAATGGAACATGTGTCTTTCCGGGATGCACAGATCCACAAGCCTTAAATTATAATCCCGCAGCGGGATGCGACGATGAAACATGCCAATTCCCTGAGTGTCCTGGCGATTTGAATACAGATGGAACTGTAAATATTTCAGACTTCCTTATGTTTATTGGTCAATTCGCATCCTGTGTTGGTGTCGATTGCTCAGCCGATTTAAATAACGACAGTCAAGTAACGATTCAAGACTTCCTAATCTTCTCTTCTGTATTCGGAAACACTTGCTATTGAGATTATTCACTCCTCCAACAACATCAATGCTTCATTGAGCTCGCCGAGGGTGCGGAGGTCGTTGTGGTGTTTGGCTATTTCGATGCCTTTGCGGAAAAGTTCCATGGCATATTCACGATTGCCCTTTTCAGCATGTAAATGTCCGAGCTGATAATACACGGGCAAATAATCTTCATGACCGATTAATAATTGCGACATCACTTCAATTGATTTATCGATGTCACCGAGTTTTTTGTGTTCGAGTGAAATAGCATATAAGAGAAACTCGTCGTTCGGAGTTTCCAAGAGCATTTTTTGAAGAGTGTCTAATCGAGAAATCATACCCTTTACTCCTCTTCTCCTTCCTTAATCGGTTGATTCCACACTTTAATCTTATCGGTCGCTGTGACACCTCCTAAGACCTCCACAATAATTCCATCGGAGAGTCCCAATTGCACATCTCGACGTTCGTACGTATCCGGTGCAGTTTCTACTTCAATAAATGCCTTTTGAGACTCATCGTATTGAACCAAACTTTCGTTTATGGTGAGCACGCTATCTCTTCGATCGAGCACCACATCGGCATTTGCGGAATAACCTGCGCGAATAAATTCTCCTTCAGCCAATTTAACGGCAGCACGAATTTGAAATTGAATCGCTCCGTTTTCTTCAATTCCCTTTGGAGCTATGTATTCCAAATCTGCTTTGAAATCACGTGTTTCCATGGCCCCAATGCGCATGATTAAGTGCATTCCCGTTTTCAACTTTTCGACTTCACTTTCATCTACTTTTCCCTCAAAAATCAAATCACCCATATCGGCTATGGAGGCAATCGTTGTTCCTTCATTAAAGTTGTTGGCTTCAATCACACTGTTTCCTTCTTTTACGGGCACATCGAGAATCATTCCTCGAATAGTAGATCTGACAAGGGTTGTAGAAGATGTATTATCACTTTTTGTCACACCTTCTTTTACAATCTGCAAATTGTCCTCCGCTGCCTTCAACTCTTCCATTGCTTGTCTACGTCCAATCTCGGAGGGTTGGAATTCCGCTTTAGCAATCACTCCTTCTTTGTATAATTTTTCATTCCTTTCAAAATCCATGGTGGCATTTTCGAGTTCTATCTTAGCCCTATTCACGCGGTTTTCAGCGTTACTCAAGTTGGCCATATCCGGAATGATTTTCACCTTCGCAATGAGATCTCCTTCTTTCACCATATCTCCGGCTACCACATATATCTCTTTGATAATTCCACTAACCTGAGGTTTTATAAGAATTTCTTTGCGAGGCACTACGCTCCCCGTGGCAACTGTTTTCTGAATTACATTGGCCACTGCAGCCGCTTCTGTTGTGTATTTTAATGGATCTTCATTTTCCTTTTCATACAAAAAATAAAATGTAAAAACAGCACCGCCGATAACCAGCACTATCAGAATTATCAACGGTATTAGACATCCCTTTCTCATAAACTTGTTTTTCCTGTTATATTCTTTATTTCTTATCCATCGCTTCGCAAGGCATCCACCGGACGAATAGCTACCGCCCTGAGGGCCGGCAATAATCCGGCTACTGCTCCACTTACGATCATCACAATCAAAGCTGTTATCACCAATTGTAAATCCACTCCCGGATTTTTGAATGAACCGGTAGAGCCTGCGTCACCAATAATAAGGTTCACTAATTCTAACAATCCGATGCCCATCATCATGCCTACAAGTCCGGCCAAAGTGGTGAGGAGCAAGGTTTCTTTCATCACTTGAAAAATCACTTGCAATGGGCGTGCACCAAGGGATCTACGAATTCCGAATTCCTTCGTTCTCTCTTTAACTGTAATCAACATAATATTTACAATTCCGATAATGCCTGCAAGTAGAACTAGAAATCCCATAAAAAATCCGACTATATCGAAGGCTCCGAAAATGGTATCCATCTCTTCCATTCTCTCTTGTAAGTTCCATGAACCAAAGGCTCTTTTATCGTCGGGGTGCACCGATTTGCGCGCTCTTAATGCGATCATTACGGCCTCTTCTGTCTCTTTTACGGTATAATTTTCCGCACTTAATAAAGAAAGCCATCCGACATCATCTCCTGTATGAAAAGCTCGTTGAAAGGTTGTGAATGGAACATAAATAGTTCGATTGTCTTCCTCTGCATCTTCTCCTACTTTCGCTGATTTGAAAATTCCTACCACTCTAAAATTAACTCCGTTGACAGCAATGTACTCTCCCAACACTTCTTCACCTTTTTCAAAAAGCTCTTCCGCTGCTGCCGGACCTACGACACACACTTTTCGGTAGTCGGAAATATCCCCGTGATTCAAAAATCGTCCGGAAGTAATAGTAACCGGCTCTACCAATTGAAATTCCGGATAATCGCCGTACACGTTGAAGGCACCGGTTTTAGTACCTCTCGAAATATTGTTGGCTCCTCTCCATCCGTTTAATTGATTTCGGGGAGCTATGACTCCTACTTGAGGAACATTAGCCCTTAAAAAATCGACATCGCTGTTGTTTAATTCAAAAGATCGTCCTTGACTGAATCCCTTGTAAGGCATCGAAGTAGATTGAGTCCACAAAAAAATACTGTTTTGGGCGGCACCTTCCATTTCTTGCTTTACCCCATTCTCCAAGCCGTTTCCTGCACCGACCATGAGGATTAACATCATAATTCCCCAAGCCACACCTATGGATGCGAGCAAAGTCCTGATAGGATTTCTCAGGATCACTTGCATGATTTCTATGAGCGAGTCGCGATCCATTTTATTCGTCTCTTAAAGCTTCAACAGGTTTTATGGCAGCAGCGCGCAAAGCGGGAACCAAGCCGCTTAAAGCACCGGAAATAATAAGTACGATGATAGCTGTAAGACTTGCCCAAAAGCTTACACGAGGATCTTTGAAAAATTCATGATCGATGTTTCCGCTAATTCCCTCGAGACATAAAACACCAAAAATTAATCCGACACAACCGGCGAGAAGAGTAATAAAAACAGACTCTTGAAGAATGAGACTCACGATAGACCAAGGAGTAGCTCCTAATGCTTTTCGCACACCGATTTCTTTGGTGCGTTCTTTCACAACTATGGACATGATGTTTGAAACACCAATGATTCCGGCCATTAGTGTTAACATGCCTAAAACAAAAACAAAGACTTTTATTCCCAGGAAAATATTTTCAAAACGCTGAGCTTCTTCATTCATGTTAGTAATATCCACTCCGCTTGGATCATCCGGATGAACTTTGTGCTGCGATCTTAAGTAGTTATCAATTTCGCCGCTCATCGAAATACTACTCTCCAGCGAGTTTTCTCCTGTACTAACAATGAACATGTCGATGCCATCTTTGGATCTTCCAAAAAGCCTCTGCCCTGTGGTAATGGGGATGTAACATTGTCTGTTTTCCCACCTCGAGTTTGGGTCTGAAAAAGTTCCAACAACGGTGAACTTAACTCCCATCACACTGATCATTTCACCCAGAGGATTTTTCTCTTTAAATAAATCCTCGACAATCGTTTTACCAATGACCGCTACTTTTCTTGTTTCGTTGATGTCGCGTTCGTTTATAAATCGACCGCTCTCCATTTCCGTTTTTTCGGCTTGTTGGTGGGCCGGATGAACGCTTCGCACTCCATATTGACCTTGTTGATTTACATATTTCAGAAACACTCCCCAAAAAGTAAGGCGAGAAGATGAATACGTAATTCCATCAATATTTTCTTTTACATAATCGTGATCTCCGTTTTTAAATTGAATAACTCGATTCGGTTTATATCCTTTGTACGGGAGAGATGTCATGCCCGCACGAAGCCAAATACTATTTACTGCATCGTCTTGAAACGTAGTCTGGACGCCATTTTCAAGACCTTGACCTAATCCGAGTAAAACCACGAGAATGAATATACCAACGGCAACAGACAAAGATGTCAAGAAGGTACGAAGCGGATTTTTCGCCATCGTATCAAGTATTTCCATCCATTTGTCGAGATCGAACATCAGCTTTGTACAATTAATCCATCTTTGAGACGAATGGTTCGATCGGTCATTTCGGCAATATCATGTTCGTGAGTAACTATGATCACGGTCATTCCTTTTGCATTTACATCTTTCAGCAATCCCATAATTTCTTGAGACGTAGCAGAGTCCAATGCACCGGTGGGTTCATCGGCCAATATCACTTTTGGTTCGGCAATCAAGGCACGTGCTATGGCTACACGTTGCTTCTGACCACCCGACATCTCCGAGGGAAGATGTCCGGCCCAATCCAGAAGGCCAACCTTCTCGAGGTATTCATGAGCCTTAATCATTCGCTTCTTTCTGGATACTTTTTGATAATACAAAGGCAAGGCAACATTTTCGGCCGCCGATTTAAAATTTACCAGATTAAACGATTGAAATACGAACCCCAAATAACGCGATCGATACAGAGCCGCCTTCGATTCGCTCATGTTTTTCACCAATTGATTATCGAGAAAGTATTCACCGGTTTCATACGAGTCGAGGATACCCAAAATATTGAGTAGAGTCGATTTGCCGGAGCCCGAAGAGCCCATGATCGAAACCAATTCACCTGTTTCAATCCGAAGATCAATGCCTTTAAGTACCTGAAGAGTATTTTTCCCCATCTGGTAAGATTTGCGAATTTCCTTAAGTTCTATCACACTATTTCCTTGAAAAAGGCGGTTTTGGTCAAATATAAGAAAATGGTTTTCCCCTCTGCTTGTTCACGCGCTCGGATAAAAGTAGAAGACCCGCTTAAGCCCCATATTTCAGCACTTTGCAAAATCCCAAAAAAACAAAAAGGGGCCCATAGACCCCTCTTTTATATCGAATTCGTTGATTATGATTGAGAATAAACAGAAGCAAAAACCGGAGCGAAATCTTCAAGTCTGCGTTTTCCATTGATCCCTTTTCCATGTTGACGGTAGTCGGCGCCCATATTTCCACTGCGCAAAGCAACGCCCATCTCTACATAATTACTTGCCACTTCATGCGATAATCCGGATTGGGTCATTCCTCCCAACGCGTCTTCATCTTTGAAACCGATCCAAGGCAATTCAGGTTTTCCTATTGCATTGCCTAAAACACTTGCTACTTCAGATGACTTACGTTCATCGCTCACGACATAATGGATTGATTTGCCATTAAAATCGGGTGACAATAAAAACTGTGCAGCGTGATCGGCGATATCTGCAGTATCGGCTAATACCATGTCCGTTTCTGCTTCATAATTTGAACCAATAATGCCCATATTTTTCACCATACCGACATTGCCCAAAAAGTTATTGTAGAAAAAACCCGGTCGCAAATGTTTTACATCCACCCCTTCAAGCGCATTGAGAGCATTTTCTGCGTGGTGCAAACCACTCACAGGACCGCAACCATCGGGCATGTGGGCGCCTATACTGCTGAGATTGACTACTTTTTTGACACCCGACTTTCTAATAGCTTCTGCATAGTTCGCACCTATACCTCCAATGTACTTTTTCCAATCGCTTGCACCCCATGTTGGCGGCACCATTGTGTAAACGGCATCTGCTCCTTGAAAAGTTTCCACTAAAAAATTCTGATCTTCCACATTTCCAATGGCGGCCTTAGCACCCAACATTTCAATTTCCGCTTTCCGATCTTCTTTGCTTGTGATGACCGTTACACTGTGACCACTTGAAGCCAATTTCTCAACAATGGGTTTGCTTATGTGACCCAAGGACCCTGTAATTACATAATTCATGTTCGTTAAATTTTTATTTGTTTTATTCGAAGACAAAAGTACATTTGCACTTACTTTTTTACTAGTACTTACCCTAAAGTATGTATGACAAAAATTAAAGAGAGCTCAACCAATCAATCCAACAAACAGCAAATACTGTTTGTCTGTCCTGTTACTTACACCTTAAGCAAAATAGGTGGAAGGTGGAAACCCATTATCCTTTTCAATTTGATGGATGGGGAAAAACGCTACAGTGAACTTAAACGTGCCATTCCTCCCATCACGGAAAAAATGCTCATTCAACATTTAAAGGAATTAGAAGCCGATGCTTTGATTGTTCGGAAGGTATTCCCGATAGTTCCTCCCCATGTTGAGTATAGCCTTACTGATTCCGGTAAAGAGCTAAAACCCATTTTGAAATCCATGGCGACTTGGGCCAATAAAAATGGAACGCAAATAAGTCATGAAGAGTTTTTAAAGATGCAAACCCGAAACAAAAAATCCGCTTAAAAAAACACCCCGAAAATTTCGGGGTGTTGGAGTTAGCCTTACGTTTAAAAGCGTTGGCCTGGTTAAGTATCGGTTAGTTGGTTTTATGGACAAAAATTTCCGAAAGAAGAAAGAAATTCGAGTAAATCTGAGAGTCCAACAAATCCATCGCCATTCAAATCAGACTTACACAAATCCGGATAAATACAAGGAGCATTGGAAGGACAGTTTGCTTGTGGATCAAAATTCAGGGCCATAGAATCTAAGCATCCCTCAATGACTGTATTTGCATAAAAGGGAACTTGAGCGGTACCATAACCTTGATAAAAAGCACCTTCGTTATTCGTTAAAGTAAAACTGGCTGATGGCAATTGTGTGTTGGAAACCATCACGGCAGTATATTCTCCGCAACTAGGAGGCAGGCATAAATTGTACTGTGTAAAATAGTCGAATCCCTTTGGGTATGATCCAAACAAAGTGCCATCCGGATTATAAATTAAAACAGTAATTTCCTCATTCCCCATTTGATTGAACGCGAGAATCTTTAGCGACATCGTTGGAGTGCAATACTCACATTGACCGCTATCGCAACCTGCCAAAGAATCATAGTTGAGAGCTTGTGGATCCATACATCCCACGAGGAAGGAACAAGAACCATCATCCACTGTGGCCAATGGATTAAAATTACAAGCACTTTGATTCGTACATCCCAGTCCACCCGTTGTAAATGAAATCGACTCGGATGAGTATGTATTGATAAACGAACTAAAAGACCAGTCCCAATCCGGATTAGAGAAGAAAACTTCACCTCCATTCCAATTAGAGGAAGGAGGACCGTACAAGTTCATCTGATAAGAAGTAAATGGTTCAAGTGAAAACGCACCACTGTAAGGTAGAGAAAACTCCTGATATAAATTGCTGTTTGTTTGACTAATTCCAAGTACCCAATTTTCGGCAATCGGCGGAATATCATCGAAATCTATATTCAAACAATTTTCAAAACACAAGCCCGCCATTTGTGCAAAAGGATTGTAATTACATGCCTCAGGATCTGTACAACCTATTGCTTGACAAGGTCCACCAATACTAAACGGTATCGAGGAAGATGTAGTACCCTCAAGCGTTTCATCGGCACCAAGAAGCATCCAACCGGTAATATTATCCCAGTTTTCCCAATTGCCATTTCTTGGGCCGGCCACCAAAACATAACAACCCGGAGAAAGACAAAAACTTTCGGCAATAGATGTACCTCCATCTGCATAATATTCATAAACCACTTCTCCTATGCCGAATGCATTATTGTATATTTTAAATCCACAATCTGTTACATCATGAAAATCTATTCCGGATAGAACAAATTGAACCTCTACTGCATCCGGTTGGATGATGAAAAAGTTTTGGTAAGCATAAGAAGTATTGCCACACACATCAGTAGCGACATAAGACCGCTGAAGATGTTGTATGCAACCGTCTGTAGGAAGCCATTGATCACTGAAAAAATAACTAACCTCTGAGCAGTTATCTGTAACCACCACATCTCCCGAAGGAATTGGATCACTCGGCAACAGATTCACATCAACTATAGGACTTTCGAATACAGGAGTAGTAGTGTCCTCTACATGTACCAAAAGTTGTTTCGAACATGTTGAACAACCATCCACATATGTAAGAGAATAAACTATGGTGTAATTCCCTTCGCAGTCGCCTTCCAAAAAATTCACAAGAAAACCAATGATATTGACACTTCCACATGTGCTCGTAACGATATCAAAATCATTTATGTTCCATGCCGGTGGACTATCTGAGCACTCCATAGTGTAATCTTCCGGAAATAGAGATGTATCCATAGTAGTTCCACATTGGGCAAAACTATTGGTACTAAATAAAACCGAGATCACGAACAATGGAAGTCCAATTCTTGTAAACGCTTTGAACATCATGTTACCTTTTTTTGGGCAAAGAAAGTTTTGTTATTTCCGCTTTTCTATCCTCAAATCTCATGATACCATCCTTTCTTTGACAGTACCTATATTTGTTGAGATCAAACGTGTTGCACAAAACTCTCTTCCTCTTACTATTTCTGCTGATAAGTCTGTTTTCATCAGCCCAGACGGAGTTTGTCCGCATGGATCACATTTCAAGTTCCGATGGTTTATGTTCAGACATTGTATGGAAGAGCATTCGTGATCGTCAGGGTTTTATGTGGTTTGCTACCGATGACGGGCTTGCTCGGTATGACGGGAAAGACTTTATAACCCTTAGATCGGAGTCAGGAAATCAGGAATCCTTTGAGAGCAATATGAACTTTGATATACTGGAAGATCATTCCGGAATAATTTGGACATTGACTAAGAACAGTCTTGTACGTGTAGATCCCCGAAAAATGAATGCCTCAAGGGTAAATCACAAACCGGACAATTTCAAAACAGAAATCACCACGACCCAAAGACTTCACAGCATAGCGGAAGACGCATCGAATAGGCTTTGGTTGATTACGACCTATGGGATTTTTATCCTGAATTCGGAGCGTAAAGTTGATCAATACATTATGGTAGAAGACGACAGTCTTCAAATCGAATTCAATCATTGCAACGGCATCTGTTTTGATGGAGCCAACAATGCATGGATTACAACAAGAGCGGGTATTATCCGTATTTCCTTCCAAGATTATAGCATTAAAAAATTCCCATTTGAATCAACTTCAGATTTTGGCAAAGCCATTGTTTTTTGGGATGGGAAAATATGGGCTGCTGCAGACATGATGTATGCCTTCGATCCTGAGACTCTAACATTTGAACGATTCGAAAGCACCGTTTTTTCCGGAGAGTGGCCACATCATCTTCTTGCAGATTCATCGACGAGCAACAAACTTTGGATAGCATTTAGGAATGAAGGTTTAGGGTGTTTTAACCTTGAAGACAGCACCGTCACCCTCTTCTCGGCAGATGAAAATCAGCAAAAAATGATTCCCGGCAGTGTCTTTAGTTTATACAGCGACGAAAATTGCCTATGGCTAAATACCGGTTCCGGAGTCTACCAATTCTATACGAAACATCAATTTGTAAAAACTATTGACTTCGCAAGCACCTTTGGCGATAGCAGAGAGAACATCTTCAAGTTTTTCACATCAACCGTTTCCGACGATAAAATTATTCAAACCTCTACAGGCTTGTTCACTTGGGATAATGACTATGCCGGATGGATCAGGCATCCCGGATTCCGGCACACGTCAGGAGATATCGTTCAAGGTATCAATTTTTATTCTCGAGATTCCAAAGGTGCAGAATGGTTGAGTCTCGGATTTCAAGGAGTGTATAAATGTATCGACGGGACATGCGCACTCATTGTAGCCGACTCGACAGTAGAGCGAGGTTCTCGCGATTATCGTTGGTATATGAGTGATGTGCTTCACGACAAACAAGAAAGAGCTTGGATCGTCGCTGAATCAAAATTAATCTTATCGGAAAATGATAAACTCACTTTTTATACGCCGCCATCGATAGTCAACCCCTCAGGAGATACGCTAATGGCAAAGGCTTCGTTTGGGGGTGGAGTTCTCGATGGTCAAGGAAATATCTGGCTTTACTCCGAATTTGCCTATGAAAACCATGTCATCGCGATCTATAAATTCGATATTGAAAGCAGGACCTTTAGTGCTTTTTGTTTTGAAGATGGCGTTTCGGGATTTCCGGAGGTTTCTAATATTATAAGTATGACTTACGACGGAACACGCATCTGGTGCGGTGCCGAAGGAGGAGTAATTCGTTTCGACCCAAACGTTTTTCCACCCGCTTATGAATTAATTACTACTAAAGAATGGCTTCCTTCATCGACGTGTGGCGATATCGTTTGCGATCAATCAAAACGAATTTGGATTTCGACTCGCACAGGACTTGTATGTTGGATAGATGACGAACACGTAAGCATACTCAAAAAATCGGATGGATTAAAACGGAATAACTCCGGAAACTTATGTCTCACGAATGACAATCAAATTTACCTCTACACGCTCACAGACATTCAGTACTTCAACCCTAATGAAATCCCTGTGGGGACCGCGATAGCCAACGTAATCCTCACAAGTCTCAGTGTGAACAGCAGGCCTTATTCAGGCGAAATTTCTCCTTCGTACCTTGATCATATCTCGTTGAGTTGGAACGAAAACAATATCACATTTACATTTTCATCTCTACAATTTGACAAATCAGGATCCATCGAATATGCCTATAAACTTGAAGGTGCAGAGGATGATTGGAATTACACTAGAAACGTTTCTTCAGTTACGTATTCCGACCTGAATGGCGGGAACTATGTGTTTAAAGTAAAAGCCCGAAACCAAGATGGAAACTGGTCGCCGGTTGTCTTAAGTTTACCTGTTCATATAGATATTGCTTGGTTCCGCAGTTGGTGGTTATATACATTACTTGGTCTTTTAGCGGTCATTGCCTTCTACATCTTTTACAAATCTCGTATCCAAAGAGCCTTAGAAATCGAGAGGGTAAAAAACCACATTGCTACAGATTTGCACGACGATGTCGGTTCTGCATTGAGCAGTCTGATTTTATACAGCGACATGTTATCAGCTCAAGACCTCACTCCGGAAAAACAAAGCCTTTTAAGTTCAAAGATTACTCAGACTGCCCAAAAAAGCATGGAGGGAATGCGTGACATTATATGGAGTTTACAAAGTAGTGAAGAGCCTTTCAGCGAATCGTTGGCGCACTTTAATCGCACGGCCAACGACATTCTGGACACTTCCGGTAAGAAATTTCAATTGAATACAACTGGAGATTTTAGTAAACTCAATCTCGATCTTGAAAAAAGGAAGAACATTTTTTTAATATTCAAAGAAGCCGTAAACAATGCACGGAAATATTCGACCGGCAATGAAATAACTGCGGAAATTTCTCGCACAGAAAAAGAACTTCGAATGGTGATTAGCGATAATGGCAGTGGATTTAATATCAATGCAAGCCCTATCGGTAATGGGTTGAGAAATATGAAAAAAAGAACAGAACAATCGAGTGGCAGCTTTTCTATAGAATCGGATCTGCATAAAGGCACGCGAATTATCGTGCATTTTCCAATCGCCAATCATGAGATTTCATGATATGAAACACAAAACAACAAAGTAGATTTGACCTTTAAATGAGCAATATTCGAGTAGTCATATTTGAAGACAACGACAATCTCCGAGAGAGTTTAAAATTTCTATTGGATTCTACGGAGGGATTCGAATGTACGGGTTCGTTCCCCGATTGCTCGAGGCTTTTGGATAAGTTATCTATCAGCAAACCGGATGTAATCCTTATGGATATTGATATGCCCGGTATGACAGGAATCGAAGCCGTTGCAGAGGTTAAAAAGCAATTTCCCGGAGTACTTACTATCATGCAAACTGTATTCGATGATGAGGAGAGAATCTTCGCCGCCATTTGCTCCGGTGCTTCCGGATATTTGTTGAAAGGAGGAAGCCCCCAATTGATTCTCAATTCAATCAAAGAAGTTGTTGATGGGGGCTCGCCCATGAGTCCGGGAATTGCTCGCAAAGTCATGAAGATTTTAAGTCAAAGCGGCAACAACCAAAATTCTATCGAGGTAATTCATCTCACCAATCGTGAAAAAGAAGTGCTCAAAGAATTAGTAGAAGGCAAGAGTTATAAAATGATCGCCGATACATTGCAAATGGCTGTGCCCACAGTAAATACACACATTAGAAAAATATACGAAAAATTGCAGGTAAATAGCATTCAACAGGCTGTTTCAGCTGCAATTCGAAAAGGTCTAGTCTGATAAGGACAAAAAAAAACGCCCCGATGATTCGAGGCGTTTTTAATATTTTCAATTATTCTATTGCTTAATGAACTTCGCAATTCCGCTTGCCTTACCGGCTTCGAGATTTACGATGTAATTACCGTTGGCTAGTTCTTCTGCACCAAGATTAATACGGTGTCTACCGGCAGTCATTTTACCCAACTTCTGAGAGCTTATCAATTTTCCTTGAATGTTGTATATCTCAAAAGCTACAGGTGTAGTTGTCGATAAATCAAATTGCAGGTAGGCTTCATTCAATGTTGGATTAGGATAAACCAATACTTGTGGTTGAACTTCCGCAACTTCATCAGCTACACCATTCGCAAGGAAGTTGTCGCTGCGGAAAATTCCACGACCGTGTGTTCCGGCGTAGATACTTCCCCAGTTCTGAGTATCCATGAAACGTTTTCCATCCACTTGTTGTTGACGCAAGTCGAATACCGGAACAAATCCCATACTTCCAATACTTTGCGAAGGAGTACCATCTGAACCAAGACCGGTGGCTAAACCATTGCTGAATTCCCAGTTGTCGCCGCCATCTGTTGTTGCAAATACACCAAATTCAGTACCTACAACAATTGTATTTCCGGATTCGTCCATCACATCGATGATCACCGAATAACATGGCATTTTTTCCATATCCACTTCATCGCCTGTGAAATCCCAGATACTTCCATCATCGATATCACCTGCAGATGTTGCAGAAACAGCATTGGTGATTTCAACCACTTTGCCACCTGAGATAGTACCGTAACCACCAACTGTATAAACGAGGTGTTCAGGGTTGTTTGGATCGCTAGCAATACCTGTAACCGTACCGCCGGCATTTGTCACAATCTGAGTAATTTCGAGATTGGCAACATCATCTTCACTCCACAATTGATCGAGGTTTGAAACGCGCCATAGCCCGCCACTCCAGCTACCATAATAGAGTGTTTTTCCATCCCTGCTAAACTCAAAGGTCTTGATACCGCTTGAAGGTGCATCATTAATTTTCCACCAATCAGGCGTAGTAGTCATATTTAGAGCCTGACGTGTTAACCAAATACCATCTGTACCATAGAAACCGGTAACAAACATGGTAGAGTAAGTATCTTGAACTAAACGCTGTTCGTGTACATCGTTATCTACCGTTTCGGCGTAGTGATACCAATGAACACAAGTAGTTATTTCGTCAAATACAGGAATTTCAGTGAAAATTGTATCGACATCTACAACCACCACTGTAGAATCGGTGAATTGAACCCAATTGTCTTCAAACAAGACTGAATCAGCCCAATAAACAGTTACTGTTTCTTCGATGTATTCTTCCAAAATTTCTGTTCCAATTTGAACTTGTTCTGTTTCGCAAGAGTCAACTTCAGACTCAAGAGGCTGAGGATCTAACCACCAGTAAATCGGGTCTTCCGTTACCTCTACAGTGCTTGAAAATGCAGGGCGAACGATTTCTTCCCAGTAATGCAAAACATCGCCATCTTCCAATGTGTACTGAAATGGATAGTTCATATTCTGTGTGAAGAGTGTCAATGTTGTATCAGTGATATCATAATCCTGGGGATTGACGGCTGTTACAAACTGCTGAGCATTTTCATCTTCGGTATTTTCATAAAGTCTGAAAACAGTGTAGAAAGGACCGATTTCGTTGGTCTGAGGGTTTATAAGGTTTGCGATATCATTATCGTAAAACTGTCCACCTGAACCTGACGCATCATAACGTGCTGTGGCGCCATATTGTGAAGATGCGAAAAGGATTGTAGTTCCTTCAGTCGTGTTGGTCATATCACAATCAAAACCGTCGCCACCTTGAATTTGGATAGACTGCTGATCAGTTACCATTGGGAAGAACCCGTTAGCTACTCCAAGGATTACAGGACTTCCGTTGTCTTGCGTACCACCCATTACAGGATAGCCACCACTGTGTGCAATACCGTAGAATTGAGTAACATTATATCCACGATTCATTGCCGTGTAAGTAGCACCGCCGTCTGTACTTTTGAAAACACCACCATCCGTACCTATGTACCAATCTCCGTTTGGCGCAAATTCAAATGTGTGTATATCGGAGTGCACATAAACATCGAATCCACCAAATCCAAAATTGTAGGCAATTTGCTCAGGTTGTTCTGTCTGACCATCTTTCCAAAGAGTAACACCACCTAAGAAGTAGGTGTTATCGTCCTCCGGATTAACTGCTATTGTCATATCGTAGAACGATTGACCATTGTCTCCATAAACGGGGTACTGAAAGTATAAACTTTGCACATCCGGATCAGATGAATTCGGATTGGAAGCAACCCAGTCTACTGCCCAAGAAGCACCCGAGTTATTCGAATAATAGATACCGCCGTTAAAATTGTTATTTCCGTAGGCTATATAACATTTATTAATGTTCACGGGAGAGATAGCGATCTCCGCGCGATCGGCAGTGGTCAAGAGACCAGCGCCTGTACCCAATAGTTCAAAGTTACCGCCACCATCTGTTGTTCTGTATACTTTTCCTGAACCTACGACTACAAGACCATATGATCCGTCGGGAGCCCAAGCGATATCCTGTCCATTTTGATTTGGCAAACCGCCAACACCCATTTCAGGTTCGCTCATACCCGGTTCCCAGTAACCAATACCTGCTCTACCGGCAATCCAAATTCGGTTGGCATCAGTAGGATCTGCTGCAACTTCATTTATGATTGACCAATCGTCACCAGAATTATGGGCAGATGTTTCAGTGCCGGGAACTATTTCCCATGTAGCACCCAAATCCGTAGAGCGGTAAAGTCCGACACCTACGAATCCGCTACCACCGTCGCCGCTGATATTAGATTCGAATGTAGAACCTGTTCCAACGTATATGGTACCGTCTTCTGTACGATCAATAGCACTGATGCACATTGCTTTTCCGAATACATCTAGACTTTCTTGACGAGTCCAGGTATTGGCACCATCAGTAGATTTAAATAACCCACCGGATACAGATCCGGCAAAGATCGTTTGGTTGTCCACGGCTAAAATCGCACGAGTACGACCACCCACGTTGTCCGGTCCCATTTCCCACCAGCCTAAATTGACTGAGCGTTCATCTGCCCGATTTGCATTATAACGATTTACTACCTCTTGTAATTCGAGGTAATCCGTATTTTCAAATTCACCGGTTTTTAGATTTCCACGAAGCATTTTCATGAACTTCAAGGATTCATAATACGACGAATTTTTGGTTTCGATGTTTCGCGGCGTATAACCGGAAACCAAATCTTGGCTTCCCGTACATGCGAAGAAAACAGCAATTCCTACAAGTGCTAGTGCTCCTATTGTAAATTTCAACTTCATAATTCTTTAAATAGATTACAGGTCATATTTCGAAACGGTGGCCAATTTAGTTCAATCGATCATTATTCCCACCATACATTTATTCAACTTTATGGCAATTTTATACTGCTCTGCCATGCATTTTTCTAAAATAGATGTTTTTCAGCGTGATAGGACGAGCGAACGAGTGGTCCACTTTCTACATACCGAAAACCCATCTCTAACCCTACTACCCGCAAATGTTCAAACTTTTCAGGAGTAATAAATTCCACTACAGCCAAGTGTTTTGGCGTTGGCTGCAAGTATTGTCCAAGGGTAAGAATATCTACTCCTACACTGCGTAAATCCTGCATTGTCTCTAGAATTTCGCTATCGCTTTCACCTAATCCAAGCATTACACCCGACTTAGTTCTCATCCCTCCTTGTTTTAATCGAAGTAAGGCTTCCAAACTGCGATCATATTTTGCTTGGATACGTACTTCCTTGGTAAGTCGTCGAACGGTTTCTAAATTGTGAGAAACTATTTCCGGGGCGGCGTCAATAATTCGCTGAAGATTTTCCCATTTTCCCGCAAAATCCGGAATTAACGTTTCCATCGTTGTACCCGGAGAAATTCTTCGAACGGCCTTTATGGTTTCAAACCAAATTTCACTGCCGCCATCGGCTAAGTCATCCCGGTCTACTGATGTGATAACAGCGTGTTTCACCTCCATTAATTTAATCGACTTCGCTACTCTCACAGGCTCAAAAGGATCTGCAACTTCCGGTCTTCCTGTAGCTACAGCGCAAAATCCGCAGCTCCGAGTACATACATTTCCGAGGATCATAAAAGTCGCAGTGCCGGCACCCCAGCACTCACCCATATTTGGACAATTGCCGCTTTCACAAATAGTATGGAGTTTATGTTCTTCTACAAGCCCCCTTACCTTTCTGTAACTTTCACCTGTCGGTAGCTTAACTCTCAACCACTTGGGCTTAGGCACTCTGGCCTGAGGGTCGGTAAATTCCTGCGTCATCGATCAATCTTGATTGTATTTCTTTCCAAAAAAGAAATTTATATAAAGTGAAATAAAAACTTGGTGGTTTTTTGCACCATCGGGCTCCAATGCCAATACCTCTTCCGACATGATCGGTATTCTGTTCGCATAAGCATCTATTGCCACTCCTGCTTCAATTCCCTTTAAACCTTCTTTATAATTGGCGTACTCAAAATTCATAGCTATTTTAAAGAAACCGCCGGGATAGAGTTTAAGTTCATCCAACCCCTTTAACCCACTGGCACGGCCATAAATATTGTCGATGTAATGTTTACTTGCGTCGAACTTTTCTACTTGAATGTACTCGTAACTAGGTGGATCGGGATATCCTATTTCGAGGTAAATCGGCTTTGTAAGACCTAGAGAGGGACCAAATTGCCAATTGTATCCTACCTGAACTCCACCTTTCCTGATTTTTTCGGTCAGAATTCTCTTCCGACCAAATGTCGGACGCACAATGTAAAAATTGTTGGTTTTGCCGTACAAATAACTCCTGGCATCCGTGTTATAAAAAGGATTCCAACTTTTGGTTTCCTTTTCGTGTTTCATAAAAATGATATCCAAACCATAGAGCCACACCTTGTAGGCACCCTTGTTTCTTCCATAGGTGCCCGTTAAACCAAAACCATTGGAATGCAGTTGCAAGCCGCCATACAACTGACGATTGTATACAATTGCATCTTCAAAGAGCTCACTTTGGGCGGTTCCCATCAGCGATGCCGCAATGAAAAGCAAAACGACTATGTAATTTTTGATAGAATTCAAACCGGTTGTAAAAATAAGAGTTTATCTGACATTCAGACCTTCTATTGTTCATTATCAAGGTCTATTTTTATTAAATCTTTTCTCACTTTATACAATCGAAAACAGAAAATCCTCCTTAATTGTTTTGACAGATCATAGAAATCCACCGAAAAAAAAGACATTTGCAGATATAAATGAACACGATGGAAAAGAATTATGGGATGACCTTAGAGTACTTAGGGGAATTGAGATGCGAGGGAAAACATGTGAAAAGCGGAGAAAAAGTTCTTACCGATGCACCCTTAGACAATAACGGCAAAGGAGAAGCCTTTTCTCCTACCGATCTTTTATGTACTTCACTTGCAGCGTGCATGGTCAGCATAATGGGCATCGCCGCAGAAAAGAAAGAAATTCAATTAGGTAAAATATCGGCGGGTATTATAAAAGTGATGGGAAGTGATCCTCGAAGGGTTATCGGAATTACAATAAACCTTACACTTGAAAACATCAATTATACCGACCGGGAGAAAGATATTCTGTCAAATGCAGCGCTCACTTGTCCGGTTGCAAAAAGCCTACACCCGGAAATAAATCAAGAGATCACATTCGAGTTTGTGTAAAGATGGAGCTATGGATGGCGTTCAATCACTTCGATGGTATCGTAAGCCGCGCAGGATTGCTTCCTACGTTTACAGCCGCTGGCAGAAAAAATGACTACAGCAAGAATAAGAAGCAAGAGAGTTCGTTTCATTCAAATGTTATTACGCGGAACAATTACAGCGTGCAAAAATAGGCCAATATTCATCCTACGAGTGGGTGCCACACACTTATTTTCAACACACGGTTCACAGTTAAAATTTGACCTTTTTCATTGAAAATCAACACAAAATATCTATGGAACTACTTTCGATCATTCATACATGGCGTGATTTTAACAATTGTCGCCTCAGCCTTTTGCGGGCTTCAGGGAGCTATTGGACAGACCACGTTGAAACTTTCCATTACGGGAGATACACTTCTTCAAGAAAAATATTCGAACCGGCGTTTTTCGGGAATAACCGAATTAAACGAGGCACTCAACAAAGAATACCGTGATCTTTTGTTCACGGGTTATTTCAATGCCACATTAGACACGACAAGCTCAGATAGCACTGTGTTTTTGACCGTATACAAAGGCGAATTGTTTGAGGTAAAAATCAGTGAATCAGGGCCCAAATTGAAAAACAGTATTCAATCCGGAGGTTTCTTTTTACGAGAAAAAGCAGAAGAACATCTGAAAGAGTTGGAAGACAACGGATTCCCATTTGCCTATGTACAATATATCGCCAAAGACTCGCTTCATCTCTACGATTTGACGCTTATAGAAACACCGGGGCCCCTTTACACATTCGACAGTCTCATAGTAAAAGGTGATGGCAAAGTCCCACAGCGATACATACGTAATTTTCTAAACTTCAACAAGGGTAAACCCTACAGCGAGTCTTGGGTAAGGGCCTCTGAGCAGCGTTTGAATGAAATACCCTTTTTGAGAACACTCAAATCAACAGAGGTGCTTTTTAAGCAAAACAAAGCCGATACGTATGTTTATTTGACAAAAAAAAATGCGAATTACTTCAACGGTATCATCGGAATTCAACCCAATGAAAGTACCGGCAAAACCAATATTACGGGAGATCTCGAATTCCGTCTGTTTAATATACTCAATGCAGGAGATGAATTGTATCTGAATTGGAGAAAACTGCAACCACAAACCCAAGACCTCAAAGCGCGATTGCTCATACCGTACATTGCCGGATTACCAATAGGCACAGAGGGTAATTTGAATATTTTTCGTCGCGACACATCCTTTACCAATTTTCGAACTATGCTGGCGCTGGTTCACCTGATTGGAGGATACAACCGAGTAAAAGTTTTTGTAGAAAAAACGGCAAGCAATCAACTTTCAAACATTTCCACTGCCACAAATTTGGCAAACGTAAATGCAACACTGTACGGTGTTGGTCTTCAATACGAGCAGCTCGATTACAGGCTAAACCCCAGAAAAGGCTTCTATTTCAATACGGAGATTGGTGCCGGCACGAAAACAGCACAACCGGAATCCGTCGAGTTTTCGGAACCTGAACAGTTCAATCAATATCGCTTAGACGCTACCCTAAACCTTTACATTCCCACATGGAAAAGACAAACGATACACGTAGGAATCATTTCGGGAACCTTGTTCAGCGATAAAATTTATACCACTGAAATGTACCGATTTGGAGGTTTAAATACCCTTCGCGGACTAGATGAAGAATCCATCTTTGCAAGTGCATTTGCGCGAAGCAGTTTTGAATATCGATATCTCTTGGATCGCAATTCACATCTCTATTTATTTGTTGATCAAGGTTGGTATGAGCGCAAAGATGTCGATGCCTTCACAACTGATACGCCACTCGGATTTGGTGCAGGCGTTAGTTTTGAAACGAAAGCGGGCATCTTTCTCTTCAATTATGCACTGGGACAAGAATTCGACAACCCGATTTTGGTTAGAAATGGAAAAATCAGTTTTGGTTTCCGAAATGTTTTCTGACGGGAGTATCTAATGTTTTCAATATGGACCTAAATTCGCTGCAATGGAATTTGTTTACCTCTCTGTAGGTTTAATCATCGGTTTTGTGATAGCCTGGTTGTTTTTCAGGCTCAAACAGAACCAAAGAATCGATTCGCCAATCGAACAAAATCCCATGTATGTGCAAGCTCTTCGAACCGTGGAGAAAGCACAATCCGACATTCGAACGTTGCAATTGGAAAAGGAAGGCAAAATTGCCGACTTAGCATCCGCACAAACCCAAGTCGTTGCTTTGAACGACAAAATAAATGGTCAAGAGCAATTATTAAAAACCCTGAAAGAACAATTGGATAAAGACTTTCAGGTCTTAGCGAATCGAATTTTTGAAGAAAAATCGGAGAAGTTTACCACTCAAAATCGGGATCAACTGCAAGTGATATTGGGGCCTTTCAATGAAAAGTTGAAAGATTTCGAAGCGAAAGTCGAAAAGGTGTATGGACAGGAATCGGAGCAGCGTATCGACCTTAAAAAGGAGTTGCAACGCCTCATGGAGCTGAATACCCGACTCAGTTCCGATGCCCACAACCTAACTACAGCGCTAAAGGGGGATAACAAAGCACAAGGGAATTGGGGTGAATTCGTTCTCGAAAAAATACTGGAGCGTTCGGGACTTACCGAAGGTATCGAATACTTCACACAGCAGAAAAGAAGAAGTGTTGACGACAATGAAATCAAACCCGATGTAATTGTTTCTCTTCCCGAGGAGAGACACATTATCATCGATTCGAAGGTTAGTCTAGTCGCATACGAGGCATGCATTTCGTGTGAAAACGACGACGATCGCAAACGGTTTGAAAGAGCTCATCTCGAATCGGTTCGAAGTCATATAAAATTATTGGGAGATAAAAAATACGAAACGGCACAAGGACTGAACTCACCCGATTTTATCTTGCTTTTTATGCCTATAGAAGCCGCATTCTCCATGGCATTGCAGAGCGACCCTCAACTTTTTAATTTTGCATGGGAGCGCCGAATAGTTATTACCTCCCCAACCACTTTGTTAGCCACATTGAGAACTGTAGCATCCATTTGGACTCAAGAAAAAAGAACGCGAAATGCCGAATTAATTTCTACCGAAGCAGGGAAACTTTATGAGAAATTTGTAGGATTTACAGAAGACCTAATTGCCATAGGAAAAAAACTGGATGGAGCAAAAGAAGATTACGAAAACGCTATGAAAAAACTCAGTAGTGGTCCCGGTAATTTGGTTCGTAAAACCGAACAGCTAAAGCAGATGGGAGCCAAAGCTATCAAAGGAGTTAATTCGAAACTAGTAGAAAGAGCCATGACCGATTCTGAAGACGAATAAAAAGATGAATGAATAAACGCTGTTATCATACTCATTTCATTGTACTGCTCGTTTTTTGTGTGAGTATCATTGAGTCGTGTAATACGTATTCGCCAATTGCTGATTCATCCTTTCGTTATCTCTACGACTATGAATCGGCCTCACTTCATCCCGAATATGTCGTTTATCACGATAGCGAAGAAAAGACTTCTGTCCACTTTAGAATTCACACATCAGAATTGCTTTATACAAGAGCGGGATCGGACCAACCCTTTCGTTGCTCACTACTTTTAAAATGGAAAAAAGATGGGGTTGCTATAGACAGTATGCTCATAGAAGACAGCAAAAATTCGGACGTAGAGCGATGGCTCACAGGGGCTTTCGAGCTTATTGTTTCTGCCGGAAGTTCGTTTTCTCTTACAGTTGAAACCACTGACAATAAAAGACAAACAGCGCAAGAAACGAGGCTTTTTATAGATAAAAGAGATAAATACAATCAACAGAATTTTCTTCTCCTCGACACCAACAATGCAGCTGTTCTTTTCAAAGATTTTCAACCTACCGATAAAGTCATTTTTGTTCGTTCTGATCGAAATAGCGACGATGGATTTCATGTTTTTCACGACCCCCAAGCGGCCAAATTACCGCCCCCGCCTTTTTCTTCTAATCCACCTGAACTTCCCGTCGTTGCTCAATTATCTGAAGTACCCTTAGGGATTTTGGAAGATGATCCATCACAGTTCAAGTTGAACCTCACTTCGGGGAGATATGTGTTATGTGCCGGCAATGAAAGAAAAATTGGAAAGACCATTACGACAGCAGATAAGTTTTTCCCGGAAGTTGGGAGTATTCGAGAACTAATTCACCCACTTCGATACATCACAAGCAAAGTGGAATATGAAACGATAGAAAACAATTCGGACCCGAAAAAATTGGTCGATAACTTTTGGATTGAATGTGCCGGAAATAAAGACAGAGCCCGAGAGTTGATACGAATCTATTACAGCCGAGTGCGAGAAGCGAACTATTATTTTTCGAGTTACACGGAAGGTTGGAGAACCGATCGAGGTATGGTTCATTTGATTTTCGGTCATCCGAATGTTATTCGAAAAACAGATGAAAGTGAAACGTGGATATATGGTGAAGAAGGAAATATCTCCTCTATCACTTTTGTCTTTAAAAAATCAAATTACGGACTTGCCGGCAACGTGTACACCCTTATAAGAGATCCTATGTTTCGAACACATTGGGAAAGGATGGTTACCACATGGAGAAACGGTAGAGTTTACAACGAATAAAAAAAATTATGTCCTTTACTAGAAGGGAAAATCCAGGATTGGTTGCCGGTTTGCGACCATTAATTGAAGCACTGAGAAGTGGAAGTCAGATCGATAAAGTACTGATCCAGGCAGGACTTCGTGGCGACTTGTACCATGAAGTGATGACGTTGGTGAAACAGCACAATTTGACAGTTCAATATGTACCTGCTGAAAAGCTGGACAAGCTCACCCGAATTCAACATCAGGGTATCATTGCATTCGTTTCTCCTGTCGAATTTTTCGATCTCGGAGAAACCTTGGAAGCTCTTGCCGCTAAGGGAAAAGATGAAAATTTTCTGATGTTGGACAGTATTACAGATGTGAGAAATTTTGGGGCAATTTGCCGTTCGGCAGAGTGCTTCGGGGTGCGGCATATCATTGTTCCTGATCAAGGGAGTTCGCGTATCAATGAAGATAGTATGAAAACGTCTGCGGGTGCCTTGTCACACATGCACATTTGCAAAGTTCCAAATTTGGTTGATGCACTGTTGCTCTTACAACAATATGGCTATGAGTCGATTGCCTGTACTGAGAAGGGTGCTGATAAGATAGACGAAATACGACCTTCAGGAAAATGGTGTTTAGTCATGGGCTCTGAAGAAAAAGGAATCTCTCCGACTCTTTTGAAGCGCGTTTCTCACCTTGCTCAAATACCGATGTTGGGTAGAACCGAATCTTTAAATGTATCGGTTGCCGCGGGCATTGCGCTTTTCTCCCTTTCAAAAGTCTGATTTACAGTTGATCAACTCGGAAGTTCAACACGGATAATATTCATCCGATGAGTGTGTCTACTTTACTTATTTTTTATCATATTTGCATGTCTGCTTTTGGGCAGTTGCACCCTAAACAAAACATTTTAATCAAAATCTTGTCATGAAAGTCATTCAGATGATTGCACGGGCACTTATTCTCACAGTTTTCCTTTTTGTGGGTTTTGGCGCCAAATCTCAACCTTCACAACCTGTAAAGGAAGGAGATCGCGTTCTTTTTGTTGAAATAAAAGATTTAGCAGATGACACCTACGCAGAACTTACCAAAGCTTTGAAAGACAACCCTATGTTTCAAATCAAACAGGTATGTATTCCGGCCGGAGTGTTAATGCTTACTATTCCTTCTACCAATACGAGTTCATTAGAAGAGAATTTCATTCAATTTGCCGACATTGCTAAAAACAAAGCTGAGCTAGAAAATGCTCAGGTGTTAGCTGAATACGACGAGACTGCTTTTATGAATCGCTGTAAGCAATTTAGAATCGGAGGTTAATCCGTTTCCATTTGCAAAAACACGTTTCAAATAGCGAAAGAATCATTCACCGAAGTCATTTATTTCTAATGAAGTCAATTTTACTTAGATCTGTGGGTCTGGTCTTGGGCATCTTATGCTCTGCCATTCTCTCACACGCACAACTTACTGTAGATCTCGATCTTACTCCTGAGGAGATGATTCAGAATCTCGTTGGTGAAGGTGTCGAAATCCTCAACGTTTCGGTCTCTGCCGCCGACAGCACGATTAGTTATTACTACAGTGTAAACACAGAAATGGGAAGCAACGAAGGATTGTTGATGACCACCGGTAATGTGTTTAATGCGATTGGACCAAACAACACAAGTGGTCTTCCTCAATTGAGTGGACAGACTTGTCTCAATTGTGGTTTATTCGACAACAACTTTCCCGGTTGCGATCTTTTGGATCTCGCTCAAGACCGCGAAACTTTTGATTGTACAAGTATCGAATTCGACATTATTCCGCAAGGAGATAGTCTTCGATTTGAATACACCTTTGCTTCTGAAGAATACAATGAATGGGTTGGTTCTCCTTTCAACGACGTATTTGGATTTTTCATTTCCGGTCCCGGTATAGGTACCGATGTGAACATTGCGCTTATTCCCGGAACAAGCACTGCCGTTGCCATTAACAGTGTCAACGGACTTCCACTCAACCCTTATAATATTTATTACTACAACAACCAAAATCCACTTGGCCAGTTTATACAATACGATGGTTTTACGATCAATCTCGCTGCCGAAGTAGGCAATCTTATTCCATGCGAAACGTATCACTTAACCCTGATGATCGCGGATGCATCTGACCGTGTATATGACTCCGGTGTGTTTATCAATGCTATAGAATCAAATCCGGTTAACGTTGTTACAGCAACTGCGGGCGGACTGGATTTTATGATCGAAGGATGTAATGACGGTACGATTACTTTTTCACGCGACGAAGTTTCTGCCAATCCGCAAGATGTAGTTTTTTACATCGGAGGTAATGCCACTAATGGTGTTGACTACACTCCTACCATTGGTTCCGGTATCCCTCTTGATCCCACTACAATCACTATACCCGCCGACGAAATAAGCGTCAGCATTGATATTGAAGCCTTAGCAGATGGTATAACGGAAGGCGATGAATACATCATAATTTATCTTCAAAATCCACTTTGTATTTCAGAAAATTTATTGGACTCTATTATTTTTTACATCTCCGACTTACTTGAAGTAACTGCCTCTCCGGATAGCAGTGAAATTTGTGCCGGTGCTTGCGTTCAGCTTTCAGGAACAGCTATTACAGAAGGCTCAGCAACTTTTGAATGGTCTCCATTAGACGGACTTACAGATGCGCAAACATTAAATCCCACTGCTTGTCCTACAACGACAACAACTTATTATCTCACATCCTCAATCTCGGAATGTTCAGCCATTGATTCCGTTGTTGTAGTAGTAAGTAATCTCACTCTTGAAATTGAATCGAGCAATGATGCTTGTCAAACCTCAAGCACCGGTAGTATTGATCTCACCGTTTCAGATGGTGTAGAACCGTACATCTACGATTGGACAGGCCCCAATGGATTCGAGGCACACGTAGAAGATTTGGAAGCATTATTGCCGGGTGAATATTGCGTAACGGTTACCGATCAAAACGGATGCATCGGTGCACTCTGTGTTACTATTATCCAAACCGAAGAACTCTCAATAAGCGAAGAAATAATTCCTCTTTTTGGTTGTGGATTTCCTATTAGTTGTAATGGTCAATGCGACGGTTCGATCAACATAGAAGTGAGTGGAGGAATAGAACCATTTACGTACGAATGGTTAGGACCAAATGGATATTCAGCTTCCACACAAGATGTAAGTTCGTTGTGTGCCGGACTATATACGCTCACCATTACCGATGCTGTCGGTTGTGTTTTGGTGGACACCTATTCCTTGTCAGAACCAAGTGCTCTTTCAATCAATCTGATAGGACAAGTGGATGTATTATGTAATGGCGATCAATCAGGATCTGCCACGGTAAATGCTCAAGGCGGCTGCTCTCCATACACCTACGTTTGGAGCCACGATCCATTGGTTACAGGACCTACTGCAACGAATCTTCCAAGTGGAACATTTAACGTCACGGTTACCGATCAGAATGGCTGTACCAGCGATGATTCGGTAACTATTACAGTGGGCGAACCCCAAGCACCACTGGCTGTAAGCACAGATTTGATTAGCAACTACGCCGGTGGTTTCAACGTTTCTTGTCCTGATACAAATGATGGTTTTGTAGAAATAAGTATTACAGATGGAACTCCGGGATATACGATCAACTGGTTCGATGCAGACGACAATCTTTTTTCTACAAGTGAAGATTTGGCCTTTGCTCCCTGTGGCGACTATACACTCATTGTAACTGATGCCAATGGTTGTCAATTTTCTCAAAATTATACACTCACTTGTGTACCTGCCATCCAAATTACATTCACAACCGTTCCTAATTCATGTGCAAATCCGAACTCCGGTCAGGGTGCTATTACGCTAACGTCGGTGAGCGGTGGTCATGGAGGTCCTTTCAATTTCGAATATACCGGACCTAGCTGTAACACATGTACGACACAGAATATTACCAACATCAATTCGGGAGTATATACGCTTATCGTAACAGATAATGTTGGATGTTCCGAAACTTTCACCATTGTAGTTGGCAACAACGATCTCTTTTCGGCCGATGCCATTATGACTCCTGCATCATGTTTCGGGTTATGCGATGGGGCATTAGACCTCACACCGAATCCGGCAGGTGCATACGATTATGAATGGTACGACTCTAACAACATTTTAATTGCAACCACAGAAGATGTGAGTGGATTGTGTGCGGGCAACTACACCGTGCAACTAACCGCTGAAGGTTGCTCAGGCACTTTTCTTTTTAACGTAAACCAACCAAGCGAAATAGATATTCAAGTACTGTCTGCCATTCCTCCCGGATGTTTCGGGCAAAACAATGGTACAATTGATATCAATGTTTCCGGAGGTGCCGGTGGTTACACATACGAATGGGATGCACCGGGTGGATGTTTCTTGGTGAACATAAATGACGAAGACCAGCAAAATCTTTATGAATGTTGTTATACCGTTGTTGCAACCGATGCGGCCGGATGTTCTTCAGAAGAAACTATTTGTTTGGATGCACCAAATTTGATGGACATCGAAGTAGAGGTTAGTTTATACAATGGGGGTTACAACGTTTCATGCAATGATGCGAACGATGGTGAAATTTCTGTGTTCATAGCGGGAGGAACCATGCCGTACACATACGATTGGAGCGACTGTTCTGACATTGACAATATTGACGAAAACGGTTCAATTCTCACGGGAGCAAGTGCCGGCACTTATTGTGTGGAAGTGTTCGATGTAAACGGATGTTTGGCTACCACCACAGTTACCCTTACTGAACCTTTACCAATCGAAGACGACGGAACTATCTCTAATTACAATGGATTTGGAGTTTCATGTTTTGAAAGCACCAATGGATGGATATCACCAGGCTTCAGTGGTGGTGTTGGAATATATGACATCGATTGGGTTACAGGTAATATTGGAAATAATTCTGCCAATGCTGATACTCTTTTCAACCTTGCACCTGATACCTATACAGCTATTGTTACAGATGTAAATTTTTGTACGAATACATTTACTTATACAATCACCGAACCCGAGGAACTTCTTGCGGCGGTAGATTTCATTCAAGCCATTTCTTGTTTTGGTGCCGACGATGCGAGTATCGCAGCGAGCGCCGATGGCGGAGTTCCGGCTTATGATTTTACCTGGACGGATCAAAATCAAAATGAGTACTCAGGAAGTGTAATTGGTCCATTGGCTTCAGGCACGTACGATCTTACTGTAACAGATTTAAATGAATGTACAGATACGCTATCGGTAACGATTACTGATCCCGATCCCTTTACCGTGGCGATCGATCCTAACGTCCCCGGTATCATCTTTTCACTGAGTTGTTTTGGAGACAGCAATGGCGAATTGGGAGTAACCATCAATGGTGGTGATCCTAACTTCATCTATGAATGGACAGATGGTGATGGAAATGTTTTAAGTACCGACCCGATTATTTCAAATCTTCCTGCAGGTACATATTGTGTGACGGTTACGGATAACGGTGGCTGCGAAGCTTCTGACTGTTTCGAAATTACCCAGCCTTTAGAAGCCTTAGTTATTTCAAGTGAAGTCAGCGTTTACAATGGTGGATTCAACATTTCCTGTTACGGAGCATGTGATGGTACTATCGATTTAACAGTTAGTGGTGGTGTTCCAACATACACCTATCAATGGAACCCCGGTCAGGAAACCACCGAAGACATCGCGAATGCATGTGCTCAGTTCTACGAAGTTTTGGTTACCGATGCCAACGGTTGCGAACATTTGCTCGACTTTGATCTTACAGAACCGGAATTACTCGGTCTGAATATCACTGTCTCTCAATTTAATTGTGGTTACAATGTTTCATGTAATGGCGAATGCGATGGAAGTATTTCAGTGGAAGCATTTGGTGGAGAACCCGGGTATACCATTACGTGGGTTGAACTTGGTCTAACCGATGTAACGACCGTTGAAGATCTATGTGCCGGTACTTACACCGTGTGTGTTACCGATGCTGTGGGATGTGAAACATGTGAAATAATTACCATCTCGGAACCTGAAATTCTTTCGGTCAATATCACACAAACAGTCGACTGTCTTGGAAGTGTACAGCTCTGTCCTTCTATATCCGGCGGTTGTGCACCATACAGCTACCAATGGTCGGACGGAGATGCATCCGAATGCATCGATGTTAATTCAGATGGTCTTTATACTCTCACTGTTATTGATGCCAATGGCTGTTCTGCTTCTGTAGATGTGCAGGTTGTTGTTCCTACTCCACTCGATGTCACATTTACTTCGGTGGATGCCGACTGCGGATTGTGCAACGGGTCTTACAACATAACTATCTCAGGTGGAACGCTCCCTTATGATTTTCAAGGATCACAAACAGACACCGACCTATGTCCCGGAACTTATACGGTGACTATAACAGATGCCAATGGCTGCGTGGAAGTCGTTGACATTACCATCGGTGGACCACAACCATTTGTAGTTAATTCAGATAGAACCAATTTGCAATGTTTTGGTGATAACTCAGGTTCTGTGAGTCTGGAAGTTTTAGGAACAAATGGTGTGATAATAACTTGGTTCGATCAAAACGGTGATCAAGTTGGAACCGGTAGTCCGCTGACAGGTTTGCCGGCCGGAACTTATACCGGAACTTGGGTTGATGTAAATGGCTGCACGGACGATGTTGTTGTAAGTATTTCACAACCGAGTGAAATTATCATTAACGGAAGCAGCCCACTATTCGACAATGGATTTAATATTTCAGTTTTCGCGGGAAGTGATGGAAGCATAGCCACTGAAGTGACAGGGGGAACACCCGGCTACACATATACTTGGACCGGACCTGTGAACTTAGCCGATACCACAGCGTATCCGTCAGATCTACCGGCGGGAACATACGAACTCACTATTACTGATGCGAACGGATGCACAAAGGATACAACCTTTGTATTAACAGAACCTGATATCCTTGATTTCCCAACCGGTATATCACCGAATGGAGACAATCAAAATGATTCATACGTGATTATAGGGGTTGAGGGATTTCCGAATAATACATTCAAAGTATTTAATCGCTGGGGAAATATCGTTTACGAAAAATCGGGCTATGCCAACAATTGGTATGGTCAGAATAGCGATGGAAATGACCTCGCCGATGGAACCTACTTCGTGGTCTTTGTGGCCGGAGAAAAAGAATTTAGTTCATACGTTGATTTAAGGAGATAAGCAACATGATACATCAAGTAATTACAAAAAGCAAGCGCACACTGATGAAAAAGATCGTAGCACTTTCAATCATAATGATGGCTTCATTGCTTTCCTTCAGTCAACAAGAAGTAATGATTAGTCAGTACATGTTCAATGGACTCGTATTGAACCCTGCCTATGCGGGCACGCATCCATATTGGAGCACGAGTGTATTGCACCGCAGTCAATGGGTGGGATTTGACAGAGCTCCCGTGACACAGACCCTTTGCATAGATGGCCCTATTGCTAAAAGAAAACTAGGTTTGGGTTTCACACTTACCAATGATAAAATTGGAATCACCCGACAAATGGAAGCAGGAGCAAATCTTGCTTACAAGTTATTTCTCGGATCAGGAAATCTAAGTTTCGGTTTGAGAGCATCAGTTGCAAGTTATAGCGCTGATCTCACCGACGCTAAAATTTGGGATACCGAAGACCCTGTATATGCGAATAATATTCAAGGAGAGATGATTCCAAAAGTTGGATTTGGTGCCTACTACTACACGTCCAAATGGTACGCTGGTTTGTCAATTCCGGTTATTTATGCCGCCGATCAAAACATTATTCCACAGAATTCAAGTTTGGATCGATATTTTACAAATCACATGTACTTGCATTCAGGTATCGTTTTCGAACCAAGTCTAACACTTGCAATAAAACCAAGCATACTTGTGAAATACGAAGCAGGTGCGCCTGTAGAAGTGGACCTCAATTGCAACTTTATGTTCTTCCAAAAATATTGGCTGGGTGTTGGATATAGAACGGGAGATGCATTGGTAGCAATGGCCGAATGGAACATTACACCCCAATTCCGCCTGGGATATGCTTACGATTATACACTTACCGATATAGCTGATTACAGCAGCGGTTCACATGAAGTAATGCTTGGATTCGACTTCGGCAAAGACGTTAGTCTCAAAACTCGTTCTCCTCGTTATTTTTAATTTTTGAGTAACATGAAATTATTTCTCACCCGAATATTTACGTTGATTGTAGTTGCAACACTGCTCAGTAGTTGTGCATCTATGTATATTAAAAACGGCAAAAAAGCCTATACAGACTTGAAGTACCAAGATGCAATTTGGTATTTTGAAAAGGGCTTAGCCAAAAAAGAAGATTCAGAAGCACGAAAAATGCTTGCCGAATCATACCAAATGGTTAATGAGGTGAACAAAGCCAAAGAGGCATACGCTATCACCAACGTATATACCGATAATACGGATGAAGATCGCATCAAGCAGGGGAAAGCATTAATGGCTAAAGGAAATTACGAAGAGGCTTCTGTAATATTTGAAGGTGTTTTATCGAGAGATCCCTCGAATGAAACGGCGCAAGAACTTTTCGCCTCTTGCGAAAAACACGAAAACATGATGGCGGATTCAGTGTTTTACACCGTAACATCACTTAACATTCCCGGAGCAATGGCTCCCTACTCAGCAGCTCCCTACAACGGTGGATTGCTCATCTCGGCCCCTTCTACTAAAGGAGACAAGGATCCTTATACCAACAAAGCGTTTACCGACTTGTACTTTACAAAAGATAATGCTAGCGGATGGTCGATGCCGGAAGCTTTAACCTCTGTAAACAGCAAATACCACGATGCCGTTGGTGTTGTTTCACCCGATGGAAGTACATTGGTGTTTACCCGCAGTTTTTCTTTGAAAGGAGGAGCACTCGCCGGCAATGACAAAGACGTGAGCAACACTCAATTGTACATGAGTAAAAAAGGAAATGATGGACAATGGGGCAAACCGGAAATGATGCCATTTAACGATCCAAAATTTATGTATGCTCATCCAGCTTATTCTGCTGACGGAAGTGCACTTTACTTCAGTTCTGATCGCGATGGTGGCAGCGGTAAAATGGATATTTACTCTATTGCAGCGACCGGCGGTGGATGGGGAGCTCCCGTGAATCTTGGTCCAACGGTGAACACAAAAGGAAACGACGTTTTCCCAACCATGCTAGGCAACGACACGCTTTACTTCTCTAGTGATGCACATCGATCTTTAGGTAAACTCGACATTGTTTATACTACCAAATCTTCGGGCACTTGGAGTGAACCCGCACACGTTAGTTATCCTATCAACTCCGAGCGCGACGATTTTGGTTTGGTGTGGAATGCAGATCGCAAATCCGGATATTTTACTTCTTCTCGCTCAGGCGGTGATTTGATCTATTCATTTACCTACGAAGTTCCTGAGATATTATATAAAGGCCTCGTATCGGGCAAGAAAAGTATGCTTCCGCTTGGAGGTGCTAAAATCACTGTTAAGAATCTTACCGATGGCACCGAAGACGTTTATTATTCCGATGGCAATGGCGAATACGATATCGAGCTTATGCCGGGTAAAGACTATCAAATGATCACAGAATTGGATGGTTACTTCAATGTGAGCGATGACGTCAGCACGAAAGGAAAACGCTCTTCAGAAGAGATTGATAAAGTAACGGAATTAAATGAGTTGATCATAACCAAACCTGAGGATACAGCCGGAAATACAGAAACTCCCGGAAATGGCGATAGCAAAGATCCAAAAGGTGGCAAGAAAGGTAAAAATGGAAAAGATCCTAAAGATGGAAAATCGGGAACTGGCTCCGGAAAAGAAGATAACAAAGGGATTTACGATATTCCAAACATCCATTGGGACTACAACAAATGGGACGTCCGTCGCGATGCTGAACCTTATTTAAATGATCTTGTAAAACTCTTTAAAGACAATCAACAAGTGAAATTTGAAATTCGCAGTCATACCGATTGCCGTGGTAGTTATGAATACAATGACGACCTATCTGACAAACGTGCAGGGGCAGTTATTGATTACTTAGTTGCAAAAGGAGTTCCCCGAAACATCATGACCAGCAAAGGATACGGCGAACGTCGTTTACTCAACAAGTGCACAGACGGTGTCGAATGTGATGAAAGCCTGCATCAGGATAATAGACGTACCGAGTTTATCGTTACCGCGAAATAAGTAGTTAATACTACAAATAGCAATTCGATATTCGACTTTACGAAAGTACTTACGGGCAAGATGTGCCGTATATACCTATGAAATCCAGTAAGTCCAAAACCCCTATTACGCCGTCATTATTAAAATCTGCCGGGCAATCATCTACGCAATTAGCAAAAATGCAACTGCCATTATCCATGGTTGCCGTCGGATTGTAATTACTTGCTGCAGGATACGTGCAACCCTGAATTCCGCATGGAATAACTTGTAAATTGAAGGTATAGGTAGTACCTCCAAAAGCATTTGTAGCCGTTAAGTTCACAGGATAAACTCCTGCATTGAGATAGCAAATAGTACTCGGATTTTGGGCTGTAGAAGAAGAGGGAATTCCACCCGCAAATGTCCATGTCCAATTGGTCGGAGTATTAAAACTTCCATCGGTAAAATTGATGCATTGACCTTCACAAACAATTACATCACTGGCTGAGAAAAATGCTTGTGCATTGGCCGGAGGCGCACCACAGCAACCACCTTGAGATACAAATACAGTTTCATTGTCCCAGCAATTATATTGAGATTCGAAAGAACGTAAGGTCCCATTAAACGTATCAATAAAATATTCGGCAACTTGAATCGATGTATTACATCCTCCTTGTGAACCGGTTCCACAACTGTATCCGCAAATCATAAACGGATATCCATTAGGATCGGAATAGGTCACAGGAGGAGCAAACAAGACATCAGAAATAGCGGGAGAGACTCCGGTGATCGTTGTATTTGTAATGCCTACACCGCAGTTATCATTAGAGCCGATGTACCCCGCATAAAGCACTTCCGTCACATTGCCTACAAAAGGTCCGGTGATATTTATCTGAACGGCTTCATAGGTGCAAATCCCAATTTTCAAGTTTGGAATATTCACATCACAATTAATGTTTATGATTCCACCGTCGTAATTGGAATAGACTACAATGTTGCCCGTTGGATTGCACGTTTGAGAAAAAACAAAACTCGAAAAAAGCATAAGACAAATGGAAAGTAGCAGAGTTTTCATGGTTCGATAATTTGAAGCAAGATAAGTGATTTTTATTTATGAGATGCCCTCAAAGAATGCAGGTCAAGTTTAATCTATTCATCCAAAATAGTCTGAGCTATTCTTTTCGAGATTTACCACTAATCATCCCTCACAGCCGCATCTGTGAATTCTATTCTTACAATTACACTTCTTATTACATTTGATTGCCTTTACCAATTTCCTACTATGAAAAAAATCTCACATGTAATCGTGTGGTTCGGACTCTGTCTAGCGCTACCCGTTCAAGCTCAAAAGAAAACTCCTCCTCCGGCAACTCCGGATTTTACATCCGAAATGTTTGGCGAACTGAGCTTTCGTAGCATCGGTCCGGCAGTCACTTCCGGACGTATTGCCGACTTCGCCGTTAACCCCGATAATCACAGCGAATATTATGTAGCATCTGCATCTGGAGGGGTATGGAAAACTACCAATCGCGGCGTGACCTTCGATCCAATATTCGACGGCGAAGGCTCCTACTCCATCGGTTGTGTTACCATAGATCCCTCAAACCCAGGCACTGTTTGGGTTGGTTCCGGTGAAAACAACAATCAACGTTCGGTAGCCTATGGCGATGGTGTTTACAAAAGCGAAGACGGTGGAAAGTCTTGGAAAAATATGGGTCTCAAAGACTCCGAACATATTGCCGAAGTGCTTGTGCATCCCACTAATTCAAACATCATATATGTAGCCGCTTACGGACCTGTTTGGCGTGAAGGCGGCGAACGAGGCGTTTACAAATCGATCGATGGTGGGAGTACCTGGACAAACATAAAATCGGTAAGCACATTTACGGGTTGCAACGACATAGTTCTGGATCCGCGCAATCCGGACGTTCTATACGCCGCGTTTCATCAGCGTATGCGCAAAGTGCATACGTATATCGGCGGAGGTCCTGAATCGGCTATATACAAATCCACTGATGGTGGTACCTCTTGGAAAAAACTCGAAGGTGGTTTACCGGGAGGCGATGTAGGTAGAATGGGATTAGCTATTAGTCCTGTAAATCCAGACGTCCTTTTCACCGTTATAGAAGCAAAAGACGGCAAAGGTGGTATTTATCGCTCTACAGATCGCGGAGCAAGTTGGGAAAAAAGAAGTGGCACTTTCACTAGTGGCAACTACTACCAAGAAATAGCCTGCGATCCTATTCTTGAAGATAGAATCTTTATTACAGATACATATTACAAGGTGAGTAATGACGGAGGAAAAACGGTTGTAAACCTTGGAGAAATAAATAAACACATCGATAATCATGCGATTTGGGTTGATCCAAAAGACGGCAATCACCTATTAGTTGGATGCGATGGCGGTGTCTACGAAACCTATGATTTTGCCGGATCCTGGGACTTTAAAGCGAACCTTCCCATTACACAATTTTACAAAGTATCTACCGACAACGCTTATCCATTCTATTCGGTTCATGGTGGTACACAAGATAATTTAAGTCTCGGAGGACCATCGCGCAGTACTTCTATCAATGGAATCGTAAATTCAGATTGGTATGTAACTTCAATTGGAGACGGATTCGAAACACAAGTAGATCCCACTAATCCCGATCTTATTTACGCACAAAGTCAATACGGCGGACTCATTCGCTATGATCGAAAAAGCGGCCAGTTCCTTCCGATAAAACCCATAGAAGGTGCAGGAGAAGCGGCGTACAGATGGAATTGGGATGCCCCGTTGTTCATCAGTCAACACAATTCATCACGTTTATACTTCGGCGCCAACAAACTTTTTAGAACCGACGACCAAGGAGATTCATGGAAAGTGATAAGCCCGGATCTCAGCAGACAAGTCGATAGAAATAAAATGGAGATCATGGGTAAAATTTGGTCTGTCGATGCCATTGCAAAAAACGGAAGTACCGATATCTATGGTCAACTTACTAGCATCGCAGAATCAAAATTCGATGAGAATCTTATCTGGGTTGGAACAGATGATGGTTTAATCCACGTAACCACTGATGGAGGTGCTAATTGGAGAAAAATCGACAATCTACCGGGAGTTCCTTCGCAGAGCTATGTTCATCAAATCATTGCCTCTTTGCATGATAAAAACATCGCTTACGTTTGTTTTAATCATCACCGTTACGGCGACTTCAAACCTTATGTTTTGAAAACTGCAGATGGTGGCAAAACATGGACGGCCATTCAATCGGATTTACCTGCAAGAGGCAGTGTCTATTCAATCGCCGAAGACCATGTAGATCCGCAACTTCTTTTTGTTGGGACAGAATTCGGTGTGTATTGCAGCAAAAATGGAGGTAAAAATTGGTTTGAATTGAGCTCCGGTTTACCCACAGTAGCCGTGCGTGACATCGAAATCCAACGTCGCGAAAATGATTTGGTACTCGGCACATTCGGACGTGGATTTTACATCCTCGACGACTATACCCCACTCCGCAATATCACCAAAGCGGAAATGGAAAAACCCGCTACTATTTTACCGATCAAAGAAAGCCTCATGTTCATCGAGTCATACCCCATTGGTCTGCGCGACAAAGGACACATGGGAAGCAGTTTTTACACAGCTCCAAACCCTTCGGTTGGTGCGGTCTTCACGTATCATATAAAAGAAGATATACTGTCTATAAAGGATAAAAGAAAAGAATCTGAAAAAGCGAAATACGAGAAGAAAGAAAAAGTCTATTATCCTTCCATGGATTCACTCCGTCTTGAAGACAACCAGATTGCTCCTTACCTTTTAATTACCATAAAAGACGAAGTAGGTGCCGTTGTTCGACACTTAAAAGCGCCGGCTAAAAAAGGACTTCACAGAATTACTTGGGACTTCCGATACGGAGTGCCCGGCCCTTTAAACGAGCGATATACTCCAGCACCTGACGAAGTTTTTGGAAGTGCTGAAGTCGGACATTTGTGTATGCCCGGGACCTACACCGTTTCCATTGCATCCTATGAAGATGGTTTCTTAAAAGAATTGGCCGGACCACAATCGTTCACCTGCAAATTACTCGACAACTCGAGCACTCCGGTGGACATGAAATCTAATGTGGCTTTCTGGAAAAAAGTAACAGAAATTAGAAAAGCAAGCAGTGCCGTGTCCTCTATTCATGGTGATATGTTGTCGAAAATTACAACCATTGATGAAAGTGTTTTAGACATGCCGGCTCCGGCGCAAAACGTTCTGCAAAAATCTGCTGAACTTCGAAAGAAACTTCAGGCAATTGGTATACGATTGAATGGCGATGGAAGTCGCGCTCGAAGAGAATTTGAAACGGCTCCTTCCGTAAATGATCGCATTGGTACAATAGAGTATGCCGTGTGGTCCACCACTTCTCGTATACCAAAAACCTACTTGGACGCCTATGACGTTGCTGCCAACGAATTTGCTCTTATTCTTGACGAATTAAAACTCGCTGAAAAAGATCTTGACTCTTTAGAAAAAGAAGTTGAACAAAACAACGCACCCTACACGCCCGGTAGATGGCCTGTTTGGAGTAAATAAGAAATAAACGAAGCCGCATAAAATAGAAACGTCCGCTAAAAGCGGACGTTTTTTTTTAGATTTCCAATTGAAGTAATTTGCTTCAATTGATATGTGATATGATCAATATCGGAATCCAAGACTCACCATTCCAATCCATTTAGTCTTGTCGAGTTTGGTTTCAGAAACTACACTAGGGTCATATAAAAAATACGATTCATCTCTATCTTGATAAGCCAAACTGAAGTCTATCGAAAAAGAATCTTTTCTCCATCCTGCACCACCCGAATACAAAATTTCAGGAGAATTAATAGCAGCACCACTCACGAAGGGACTTTGACGATAAGCCGCACCGGTTCTGAGACGTATGGCCTCTCCTACTCTCCACTCTACCCCCGCTTTTACCATGTGACTTCCACGATAGATGTCTTGTATCGCCTGATTTTCTGCATCAAAATTATAATCGTTTGCAGTACCTGAGCTTCGGAGTCTTGCTGTGCTATAATCGGTAAACTCATAGTCGGCGCTAATCAATCCGGACTTGCCCAAAACAAATGCCATATTAGCCATATAGCGAGCAGGAGTTCTCAAGGAATAATTAAAACTACCTAAAGGTGAATCCCAACTGTAGTCATCTCCATTGCGGAAATAAGAACTTACCACCGAAGAGTACGAATCTGCGAGACTCAAATAGGTTGGAGTGTGAATGGCAATTCCTGCACGAAGCCATTCTTGGATACGCGCAATCATTCCAATCTTCACATTAATTCCTGTACCTCGCGTTTTTAAATCCTCGTTGTAAGACCAAGATGATAAAGTTTCATCTTCTTCAAAGTTTGATTCGGTGTAATGCGACTCTTCGGTAAATCGAGTGCCCACAAAACCCAATCCAAGTCCAAAATACAAACGATCTTTATAGGCAGCGCCGTATGCAAAAGATGTTTCAGAACCTCTCCCCTGACGATTTATGCGTTTTGTCTGACGAACAGAACCACCGCTATACTCCGGAGTATAAAAAGTTCCGTTTTCATCTGATGGATTTATCAAATACGTCTGATATGCAAGACCTGCTGTAAAAGGAACAGCATCGGTAATATCATCCGGGTGAATAGCAGCAGCTTGAGCCGCAAAAACATCAAGCAGAGTGGTATTAAAAGCATCGCCACTTATTTGAATGTTTTGATTGTAATCTTGTGTGCGCACGTAAGCAATTCCAAAATTCGAAGTTGTCCAATCGGGATGTTTCGTTTTTGCACTTCCCACCACACCGACGTTATTTAAAAAGAAGTTTGGATACTCATCTTTCGCAGTACCATTTTCATATCTACTGCCGATTTGTGTATTGTTGATACCAAAACCAAATTCAAACGTCCCTCTTTTATACAAAGCTATTCCGGCAGGGTTTCCGGTGAATGAAGATAAATCCGCTCCCAGTGCACCAAATGCACCACCCATTCCAAGGCTTCTGGCAGATCCCGAAAAATCGCTGAGAGAATATCTCAGTGCATCCGTTTCATTTTGTGCAGACAAAAGTCCGGACAAAAGAATGGCTGCAGTCATGGTTATGACTCTGCTTTTCATACGTTTCAGATTTTAGTAATTACCGTTTCTTACCACTTGACGAAGACGAAGATGAACTTCTTCCACCGCCGCCACCACCACCTGATGGCCTAGACCCACCACCACTTCCACCGCTCGATGGAGAAGGTGAATACGATGGTTTACTGCTATTTCTAGAAGGAGAAGAATCGGATTTTGATGATCCCGATTCACGGTGATCACTCGACTTTTTCTCCACTTTCGATCCACCCGAATTACTTCCGGACGAAGATGGCTTTTGTCTTTCAGGATTTTGATTCACTCCTGAATTACGGTCGTTGCCTTTTGCAGTCGGTCGCTTCGTATTGTTGTGTGACGGAGTATAATATTCGTCGCTATTACCTTTCGAAGAACCGCCATTCGAAGCGGGACGTGTAGAAACGTATGGCTTATTCGATATATCCGGAAAGTTAATTCTACCGTCTTTTCCATCAGATGCAGATTCCGTATCATTCGTATTGAAATCCACCGGACGATTTACAGGACTGAACGTGGTGCGCGCAGGTTCCTTTTCAATAGTCATTGGTTTTTCGGCACCACCTCTTACAACGCCATCTGTACCGGCTACTATACCTCCATCAGAAGGATTAGCTTGAATCGGTTTTTTCGGTTTTGTAATTCTATCGGAATAAAGCGCACCGCCCGTATAATTTGAATTTACATTAGACCCGGTCGATACACCTGTATGATGTCCATAATAGGTTCCATTTCCACCACCTACAGCACCATCATCCCAAATATTTCCGGCATAAGGCGAACCGCAATAACCAGCGCCAAAGTTGTTATAACCCCAACCATATCCCCAAGGATTATAAAACGGACTTCCCCAGTATGGATCCCATAAACCACCGTAACATCCGGTGAACCAAGGGTCGTAATACCATGGATTATTCCAAGAATTAAAACCCCATCCGCCGTATCCTGCCCATCCCCAATTGTAGGAAAGACGCCATCCCCAAATAGGGCTCCACGTCCAATTTGAGCCAAAAGGCGACATCAGATTCGTATTAATACCGGTACCCCAATTATTATTAAAACCATCATTTCCGTAGTAATTATTGATTACGTCGGCATTCTGTTCACCCTGATAATATTCATCCTGTTCAGGGCTTTCATAATAGTCTTCTTCGCCCGAAGTCTGAGTTACCTCAGCAACAGGTAGATCCGAAATGAAAGTCTCACCGGGTTGGTAATACACTTCATCATCTTCATACGATTTCCCACCAGTCACATACGCAGTCTGCGTACATGAAAATGCAAAAAGAGAAAGTCCCAAAACGAGTGCGGTCCATTTTAAGTGTTTCATTGCGCCGGGGTTTTTAATGTTCATTCTTCGTAGGTTGGCTAAAAGTACATCTTCATTCAATACTTTTGCCGAACAAGATTTGCAAATACCATACCACAAAGTTAACGAAAAGTTATGAGCGAAAAACTCACCTCCCGCGACCAAGATTATTCAAAATGGTACAATGAATTGGTCTCAATGGCCGATCTCGCGCAACACAGCGATGTCAAGGGTTGTATGGTTATCAAACCCTATGGATACGCCATTTGGGAAAAGATGCGCGATGCCCTCGATAAGATGTTCAAGGACACCGGACACCAAAACGCTTACTTCCCTCTTTTCATCCCAAAATCATATTTTAACAAAGAAGCAGCCCACGTTGAGGGGTTTGCTAAAGAATGTGCGGTGGTTACTCACTACCGCCTAAAAATAGAAGATGGTCAGATTGTAGTGGATCCGGATGCCAAGCTAGAAGAGGAATTGATTGTTCGTCCTACCTCCGAGACTATAATATGGAATACATACAAAGGATGGATCCAGAGCTACCGCGACTTGCCTATACTAGTTAATCAGTGGGCCAATGTGGTTCGCTGGGAAATGCGTACGCGACTATTTCTGAGAACAACCGAGTTTTTGTGGCAAGAAGGTCATACAGCGCATGCCACCGCTGCTGAAGCCATTGCAGAAGCCGAACAAATGCTCGATGTCTATACTGATTTCGCCGAAAAATGGCTTTCCATGCCTGTGATTCGCGGAAGGAAAACAGAATCTGAACGATTTGCCGGTGCCATCGATACCTATTGTATTGAAGCACTCATGCAAGATGGAAAAGCTCTTCAAGCCGGTACCAGCCACTTCTTAGGACAAAACTTTGCGAAAGCATTTGACGTGAAGTTCACATCGAAAGAAGGCCAATTGGATTATGTCTGGGCTACATCGTGGGGAGTGACCACACGTTTGATTGGAGCATTGATCATGACTCACAGCGATGATAAGGGTCTTCGCTTGCCTCCGAGGATTGCTCCTATTCACGTCGTAATTGTACCTATATATAAAGGTCTAGAACAACTAGAAGTAATTCGCGAACGAGTTTCACCTCTGTTGGCAGCTCTAAAAAGTAAAGGCATCGTTGTGAAATTTGACGACGACGATACTAAACGTTCAGGATGGAAATTTGCCGAATATGAGTTGAAAGGAGTTCCGGTGCGCGTTGCTATTGGTCCAAAAGACCTTGAAAACAACTCTGCCGAAGTTGTTCGCCGCGATACAGGTGAAAAACAAGTCATTTCGTGGGATAACTTGGAATCACACATCGAATTTTTGATGACCGATATTCAAGAAAATTTGTACAATCAAGCTCTTCAATTCCGCGACAACAACATAACTGAAGTGAACGACTACGAAACGTTTAAGGAATTATTGGATAGCAAAGGTGGCTTCTTATCCGCTCATTGGGATGGAACAGCTGAAACGGAAGAGAAAGTGAAAAACGAAACGAAAGCAACGATTCGCTGCATTCCTTTGGACGCAAAAGAAGAAGCCGGTACTTGCATGGTAACCGGAAAACCTTCTAACAAGAGAGTTCTTTTTGCCCGAGCATATTAAAATACATTTCTCGCTATGACTACACACGAAAATATTCTGAAGATGCTCGAAGAGAAGAGCATTTTGAAACAAGATGTTTTTGCTAATACACTTTCAAATTTCGGGAAATTAAAATCCACGTTAAAATCGTGTGTAGAAAAGTTAGATAAAGACTTCGCGAAAAAAGATTCGAGAGTCACATTTCAATTCACCGACAAGGGTGACTACCAAGCTCAAATAAAATTTGCAGGCGACATTCTAATTTTCACCATGCATACTAATGTCTTTGAATTAGATCAAGGCCATAGTCTTTGGAAGTCGAGTTATTTGAAAGACCATCCGGAGAACAGTTACGTAGGAGTGATTAACATATACAACTTTTTATCCGATTCATTTAAATACAATCGCACCTCAGACATTGGTTATCTCATTGGTCGCATCTTTATCAATCGAGAAAATCACTTTTTTGTACAGGGTAAAAAAAATCTCGGATATCTTTTCAATGATTTCGTGAACGGTGTATTAACCGATCAAGTTCTTTGCGACATCGTGGAGAATGCTATCCTTCACTGCCTCGATTTTGATCTTCTCATACCTCCCTACGAAAACGTCCAGCAGATCAGCGTAGAAGAAATACAGTCCATAACCGAAACACATGCACTTGCAACGGGTAAGAGACTTGGGTTTCAGTTTGGCTTGGAGGAAGGGAAGTAGGGAGTCGATGATGAATTATGAATGATGAATGCGTCCTCCCGAGCGACGAAGAATGAGGAGCCGAAGCATGAATGGATTTAGGTGAAACTGAGCTGTTCATTCTTTTGATATTGCTTTTTGGATTCTGAAAATGACCCCGGACGTGCGTTTCAGCCAAAGCCATACACCTGCCAGAAGGATTTCAATAAATTCATTTACAGTCTATTAATCAAGTCCGTTCATCTTTTTTTCAATCTCTCTTTGACTTTTCTGAATTCTGCTTACATTTGCACTCCATTTTTAGAAAATGGCCCGTTCGTCTAGGGGTTAGGACACCAGATTTTCATTCTGGTAACAGGGGTTCGATTCCCCTACGGGCTACGATCACTTATCTGCAAGCCTCTGTGAATAAAGAATTTACAGGGGCTTTTTGTTTTTTGAGTAACAATAGAGTAACAAGACTTACAAGAACAGTCCACAGAAGTTTACGCTCAATGACCGAAAAATCAAAGTATCCATCATTTTGGAGTAACCGAAATGTAAGCCTGCCCATTGATTTGCACACGAAGTTCTATAAGAAGTATCTCTCAATAGATGCTTGTCCATTGTTTTTTGTTTCACTTTACGGAACTCCCGTTCATCTAGAGGCATTCAAGATAATAGAATCATTTGGGGTAACAGAGACATTACTTGATGAAGTATATAGCAGGGGATTTGAAAAAGGATATAACTCTCTGATTCCATTTATTGATACACCTGAAGCTAGAAAAGAAGTAGTGATGAAAGAAATAAATTCAAGGTTTTCTATTGGATTTCCAATGAAATTAGACCTTTCAGCCATTGCAGAAACTGGGTTGGAAGATTATGGTTACAAGGTTGGGAGGCTTTTTAAAGCATGGGAAATTGTCTTTCAAACACCCAATATTTTCAGTAATACAAATAAACATAAGGTTCAGAAAGAGAGAACAAATCAAAAGAAAATAGTACTTTCATATACGTGGCCACATGATACCCGAAGTTTGAATGACCTTCATAACAAATTAGTAGATGGGTATTTCGAAAAATCCACTTCGATTCAATCATTTGAAACTGTCTTCAACGGAAAAGGAAAAAAGCATCAAGGCCCAACTTTGAAATGGCTTCAATCGAATAGA
>JBILMS010000103.1:0-7188 GCA_044375415.1 Flavobacteriales bacterium
AGAATATTTTTATAAATCCGTCGTCATCCCAATCAAAATTCGTTTGACCCACAGAAATCACTTTGTCATCAATAAACGGATAGACATGTGAAGTTTGAAAAGGCTCGGAGTGTAGACGAAATGAATATTCAAATGTGAATGCATTACCACCGGGTACAGAATAATTTGCGCTTGAGGAAGTCGAGATGAAATATCTGTAGAGATTTCCATCATCCCCTTTTATTCCTTCACAAATTATCTTGAAAATTATGCCTCCATATTTTGGATAAAACTCACCATCACCTGGATTAAAAGGTCCAAAAGTATACCAAGCATTATCGAATTCCTTCTCTTGAGAAAAGCTCCTGGAAGCAAGTAAATTGCCACTTTTGTAATCGCCCTTAGGGTCAATTGCCGTGGCATCTTTACCTGAAATACAACCAATACCGCCATATATAGAGTACTTCGTTGTAGTAGAGGGATCCCCTTTTAATTCGTCATTCGCACCACTGCATTCAGGATCAAAAACTCGGATGTAAAATGGTTCTTTAAAATCAACCGGACATCCAAAAAAGAAAACTTGACTAAAGTCGTCATCTCCCCAGGAAATATCAGATTGCTTTCCAAAAGTCACTAAAAAAGGAATGTTCTCCTCTTTAGCAGGGACTGCTTGCGCAAACAAATCAATATTACAAACTAAGAAACAGAACCCAATAGATAGAGACTTCCAAAAAAGAAGATTGCCGATTAGACCCAACGAATAAAAAATAAAATCAGAAATTACTCTCATAAAAGTGCTATTAATCTTTACTAATTTCATCATTATTATCAATCGTATTTTCAAAAGACAACTGAAATTCAACCCTACGATTCAATGCTCGTCCTTCTTCGGTATCATTCGATGTTATGGGGCTAGTTTCCCCCATCCCTTCGCTCGTCAATCGATCGGGGTCAATACCCTTTTTTACCAAGTAGTCTTTCACTCGTCGAGCTCTTTCTTCACTTAAAAACTGATTGTGTAGGTCATCACCCTGATCATCGGTATGTGCTACTATATGCACTTTAAAATGAATCTCTCCATTCATAACTTCACCAATCTGGTCTAAAAGTGCTTTTGAATCAGCTATTAGTTCAGCACTATTATTTTCGAATAAAATATCTCTGAACTTAAATATTTTTGAGTGTATTGCCTTTCGAGTTGAATCACTCACATACCATCCCTTCTTTATAAAAATAGTTTGCGGGTAATCCATCTTTTCTTCTCTTACCACAACATCTTGAAATCTGGTTTTCCGCATTTCATGGAAGAGATCAAACAAATCTGTATAGCGAGACCCCGAACCAACCGAATAAATATAGAGCCCGGTCTCTATTTGAAAACGTTCGGTAATTTCATGCTCAACCTCCGAAAAGACCTCATCACTTAAGGCAATAGATTGGGATGTCTTTTTCAATTCAATATAGTATTCTGTCACCGGTACCGCAGGGGAAGTCGACCTATCCTCTTCAATATTCTCTTGCTCAGATATACCGGAAAGTTCAATTGGTTCAATGACGTGAACTTGTCTTGTAACACACGCCTTTTCTATAATACCGTCCTTTTCTTTAGATTCAATGCCCAGAGTAATTGTGTACATGCCGGGAATCGCATATGCATGCTTCACATCTTGACGACAGACCTTTGTTCCATCGCCAAAAAACCAATAATACTGGTCCGGGTCGAAATCGGTCATGTCAGCTAGTACAGAAAAAAACTGAATAGAATCTCCCCTTTGTGCAACCTCAACTGAGTTTATAAAAGGCCTTCGAAACTTCTCTACTACAACCTCTACCTCAGACACCCTCGCATATAAGAGATTAGTGATAGTATCATAGATAGATAAATAAGCTTTGTAACTTCCCAACTCGGAATAGCAGTGCTCGGCTGAAAGGCCTACTGATGTTTGACCATCACCAAAATTCCATTCGAAGCGCATCGGCAAGGAATCGGTGGATTGAACGCTAATATCTTCAAAGTAGAAGCAGTAATTCGTCTCATAAACAGGTTCACAATTTTCAAACCTGGGGAAATCGTAAAAGAGTTTATAAATATCTAAATTTCCTGCACGATCGGAAGTGAAAAGGCCAATTTTACCCGAAGCATCGAACACTAAAGCAAAATCATTTTGAGGACTATTTATCGGTTCCGGAAGGCAAATCGTCTCACCAATATTATCATTAAGGAATCCTGTTTCAAACAAATCATAACCCTTTCCCGATCTATTAGAGGAAAAATAAAAATAACCGGAAGTTGACACCGAGGGAAATATTTCGTCCGAGGAAGTATTTATCCCTGAGCCCATATTTTGCGGTTTAGACCAATTGCCATCACCTTCTTTGGAACACACATAGATATCCTTTCCTCCATAACCTCCCGGCATGTTGCTCGCAAAATAGAACTTCAATCCATCGGCCGAAATAAAGGGATGAGCGACGTCAAACATTCCGTCAGAATCATTGGCAATAAATCGTTCCGGGGCACTCCACACATCTGCGTTTTTTGTATACCTATAAATACCCAACATGGCCTTTTCATCTTTGCCTTGGCCCTCAGATACAGACATGGTTGCATATAAATATCCCCCTTGGACATCTATAGCAGATGGACCAAAATTCGTTTGACGCATATCCGCACTAAAAACTAATCTATCTCCTTCCGATAATTTTGAGTTAAAAGAATTGCAATACAAGTTTGTTTGATACATACCTTGAGCATCCTCGACAGCGCTAAATAGTTGAATTCTTTTCCTAGAGCAGTAATATATTGAATCATCGGAAAACGATGCAGCGAATTCATCATTTTGTGTACACCACGGCAGAATAGATATATCAATTTCCTGAGCGATGAAACTATGCTCACATAGAACGATCACTGCAGAAAATATCAATATTATTCGAAGCCTACTCACGGTCTATAGGAAACTAGTGTTCTTTGCTTTGTTCTTATACACCAATGCGTACCTCAAATTTATTTCTTGATAATAAGCAGGGGTTGCAATGAAATACGTTCTGAAAACATCAAACGAATAACTGAATCTCAACCTTTCATTCAGGCCGGCACCCACTATAGCGAAATAGGAATTATTACTCCGGTACCCAACTCCGACTTCTAATATCTCCCGGATACTTGCATGCACTGTTGATTCTAACAAAAACTTGGAAATGCCATAACTTCTAGAAAACAATTCAGCTTTAAGTTTTACATCAGAATTATCTACAATTTTATATCCAATATGCGAATTGATACGAACATTACGGCCCAATTCGACTTTACTCTCACTTCCGAAGAAATTAAAAAAAGTAGGAATAGACATGCCGCCATAGAAAGAATTGTAGACCATATGAAAAGCAACACCAATATTAGGTCTAAAACTATGTGATACTTGAGGAAATAAAACAGGATCATCAGTATCGTTAGCTATCACATCTTTCCAATTCATTGTTTCGTTTTCTATTGAACCGGATAATCCAAGTTGAAGATACTTTTTTCGAGAAAAACTAGCGCGGTATCGATAATTAAAAACCAATGTGTTTTTAGTAGCATGACCTGAGGTAAAACGAATCGCTGTGAAACCCGCTGCGATATTCTCATTTCGAAAAGCAGTATGAACATTGAAAATAGTCCACTGTGGTGCCCCCTTAAAACCTGTTAATTTCCTTCTTGTAATAAGGCTTGCCTCCAAAAAATTATCATTTCCGGTTTCAGCACAATTCAGCAAATTCTGATTATAGATATGAGAAGTGAGTTGACCGAATTGCTGAGCAGGGAACCTACAGGCCATACACAGTAAAACCAATACACACAGCGTATTTCTCATTTTTTATCTTTTTATCTCAATGAATCCTAATAGGGACTCTTTCCCAATCTGTATCGAATAATAATAGGTCCCGTCAGCACAAAGACTGCCATTCGTCATTGTTCCACCCCATTGATTGTTATATTCATCGGAACTAAAAATCTCTATTCCCCAATCATCGTAAATAATTAATTTCATCTGAGGTAAATACTGCAGGCCACGTATTTCGAAGCTATCATTTGCCCCGTCTCCATTCGGTGAGAACATCGTCGGAATGATCATTCCTTTTACATCAATTACTACTTCGTCGGATATGGCTTCGCATGGTCCATTTGTCACTGTGAGAAATAATGTATTTAATCCACTCTGCAATCCATTGACTTCGGTTACACTGTTATTGGGATCTGTAAATTCGAAATTGTTGTTGTCAGCAGACCACTGAAGATTTCCGACTCCAACGTTTTCACCGTATAAAATAGCGTAATCAATTATGTACAAAATCTGATCTTCGCCGGCATATACCGAGATCGGTTGTGCCCAAAGACTGACAGATATTTCGGAGCTAACAGGACACATGCCGTCGTATGACGAAAGAGCGATCAATTCATAATCACCATACTCCGGAAAAACGAGATCTACGGATTCCTGAAAGACACTTCCTTGTGAAACCACATCAACCGGCAGAATCCATTCCACATCGCTTGCATTAGATTCGATACTAATTTGACCCGTCAGTCCACAGAATTCAAAATAATCAGTAGCTTGAACTTCCGGCATGGCTAAAATCTCAATAAACTGGGTACTATCCTCGAAACACGGGCCATTTGAGGTTGTCAAAGTGATCGAATAAATTCCGGGGCCCACTAGTGCGGGATCGAATAAATTCATAACTCCGAAAGGCTGGTTAAATTCATATGACCAAGTCGATTCAACTAAATTTGAAAGATCAATGACATCATCATTTTCACAAACAACATTTGGAAGAGGCAACCAATTGGCTTGCGGATTCTCTAACACTGTTATTGTTTGCGCAGCGCTTGTGGAATTCCCAAAGCTATCTGTAGCTGTATAACTTAAAATGGTACTGCCCAACGGAAACAAACTTCCGGATTCAATATTTCCAATATCCGGAACTAGAGTATATTCGCATTCATCGCTTACTATTGGCATATCATAGAATACCTGTTCTGAACAACTGGTAACATCAATCGTAGTGACAATAGGAGCATTTAAATCCTGCACGACTACTTGAAAGGAGCACGTGTTTACATTGCCGGAAATATCATAAACATCATAAGTTACAGGATTAACACCAAGCGGAAAAAAACTGCCTGATGGAAACCCTGTCACAAGTTCTATTTCCCCAATACCACAATTATCAGCGACCTCCATGGTGTAATTAACAATAGCTCCGCATAGTCCTTCTCCTGCGCTGACGGTCACATCAGACGGGCAAACAACTATAGGAGGCATTGTATCTAAAACTTGAATAGTAAAGCTATATGTGAGATAATCACCCGTTCCTTGATCTAGCGTCAGCGAAATCTCATTGGATCCATTTGATAGTTGAGAGCCTCCCGGTGGACTTTGAACAATACTGTAATCGCATCCATTCTGAACTTCGATTCCGCTGTAATCCGGAGCAAAAGCGCTACAATCATCCTCAAGAAAAATAGTTTGATCCAAGGGCCATGATACCAAAATGGGTTCAATTGGATCCCACGTATTGATAACGTCACACGTAGATATATTTCCGAATTCATCTTCAATAAGTATCGAAATCTCTATAGGTTGAAAACTTGAATACACTGTTCCCGCTTCAGGATATTGAAACACAGAAAGAGATGTACAGTCATCCATAGATACCAATGGAATAACATCTCCTAAAAGGCCTACACATAATTCATTTATAGGAGCTGTAATAGTATCCGGACAAGAAATAGTGGGGGCCGCAGTATCTACAAAAACAACCTGGATATATTTATTACAAGAGTTCCCACTCAAATCAGTTGCCATTAACGATACAGTTATATCACTATACACAATGGTTCCGGGCAGAGGAGTCTGCAGAGGACTTATGATACCATCACAGTTATCATTCGCAGGATATAACAAGGAAAAATCCGAAACAACATATCCGCAATTGCCATCAAACTCCACATCGATGTACTCGACTTGCTCCCCTTGAAAAACCGGACAAGATAAATCACTCATCATAACATAAACTGTATGACTTGAAATATTTCCCATTAAATCAATGGCCTCAATCAACACGACATCATCCTGAAAAACCACCATAGGACTTTGAATGTCCCATCCAATTCCATTCACATAAACAAGTGTATCAGCCAAAAGACAATCTGTTACGATAATTCCGATCTCATCGAAACTCAAATTATATCCGCAGTTGTCGTTTGCGATAAGATTCAATTGATTCGTGCCTTGTATTACCGGGGCCTCATTATCAGGAATATAAACCGTAGCGATAAAAGAAGCACCCGAATTTAATTCCTCAATACTATAGATGTAAGTTCCCGCACTCAGTGTGGTTCCCGGGGGTATGCTTTGAACAAAGTTCCAACATGGATCTAAATTTAGCGAGCTTACCATATCCGGCATTATAGCCTGACAGTTGATCAAGACTAAGTTTATATCACCGGAAATAATCGGTAATTCAACAACATTAAGCACTACCGGTGCGGTCCATACAGGTGCACAGCCATTAACACTTACCATCGCTTTTATCACCCAATCCGAGGTTGCGGAAATTGTAAATAATATTTCAGTAGAAGGGTACAATTCGAAATTGTCACCTCCATCTATAGACACGTACCACTCAATCCAATCGAAATACTGTGTCAAAGAAATATCTACTTGTTCACCATAACAAGGATACGGATTTTCGATGTCTATCAAAGACAGATTTTCTTCGGTACAGCAATCCGTCGGATCAACAGTCACATCAAACGAACAAGACGATACATTTCCATCCACATCCCAGGCATGGACCGTAATCGTGGTGGTTCCAATTGGGAATTGCGAACCCGAGGTATATTGTGCGGGAATGATAACGTATCCGTCAAAAGCGCAATTATCAGAAAATTGAAGAGTATAATTCACTATTTCATCACACGTCAAAATCGAGTGAGAACATACAATTACTGGAGGAGTAGTGTCAACTGGAGTTACCAGGAATGTACAAGTGGAAGAGTTACCGTTTGCATCAGTAGCGGTCATGGTAACTGGAGTAGCTGCAACAATGTTGGTACCTGCAACGGGTGATTGAGTAATCACTATGGCGGCAGCAGCAGTGCAGTTATCAGTAGCAGAAGTGCTGGCGATATAGTTGCCAATAATACCTGCGCAAGTTCCT
>JBILMS010000104.1:0-7182 GCA_044375415.1 Flavobacteriales bacterium
GTTGGAATGTGTGTAAGACGAACGGCACTTTCCGTTTTGTTTACGTGCTGTCCGCCGGCTCCGCTTGCCCGGTATGTATCTCGTTGGATGTCCGCAGGGTTGATGATTACATCAAATTCTTCAGCTTCCGGAAGAACAGCCACGGTAGCTGCAGAAGTATGCACACGCCCTTGCGCTTCTGTTTCAGGAACTCGTTGTACGCGATGCACACCACTTTCGAACTTCATAGTCCCATACACTTCATCTCCCGAAATTTCGATGCTCACTTCCTTAAAGCCTCCCATCGTGCCTTCGTTTACCGTGAGCACTTCATATTTCCATCCTTTAATTCCAATGTAGCGGGTGTACATTCGATAGAGGTCTCCGGCAAAAATAGCAGCCTCGTCTCCACCTGTACCACCTCGGATTTCGAGGATACAGTTTTTAGTGTCTTCCGGATCTTTAGGGACGAGAAGAACTTTAATTTCATCAACGAGTTTTTCTTCGTGAGGAACTAATTCATCTAGTTCCATCTGAGCCAATTCCTTTAAGCCTGCATCTTCTTTACCCGACAAAATACTTCTGGCGCCTTCTATATCTGAAACCGTTTTGATGTATTCTGTGGCTTTATTGACAAGGGGTTCCAGATCTTTGTATTCCTTCATGAGTGCTGTGTAGCGCTTCATATCGGCAATCACAGAGGGGTCGGTAATTTGTTTACCTACCTCCGCATATCGGTCTTGTATTGCGTGTAATCTGTCGATCAGATCGTTCATGATCCTATATTATAAACTGAAGTAAAAAACATTTTTAGGCGTATTCAAACTCACCGAATTCGCTTTTGATAGTGAGTTTGCGCTCAGTCGAAGGAAGCACTTTTCCTACTACTTGGGCGTCTAATTTAAATTTCGCTGCGAGAGAAATAATTTCTTGTGCAGTGGTTTCATCGGTATAAATCTCCATGCGATGTCCCATATTAAACACCTTGTACATCTCGCTCCAATCAGCTTTTGATTCCTCCTGAATGATGCGAAACAATGGAGGCAAGGGGAACAGATTGTCTTTTACAATGTGCACCTTATCTACGAAGTGAAGAATTTTTGTCTGGCCGCCACCACTGCAATGAACCATACCGTTGATCTTGGAACGGTGCTTTTGTAGAATCTCATGAACAACAGGAGCATAAGTTCGCGTAGGGGAGAGGACCAATCTTCCCGCATTTACGGGTGCATCTTCAACTCGGTCTTTAAGCATGTACGAACCACTGTAGGCCAGGTCCGATGGTATTCCGTCGTCGAAACTTTCCGGATATTTTTCTGCTAATTCTTTATAGAAAACGTCGTGTCGGGCACTGGTAAGTCCGTTGCTGCCCATTCCACCGTTGTAATTGTCTTCGTAGGTAGTTTGGCCGGTAGAAGAAAGTCCTACGATAACATCACCTGCTGAGATTCGGGAATTGTCTATTACATCATCGCGGCGCATTCTGCATACTACAGTGCTGTCTACGATGATGGTGCGAACCAAATCTCCAACATCGGCAGTTTCGCCTCCGGTAGAAATGATATCGATCCCCAGAGACCGCATCGACTCCAAAAGCTCTTCGGTGCCATTAATGATGGCCGAAATAACTTCTCCGGGAATGAGCCTTTTGTTACGTCCGATGGTAGAACTGAGCATGATATTTTGTGTAGCACCGACACAAAGAAGATCATCGAGATTCATCACGAGGGCATCTTGAGCAATGCCTTTCCACACATTTATATCCCCTGTTTCTTTCCAGTAGATGTATGCTAACGATGATTTAGTCCCGGCTCCATCGGCGTGCATTACAATACAATGTTCATCACTCCCCGTGAGTAAGTCGGGAACTATTTTACAAAAGGCTTTTGGGAAAAGTCCTTTGTCTAAATTTTTGATAGCGGTATGTACATCTTCTTTTTGGGAAGAGACACCGCGTTGACTGTATCTGGAGGAATCGCTCATGTGAAAAATAAAGAGGCCGCTTCTGTTCAAAGCGGCCTCAAAAGTATTGTGTAGTTCTGTTACTTACGGTTTCGGAACGTAATTCGTATCCACAATTTTAAATACCGTTCTACGATTCAACTGGTGAGCAATTTCTTGCTGATCAGCAGGTAGTTTGGTAATCATTGCTTCAGTTAGAATTGTATCTTTCTTGAAAGGACCACTGTCTTTTAGCAATTGACGTGGGGCTCCTTCACCTTTACCGGCAGCGCGTAGACGTTTTGGATCGATACCCTTGCTTATCAAGTAGTTCACACATGTTTCGGCACGTTTCTGTGAAAGTTTTTGGTTGTAATCGTCTTTACCACGGAAGTCGGTATGAGACTCGAGCTGAATTACAAACTTCGGATTCTGAGTCATCAAATCAAAAAGGTAATTCAATGAATCTTGAGAGTTCACAGTATCATTCACGAGGAGAACAGCTTCGTTATACGGATAAAGTACTAATGGCATTGGGTATTCCTTCGTTACGATAATCGGTTCCAAGAAGTATTCACGGTAGAACTTCTGCGATTCTTTTAATCCAATGGTCGAGAAGGAGTCACCTGTTCCGATGTACTGATCTTTTGAAACATCCACACGGAAAGATTTATTGATCAGAATCTGCTCCTTAGTCATGCTAAAACCACCATTACCATCCGTAGTGATTGGATATTGCTTTCCATCGCTGTCAACAACAACAACGTTTGCATTTGCCAAAGGAGAACCTGTAGACTCGTCATAAACGATACCGATCAATTCAAATTCCAAAGGTGGTTCTGAGAAGTAGTAGATATCGTCTTTACCCTTTCCGCCCGGACGGTTAGAAGTGAAGAATCCCGAGTTTTTGCTGTCTTTGTCAAGTACCAAAGCAAAGTCATCAGAAGATGAGTTTACCGGATAATCCATAGCAGACGGTGCACCATAAGTAAGGTCTCCTGTTTTTTCTGCTTTGAAGATGTCTAGGCCACCCATTCCAAGATGCCCGTTTGAAGCAAAATAGAGAGTTCCGTCAGAAGCAACCCAAGGGAACATTTCGTCGCCGGCTGTATTGATAGCGCCTAGGTTTTTAGCAGAACTCCAAACATCAGCTTTTTTGTCCCATGTGATGTACCAAAGGTCTTTTCCACCTTTTCCACCCGGCATATCCGTAGCGAAAATGAGGAATTTGTCATCCGGAGTTAAAGCTGGGTGACCAACCATCGAACTGTCGTCTGACGCGCGGTCGATAACATTAAGTGGCAATGCTGCCTGGTACTGCTGACCTTGTTTCTTAGAATAAAATATGTCACAAGCGAAACGGTCTTTGTTATCGTATTCGCAACGTGTAAAGTACATTGTTTTGTAGTCGCTATCGTATGCAGCAACACCTTCGTGACTTGTTGTATTCACTGTGTTTCCAATCGGAGTTGGAGCACCCCATTTGCCTTTTTTATCGCGTTCGGCAATGAAAATGTCCATGAAACTCTCACCGGTTTTAGGATCCGGAGCATTTCCGGTTGAAGCCTGACGTGAAGAACTGAAAACGATTTCTTTGTCCGTTTTAGTAGAATAAGTCAAGGTATAGTCGAAGAATGGAGTATTCAAATCGGCTACGTTGTCTACTTTGTATTTTGTTTTAGTAGCAGCTTTTAATTCAGCAGCCTTTCCGCAAGCAGCGATAAGATTGTCTGCTGTGGTTTTGTTGCCACCATTATCCTTGTATTTTTTGAATTGAACGATCGCATCATCCCATTTTCCCATTTCCTGAAAAGCTTTTCCGTAGTTCAAGAAAACATCAGGATTGGTTTTGTGGTACTGAGCGGTTATAGCTTTATTGTACCACTCGAGAGACTTACCGTATTCAGTAGTAAGTCGGAAACACTCACCGATTTGATAAAGAACCCTTCCCTTTTCTTCGATGCCTTTCACATTAACTTCGGCACTTTGATAGAGTTGAGCGGCATCGGTATAGCCACCATTTGCAAACTCTTCATCCGCCTTTTTTGTGTACTTGCTTTGTGCAAATACGCCGGCTGAAATAAAAAGGGCAATAGCAGAGAGAACAATTGGACGCACTAATTTCATAAGGTTGGTTTTTGTATTCCTATTTTTTAACAGGTCACGAAAATAGACAATTCTCATCTTTTCCCAAGTTTTGTTGTAGGTAGTTTTCATCATTTGCTTGTTTTTGAAATTCAGAAAAGGGATGCAGTCCGAGATATTTTTCCATAAAAAGTTGTGATTTTTTTCAAGTCAAAACGACCAAAAGGTTATTAAATATCTAAATATCAATCATATAGAGTAGAGCAGAGTTATCGATTATTCTGAATAAAAGTTGGTATTCCCTCTCAAATTTCCGCTTTGCCCACCCAAAATGAAAAAAAGTCGATTTTTTAACAAAGGGTATGTTGACGCCTGGCTGGTCGACCTCCTTTGGGGGCTTGTGAGGTAAATTGACCCCTCGTGGGTCAATACCCCTAAACCCGTGGGTCAATCTACCTGAACTTATAGGTATATCGACCCACAAGGGGTCGATCTACCTTGTCCACAACAACTCTCTCATTTTTGGCAATGGCCACATTTCATCGTCAACCATCAACTCGAGGGCATCGGCGTTATCGCGAATTTTGTCCATAAGGGGTTTAACCTTTGAACAGAATAAGTCGGCGCATTTTTCCAAATCGAGTTTATGCGCTTTTTCCATTTCCTTGTGCATCGCATCAATGCTATCCTTCATCACATTTACGTGTTTTGAAATATCGCGAACGATACCCATTTGTGTGCGAGTAGCTTCTTTGGCCTCCGCTGCAGGAAGTATTTCTTTTAGGCCAAGTATATTTTCTATCAAACGTGTTTGATAAGAAATTACCGTTGGGATAATGTGGTTCTGCGCCAAATCGCCGGTTACGCGTGCTTCGATCTCACGACGACGAATGTAGTTTTCAACTTCAATTTCGTAACGAGCATGAATTTCTTCTTTTGTCAGAACATTCATTTTCTCAAAAAGATCTTGCACTTCTTTGCGTTTCCACACCTTCAGAGCGCTTGGAGTATCTTTTAGGTTGCTAAGTCCGCGTTTTGCCGCTTCTTTAACCCACTCATCTCCATAACCGTTTCCTTCAAAACGAATGGCTTTGCTCGACTTGATGATCTTCTGAAGTTCTTTTAATATAGCCTCATCTTTATCATCACCTTTATTAATGCGAGCATCTACATCTTTCTTAAACTGAATAAGTCTTTTTGCAACGATGGTATTTAAAACCGTCATGGCATTGGCACAGTTTGCAGATGAACCAACGGCACGGAATTCGAACTTGTTTCCCGTGAAGGCGAAGGGTGAAGTTCTATTTCTATCTGTGTTATCCAACAAAACCTGAGGAAGTTTGCCGATGCTCAATTTGAGTTCGGTTTTGTCTTGTGGTGTCATCTTTCCTGCCTTCACATTTTTCTCAATGTCATCGAGCATAGCTGAAAGTTGATCGCCAAGGAAGGTCGACATGATAGCAGGTGGAGCTTCGTTTGCACCCAGACGGTGATCGTTTCCAACGCTGGCAATACTCGCGCGCAACACATCTGCATTTTCGTGTATAGCACCTACTGTATTAATAAAGAAGGTCAAGAACTGCAGATTCGACTTTGGGTTTTTTCCGGGTTTCAACAAGTTCACACCTGTGTTGGTGCTCAAAGCCCAGTTGTTGTGCTTACCGCTTCCGTTAATTCCATCAAATGGTTTTTCATGAAGAAGTACACGGAAATTGTGTTTGCGAGCTACTTTCTCCAAAATGTCCATGAGCAACTGGTTGTGGTCGTTGGCCAAGTTTGCTTCTTCGAACATCGGAGCGACTTCGAATTGGTTTGGAGCTACCTCGTTGTGACGGGTAGTCACGGGTATGCCCAACAAGTGAGCTTCATATTCGAATTCTTTCATGTAACCCATCGCACGTTCAGGTATCGAACCGAAGTAGTGGTCTTCGAGTTGCTGACCTTTCGCCGGACGATGACCAAATAAAGCGCGGCCCGTCATTGCGATATCCGGACGAGCATTATAAAGAGAGCTATCTACCAAGAAATACTCCTGTTCCCATCCCAAGGTATTCTGCACTTTGATTACGTCTTTGTCGAAGTACTGACATACTGCCGTAGCGGCACTATCAACGGCGTGCAATGCCTTAAGCAAAGGCATCTTAAAGTCGAGTGCATGACTAGTATAGGATATAAATATAGTAGGAATACAAAGCGTGTTTCCTACAATGAAGGCCGGCGATGACGGATCCCATAACGTATATCCACGTGCTTCGAATGTATTACGAATACCTCCACTTGGGAATGAAGAGGCGTCCGGTTCTTGCTGAACAAGCATGGTACCATCGAATTTCTCTAGGGCACGTCCATCCGTTAGCGGTTTAAAAAAACTGTCGTGTTTTTCTGCAGTTGCTCCTGTGAGGGGCTGAAACCAGTGTGTATAGTGTGTAACACCTTTGCTGATCGACCATTCTTTCATAGCCGCAGCAATATGATCTGCGGTTTGTTGATCGATCATTTTGCCTTCATCAATACATCCAAGTAGCTTTGCATAGATGTCGTCGGTGAGGTACTCACGCATTTTGTAATAATTGAAGACATTGGATCCAAAGTACTCAGAGATTCTTCCTTTGGTTGGAATGTTGACCGCTTTACGGTCATTCAACTCTGCGAGGGCCTGAAAACGTGTTGTCGACATGTGGGGTCCTTTTTTTTGGGGGGTGTTTAGGAAATAAATGTAATTTTCGGTGCAAAGGTATCTAAATCGAGGGGGGTACTCCTAGAAAAGTTATCAAAAATGTGCTAATGTGCAAATTATTGATCTCCGACAAAACGATTACGATATACAAAACCGAAAACTACTCCGATAGCGCGAATTCCATTGGCTAATTGAAATGTGCCAATAGTTAATCTTCGGCTGAAAAAATTGGGCTTCGAATAGGTCCTCCGCTGCGTGCTCTGCGAGCACTTGCGAAGGATGACGCTGCGCGTGTATAAAAAGGGGGGGAACTGGGCCGCGCAGCGGCCCAGTTCCCCCTTCCACAAAAACGTTCGATTGAAAATGAAAGTGATCGCGAAGATGTGCCAATTAGCCAATGTGCTAATCACTGTTGTCTGGTAAAACATATCGATTACACCCCTCGGCTGCGCTCGGGGACCGTTGAATATGTTGAACAGAGGGGGGAGAGAAGGGGGCCG
>JBILMS010000105.1:0-7144 GCA_044375415.1 Flavobacteriales bacterium
CCGGGAAAATGCATTTCTCATCATCGCACGACATGTATTCTAATTCACCTTTCAATACAAAAGGTTTGTCGGTATTTAGTTTTATTTTTTGTTTGAAAACAGCGGTATTTTCAAAATACATCAACTCTTCATTGTCATAAACAGGGTCGGCATGTTTGATGTATTTACCCTGCGTGGGTCCACCGACCTTGCTGAAATTTGGAGAATCTGTCAGACTTAATTTGGTTTCCATCGGACCCATGAAATTCGGATCGTCAGAAACTTTGAGTGCATACACGTGCCAATGAGGGTCAATGGTTGCCGTGGCAATCAATTCACCTTCTGTTTCGTTTAACTGCTGAAAAGTGTATTTCCACTTTACCGGTTCCAAAATCTGGGCGGAGATACCCAAATGCAAAAACGTAGTAAAAACGGCAAAGACGAATAGTTTGAATCTCATTTTATCGGACTTATTTGGATGAAAACAGGACAAAGTTAGCTAAGGTCCTATCCTCACTTCGAAGATTAAGCAAACTGGCTTGGATTTTCAACAAGGGAAATTGAAGTCATAAAAAAATGCAAAAGCGGCAATATGAGGGAGTTAAAGGTGGCCCCAAAGCGATTATTGTCAAAAAGCCATTAAATCGAATTAGCATAGACCGCTTTTACCGGAAGAACTACGACAAAAACTCAATTCGGTGAATACAGCGTATGGGGATAGAAAGTCCTTTTTCTAGAACCACATTTTCGTCGCCGGTAGCAATGATTCGACTGCGCAGTTTTGTGCAGCTAAAATCATGTTCTAAGGTGAGAACAACCTCAGTCTGTTCAAGACTTTCAAGAGCAACCGCCCTGAGCAAATGAGCTCGTCTTCGCAGACGTGCGGAATTACTCAAAAGCACTTCCGTTTGTGTGTATCGTGAATCTTTGATAAGATCGAAGTCGTCGATCCCGGAGAAAGTGATCATATTCGTTAGGTAATGAAGGTCTAGTACGACATACCTGCTCTTCAGGTTTCAGACACTTTCTACAGCCAGAATACGCTCTGTTTTTGGAGTTATTTTAAACTCCTCAGATACCCTCAAACCTACAACCCATGCTATTTTTCCATTCGATTCTAGAACCAGCACATCTTGTTTTTTATAAAGCGGAACCTTGATTTGGATGAGGAGATCGCTAATTTTCTGCTGTCCTTTCATTCCTAAGGGTATAATTCGATCACCCATTTTCCAACTTCGAAGTACGAGAGGAAAACGAAGAAGCTCTGCATCGAAATAGGCTTCGAAAGGCGAAACACCACTGAAATCAACGGGTCCGGAGACTTCTGTTATCTTTAAATACTCACAGGTTTCTTCCGCGGAAGAAATAACTACGTGTACTTCTGTTTTTTGAGACAGAGGTTTTAGTATCAAAAAATCGCGATCCCTAGCTATTTGGAATTGCTCGGATCGAATACCCTTACCGCTTTCAGAATATAATAAAGAAAGGGCTTCATCCACTACAGCGGCGCCAAATCCAAGGGGTTCAAGCATATACCACAACACACTTTTTCTCTGATCATGTGCGCTCAACTTTTCAACGGGAATTTTTGTTGCGTTCTCTTCGATAGAGCAATGATTTTCGATCCAATTCTCTATCTGTTTTTCGGCGAGAATCCGGTATTCATCGGCAATAGAGGCTGTTTGCGAGATGTGCTCAACAGCTCTTTCATTTATTTCCGTTGCTATGGGAATGATGTTATGACGGATCTTGTTTCGGGAATAATCATCCTTTAAGTTGCTAGAGTCCGTTCTCCAGGATTGATCTCTAGCCTTCAAATAGTCCTCGATTTCGGACCTCCTAGCATATAGCAATGGCCGAATTCGATTTCCCAAAAGCGGTTTTATGCCCGCCAAACCTTTCATTCCGGAACCTCGAAACAAGTGAAATAAAACAGTTTCGGCCTGATCATCGGCATGATGTCCGGTGGCTATAAAGGCACAGTTTTCTTTTGTGCAAAGTTCTTCGAACCATGCGTATCGCAGATTACGTGCTTTCTCTTGAATGCCCTTTCCTTGTACATCGGAAGTATCGAACATTTCGACATGTTTCAGGTATATTGATATGCCTTCTTTGATGCAGAATTCAGTTACAAAAAGTTCATCTAAATCGCTTTCTTCTCCCCGAAGCTGGTAATTCATGTGAGCGGCAATTACCTCGAAGCTCATTTCTTTTAGAATCAGGGTCAAAGCAAGACTGTCTGCACCACCGCTCAGTCCAACCAGGATGGGTCGTCCGACCGGAATTGGACCCAATTCCCGCATGAATTTCTCGACCTTTTGAATTACCGGATGCATAGCGCAAAGATGGACTTCTTGAGGCAATTTGAGAAAGCTTATTCAAAACAATTGCACCTAAACATTTAATTGGTATACCGCAATCTTTAAGCGATCAAAAAGTCTATGCTCTAGTGCTGATTTGAGAATCCCGTTTTGAAAACCCTTCAAAATTTTTCCGAATAAGCGATGTGGCATTAATTCAGGATTAGCTTTGAGCCGAATGTTTATCGAAAGTCATACCAATCGAAATAAGAAGCAGGGCTGGATCGAAGTCATTTGTGGCTCTATGTATTCCGGTAAAACGGAAGAGCTTATCCGCAGAATGCGAAGAGCTGAATACGCCAAAATGAGCGTCGAGATATTTAAACCCAAAGTAGATATTCGTTACAGCGACAACGAAGTAGTCAGTCACAATTCGGCTTCTATTCGATCTACTCCGGTAGAACATTCTTCTCAAATTTTATTGCTCGGTGGGGGAGTTGAGGTGATTGGAATTGACGAAGCGCAGTTTTTCGATGATGGTCTCCCGGAGGTATGCAACGAACTCGCCAATCAAGGCGTGCGCGTTATCGTTGCGGGTCTCGATATGGATTTTCAGGGGAAACCTTTTGGACCCATGCCTCATCTTTTGGCGATTGCGGAATTTGTTACCAAAGTTCATGCGATATGTGTAAAAACGGGCAATCTGGCCAATTACAGTTATCGAACTACAGAAGGAGATCAGTTGGTGCAGTTGGGGGAAAGAGAAAGTTATCTTGCTTTATCCCGTGAAGCATTTAACGAAGCCATGGAAAACAGAAAGAAAAAGGGAAATGGCTGAGTACAATTTTAAACAGTTGGCTGAAATATGCGATGGAGTAATCTCAGGCAAAGGAGATTCCCTTCAATTTGATACGATTTTAATAGACAGTAGAAAACTCGGGGATCCTTCAAATACCTTGTTTGTTGCAATGAGCGGACCACGTCATGATGGTCACTTGTACATCCCTGACTTGTATATCCGAGGGGTTCGTCAATTTGTAGTTGATAAAGACGTTGATATATCAATATATCCGGAAGCGGCTTTTTGCGGAGTAAAGTCCTCGTTGCAGGCATTCCAAAAATTGGCTTCTTTTCACAGGAAACAATTTCAAATTCCTGTTGTAGGTATTACGGGCAGCAATGGAAAAACGGTAGTTAAGGAATGGCTGAACACTATGTTGGCCGGCGATTACCGTATTGTTCGAAGTCCGCGTAGTTATAATTCTCAAGTCGGTGTACCGCTATCGGTGTGGAATATGGGCTCACAACATGACTTGGCTTTATTCGAGGCCGGCATTTCTGAACGAGGTGAAATGGAAACGCTGGCGAATATCATACAACCGACGATTGGAGTATTCACGCATTTAGGAAATGCACATTTAGAAAATTTCTCATCGCAAGTTGAACTCGTAGAAGAAAAGATAAAATTATTCGAATCGTGTGAGTCTCTTGTTTTTTGTTCAGATGTACCTGAATTACAAAGGGCATTTTCCGGAGATGTATTTCAAAATAAAAGGAAACTTACCTGGGGATACAATCGTGGCGATCTTTTATCCGACGGATTATGGATTCGCAAATCGGAGAGTGAAGGACAGATTACATTTCTTTTTTGCCAATGGCGGGGTGAAGAAGTCCATTACTCGATTCCTTTTTCGGATGCGGCTTCTATCGAAAATGTTATTTCGTGTATCGCTACACTGCACCTGTTGAATTTTTCGCATGATCAAATTCAGGAGCGTATTCAGCGTCTTTCAGCCCTGCAAATGCGATTGGAAGTAATCGAGGGGATAAATCACTGTACCATTATAAACGATGCTTACAGCAATGATTTACATTCTTTAGAGATTGCCTTGGATTTTTTGAAATCGAATCAGGGTAATAAATCCAGTTTGGCGATTTTGTCGGACATAGTTCAAAGCGGCCTTCCGGATTCGGATTTGTATGGTAAAGTAAATCAAATGCTTCTGGCCAAGGGTATTGAACAGTTGATTGGCATTGGATCAGGAATGAGTGTTTATGCAAATGCCTTTTCTATACCCGCGCGATTTTTTGAAAACACGGAGATTTTTCTGGAGACATTTAATGCAAAGGAAATTTCCGAACGAGCCATTTTGATAAAGGGTGCAAGGACATTTCATTTTGAGGACATCGTTTTACGTTGGCAAGAGAAAACCCACGAAACACGCTTGGAGGTGGATTTAGCAGCGATGCTAAGCAACCTAAATTATTTCCGTTCGAAGCTAAAAGGCGGCACCAAGTTGATGGTGATGGTAAAGGCCTTTGGTTATGGAAGTGGTGCGCGTGAAGTTTCTTCGATGTTGCAATTTAATAGGGTAGATTACTTGGCAGTGGCTTATGTAGATGAGGGAGTAGAGCTTCGCAAGGCGGGGATTTCGTTGCCTATCATGGTTATGAATCCGGAGCCCGGAAGTTATGCTACGATGATTCGATATCATCTGGAACCGGAGATATATAGTTTGCATGTGCTCAAATTATTTCTGGAAGAATTGTCATTCCATTCGAAGAAGACCGCATATCCTATTCACATTAAGTTGGACACCGGAATGCATCGACTAGGTTTTTTACCGATAGATGTTTCTGCTTTGTGTGAGATTCTAGCTTTTCAAAAGACGATTCGTGTTGCTTCAGTTTTTACGCATCTTTCGTCCACAGAGAATCCGGCGCACGATGATTTCACGAAACAACAGTTGAGGATTTTTGAGGAGGGAAGTACGGCAATATCTAATGTTGTTGGCTACGAATTCCTTCGTCATGTATTGAACACAGGCGGAATTCAGCGATTCCCGGATGCACAATACGAGATGGTTCGATTGGGAATTGGTCTCTACGGAGTAGCTTCATTCGCAGAAGAACAGAGTAAGTTGTTACCTGTCAGTTCATTTTTATCGAAGATATCGCAGATCAAAGAAATCCAAAAAGGCGATGTAGTGGGGTATGCCCTATCTTTTATTGCCGACAAACCGATGCGCATCGCCATTGTGCCCGTTGGATATGCCGATGGCCTTCGACGTTCGTTGGGCAATGGCAAAGGGTATCTGTTTGTTCAAGGTCAAAAAGCCCCGATTTTGGGAAGAGTTTGCATGGACATGGTAATGGTTGATGTATCTAGTATACCGTGTAAAGAAGGAGATGATGTGGAAATATTCGGAACTCACATTTCACTGAACGATTTCGCAAGTCTATGCGATACGATACCCTATGAAGTTCTTACCTCCGTTAGCCAGCGCGTGAAGCGGGTTTATTTGCAGGAGTGAAATCTACTCAAGAACTACAATTCTTTTGTCCTGCTTGACAGTTATACGACCAATCGGTTGATCACAAATACCACCTAATCCGGATTCGGAAACGATTTTCTGAACTTCTCTGGCAGCTTCGGGAGAGACCGCTATGAGAAGGCCACCACTTGTTTGGGGATCGCAGAGTGTAAATAATTGTGCGGCACTTAGACTTGATACTTCAGACGAAAGCGATGAGAAAGTCTTCGTCGTCATATCGGGATAGATGAACTGATCGAGGTATTTTGATAGTCCCGGAAGTAATGGAATTTTCGAGTAATTTAGTTCTGCGCTGAATTCCGAATCTTGTACCATTTCTTTTAAGTGCCCCAATAGGCCAAAGCCGGTGACATCGGTCATAGCGTGAACCCCCTCGAGATGAGATGCAAATTCTCCAATGCGATTGAGGGTACACATATAGTTGATAGCCGTCTGCAGATCTTCATCACTTGCAAGTCCTCGTTTGGCGGCGGTTGTGACAATGCCTAGACCAAGAGGTTTCGTAAGAAAGAGCAAATCGCCTTCTTCCACGGTATTGTTTTTTTTGAGTCGATTATTATTGGTTGATCCTGTCACATGCAAACCAAAGATGGGTTCTTGACTATCGACACTGTGTCCGCCTGCTAGCGGAATCCCCGCCATTCGACACATAAATCGAGCGCCGCGGAGAACTTCTTTCGCAACGGAGGCAGGCAGCTTTTCGATAGGCCAACCGAGGATCGCCACAGCCATCAACGGAGTTCCACCCATAGCGTAAACATCACTCAAAGCGTTGGTAGCGGCTATTTTTCCAAAGTCATAAGGATTGTCGACGATAGGCATAAAAAAATCTACTGTAGAGATGAGATAAGTTCCATTGCCTTGATCATATACTGCGGCATCATCGCTGCTTTCATGCCCTACAATTAAATGAGGATGCGTTGGGAAATCCTCATCTTCTTGAAGAATATTTTTTAGTACTTCGGGAGATATTTTACAACCACATCCGGCAGCTTTGCTGAATTGAGTGAGTTTTATATTATTCGTTTCCTGCATCTTCCGTTTTTATTCTGTCTAAAATGTTTTGTGCAATCTCCTCTCCGTTTTCGCGATCGCAGGCAAACTCTGCTATAATGGTTCGTTTTGTTCGACCTAAAGAATGTGCATATCCCTTGTCGTAATAGGCGAGCAGAAGTTCAACCCACCTTTGAAAGTCGTTTTGCAAAAGAGCATCCGCTGCGGCTCTAGCTTGTTCGTTGCCCATGCGTTTTGATATAGCTATGGTACGTTCAATAAGCAGTTCGGGAGCGAAGGAACCATATTCGTTTAAAATTCGTTCACTTCTCCCGGTCGTTGATCTATCAATGAAAATTAAGTTGCTCCGGAACATCTGAATGTACAATGAATCCGGGACTCTCAGCTTCCCTAAAAATCTACTTTCGTCTTCAATCCATAAGATTTTTTCGGGTGCGGCTTTCATTAATTCAGCGGCAAGGAGATTTTCGAATTGTTCTTGACTTGGTTGATCGTCTTGTCCCAACCCACCGAAGC
>JBILMS010000031.1:0-39294 GCA_044375415.1 Flavobacteriales bacterium
TATCGTTGTTCGTTCCCAACGTAGTTGAAATTGAAAGTGTACCACCATTGTATACAAATTTATACCAAACATCTTGAATGGCGGTTCCACCGCAAGAAGGATTAGTGCCTTCCGAGCAGGTATTGACATTGGTTGCGGATGTGCTTGGAGCATTTACTGTCAGTGAAATGGCATTTGAGCAAACGTCGTTTACAGGTGGATAAATACATGAGGCATTTGCGCAGCCCGCGCCTGCATTGTAATTACATGCCAATGGATCTGTGCATCCGGGATATGTGCATGTGCCATCATCACAACCGGCGGAAGGACTGTAGTTACAAGCAATGGGGTTATTGCATCCGGGATAAGTACATGAGCCATTGCTGCATCCCGCTGTAATACTGTAGTTGCACGCTGAAGGATCGGTGCAACCGGGGAATGTACATGAACCATTATTCTGGTTAGCACTAGGGTTATAGTTACATGCAACCGGATCTGTACAACCCGGAATAATACATGATCCATTATTTATTGTTGCACAAGAATTATAGTTGGTCGCAAGAGGATTGGTGCAACCGGCAATGTCAACCATAGTTACTTGAATACCGAAAGTCCCCTCAATAGAGTTGAATCCTCCTGCCTGGATATAATAAGTCAGGCCCGGAGTAAGCGTTGGACAAGTCAATGTGATCAGGGAGGCTAAACCTGGACCTGAATCATCGTCGCAAGCGATTTGGGCTCCTCCACATGCAGACCAAACAGCAATTCGAGTATCGTTGTTCGTTCCCAACGTAGTTGAAATTGAAAGTGTACCACCATTGTATACAAATTTATACCAAACATCTTGAATGGCGGTTCCACCGCAAGAAGGATTAGTGCCTTCCGAGCAGGTATTGACGTTGGTTGCGGATGTGCTTGGAGCATTTACTGTCAGTGAAATGGCATTTGAGCAAACGTCGTTTACAGGTGGATAAATACATGAGGCATTCGCGCAACCCGCGCCTGCGTTGTAATTACATGCCAATGGATCTGTGCATCCGGGATATGTGCATGTGCCATTATTTTGATCTGCCGCAGGATTATAGTTGCATGCAGTAGGATCGGTGCAACCGAGAATTGGATCACCGACAACCGGCACACAGAAATTATGTGTAGTCCCGCTTCCATAGTTGGCATTCGCCATGGCTACGAGGATATTTCCTAAACCATCCGTAATTGTATAGTTTCCATCAATAGCGCAACCTGATGTGGTTCCATCTAAACCATCACCAAAAGAATCGAAAATATTGAAATCGTAACATCCCGAGGGCAAGCAAAAAGTGCTGTTGTAAGTTGTTTGATCGGCCAAAGTATTTGCGGCCTGACTAGCAATTATAACATTGCTGCTGTTTTCAATATTCCAACTAACCTCTTCACCCCAACAATCGGTGAGTAAGATTAAAGTCGCTACAGTTGCTCCTGAAACAGTGGAAAATGAAGAGGACCCCGTATTATTGGTCGTGTTGTCGTCCGTAGTTCCATTTGGATTTACGATGTTCACATTAAACGAATGTGGTCCTGTTGCCGCTGTCATACCAGGTAAGGTTATAAGCACCGAAGCACCGGTGGTTAGTGAACCCGTCCAGTTATATGTAGAATTAGCTCCGCCATCGAGATTGTACAACACATCAAAAGATGTAATGGTTGAAGAACCGAGGTTTATGATCGAAATTTCAGGAACGAAACTGTCGCTACAATAAGAGCCAGTTGGTTGATTGATTCCGAGTAAAGATAAATCTTCATTAAACCCACCACCGCCGGCCGAAATAGTGAAATTGATGTTTGATATATCAAAGAAAATATTATCAGCAGCCTTCACCTTTATTCTCGCTTGAGTCGTGAGATTGTTTGGAATAGTTATGAGTTGTGAACCGTCATTTGGCGTATTGGAAAGGATCAAAATGGGGTATGTATATCCACCATCCGTCGATAGATAAATATTTACATTGTTACATGAAATAGGTGCTGCTGTAGTATTAGCAACGTTCCATGTTACGGTTTGATTGCTATTGGCCGGCCACGTTACGGCTGTATTTGGGGCTGTTACGACAAAAGGGCCCCCAACATTATCAACTGCAAAAGTCAGGATGTCATCTGATACACCACCACCACCCACACGGTTATCGCGAACAGTACATTTGAAGGCGAGGTTTCTATCGTAGGTCGGCATGTGTTCGCCAATGGTCACTGTATTATTCACCAGATCTACAGGTCTTGGAAAAACACGTGTAGGGTCTGTAGTGCCTGTCCATGATCTAAAAATAGGTTGATTGCCACTTGGGTTTGTTAAGCTATTGTCTCCGGTTGCTGTAGCCGGACCGAGATCAAATTCTTCCCAACAGTAGGTAATGATATCACTATTGGCATCGCTACCCACAGCGGTTAATTCAAAAGGTGTGGAAATAGGAATAGTCCATCCTCCGGGACCGGCCTCCACGATTGGCGCAATATTTCCGGTTGATGTAATTGCGGCGCAGCTATTTCCTGAACCGGTAACAGAAAAAGTATATATCTCATTAAAACTTTTGTTGTGGAAATATGCATCGGAATTAGATTGAAGATTGGGTGCACAAATCCCGGCATACCCCATTATAGTAGCTGCAGATCCCGGCTCATACGCAGCAGATGCCGCTCTATTGCAAGGATTGTTTTGGGTGTGATTACCTCCAAACTGGTGTCCCATTTCATGAGCAACGTAGTCGATGTCGAATGGGTCTCCAATAGGATTAGGCTGACCGGTGACACCGCGTGCTTTGTTCACAGAACAAGGTGAGTTCAAGCTTGCCACGCCTCCGCCTCCGGTGCTGAATACGTGACCAATATCGTAATTGGCTGTTCCAATAACTGTATTACAAGTGGTCTGGTTTTGACCTAGCATAGCAGAGCCATTTCCATTGTCGTAAGGATCTGTCGCGGCGTTCAAATAAATGATCAGGTTGTTATTTGCAACAATCACCATACGAATAGCAACTTCTTTTTCATAAACACCATTGACACGAGTCATGGATATGTTCATTGCAGCGAGTGCCAAGGGAGTTGTTCCACCGTGGTATGCAGCATATTCGCCTGTGCATGCGAGTGCGAGGCGATAGGTTCTAAGTTGTGTACCATTCGTTGTTTTTTGACCCATCATCAGAATTTCTTTTCCGTTGATGGTCTTTTTCTTTTTGTGAGGGACATTCAAATTCTCATCAAAGGTGTCGATGTCGATACTTAAATCACTTACTTCCGGTGCTTCCTCTTCAAATACTTTGGTAGTAGTAGCATAAAAGGCATCGCGTGTATATGATATATACGTGCTTAGGTCTCCGGGCGCAATAGGATCCATGAACCAAGTTCCATTTGCTGAAAGTACCATCGCGTGAAAACCTTTTGGTGAAATGCTGCATCGCAAAGTTGCCGTTGGGTCTTCTAAACATTGACCGGCATAGGAGCGAATATTTGGAAATAAAACCTGAAGTTCGGGCGCCATTATAGGGGCCTCCACCAACCGAAATGTCTTGAAGGTTCCATCGGGCGCAGGTAAGTTAATAATGTATTCAGATACTTGAGCACTCACATTTTGTTCATGCGGTGCCCCATAAAGGAAACTTGTTAGTTGATGTATCCCTGTTTCTACCGTTCGGTAATCTGCCGGATTAATTACTTGATCTGATCTTTTTTGTTGAGACAAATCATTCCACAACACTTGAGATTGTGCGCCTTGGAATATGAAGCCGGCAATGAGTGCAATTACTATTTTATTCATGAAGGTCATTTTACAAAAAAAATCAGGCTGAATTCACCCGGATTATTTAGTTTATATTCTAATTAGTTACAAATATTTCCATAATAGCTGAGGAAAATGAGGAGGTCGGAGGCTCCAACCAAATCATCGCCTGATAGATCGTATGGAGCACAACCGCTTGGACATCCATATACAGCAAGGAATGAAAGAAGGTCGCTGATTCCAACTATGTTGTCTCCATTAAAGTCTCCCGGACAAGAAATGTTGCAACTGTAATCGCAACTTCCATTATCACATATTGCGCTTGCATTATAGTTACATGCGGCGCTATCCATACAACCTGAAATTCCTGATGAAGTGACAGTTATTCCAAAGGTTCCTGTCAAGGCTTGGAAACCACCCACCTGGATGTAATATGTTAAACCGGAAGTTAGCTGTCCACAAGTTAATGAGATGCTTGAAGCAAAATTGGTTCCTGATATATCATCGTTGCAGGCCAATGCAGCGCCTCCGCAACTTGCATAAACCGACATACGAGTGTCTGTCAGCGTACCCAATGAAGTGGTAATAGTAATATTCCCGCCTGTGTATAAGAAGCTATACCAAACATCTTTGATCATGGTTGCACCGCCACAAGAAGGTAGGGGCCCATCCGAACATGTTGAAGTGTTGGCACCTGTAACGGAAGCGCCATTGATAGTTAGTGCTTGTGCCGTTGAACATTGATCATTGGCGGGGGCAATTATACATGTGCCATTATCGACAGTTGCAGCGGGGTTGTAGTTACATGCTGCAGGATTGGTACAACCGGGCACACCACCCGTGTTCAAGCAGAAATTGTGGGTTGTGCCTGTTCCGTAATTGGAATTACCCATCGTAAATAAAGTGCCACCGGGACCGGTCATAGTATATGTTCCATCAATAGGGCAACCCGAGGCCGTGCCATCTAATCCATCTCCATAGGAGTCGAAAATATTAAAGTCATAACAACCGTCGGCCAAACAGAAATTAGTAACAGTTGTTACCTGATCACCAAGTGTATTTGCTGCTTGGCTGTATAAAATTGTATTGCTACTGTTTTCGATATTCCAACTAACTTCTTCTCCCCAACAATCGGTAAGAAGGGTAAGTGTTACTGTTGAACCCCCAATCACTGCAGTGTAATTTGAAGTGCCTGTGTTGTTGGCTGCATTTTGATCGGTTCCACCATTTGGACTGCTAACCGTTACATTGAAGACGTGAGCGCCATTGGTAAGTGTGAGAACCGGAAGATTAACAGTAACAGAATTCCCGGATGTTAAACTACCGGTCCAATTGAATGTCTGATTTGTTCCTCCATCAACATTATAACTTAAAACAAAAGAGGTCAAAGTAGTTGATCCACCATTACCAACAATTACAGATGGAGTTGCCGAACTTCCACAAATTGTTCCTGTAGGAGAAGTCACTTGATTGATTTGTGCATCTAGAGCGAAACCCGAGATTAGAGGATCATATCCGGCGAGTGAAGTTAATCCACATTGACCTGGAGCCAACCAATTACAGAGAGCCGGAAAAGAAGTGAAAAAGCGACCGTACCAATCTGAGAGGTTATTGCCACAGGCAGCACCGCCACCATGCAATTGACCAACAATTCTATGGTTTTGATTGAACAGTGGAGAACCGGAAGAACCGCCTTCTGTTGTTCCGCTATCCCAATCTACCACGCGAATGTGATTAGTGCCGCTTCCGGCATTCCCTCCATATCCGGTAATTTCAGAGGCCTGATTTTCAAAAGATATTTTCTTCAAATCTCCTGAAGGATGGTGTATGCCGCAAGAAGATGTCGGTGTAGCTGTACTGGAGTCCCAACCGGCGTAGTATGGATTCCAGGAATTAGGTATATCAACTCCTGCGTTTATTTGCAGCAATGCGTAATCGGAAGCAGATCCATTGGCAAGTAAGGTTGTTCCTATGGCTGTCTGATAGGTCTGTGAAGTCGATCCACCGCAAGTTGTAGCCTGAAAATTGAATCGAATTACCCAACTCGTAACACTTCCACCTAGGCAGTGATTGGCAGTGAGGAAGTATGGGAAACCATCGTTAGCTGTGTTATTAATAAGTGCACCCGAACAAATTCCGTTTCCACTTACAACGATCATTCCGACAGATCGTATTTCGTTGGCCCATCCGGCACTAATCGGGCAAACAATATCATTGTTGCATGATCCGGAGTCGCCAATGCCTTTTGCAATTTCATCGATGTCGCGATAAGCATGAGTAATTACAGAAAGTTTCACCTCACCCAAAAACGCCTGTTCCATCGGCTCATAGTATTCGATATAAATTTTATCTCCTCGACATGGATAAGTCGAGAACGTGCCATCGGCGAGATTGTTCAGTTCATTGTACGAACCAAAAATTTGGGCACCTCCTTCGTTGTATATGAAAAAGGATGCTCCGGGAGGCATATACCATTCTTCGAAAAACAAATTAATGGACATGGCATCAGTAGATTGGATAGCCAATAACCATACGCGGTCGCCATTGCTTAGTTTGTGCCAAGTACCACTGTTATTCAGATTGTAATCGACATCGAAATTCTTTCCAAAACGAAAAGGGATATCTTTTGTCGCATTATTTATATCATCTTCAGCTATCATTTGCTCCTTATTCACAGATGGCATTTTAATCACTTGCGGCGACCACTGAATTTTTTGGTTGTCGAGTGTAATGGGTCGACCTCCATATTGAATCTGCGACTGAACAGTAATGACTGAGAATAAAGCTGCGACAATTACCCAGATTATCCTGAAAAACCCGAATTTCTTCATAAAATTGGTTTACTCTAACGTTTAAGTTTGGTATCTAACTTTTTGCGAAATGAAGACTGTTAAACGGTTCTAAATCAATGAATTTCTTAACATTTCCTCCACTGCAATCAGAAATACAACGGTATTCTACGAAAATTCACCCGGGATGTTTCATAACTTATAGAACCCTTGCAGGACGTGGCTTTAAGAACTGTTGAAAACTCAAAACCCTTTATTTATAGTAGCTGCTCTAATTTCGAGGCCTCTAGAGGAGACAGGAATGGCGCAAAAAGTACAATACACAGAAGATAATATTAAATCGCTGGAATGGCAGGAGCATATCCGCCTGCGTCCCGGCATGTACATCGGTAAATTGGGTGATGGTTCTGCACCCGACGATGGTATTTATGTACTCTTAAAAGAGATCATAGACAACTGCATCGATGAGTATGTAATGGGTCACGGTAAAGTGATAGACATTACCATAAAAGACAGTCAGGTGCAGGTACGTGATTATGGCCGAGGAATACCTTTGGGAAAAGTGGTGGATTGCGTATCCAAAATAAACACCGGGGGTAAGTACGATAGTCGTGCTTTTAAAAAGTCTGTCGGTCTGAATGGTGTGGGTACAAAGGCTGTAAACGCATTGTCAGATAGTTTTCGCGTCGAATCTTTCCGTGAGGGTGAGATGAAAGCGGCTGAATTCAAAATGGGCGAAATTGTTGCCGACCTACCAATACAAAAGGTCAGTCAAAAAAATGGAACGCGCATCATTTTTTATCCGGACGAAAAGATATTCCACAATTTCAAATTTCGTGGTCAATATGTGGAAAGACTTCTATGGAATTATGCCTATTTAAATACCGGTCTAACCATTGTTTTTAATGGTCAGAGCTATTTTAGTGAAAATGGCTTGAAGGATCTACTCACCAACAGTTTGAGTGAAGAATCATTGTATCCGATTGTTCACATTCGAGGAGAAGATATCGAGGTCGCCATTACGCATACTGCCAGTTACGGCGAAGAATATTACAGCTTTGTAAATGGTCAGCATACAACGCAAGGCGGTACTCACCAAGGAGCTTTTCGTGAGGCATATGTGAAAGTAATACGCGACTTTTTCAAGAAAGATTTTGAAGCCGTAGATGTGCGTTCGGGAATAGTAGCAGCCGTGTCGGTGAAAATTGTAGAACCTGTTTTCGAATCGCAAACAAAAACGAAACTAGGTTCCACCGAAATGGAACCAGGTGGTACTTCGATAAAATCTTTTGTTATTGATTTTCTATCGCGTGCTTTAGATAATTATCTCCATAAAAATCCGGAACTGGCGCAATCGCTTTTGCGGAAGATTATGCAGAGCGAACGTGAACGAAAGGAGTTAGCCGGTGTGGCCAAACTGGCCCGTGAAAGAGCGAAAAAAGCGAATCTTCACAATAAAAAATTGCGCGACTGCAAGGTCCACTTTGCCGACAAACACGAAGCAGCTCCTCATACAACTTTATTTATTACGGAGGGAGACTCCGCTAGCGGGAGCATAACCATTTCAAGAGATGTTGCTACTCAGGCCGTTTTCAGCTTAAAAGGAAAACCGTTAAATACCTACGGACTTACTAAAAAAGTAGTTTATGAAAACGAGGAATTTAATCTCCTGCAATCGGCTTTGAATATCGAAGACGGACTGGATGGGTTGAGATATAACCGCGTTGTAATTGCAACAGATGCCGACGTTGACGGCATGCATATTCGTCTTTTGATGATTACTTTTTTTCTCCAATTTTTTCCCGAATTGGTGAAATCAGGACATCTATATGTGCTTACAACACCTCTTTTCAGGGTTAGAAATAAAAAAGAAACGATTTATTGTTACTCCGACAGCGAACGCAAAATGGCCTTGGAACGCTTAGGTGGCAAACCGGAGATAACACGATTTAAGGGACTTGGCGAAATCAGTCCCGGAGAGTTCAAAGTATTTATTGGAGAGAATATTCGTCTTGAACCTGTAGTTGTGGGAAAAGAGGCCCATCTGAAAGAAATGCTCGAGTTTTATATGGGCAAAAACACGCCCGAAAGACAGGAGTTTATTATTCAAAACCTCAAGGTGGAGAAAGACCAAGTACTTGTAAAAGAACAAGAAGAACAAACATCAGAAATCTGAATATCTACTCAAGAGTAGCAAGGAAGAATAGTGAAACATGGGCGACGAACTAGAATTTGAATCAAACAACGAAACCGGTGGCGGAGAAAATCTGGATAAAGTTATTCAGGTGCAGGGCTTATATCAGGAGTGGTTTCTCGATTATGCGTCTTATGTAATTCTGGAGCGAGCGGTTCCGCATTTGCACGATGGTTTAAAACCGGTGCAACGACGAATCCTACATTCTCTCTGGGAAATGGACGATGGCCGTTTTAACAAAGTGGCCAACGTGATTGGAAATACCATGAAATATCACCCACATGGTGATGCATCTATTGGAGATGCGATGGTGCAACTCGGACAAAAAGAACTTTTAATAGACACCCAAGGAAACTGGGGAAATATCTATACCGGCGATAGTGCCGCAGCAGCTCGTTATATAGAAGCCCGACTTTCTAAATTCGCTTTGGATGTTGCTTTCAATCCAAAAACAACAAATTGGCTTGCCAGTTATGATGGTCGAAACAAGGAACCGGAAACTCTGCCTATCAAGTTTCCGTTGCTTTTGGCACAAGGTGTAGAGGGTATTGCCGTTGGACTTGCATGCAAAATACTTCCGCACAACTTCATTGAACTCATCGATGCTTCCATTGATGTGTTGAGGGAAAAGAGAATTCACTTACTACCGGACTTCCTTACCGGCGGGTTGATGGATGCTGCCGACTACAATGCCGGTTTGCGCGGTGGGAAAATCCGCGTCCGCGCTCGCATTAAAAAAGAAGACAACAAGACCTTAAGTATCTCAGAAATACCTTTTGGGACAACGACCGGATCATTGATTGATTCTATCCTTAAAGCAAATGATAAAGGAAAAATTAAGATCCGTAAAGTTGAAGACAATACAGCCGGAAATGTTGAAATAATAATACACTTGGCCACAGGTGTATCGCCCGATAAAACAATTGATGCCCTCTATGCATTCACAGATTGCGAGGTGAGCATATCGCCAAACGTCTGTGTAATCGAAAACGATAAACCAGTATTTATTGGGGTTGATGAACTCCTGAGAAGGTCAACCTATCGTACACGAGATTTGATTCAGTGGGAATTGAACATCAAAAAAAATGAACTCGAAGAAGCATGGCATTTCGCTTCTTTGGAGAAGATCTTCATTGAAAAACGGATATACAGAAATATTGAGGATTGCGAAACGTGGGAGGAAATTATTTCCACTATACACGCCGGACTTAGGCCTTATGTGAAAAAATTCATTCGTCCGGTTACTGATGAAGACGTTGCAAAACTTACGGAAATTAAAATAAAGCGCATTTCCCGTTTTGATGCAAAAAAGGCAGATGATCACATAGCTCACTTAGAGGAAGAAATCACTTTAGTAAAAGACAAACTCGAACATCTTACCGAAACAACCATCGCTTATTTCAAAGAACTGAAACATAAGTATGGAAAGGGTAAAGAGCGCAAAACTGAAATCAAAACCTTCGATACGGTGCAAGCGGCACAAGTTGCCATTGCCAACGCCAAGTTGTTTGCCAACAAGGCGGAGGGTTTTGTTGGAATCGGTCTAAAAAGAGATGAGGGTGAATTCGTTTGTGATTGCTCCGATATCGACGACATCATTGTTTTCCGTAGGGATGGCATCATGTTGGTAAAAAAAGTAGAAGCGAAATCATTCTTTGGAAAAGACATCATTCATGTTGCTGTTTGGAAAAAAGATGATAAAAGAACCATCTACAACTTGATCTATCGCGATGGGAAAAACGGTGCCGCGCTCCTAAAGAGATTTGCCGTTACAGCTATCACCCGAGATAAAGAATACAATTTAACAAAAGGTACTACGGGAAGTGAAATAGTCCACTTTACAGCCAATCCAAATGGAGAAGCCGAAGTGGTTACCATTCTTCTAAAACCTCTACCAAAGCTCAAAAAGCTCAAATTCGACATTGATTTTTCAGAACAATTGATCAAAGGACGTGATGCCATTGGAAACGTTGTAACGAAATATTCGGTAAAAAAAGTAGAGATGAAAAGCGCCGGAATCTCCACACTGGGAGCACGCTCGATTTGGATTGATGAAACTGTTCAACGAATGAATGACGAGGGTAGAGGAAGGCTTTTGGGTGAATTTGAAGCGGACGAGAAGATTCTGATTTTGCAAAGCAATGGGGAATTTAATCTCATTAGTCCGGATCTGAGCACACACTTCCCTGAGAACATGGTCTTGGTGGAAAAATGGATTCCGGAGAAACCCGTTAGCTGCGTCTATTACGATGGCGAAAAAGACCATTGGTTCGTCAAAAGATTTTTGATCGATTCGGGCGCGCGTTCCGGTAAATTCATCACAGAACACCCTCAATCGAAAGCTACAGTCGTAACTACTTTGTTTGCGCCAAAGGTTTCTGTTCGACTAAATCGAAAGTTCAAACAAGCTCAAGGAAAGGAGGACTACGAACTCGACTTGAAAGATTTCATTTCTCTAAAAGGTATGAAGGCCCTTGGAAATAGACTTTCGACGTTGCCCGTCCTCGATGCGATTTTATTGCCATCCGATGAAGAAACAGAGGCTGAAGAAGCTGAGAAATTTTGGACAAGTGTGCGGTCATCGCGTTTAGCTACGTCTCTCGAAAAGATGCCGGAAATTCATCAAAATCCTGATGATATAGAATTCGAAATTGAGGAGCTTACAGAAGAGATGGATCGCTTCAAGAAAGAAGTTCAAAAGAAACCTGAAGAGCCGGGGAAACAGGGACAACTTTTCTAGAGACCGATTAACGTATTACATCATGCTATTATCATAGATGTAATCATTCAATTCGCGTGTAACCACGTCGAGGTGTCGAGCACTGCGTCTGAGGTAGTCAAACATTTCGTCGGTATCTGCAGATGGGTCAGTACCGATAATCTCAACAATACCCAATATTTGAGCCAGAGGCTGACGAACTTGGTGCGAGGTCTTTTGAAGAATTTCCTCCAGCGTATGAATGTAATTTTCCCTGAGATTTTGAGATTGGTGAAGCGCGTTAATATTTCGACCAACAGATAGTATTTCTTGTATAGTTCCGTCCTCCCGGAATACGGCTGTTTCGCTCCACAATGTCCATTGAGCTTTGTTCTGAGTCCCCAAATTCATGTGCACATTGGTCATGGTGGGAGATTCAGGAGTCAATTCTTGTAATGAATGCAAGTAAGATTCGCGTTCTTTCTGGGGAATTAACTCCATGAAATTCTCTGACAACATTTCCTTTGACGTTTTACCCATGAAAGTGCAATAACTATCATTCACAAACTTTCGAGTGCCCTCAGGAGTCGAAAGCACAATAAAATCGGGGATTAGCTGAAGTAAAGCATCAAGTCGGGAGGCGTAAACTCGGCTTGTCTGAACAGCTTCCGCATGAGCAATTCGGGCCCCACAAAGGGAAGCCAAAGTTTGGAGCATTTGAAGATGTTCCATCGTAAAATAGCTCTTTTTGGAGTGCTCCGAATCAATGGCACCAATCACTTCACCCCTGCAAAGAATAGGCACACATATCTCCGAAGCATTAATAGTATCATCGGGGATGTACCGCTGATCTCGAGAAGTATCGGAAATAATTTCTGCTTTTCCGCTAAGTGCAACAGTTCCTACGATGCCATGACCCAATGGAATGTTCATTGGGTTTTTGATTACCTGTCCATGTGGATTTTTCGGACCAAAAGCTGCTTTTTGCATCAATACGCCTGTTTTCACATTAAGCAGATACACCACGCAGTCTTCGAATCCTAACTGAGAAATACAACTTTGAGCCAAACCCCATAGAATTTCGTCTACAGAATTATTCCCATATAATCGACTGGCAAAGTCCTCCACAATCTTCTGATTGCGCCTTGATCTGCGGCGTTCGGATAAAAGCTTTAAGAATAAGAAAATCCCGACCAAAGCGAGAATGCCGGTCAAAAAAAGGGAGGGGATGGAGGTAGCTGTGAACACTATGTATAAATAACTCCTGATTTGTACGAATAGACTCTACATAAGTTCACATTCCGAAAAACACCTTCTATGACCTAATTTTGCAAGCCTTTTTAAGTCATATGAATTCCAGCGAACAAATAGCCAGAAGGAAGACCTTCGCCATTATCAGTCACCCGGATGCCGGTAAAACCACATTAACGGAAAAATTGCTTCTCTTTGGTGGTGCCATTCAAACTGCAGGTGCGGTTAAAAGCAATAAAATCACTAAAACAGCTGCCTCCGACTTTATGGAAATAGAGAGACAGCGTGGGATTTCTGTAGCAACCTCTGTTATGGTTTTCGAATACAACGGCAAACAAGTGAACCTGCTTGATACGCCCGGTCACAAAGACTTTGCAGAAGATACCTACCGAACTCTTACGGCTGTTGACTCGGTTATACTTGTGATCGATAGTGTGAAAGGTGTTGAAACACAGACCGAACGCCTGATGGAGGTCTGCCGAATGCGCGATACTCCTGTAATCGTTTTCATAAACAAAATGGACTTGGAAGGACGCGATCCGTTCGAACTCTTGGATGAACTCGAAGAAAAGTTGAATATCCGCGTAAGGCCGCTTTCATGGCCAATTTCCTACGGGCACACTTTCAAAGGTGTTTACAAACTTTATGACAAGACATTAAATCTCTTTTCTTCTCAGAAGACAAAAATTGCGGAAGACATCGTTACGATCAATGATATCAACGACCCCACCCTCGATAAAATGGTCGGGGAATTTGCTCAACAGCTGCGAGAAGATGTCGAAATGATCGATGCTATTTATGACCCGCTCAACATTGATGAGTACAGAAAGGGCAAATTGGCGCCTGTGTTTTTCGGATCTGCTGTAAACAACTTTGGGGTTAAAGAACTTCTGGATAAGTTCATTGAAATTGCCCCGGAACCTCAGTCTAGAGAAAGTTCGGTTAGGAAAGTAAACCCGGAAGAAACTAAAATGAGTGGTTTCATTTTCAAAATCCATGCGAATATTGATCCTCGTCACCGCGACCGTATAGCCTTCATGCGGATATGCTCCGGTAAATTCGAAAGAAACAAATTCTATTATCACGTTCGGTTAGATAAGCAGTTTAAGTATCCAAATCCGGTGACTTTTTTGGCTCAAAGCAAGAGTACTATTGATGAGGCGTATCCCGGTGATGTAATCGGATTGTATGATACCGGTAATTTCAAAATCGGAGATACCCTTACAGAAGGGGAGAAGATGATGTTCAAAGGCATACCAAGTTTTTCCCCCGAAATTTTCAAAGAGCTTGTCAATAGAGATCCGATGAAGACGAAACAACTCGACAAGGGTATAAGACAACTCACGGAAGAAGGTGTTGCACAGGTCTTTTTTCAAGAGCCGGGAAATCGAAAAATTGTTGGCACAGTTGGAGAGCTGCAGTTTGAAGTTATTAAATACAGGCTCGAAAATGAATACGGCGCAAAATGTGACTTTGAAGCAAAATCATTCTACAAAGCTTGTTGGATTACTACCGATAACGAAGAGAAATTGATCGAATTCAAAAGGATCAAAGGTCAGAATATGGTTAAAGACAAAGAAGATAACGATGTCTTCTTGGCTCCAAGTAAGTTTATGCTCGATATGGAACAGAAAAATTATCCCGAATTGCAATTCCATTTCACCAGCGAATTCAAAGTAGGGAGCTCTATGCATGCATAGTCTACGTCAGAAGATTTCCAATTCATCGAATGTTGGTATTGCGTACATGATTTTATCTGTACTCTGTTTCTCTATTGTAAATGTGATTGCGAAAACACTTCACCACATTCCTGTGCACGAGTTGATTTTTTTTCGAGCTCTTGTCTCTTTTTTTATATGTTGGTGGTATATCCGAAACATGAAGTTATCCTTTTGGGGTACTAATAGGACTTGGCTTGTAATGCGGGGTCTGACAGGTCTTGCAGCTTTGATACTCTTTTTCTCGACCATCAAAAATATGCCGCTCGCAACAGCCAGCACCATTCAGTATTTATCGCCGATCTTCACTGTTTTTATAGCTGTGTACATGAACAAACAGCCTGTGCGACCTATACAATGGCTTTTCTTTTTGTTAGCCATGACAGGCATAATACTTATAAAAGGTTTCGAAACGCAGGTAGAAACCTATTGGCTCATAGTGGGAATTCTTTCTGCTGTTTTAGCAGGCTTGGCTTACAACAGCATTATTAGGGCTAAAGCTTTTGATCATCCTATGACTATCGTAATGTACTTTCCATTAGTGAGTATACCGCTCATGGGACTTTGGTGCCTTTTCGAATGGGTTCAACCTGTGGGATGGGATTGGTTGCTCTTGCTTGTCATGGGCATTTTTACTCAATTTGCACAATACCTAATGACCTTGGCTTTGCACAGCGACAAAGCAAGTAAAGTGGCCCCTTGGAACTACTCCGGTGCAATCTTCGCTTTGATGTTTGGTTGGATCTTTTTTGGAGAAGTAATTCACGCACTTTCTTTAGTGGGTATGATGATCATCGGTATTGCCGTGGTGCTAAATGCGAAAGTAAAACCGATTGTCGAATAGTACCTATAGACAAGTTGATACCGCATTGCGCATTAGAAATATTTTCAATGGAATGCGCTGCGGCATTCTCGAATCTACGCGATAGAAATAGATTTGTCGATGATGAATAGCTTCATACAAATCTATCGCGTGATTCGGGTTTACATAGCAACAATCGAAATGTAAAGCACCAAAAAGCCCCAACCGAAGTCGGGGCTAAATGGCTTAAACTGAAAAACTAAAAACTATCGTAATTGTTTGGGTCTATTAAACCCAGCTCAACTAACTCTATTTCATAGATGACCAAACATCCATCCTGGACGAAGTAACTGTATTTCTCGGTGAAAAAAATCTTATCATACATAAATAGAACACAAAGTGACCATAACAAGGAATGAATTACTTCGTGGCCGATTTTAATGTAAGAACAGCCTTCTTATCACTTCGAGTCCATTCCATTTTTTCGTTGGTAAAACTGATGAGCGAATAATCCCGTTCTACTTTGGCAGTCTTCAGGAAAAGCGTTTTTCGATCATCCGAAAATCGGTAAGTCCCGCTGTCACTCACGGCATTAAAATTGAAAGAATAGGAGCCGTCTTCCCGGAAGTTGTAGACACCTCCGACAACTGCTGCTTTCATCTGATCGACCAGCATCTTCGATTGTGGATCTAAGTTGGCTTCATTGACACCATTCAGACTCATGCTGTCTACTGTCCATGTATTTACAATAGGGTCAGGTTTTTTACAGGATGCCAATGAAATACAGACAATAGAGAAAATTAGAAGTAAATGTTTCATACGTTATTATTGGTTTTATTCAAAAGTAATTGATTTTATAAAGCGTTCATGGAACTAGGGAAAAGCTTTCCGGGATTGAGGATTCCTTTTGGATCAAATACATCTTTAATAGATTTCATTATTCGCAATTCAGCTTGAGAAAAGACAATATGCATGTATTCCTTTTGAACCAAACCAATGCCATGCTCTCCACTTAAGGTGCCTCCTAAGGATCGGGTATGTTCAAAGATTTCATGAATCGCCTTTGGAAGTTCATGGTCCCAAAATTCTTGAGATAGATCTCCTTTAATGATGTTTACGTGAAGATTTCCATCACCGGCATGACCATAACACACACTTTTAAATCCATATCTTTTACCAATCTCCTTTACACCTTCGAGTAACTCGGGTAATTTAAATCGTGGAACCACGGTGTCTTCCTCTTTATAAACGCTATTCGACTTAACAGCTTCGCCTACCTTACGTCGCATTTTCCACAACTTATCCTTCTGTGCTTCGTCCTCGGCAAACAAGACTTCACCTGCATTGTGCGCTTGCACTACTCCTGTAATTACTTCACAATCGATGAAAAGGGATTCCGGATGATTTCCATCCACCTCGATAAGTAAATGTGCTTGCGTGTCATCGGCCACGGGAATGAATTCGTCGTGTAAGTAACGCATAGTCCAATCGATTGCATCTCGTTCCATAAACTCCAAAGCACTTGGTACCACTCCGGCTCTGAAGATCGCGCTGACAGCTTTACACGCATCTTCGGCACTTCGAAAAGGAACTAACATAAGTAAGCGATGGGAGGGAAGGGGTATAAGTTTAAGTACTGCTTTCGTAATAATTCCAAGTGTCCCTTCACTACCTACCATGAGCTGAGTGAGATTGTAACCGGTACTATTTTTTAACGTGTTTGCGCCCGTCCAAATGACTTCACCATCGGGCAGAACCACTTCCAAATTCAATACAAAATCTTTCGTAACTCCATATTTAACAGCATGCGGACCTCCCGCATTCTCTGCCAGATTGCCTCCAATGAAGCAGGACCCCCGACTGCTTGGGTCCGGAGGATAATACAGACCTTCAGCGGAAACGGCTTCTTGTAATACTTGGGTTATCACTCCCGGTTCAACAGTTACTTGAAGATTCGATTTATCAATGGATAGAATTTTATCCATTTTCTCCAAACTCAAACCTACACCACCATAAACAGATAAAGCACCACCACTTAAACCCGTGCGAGCACCAATGGGCGTGACCGGGATATTACGATGACAGCAGTGTCGTATGATAGCAGCCACTTCTCCTGTATTCACAGGTTTCAAAACGATTTCGGGAGGAAAACAAAGGTCTTCGGTTTCATCTGAGCCATACTTTTCCAATACATCATCGTCTAATTGTGGTTGATGCATCAAGAGTGTTTGGAAAAAATGGATATCTTCCTGACTGATTCTAGTAAAAGCGCTCATAAGGCAAAGTTAGAAGTTAGAGCAAAAAAAAACCGAGGCAATAACCTCGGTTTGTTCACATAGCTATGAGAAGATCTTATCGCATCAAATTAATAAATCCATCGAGTTCTTTTCTCACTCCTTTAGAAGCAGATACAACAACACAATGGTAGTTGTAAACTCCATCTTGAATAAAATAATCGCCCAAATGGTGATTACCGGTCCATACGCCATTTACATCCGTGCTTTCGTAAACTACATCGCCCCAGCGATTGAAAACCTGTATGCTAAAACGAGTAGGATCGATATCGGAACCGGCTACAAAAAACACTTCATTTATACCATCGCCATTTGGTGTAAATGAATTTGGAATGAAGATGTTGAAAATATCATCAATATCAACTATTCCACTAATCTCATCGGTACAGCCATTTACATCGGTTACAATAAGCTGAACTTGATATTCGCCACCAACACCAAGTGGGAAATTAAAAATAGGACTTGGTTCTGTGCTCATTCCTAAGTATTGCTGCGTATCAAATATCCACTGATACTCGAGTCCATTTCCTGTGGATTCATCCGTAAAGAAAATTTCTGTATCAGTTGCATCAGTGGGTTGAGGTTCAGCAGACCATCCCGCGATGGGTGGGTAGTGCACAGTGATGTACTGATCGTAAACCACCTCATTCACACATCCCAACGCAGTGAGCAGTGTAAGTGAAACGTCGTAAACACCTGCTTCAGCGAATGTATAAGTAAACTGATCGACATTCAGTTCGGAGTGGCCATTACTAATCAGCCAACCCGATGAATTAAATAAAGCAGGGTCTGTCGTATTTACAAATTCTAGCGTTAGAGGAACACATCCCTCCGTTGTGTCCGCTTCAAAAGTCACGGGAAAATGTTGCTCTACCAATACATTCATACAAGCAGTAATGGCATAATTGCAGGCATCGGTAACAGTTAAACAAGCTTCACCACTAGCTGCAGGCGTGTACATCATGTCGTCTGAATTACCAATTGCAGCGTCATCGTATGTCCACGTATAATTGAATGGAGCTAAACCAAAATCGAGGTTGAGCAAAGCCAAGTTTACTTGAGCCCCAACACAAAGCGACGTATCGTTTTCAATTTCTATTTGTGTTGGCAGAGCCATATCTACAGTCACTTGACTTGTTAATTCACAATCCAAGAGTTGAACATGATACATGTATTCGCCGGGTAAACTGTTGGCCGGATCGTAGATGTCATTGGGCATATTGGCACCTAAAGGAGTTGTCCAGAATCCGGTAGTTACTGGATTGCCGCCTAGTTGATCGAAAAGACTAAAAGGATCGTCGGTAGAACAAACCGTGATGAAACCATCTTCACCGGGATCGCCCAATGGATCAACACTCACCAAAACCTGATCACTACTGGCGCAATCGGGATGACCAACCGGATAACCTACTAATGTGAAGGTTGTATTCTGATCTAATGTGGTAACAATAGGCGAGGGGATGTTCGGATTGTCGAGGTATTCTTCCGGTGTCCATTCCCAGGTAAACTGAGGACCACCGCTTGTGCAACTTATTTCATAGGTCCACTCATTATAAGATCCGCCTCCGCATGAAACACTTCCATCTGCAGTAAACGTAATGGTAAGACATCCTGTGGAATTTGTTGCTGTCCAAGATTGACCTGTTGCATCTCCAACATTCCAAGTAGCAAGAACCGGAGAAGATGTGTCGTCTCCATCGTATACAGTAAACGTCTCAAAGAAGCCTTCCATCTGTCCGGCTATAAAAGTGAAAGTCATAAATGTGACTCCATCTCCCGGATCATCCGGACAAAAATTCCATGTAAAGGACTCCCCGTCGCTGTAACAGTAGTTAAAGATGCCTCCATCCGCTCCACAACTTGGAGCTTCCATGCCTTGGAAACCGCCTTCTAGTTCTACTTCGCCACAAGAGAAAAGTTGATCAGGACCCGCGCTTACAAAAGGGGCTTCATTAAAACAAACCGTGATAGTAGTGTCAAATGCACAACCAAAATTATTGATCACGTGATACACGTAATCATAACAACCGGGTAAGTCAGGATCAATAATGATTTGCTCTCCTAAAGCATCTTCATCGACTATATATGGACCGGTCCAATAAGACGAGTCAGCATCCATTCCAATCACAGGGGTAAATGTTGTGATACCGGGATAGAGGGCAGGATTTAATTCAAGACCCCAATAAAATATATAGCCATTATCGATTGCCAAATTATCGGTTACTGTGAAAGTCCACTCACCATTAAGAGGACAACCTACCAAATCGCAAAGATCTCCGGCAGCCTCGTAAGTGCCACTTGCTAGTGAACCTCCAAATCCTCCGGCGTTTTCTCCCCATGTTCCATTGGTTGCATCAGGCGACCAGTAGTAATCATAACCAACACCGGCCGTGGTGGACTCATCGTCGATAGCTTCACCTAAAAAAGTACTTCCACCGCCGTTGGTTCCCCATTCTACCAGATTCACAAAAGTTCCGTCAGGACAAGTAATAAGCAACCCTAAGTCACCCATGTAGCTATGTTCCATATTCACAAAGACGGAATATAAATCTGAGCAATCGTCTAATGTAGCGTCCGCTTCAAAGAAGTCGAATACAAGTGAAGTTGAATAACTAAATCCCGCTCCATCTGCAAGATACGTTTCTCCCGCAACTACCTGTGGAGGTAAAGCCGTCCACGTAGTGCTTTCAGCGTTACCCAACATAGTTACCGTCTCTCCAAAACAAGTAGTAAAGTCTTCCATTCCCGGGAAAAGAGGGATGGTGCTAACAAGCACTTGAAGGGGAATAATATTTAAGCTCTGACAACCATTATTATCCTCTACAGTAAGCGTTACAATGTACTCTCCGGGTTCAGTGAACGTGTGTTCAATGTCCTGACCGGTATTCGTAGCAACGGTACCATCATCAAAATTCCAGAGATATTCAACCAAATTGAAACCGGCTTCAGCAAAACTTCCATTGTTGCCAAAGGTGATCGGGGTATTTAAACAAACACTTACTGTTTGAATTAATGGATCCACAGGAGAAGGACTTACAATTTCAGAACCCGCAGTAGGAGGAGCGCATGGAGTAGTGCAAGCCGCTTGTGCTTCAAAACCGGGGAAAGTATCGTTCGGATTACCATTATCAGAAAAAACAATGGTAAGACAGCCTGTAGCATTAAAGATAGTACCTGTAACATCAAGCCCCTGTAGATCATTACTGGAATAGCTACCCAAAGAAGGAGCCGTAGTATCGTCGCCATCATATATGGTGAGATAATCGCTGTTATTGGAATTAGGGCTTGTCTGTAAATTAAAAGCTGAAAAATGGAGCTGGATCACATCGCCGGGGGTATCCGGACAAATGGTCATCGTGTAATTTGCATCAGGGTATGCATTACCGCCACCTGCATCCATGATTGTACCGTCGCATATATTGATGGTGGTATTCTCCATGCAATAATTGCCAATAGCGTCACATCCGGTTTGAGCTGCCAACTGAAGCAAATTCAAACTTAGAAGCACAACCAATAATAAAGGTAGAAATCTTTTCATTGAGAAAGGTTCATACGTATAGTAAAACACACAACCTTCAGACCTTCTGCGGAGCGGAAAAGTTGCACGGCTAAGATACATCGTATATAAAAAAGAAAACTCCGGTCAATGCCGGAGTTTTCACAATTCAATTGTTATGAGAATCAGGTAGTTTCCGGATCTGGTTTTTCATCGGGGTTGCCTTTGGGTTCCTTTTTAGACTTACCTTCTTTAGCTTTTTCGGTTTTCATCTCAATTTTGTCAGATTCTTTGTTGTAATCAACCATAAGGGTGTCACCCGTTTTGAAGCCGGCATCAATGATCTGCTCAGCCAACGGATCTTCCAAATACTTCTGGAGGGCTCTTTTCAGAGGACGAGCACCGAATTTCTCATCAAATCCTTTTTCAGCTATGTAGTCTTTGGCTGAATCGGTCAATTTGATGTTGTATCCAAGGTCGGTCACACGTGTGAATAATTTTTCTAGTTCGATGTCGATGATTCGGTGTATGTCCTCTTTTTTGAGAGCATTAAACACGATCAGATCGTCGACACGGTTAAGGAATTCAGGAGCAAATGCACGTTTCAGCGCATTTTCTATCACACCCTTTTTCTCCGACTCTTCTTGATTTGCGCGAGAAGATGTACCGAAACCAACGCCGGTACCAAAGTCCTGTAATTGACGAGCACCTAAGTTGCTGGTCATGATGATAACCGTGTTTTTAAAGTCAATTTTGCGACCTAAACTATCGGTCATCTGACCATCATCCAATGCCTGAAGCAAGAGATTAAACACATCCGGGTGCGCTTTTTCGATCTCGTCGAGCAGAATGATGCAGTAGGGGCGACGTCTTACTTTTTCGGTAAGCTGTCCGCCTTCTTCATATCCAACGTAGCCGGGAGGAGCTCCAATTAAGCGACTCACAGCGAATTTCTCCATGTATTCGCTCATATCAATTCGGATTAAAGAATCTTCCGAATCGAACATATATTTCGCTAATTCTTTAGCGAGTTGCGTTTTACCAACACCTGTAGGTCCTAAGAAAATAAAGGAACCAATCGGACGATTCGGATCTTTAAGACCGGCGCGATTACGTTTGATAGCCTTTACAACTTTGAGAACGGCTTCATCTTGACCAATTACCTTTCCTTTTAATTCCTGGTCCATTTTGGCCAAACGACCACTTTCTTTTTCGGCCACACGTTGCACAGGAATACCGGTCATCATGGCAACTACCTCTTCTACATTATCTACGGTAACTGTTACGCGATGATTTCGAGTTTCTTCTTCCCATTTTGCTTTTGCCGCTTCTAGTTTTTCGAGAAGCTGACGTTCTTTATCTCTGAGTTTGGCAGCTTCTTCGTATTTCTGACTGCGAACTACTTTGTTCTTTTCATCTTTCACATCTTCAATGCTCCTCTCGATATCTATGATTTCTTTCGGAACAGTAATGTTGTTTAAGTGAACACGAGAGCCAACCTCATCCAGAGCGTCAATCGCTTTATCGGGTAAATGGCGATCGGTGATATAACGCGTAGTCAATTTCACACACGCTTCGAGGGCTTCATCCGTGTATGTAACACTATGATGTTCCTCGTATTTATCTTTAATATTATTCAGAATCTGAATGGTCTCCTCAATATTCGTAGGCTCTACCATTACCTTCTGAAAACGTCTTTCTAAAGCACCATCCTTTTCGATGTATTGGCGATATTCATCGAGGGTGGTGGCCCCAATGCATTGGATTTCTCCACGGGCCAAAGCCGGCTTGAACATATTGCTTGCATCCAGCGAACCACTTGCGCCACCTGCACCAACGATCGTATGTATTTCGTCGATAAATAAAATGACATCCGGAGATTTTTCAAGTTCATTCATCACCGCTTTCATACGCTCTTCAAACTGTCCGCGGTATTTAGTTCCTGCAACCAAAGAAGCGATGTCTAGGGTTACAATACGTTTACCAAAAAGCACACGCGAAACTTTCTTTTGAATGATGCGAAGTGCAAGACCTTCGGCAATGGCCGATTTTCCTACACCGGGTTCACCGATTAAAATGGGATTATTCTTTTTTCTTCTCGATAAAATCTGTGAGACGCGCTCAATTTCTTTCTCACGTCCTACAATAGGATCGAGTTTTCCCTCTTCGGCAAGTTTGGTAAGATCCCTTCCAAAATTATCGAGCACGGGAGTTTTACTCTTCGAATCTCCCGGTTTTTTACTTTGAGAAGAACTGCCGCCGGGGAGGCCACCGCGATCGTCATCATCGTCGTCGGTGCTTCCCGGGAATTCGCTTCTAGGCAAGTCTTCTTCACTAACTATTCCACGGAGATTTTCCATTTCTTCTCGAGCCGAGTCATAATCGACTCCCATAGAAGAAAGAGCTTTTGTTGCAACGTTGTCTTGGTCTTTCAAAATACTTAATAAAAGGTGTTCGGTTCCGATAATACTTGATTTATAAGCCTTGGCTTCGAGATAGGTAATCTTCAAAACCCGTTCGGCTTGCTTTACTAATGGAATATTCTGAGAATTGGTTGGTCGCTGTGCATTCGCTGTTTGAGAACTCACAATGGAGTTTTCAACAACTTTCCGCAACCTCGACACATCCACTTTCAATGCATCCATTATTTTCATGGCTGTTCCTTCACCTTCGAGGATTAGTCCCAGCAATAAATGTTCAACCCCAACAAAATTGTGTCCAAGTCGCATGGCTTCTTGCTTCGCAAATGCCATCACGTCTTTGACTCTCGGTGAAAATTTAGCTTCCATACTCATGCTTTCCTTCTAATCTTTTGAGTGATTTTTCATTTACTTGTCACGCTTCAAACCTAGTAGAAAAATCGATAATTTGTTTATTCTAGCGCTCTTATCGAAAAATCTGTGATCATTTCGATCTGTTTCAAATGTATCTGCACTCTGTAAGGCCCGTTTTTGTTGAACTTTTAATTATCCACAAAGTTCTGTCAACTTGTGAATAAAGCAATGACAGTATCCTTTTGTTCAGCGCCTTCCAGATGCTATTTTCGCGGGCTGAACTCACGGAACCTAACCGGGAGCATAGATCATCGAACACAGGATCTGCAAGACAAGAATTGTGCTCAAAATAAAAACAAGAATAAATGGCAGAAGGGGAAAAGATCATAGACATCAACATTGAGGATGAAATGAAAACAGCCTACATCGATTATTCGATGTCGGTGATCGTAAGTAGGGCTTTACCTGATGTGAGAGACGGATTGAAGCCTGTGCATAGAAGAGTTCTATACGGAATGCTGGAACTCGGCGTAATGTCGAACAGACCACACAAGAAATCTGCTCGTATCGTCGGTGAGGTATTGGGTAAATTCCACCCACATGGCGATGGTGCCGTTTATGACACCATGGTGCGTATGGCCCAGGATTGGACCTTACGTTATCCACTTGTCGACGGACAGGGAAACTTCGGTAGTATGGACAATGATCCGCCCGCAGCTATGCGATATACCGAAGCACGTCTGCGAAAATTGGCCGAGGAACTTCTAGAAGATCTTGACAAGGAAACCGTTGACTTCCAGCCTAATTTCGATGATTCGTTGGAAGAACCTAAGGTGATGCCGGCCAAAGTACCAAACCTTCTAATAAATGGTGTAAGCGGTATTGCCGTTGGTATGGCCACGAATATGGCTCCGCATAACTTGACAGAAGTGTGTAATGGCATAATGGCATACATCGAAAACAAAGACATTACCAACGAGCAATTGATGACACACATCAAAGCTCCTGATTTTCCAACCGGTGGAGTAATTCATGGTATAGATGGTGTGAAAGCCGCCTACGAAACAGGAAAAGGTAGAGTAGTGATCCGCGGAAGAGCGCGTATCGAAGAAGATGGTGGCAAGGATGTAATTATTGTCGATGAGATTCCATATCAAGTCAACAAGGCCGAAATGATCAAAAGGACTTGGGAACTTGTTGAAGAAAAAAAGATTGAAGGTATTACTGAGATTCGAGATGAATCGGATAGGAAAGGAGTACGTATTGTTTATGAACTCAGAAGGGATGCAATCTCCAATGTTGTATTAAATAATTTGTACAAGTCAACCAACCTACAGACTTCATTTTCAATAAACAATATTGCGTTAGTGCAAGGTCGGCCGGTAGCATTAAATCTTCGCGACCAGATTAGATATTACCTCGACCACCGTCATGAAGTGGTGGTGCGTCGTACGCAATATGAGCTGAGAAAAGCACAGGAAAGGGCTCATATTTTAGAAGGTCTTTTGATCGCATTGGATCACCTCGACCAAGTAATTGCTTTGATTCGCTCGTCGGAAACCCCGGATATTGCCCGTGAAGGCCTGATGAGCACCTTCCAACTTTCTGAGATTCAGTCGAGAGCGATACTTGATATGCGTCTGCAGCGTTTGACAGGTTTAGAAAGAGATAAGATCCGTGCAGAATACGACGAGCTCATGCTTTTGATAGCTCGACTCCAGGAAATTCTGGGTAGTGAGGATCTTAGAATGGGTATCATTCGCGACGAACTTATTATGTTGCGCGATAAATACGGTGATGCCAGACGTTCTGTGGTGGAATATTCTTCTGCCGATCTGAGCATAGAAGACATGATTCCCGATGATCATGTGGTAATTACCATTACACACGCCGGTTATATCAAACGTACCAATTTGGCTGAATATCGATCTCAAGGTCGAGGAGGAGTTGGTTCGAAAGGCACCTCAGCTCGTCAGGAAGACTTTGTGGAACACATTTTCACCACTAGCAATCACGCGTGGTTGTTGATTTTCACAATGAAAGGTCGCTGTTTCTGGATGCGTGCATTCGAAGTACCTGAAGGATCCAAGACATCCAAAGGGCGAGCTATTCAGAACCTTATTAATATAGAACAGGACGACAAGGTATTGGCGTATATCCCAACAGGCGATTTGACCGACGAGTCTTATGTAAGTAGCAATCACGTGATTTTGTGTACAAAACGCGGCTTGATCAAAAAGACTTTATTAGAAGCCTATAGCCGTCCTAGAAGCAACGGAATCAATGCAATAACTATTGTAGATGGCGACGAATTGTTGGCTGCCAGACTTACAAACGGAAGCAACGAAATTATCATTGCCACCAAGGAAGGAAAGGCCATTCGATTCAACGAAAGCTTGGTTCGCCCGGTGGGTAGAACAGCTCAAGGTGTTCGCGGTGTAAATCTAGATGGTACAAATAACGAGGTAATAGGAATGGTGTGCGTCGACAGACCTGATCGGGATATCTTAGTGGTTTCCGAAAAAGGGTATGGCAAACGTTCGGCCCTAGAGGACTATAGAATTACGAATCGAGGAGGAAAAGGTGTTAAAACCATGAACCTCACCGATAAGACCGGAAGTTTAGCTTCGATTTTGGCAGTGGATGATGATTTGGATTTTATGATCATCAACAAAAGCGGTATTACCATCCGCCTGAAGGTAGATGAATTGCGCGTAATGGGAAGAAATACCCAGGGTGTGCGATTGATCAACCTGCGTGGAAACGATGAGATTGCTGCAATCTGCACGGTAATTAAGAGCGATGACGATGAAGATGTGGAAGGAGAAAACGTGGCTTCTGTCGTAAGTGATGATTCCGTTGAATTGACGGACAACGAACCGGCTGAAGATGACGAAAACACTGAGGCTCCAACAGAAGAATAGCTCTCAGACTTGAAAAATATGACCGGATTTTGAACTATTTAAGTATGAACTACGTACTTATTTTGCATCACACCGAAAGCTGTATCTGATAAAGCAGTGCGGTATTGGCCCGCCTTTTGCTAATCGGCTGCAGATATAACAAATTTTGAAACGATTTTTTTTAACAAAACCAACAACATGATTAAAAAACTGGCATTCATACTGGTTCTGGGAAGTCTGTCATCTATCTCAATTGCTCAACCCGATGTAACATCTGCATACAATGCAAATAAGCAGGGAGATTATGACGCGGCTGTGAAATACATCGAATCGGCACTCACTGATCCAAAAGCAACGGCTAAAGAAAAGGTTTGGCGTTACCGTGGTAACATCTATTTGAACATAGCTAAGGACCCAAAATTCAAGGCGAACTACCCAAATGCTATAAGTCTATGTAAAGAGTCGTACTTCAAGGGTATGGATATGGATACCCATGGCGACTATAACGTGGAAGTTCAGGCCTCATTGGCTGAGCTTCAAGCAATCTGCCTCGAAGGTGCAACTGCATCTTATTCAGGAGGTAATTTCTGTGATGCGGCTGATAAATACACCGTGGCCAAAGAAATTAGCGGTCGTTATAACATTGTTGATTCTGTAGCCATATTTAATGCAGCTTTCTGTTATGATAAGTGCGGCAAAAAGGATGAAGCACTTAAGGGTTACAAACAGTGTGGCGAGATCGGATACAATGTTCCGGATGTGTATACTTATATGATTGAGATTTTGAACGATCAGGGAAAAACAGAAGATGCTTTGGCTGTTCTGAAAGATGCTCGCACAAAATTCCCGAAGGATGCAGGTCTTCTTCGACTTGAAGTAAATAAATACCTGAACGATAATAAGTATGCTGAGGCTGAGGCACTTTTGACTGCTTTAACTGAGACGGACGCGAGCAATGAAACGGTTTGGTTTGTACTTGGCGTAACCTATCAGAAGCTAGGAAATAAAGAAAAAGAAGAAGCTGCTTACAAGAAATCTATCGAGTTGAAGCCTGATTATTATGACGCTTTATTCAACCTAGGCGCGTTTTATTTCAATGGAGGACTGGATTTGGAGAAAACCTGTGCAGATATTCCACGCGATCAACGTCAGAAATACGATGATTGTCTAGCTAAGAGCATGGTCTTGTTTACCAAGTCGGTAGAGCAATTAGAGCGTGCATATAACTTGAGAAAAGAGGAAATGGAAATTATGCAGGCTTTGAAAGACGCCTATTACAAAGCTGAAAGGATGGAAGATTTCACCCGTCTCAAAGCGGCCATTGATGCTAAGAAGTAATATCAACGAAATAGAGTATAGAAAGCTGTCCGATAGGGCAGCTTTTTTTTTGAAGTTAGCAGCAAAAGAAGTTCATACAATGAAATACTCTACTTTACATAATGTTAATTATAGTATTTTAAGGTCGGTAATAAGCTACTAAACAAGCCTTTGAAAAAAACTGGATTCGTGGATCATCTCAACTCTACCAATTCACTTATCCCCTTAGTATATTTCATCGCGCTCAAAACGGAACATTCGAATATCTACCTGCGTATTAGGGCAAATCGAATTTTGCGACAACGTAAAAAAACAGAAGTCACTGAATGAAGATTGAGACGAAAGTCTACCAGAAACGAAAGTTTCGTTGATTCTCGCCTCGCACTTTCTGCCCTATGTTTTTGAAAAGATCAATAACTGACAAACAGCACGGTAAAATTTCGGTCTTACTGTTTGCTATGCTCCTCATTCGGCCGCTCTTAGCCGAAAGTGCCGGGCATCCTGCCGTGGGGTTGGCTCCGGTAGAAATCCTCGTATCGAGCGCTGAAGTCTGTCCGGGAGATCCGGTTGAATTGAGCTTTACAGATGCCGCAACCAACTTTTACTGGGGGATTTCTACAGATAATGGCAACTCATATCCAATAATCGATAGTTCTTTCCAAAATCCTTTCGTAACACAAATTACAGAAAACACGCGCATTCGCTTGGATGTCCGAGATGAATTCGACGCACCAACCTACTATTTCGTCGATCTCTTGATAATTATTCCAGAGGATTTTGTTTGTCTCGCAACGATTGAATTGGAATTGGATGAGATCTGTCAGGTCGACATTCCCAATTTGCTCGATTTACAAAATCCGCAGATCATTCAACATGCGATTTCCTACACGCAAACTCCGGCAGCAGGATCGACCGATTGGCCCCAAGAAATTGTATTAAGTTATTTGGGCCAATGCGCAAGTTCTTTTTCGTGCTCTGTTGAAGTAACTACCACCGATAATCTCGATCCACAGATATCTTGTGTACCAATTGTACAAGTGAATTTGCCGGATTTCGAGTCGTCTGTTTTGGTGAATGTTCCCATTCCTGATATTTCGGGAGAGTGTTCGCTGTACCTTCTTGAAAATGATCTAGGTGGAACTAATAATACTATTGAATTTTCCTATGGGACCACTCCGATTGTGTGGACCGCTACCGATGCTTACGGAAATTCTTCAAATTGTCAGACGTTGGTTGAGGTTATCGATGTTAGTCCTCCCTCCTATTCAAATTGCGCTGACACTGTTCACTTCAGCACTACTTCAAGTAGCTGCGAGGGATGGTTAAACTACACTCCTGTTGTTACTGATAATGTGGGGATTTCTTTGTTTTATAATGATATGGGGTTTCTGCCCGGCGATTCCGCACTAATTGCACTTGGTTCTTACAATCTGGTTTGGACTGCTACAGATGTTAATGGGCTCAGTGCTACATGTTCGACCGCTGTCTTTATCGACGATGTAATTGCACCATTTATCGATTGTCCTCCAACTCTCTATACAGATGTGCCTTCCTCAAGTTGTACAGTTTTCCTTGATCTTCCTGTATCCATTGCAACCGATAATTGTGGCATTGAAAGTACCTGGAGTTTTCCCGCCGGATCAAATATGGAGTTTGGTGTTGGAACATATGTGATCACATATTTCGCAAGTGATTACGAATTCAACATAACACAATGCGAAACAGAAATAATTGTAGCCGACATTCAGGGCCCACTCGTCGAATGCCCTTCAACTATGCAAGCCTATACGGTAGAGGGAAACTGTTCCATTTTGGTTGATGCGCCCGTTGTCGAAGTGTCCGATAATTGCGGCGTTGATGAATCTTGGAATGTATTAAGCAACGGACTTTCGTTACCTGCCACATTAGAACAAGGGAATTACACTGTATCCTGGTTTGCTTCAGATATTCATGGAAATCAAAGTGTCTGCTATACACTCTTAGTCGTAGCTGATCTTACCGGCCCTGTTTTTTCGTGTCAAAATGAAATTACCTTGTATTCGGATGAAAACTGTCAATCTGAAATCCCGGATTTATCATCAGTTGCATTGTCAGCTTTTGATTGCACCGGTATTGCAACTTTTACACAATCACCTTTGCCGGGAAGCCCTGCATTCGGCGTCCAATCTATAGAACTAACTGCCTTCGATATTTGGGGAAATAGTAGTTCTTGTATCTCAGAATTAATTCATGTGGATGTGATTGCTCCGGAGTTGTTCAATTGTCCTGTGGATCAATCAGCCGCCCTAGACGCAAATTGTCAGTTTACACTTCCGGATTATCGGAGCTTACTCAGTGTTACGGATAATTGTACGGCAAACCCGATCATCAATCAGAATCCGAGCCCGGGCTCTTTGTTAACCGGTTCCGGAATTCATGTGATCGAAATTACAGTCGCGGATGATTCCGGAAACACGTCCATCTGTTTATTTGAATTTACGCTTACCGATCAACTAGCCCCCACGGTGGTGAACTCTTCGATACCTGCCGATTTGTACTTGAACGAATCCTGTCAGGTTCTAGTTCCTGATTTAACCGGTATGGTGACTTTTAGTGACAACTGTTCTTCGGTACTTTATATCGCACAAAACCCTAACGCAGGAATGTTGATTAATGAAACAGGATCTATCGAGATTACCGTTTTAGCTAATGATGAATCAGGGAATGAAACAGGGTTTGAGTTTTCACTTGACGTAATAGACAATACACCTCCGGTTGTTACCATACTTCAAAATGAAGTAACGATATATCTTGACGGCAATTGTGAAACTATTATGCCATCCTTGGAATCTTTCATCTCCCTATCTGAAAACTGTTCCGAAACTGTTGGAATTGTACAAAACCCTGCACCCGGCACACTCCTGTCCGGACCTTCTACGTTTTCAACTGAGCTCATAATAACCGATGTTTCCGGAAATCAAACTACTGAAACGATTGATGTTGTTGTGCTAGATAATACAGCTCCTATAATTACTTGTTTGCCTCAGCAGCTTGTGGAATTAACAGGAGATCTATGTTCTGATTGGATTAATTTAGATATTCCGACTGTAATCGAAAATTGTTCGAGTTACACTCTATCGAATACACTTACGGATGATACCTTTCAATTGTACGGTGAACCGGGTTCCTATTTTTATTCTTGGCACGTAGTAGATTCTCATGGCTACCTGGCGACTTGTGCAACCGAAGTTGTTGTTGTCGACATGAGTCCGCCGGTTATAGATTGCCCTGATGATATAGCTTATTGCGAAGAATTCGTGAGCATCAATGTACCTGCAGTTATGGATAATTGCGGAGTGCAGTCTATCGAAATAAGTCACGCCGATTGGGTATCCTCCGGAATATTTCCCTATGGTGAAACTATCTTGACTGTAACAGCAACAGACATTCACGGAAATGTAAGTTCCTGTGAGTTTTCTATATTTCATTACGATCCAATTCAATGCTGCCCAACACAAGCGGAAGCCGGAACCATAGTTACAACTTCTCAAGAGCATTATTGTATCGGGGAAACAATAACGTTATCGGCACAAGGATACGTGGGTGAACCAATTTGGCAGTATTCTATCAATAGCACCGATTGGACAGATATTCCTAATTCAGAATCCGAAGAATATACCTTCGAACTTACTGAATCAATATGGATTCGGATAGCGGCCTCAATACCTTTTTGTGAAACAGCCTATTCTGAGCCGATATACTTCGAACCATACATCATTCCTCACTTCGATTGTCCATCCAATGAGACATTGTTCACAGATCAAAATTGTGAAGGCTTGCTGCCGGATTTTATAACTGAATGGGCACTGAACTACAACAACCCAAATTTTGTTTTTGAGCAAAACCCGGCCGCAGGTTCGCTTATCTCCACCGAGCTTTCTAATGTGGAACTAAGTGTGCAGGCTTATTGCGGAACTACCTACCAATGCGCTTTTGAAGTTATGGTTGTGGACAATTTGAGCCCAACTTTTACTTCTAATTGGCCAATCGAATTAGTGTTTCCGCTAGGTGTGAATTGCGAGATGGTTGTTCCCACGGATATTCTTTCCTATGGCGATATAAGTGACAACTGCTCTTCTCAAGAAAATATTGAACTCATTATTTTGAATAGCACTAACGACGATGTTTTGCATCAAATTCATTTAGAGTTACAGGCTACAGATGAAAGCGGAAACAACTCATCTCATAACCTTATTCTTCAATATATCGATCAAACGGCTCCTCAAGTAAACTGTATCCCTTCTGTAAATGTCACACTTGACGCTACTTGTATGGGATTAATGCCCGATTTGAATGAAATTATTTCTTCATCAGACAATTGTGGTATCAGTAATATTATTCAAATCCCTAGTCCCGGATTACCCATTAGTACAGGTATTCATGAGGTGCAATTCATTGTTTCGGATAATGCCGGCATTTCAAGTTCCTGTTTAGTTGAAGTTCATGCAGTAGATGTTTTGGTTCCGGTAATTACATGTCCCGACGAGTTTACAGTATACGTAAATGATAATTGTGAAGCTTTTGTTCCGGACCTTTCGGGTTCCGTAGTAGTTTCAGACGAATGTTCATACACTGTGCAGCAGCTTCCTCTTGCAGGCACGCTTGTGATCCAAGATGTTTTGGTAACACTTTTTGCTACTGATCCTTCGGGCAACCAAAGTACATGCGAAATACAAGTGTTGGTCGAAGACACCATTTCCGGAGAACTTATTTGTCCGGCTGATATCACTCAGTATTTAACTGCAGATGAATGTGAAGTAGTTGTAAATTATGAGGTGCTCTTCAACGACAATTGTTCGGGTGTTTGGCCGGAAATAGTAAGTGGTCAACTCTCGGGATCTTCATTCGAAGCAGGTGAATATGTAATCGCTTGGTCTGCCCTAGAAAATGGAACAGAACTTCATACATGCTATTTTAACATTAGTGTTTTAGATACTATTGCTCCTATTCTTCCGGAAGATAGTATAATTCAGACGTGCAATCCAATAGTTGATTTCGAGATTCCGGATATGATAGAGCCCTGTTCTGCAACACTTTTCAGAATTGATGGAAACGGATTTAATCCGGGCGACGAATTGCCTATAGGAATAACGGAGTTTATATATGTAGCTCTCGACATCTCCGGAAATAGCGATACAACACATATTCAATGCATCGTTGAAAATCCGGGGATACTCGAATTTACTACAGACCAAATTGAAGTTTGCAACGATGGAAATATCCTTGCTTTGTACGATTACATTTCGAGTAACATCAATTGGATTATAAGTACGCCTGGATATGAAAACGGTCTGTTTGTACCATCTTCTCATACTCCCGGAGCCTACGATCTTATGGTTTCAAATGATGGCGGTTACTGCGATGTTTCAGATATACTTGTTATTACTGTCCATGAAAATGGACTAATTGAGTTTTTAGGAGAAACAACCTTTTGCGGAACAGAAGCACAATTGGAGTTTAATGGGAATTGTAATTTTCTGAGTTCAGATATCTTTCCCGGAGGGTATCTTACAGTGTCCGATGACCTGACAGAATGCAACGTCATTGTTCCAAATTACGGTGATTATTTAATAGAAGTATTTGGTGAAACAGAATACAACTGTCCGGCTCATATTGAAGTAGAGCTTACTTTTCTTTCCTCCATTTCGGATGTGAATGCAGGTGAGGATATTCAACTTTACAGCTCCCAGACTTTAGATCTTACCGGTTCGTTTACCGGAGATGGAACCGGTTCGTGGACTGCGCTTTCAGGGGATTTGGAAGTCTTATCGTCCAACGGAAATGATATACAGGTAAGCGTTACTCAACCCGGATTGAATTATTTAATTTTTTCTGCGGATGGTGCCACCTGTGGAAGTGATTCAGACACCCTTCTTATCACTCTAAATCTGTTGGAAATACCGAATACCATTACACCAAATGGAGATGGCATAAATGATAGGTTCGTAATACCGGGAGCAGATAGACAGAATTGTGAAATCATCATTCATGATCGCTGGGGCTACAAAGTATTCTCATCAAAAAAATATCAGAATAATTGGCCATCCTCGGAGTTTGGCGAGCGAATGCCGGACGAGGACGTGTATTACTATCAGGTGATTCTCAATGATAAAACGCTCGAAGGATTTTTTATGGTAAAAAATGATTAGAATTAAATACATAGCGTCAATTATCCTCTTTGTTTGTTCTGTCAGCACCAACCGGTTGCTAGCGCAGTTGCCATCCTTGTATGCCTCGTTTGGATTTAATTCTCTTCCCTTGAATCCGGCTGTTGCCGGATATCACGATAACCTGACAGCAACTCTATCAAACAGAAGTTCTTTTAATCAGGTCGTCGGTGCACCTTCGACGCAGTTTTTTAGTTTTCATAGCTCCATCGGCAAAAAAGGTTGGGTGGGTGGACTTGAAGTGATAAATGATAAGGCAGGGTTAATCCGAAACATGCAATTCTCCGGAATAGGCGGATATAAAATCGATATGAAGGAAAGTTCTCTGACGGCCGCTATTAAAGCCGGATACGCTATGAACAATCTACTTTGGTCGCAATCCACAACTTCTACCCTCAACGATCCAACCATTTATGGTGATGAAAATGTATCCGAGGTTTTGGCCGGATGCGGACTCTTTTATAGAGACCCTCGAACAAGTCTCGGAGTGAGTCAATCGACTCAAAAAGATATGAATTTAACTACACGAGGTTGGATTGTTCACGGAAGTTATCTTTTCGGTTCAAAGAGATCTTGGTATTGGCAACCTGCATTTGCATTGAGATATAGCAGTACTTTTGATATGATGGCAGATATGAATGTGACTGTAAATCACGACAAATTCGGAAGTCTAGGGTTTTCGATGAGATCAAATCAATCGCTCGCTATTTATACTCGTATCGTATTTACACAACAAATATGGGCTACCGTGAGCTACGATTTTTTCACCAAACCGGTGCCGGGTGCCTTTCACAATACTATGGAGATTTCTCTTCACTACGATTTAATTAGGAAAAGCTCTACCCCTAATCCACTTATATTTTAATGAGATTTTTCGTCTGCATATCTTTATTTTGTTTTGGAGCTGCAAAACTTCCGGGCCAAGATAACTTGCGATTGATCGAAGCCTCTTTTAATACGAGCTATGATGAATACTGTGCACAGGACTTCGGAATTGGATTTACCTTTTGCTCGAACCGCCGAATAGAATTTTACCGTCAATCGATCGATGCTGAATATAAACCGAATACAAACCTGCTCTACATTGAAGGAAAAATCAATGCCACATCAGAGTTTTCAGGAGTTTTAAACTCTGTTGAAAACGAAGGACCCTTTTGCTTTAGTGCAGATCAAAAAAGAATCTACTTCACGGGTAGCATTGTTTCGAAACGAGCAAATACAACTAATTGGTTAGGCCTTTTTTACAGCGATTTCGTCGATGGAGTTTGGGGAGAAAAACAAGCTCTACCGATCAATTCTGACGACGGATCATTTAATGTTGCCCATCCTTGTCTAAGCCCTGACGGTAAATTTCTCGTCTTTTCGAGTAACATGCAAGGTGGCTTAGGAGGTAATGATCTGTATGCTTTTGAAATAAACGCTAAAGGTTTTTCCATTCCATACAATTTGGGTCCTATGGTAAATTCTAGTTCCGATGAACTTACTCCCTTTATTGCGACCAATAACATTCTTTACTTTTCAGCGGATGACACTGAGGAAGGTGACTTTGATATATACAGCGCTCCTTTTGACTCTGAAGTTTTAGGCGCAAAAAGTAGATTGTTAGAACCGCTTAATTCTGAATTCGACGATGTTGGTTTTTGGCTGAATTCAACCAATTCGGAGGGAACCATATCTTCTTGCCGAAATAGCCACGATTTTGATGTCTTTTTAATCTCGGGCTATAATCGAGCGCTACATTCGGAAAAAGCCGATTCTACCCAGAGATAGCAGGGTACGTTTTAACCTTCGCTTCTTAGAGTTGGTGGCAGCGGCAGGAAAATTTATGCTGCGCTGGTAAACCATTTAGCCCATTCCCTCGTACAAGTTGTAACCCTTATTATAAAATCTCAATGAGATTTGTTTTTATTTGTCTAATATTCATCTGTAGTTGCGCGCTACCGGTTGCATCGTTTGGCCAAACGGATACCATATCCGATGGGCTAATAGTTACGCCTTTAGACAAATTCGTTTCTTTAAATTATCTCTATCAGGACCCTTCCGCAAAAATATCGTTGAACACATCCGCATCATGGGATGTGAGAGAAGTTCCGGGTAATGTAATGGTTTACACTTCCGATGATATCGCTGAATCAGGAGCGAATGACTTGATGGACTTCCTGCAACTAATTCCGGGGCTAAGCATAGCTCAACACCGGGATCAGTCTCCGGGTATAAATGTACGTGGAGTTCCCGGAAATGAAGGTCGTGTAATGATTGCAATAAATAATTTACCTTTAAACGAAACGGGCACCGGATCTTTTGCATTAGCTCAGAGAATTAATCTGAGAAACGTGGCTCGAATTGAGATTACGTATGGGCCCGGCAATATAGTAAATGGCTCCGGATCCTTTTTAGCAAGTGTAAATGTCATTTTAAAAAATGCAAATGACGCTGAAGGTGCCGACATTTCCGGAAGTACAACCTTGTACAGAGATGGACTTTCTATGGAAGAGGCAAGCCTCTTGGGTAATCATTTTGTGGGCAAAGATGCCACCCTGACCTACACTTTTCGCCGTTCGAATGGAGTCAGAAATTCCGATTACTTCAATAAGAAAACAGTCCCCTTTCTTTCAATCGAAGACCCATCGCGCGTTTCGAATGCCGAAGCTTTTATGCAGCTCGTTACTAAGAACTTTACCATTGGATATTTCGAGTCCGATTACTCATATGGAAGAACACCTGAGAATTTCAAAATAAATTCCCAAGCAAGGATGCTCGATTTGAGTCATGTTACGGTTGGAAAAAATTCGTTCAGCCTTCGGAACAATCTGCGATACTCGCAGCAAATGCCTTGGCATTATGAGGGTATACCCGATTCTTTGTACAATTTATCCAATTTACAATTCAATAGATCCTCCTTCTCATCAATTCTAACTTACAATTTTAACAGAAGACTTTATCTCAGTGCCCTTTTTGAGGCGGCGCGCACTTCGATAGTCGATAACTTACAACAGGACATTCCTTCCATCAATAAGAATAGCTGGTTTAAAAATGATCCATCGGTATATGCAGGGGTAGCCGGTTTGGACTTTTTGTACACCTCAAAAATTGGATTATTCAATATCGCGGCTCGCTCAGAATGGGGTACCCTGAGCAAGATACTAATCTCACCGCGCTTTTCTTATTCCAGGTTAAAAGGTCCGATACACTTTAAATTCATGGTGGCCAAGAGTTATCGAGTACCGGAGATAAGAAATTATATATTCAGTTTTCAGGGTGATAGTGTGATCCCGGAAAAACTTCAAAGTATCCAAATTCAAACGGGATATAACTTCAGTGCAAAACACAAAGTCCTTTTAAATGGATTTTACAGTGAGGTATTAAATCCCATAAAACAGTTTTACGCGGAAGGTCTTCAACCCTACTACCGAAATCTTTCTCAGGTCAACTCATATGGATTTGAATTGACGTATCAAATGCATATAGAGAAATTTCATTTTAGAGCTTCTTATTCGTATAATGATGTGTTTGACAAACAGACAAACCGAACCAAATCGGATACATCCCTGTATAATGCCAATGAATATTTTGGATTACCTGTAAATAGTTTGAGCCTCAGTTCCAATTGGTCTATTGGTGAACGTAACAATTTGATTATTTCCGGACTGATGCAGGGGCCAAAGCGATATGCGGAACTCCACAGTGAAACTACAATTAATGTTCATCGTTCGGACCCAACATGGATATTTAACGCAGTCTTTCGAACACGTTTGATGAGGTCCGGTGAGTTGATGTTAGAAGTGGGCATGATGAATATCTTGGATCAAAAACAACTTTTATGTTGTAGTTCCGGTGACTTTGATGAGCCGATTCCTTTCAACACTCGACAATTTCGTCTATCCCTTACCTATTCTTTATTACGTTGAAAATAACCTTCTGCATATCATTTCTATTTGCGGTGTTCCTCACATCCCCACTGTGTGCGAATCCCGTAGAACTGGATTTGTTTCGCAGCAACTTTATGAAGTTGTATGAGCATGCACAAAAATGTAAAGAAAATGGAAGGTATATTGAAGCTAATCTGATTGGTGTAGAGGCGTTGGATTTAGCCATACGTATAAATGATGCGAATTTGCAGACCCAGACTTGTCTTTTATTATTCGATAATTACTACCTCCAAAAAGACTATTACAACTGCATTGATTTTGGAAGCAGGGCACTTATCTATTCATCAACTGCCACTTCAGACGTGAAATTGCTCAGTCATCTTCGTATGATCGAGTTATATGATGCCTTAGGGATTTCCGAATTAAACCTTGCCTTGATTCCGGAGGCCGAAAAATGTGCGAATACCAGAGTACTCATTGAAAAACTCAGAACATTCAAACTTCGAGCATTGAAAAGTCAAAAATTCTCGCTTGACATCGAGAAGCAGTTAGTGCAGTTGTTGGATAATGCCAAGGTGAGTAAGCATCACGACATGGTTCTTGAGACATTGGAAGTTCTGATTATTCGCTTGACCGACGCCCGGCGATACATTGAAGCGGAAAAGTACGCCGAAGAGATGAAGGGATACGCCGGCTGGGCCAAAAACACCACTAAACTTATAGTTGCAAATAATAACTTGGGATTGATCAATGGTTATCTCTCTAAACCTGATAACGCCCTGTTTTTCTTCGACAAAGCAATATCTCTAAATGAAAAAGAAACTCCTCTTTTAGTAGAGATACTTATGAATAAAGCTTATTTGTACACTAGTCAAATGAAGTACAGTGAGGCTTTATCTGTCTTGAGCAAAGCATCGAACATAGCTGAAAAAGGCAAATTCCACAAGTTGAATATTAAGGCATTGGCAGCACAAGCATCGATTAGTCTTATGAACAACGAAAACTTTGAGGCTCAATCGTTGGCTAGGAAAGCATCCGAACTTTCCATTGAAACGACGATCGACGATTATTTGGAGGAAATTTATCTGATACTTTCTGAAATCGCCCTACAAAGTGGAAACAAAGAATTGAACCTGAAATACCTTAACGATTCCAAGAAGCGGGCAGAGGAAGAATCTCAGCAGACGTTGGCTGAAACGAGAGAGCGTTCAAACTTTATCAACAGCATTCAAAAGACAATTCGCGCTGTGGAAATT
>JBILMS010000054.1:0-21326 GCA_044375415.1 Flavobacteriales bacterium
CGAACAGAACACAGGCTCCGTGAAGAACAAGCCGAATTAAATGATGCCAATCAAAAGCAGGCCTTTCAACTTTTGAGAACCGAAAAGGAATTGAGAGAAAGTGAACTCGATCGAGAGTCGTTTGCACGTGAAAAAGCCCAGCAGGAATTGGCTTTATTGGAGTCTAAATACCTTGCAGAGCAGCAGGATCAGGAAATCACCGCCTTGGAAAAGGAAAAAACCGAGCAAATGCTCAACTTAGCAAATCTAGAAATTGAGAAGCAAAATAAAGAGTCGCAGTTACGTTCTCTCAACCAGAACAATATGATTTTGGATGCTAAGAATAAACTTCAAGAGGAAACAGCCAGAGCAAGTTCGATTTGGGTAAAGTCGTTTACGTTCGGTTCATTGCTTTTAGTTTTGGCACTTATCGGAACGGTATTCGCTATTCGTAGACAGCGCCGTAGTATTGCCACGATCTCAAATCAAAATAAAATTATTGAAATCAATGCTCAAGAACTGAATATTAAGAATATCGACATCAATAAAAGTATTGAATATGCACAGTTCTTTCAAGCGGCAATCATTCCCGATGAAAAGGACCTGCAAAGTCGACTCAATAATTCATTTGTCATCTACAAACCACTTGATGCGGTTTCAGGCGATTTACCGTTTGTTGTTCAGCGCGATAATTACCTGTACGTAGGTGCCATCGATTGTATCGGGCACGGTGTTCCGGCTGCTATGTTGACGTTTATGGCGCATTATTCGCTTTTGGAATTAATAGATAGAAATGGCTCCGATAAATTATGCGGAGACCTTTTGTACGAATTGGACCTAAGCATTAAATCTTCATTGACTCGCCAGGGAAAAAGTGATTTGTATAATTCCGGTATCGACCTAGGTTTATGCAAAATCGATTTAAATACTAAAAAGATTGAATTTTCCGGAGCACAGATCCCTCTCTACATATGCACTGAAGAGGGTGTTGAACGTGTCAAAAGTAATGTCAATAGTTTGGGTGACCTTCTCCTCGACAAAGATTTTAAGTATACCACACACAACATTTATGCAACCGGAAAGGAGCGATTCTACCTCATGAGCGATGGTTTCAATCACCAATTCGGTGGAGAAAATGGAAAACAGAAATTCTCGCGTTCGAGATTTGTAAAAAGCGTACATGGCGGATATAATAAAGGAATGAAGGAAATTAAGAAGGAGCTCATCAGTTTACACGACAATTGGAAGGCGTCGCAAGCACAAACGGATGACATATTAGTGATAGGATTTTCATTGTAAAAGATAAGATTATGGCAGCAATCAATGCAATTAATTACCGCGGAAGACTCACAGATGATCTGAGAGTTAATATCTGCGATTTGCTCAGACAATCTCTGAGAGATAATATGGACGGCATCAGCCAGATTTCCAAATTGGTGCTATATGCCCTAGAATTGCTGGATAATGCTCAGCGTTATAGCAGCGTAAACGATATACGTTTCGAATGCGAAGCCAAAGATGGATTGTTGAAACTTTCGGTGATAAATAAAGCTTCAGCCAAAGATGCAATTCGACTAAGAGATGCAGTAAATTCGCTTCGATTTAAGTCGGCTGAAGAAATAGAGATGATCTATAAAGAAAATCTGAGCAATAATAAATTTGGCGAAAAAGGTGGAGCAGGCTTAGGTTTCTTACAGATCATGCGAAACGCAAGCAATGAATTAAGTGTTGATATACAGCAATTACAAGACAACCAACGCCTTTGCAGAAGTGTGCTAGTTGCGAAAATTATTATAAATCAGAATTTGAAACTGACAACGAATTTATAATTTACTATGTTGAGCCCCATACTTACACCGAAAACTCAAACTACTCCTCTAGTTGAGTGGCGCGAAGATACCAACGAGTTAATCATTGAAGGGGTATGTTGCCCTTTAGATTCTTCCGGTTTTTATATTGAATTGAATACTTGGTTGAGCCAAAATTCTGAAAAATTCCCGGCAAACACGCGATTTGTTTTTTGTCTGAACTTTTTTAATTCTTCTTCTGCTAAGGCTATCTACCTCCTGATGACGCACATGAAGGAAGTAATAGAAAGAGATCCTACGTGTTCAATTGTTTGGATTATTGAAGATGAAGACGATTTCATGATCGATTCTCATGAAGATTTCGAAGAGATCCTAGAGATGGATATCCTTGCCATACATCGGAAAAGCGAATAACCGAATTTCCCTGAACCTCTCCTTTTGAAGTATATTGCGATAGTCTAAAACTCTATCGTATGAGACCACTTTCCTCCTATTTGTGCCTCCTTCTTGTTCTTATTGGAATAAATGCCGACGCACAAAACCCAACTCCACTCAACGTTAATCTAGTATCTCATTATTCGGGATTGAGCTCACCGGTGGGTATCTATAATTGTGGAGATAATCGTCTTTTTGTGCTAGAACAAACCCAAGGTGATATTGAAATAATTGACACCAACGGTGCATATATCGGAAAGTTCTTGGATGTCACCCCCCTTATCAGTAACGGCAGTGAGCGCGGATTATTGGGAATGGCTTTCCATCCTGATTATCTCAATAACGGATTTTTCTTCATCAACTATACCAATTTGGCCGGAAATACAGTTGTTGCCCGTTATACCGTGAGTGCCAATGCAAATATTGCAAATGCCGCCTCAGCTCAAGTAATGATTACCATCACACAGGATTTCTCCAATCACAATGGCGGACACTTGGCGTTTGGTCCTGATGGATATTTATACATTGGAATGGGTGACGGAGGGAGTGGTGGCGACCCTAACAACAGAGCTCAAAATCCATTAAGCCTATTAGGCAAGATGCTCCGACTTGATATAGATAATGGTCTTCCCTACTCCATTCCGGCTTCTAATCCATATTTCGGACAAGTAGATACTCTTCCCGAGATATGGGCTTTAGGTATGCGGAATCCTTGGAAGTTCAGTTTCGATGAGCTAACGGGAGAAATGTGGATTGGCGACGTTGGTCAAAATCTCTGGGAAGAAATTGATGTTGAACCGGCATCAAGTTCAGGAGGGTACAATTGGGGATGGCGCTGTTATGAAGGGTTTAATGCATACAACACGGCTGGATGCAATGGTTCAGGATTCTACGACCAACCTGTAAAAAACTATAGTCATGGTGCACCCTACAACTTCTGTTCTATTACCGGAGGATTAGTATATAGAGGGGCAAAATATCCCGGGATGCAAGGACATTATTTTTTTACCGATTACTGCGCCGGAGGTATTTACACTTTGCGACCCGACGGGCTTGGAGGTTATTTGGAAACTCTTGCCGACGCGGGTCCCGGTTTTGGAAACGTGGCCTTTGGTACAGACAAAAATCAAAACTTGTACCTCTGCAATACCAATGGAACAATTTACGAAATAATCGATAATTGCGGATCTTTCAACCCTTCCATCAGTTCAACAGGTTTGGGTGGACTAACGAGTTCTTCGGGCACTCAATATTGGTGGTGGCTCAATGGAACAGTTGTGGGTGGAGCTACTTCGCAGAACTATACTCCTACGGCTAGTGGATCCTATTATGCTACTGTGAATAATGGAACGTGCATCAGACAGACCAATAGCATTGAATGGCTTATTCAAACCGGAATTCCCGGTTGCACTTATCCGGCAGCTTCAAACTACAATGCAGAAGCTGAAGTAGATGATGGATCTTGTCTTTTTGATATTTTTGGTTGTACGAATCCCTTAGCTTCAAATTACGATCCGAATGCAACTTCGGATGATGGTTCTTGTCTTCTTGGCATCGCAGGGTGTTTGGAACCTATGGCCTGTAACTATAACCCCTTTGCAGATTATTCCGATTGCAGCTTATGCGATTTTACGTCATGTTTAGGCTGCACAGAACCTTGTGCCGACAACTACGATCCTTCTGCTTTAATTGATAATGGCACTTGTGTGCCCTGCAACCTCTCACCTTGCGCTGCCGATTTTAACGACGATGGCTTAGTAGGAATCTCCGATTTACTGTTTTTTGTTGGTCAGTTCGGGACTTTGTGCAATTAATGCATGGTCTTCGATTTACGATTTTCCAAGTGAAGTTAAAAGCAGATCGAAACCGTGAAGACTTGCTTCTTTGGAATAAAAGTATCGATAGACCTTTTGTGCATTGATTCCTTTTGTTTCAACTTCATCAGGTGATTGACATACCTGTATCATTCGCTCGCGTAAATCCAAGTAGTTTTCCGGTTCGAACAACCAACCCGCCTGTTCATTTTGAAGCAATTCCGGTGTGCCACTGCTATTGCTTCCTATAACGGGTTTGCCTTGCGACATTGCTTCGATCGTAACCATACCGAATGTTTCTCCTTTACTTGCCATCACAAAAACATCTATAGCCGAATAAAATCGTTGGGTCTCTTTTGTGTATCCATAAAAATGAACCCTATCGCTCAAACCATACTTTACAACTAATTTTCTTAATAAATCCTCGTATTCATTTCCTTCGTGAAGCGTTGACTCCCCGACTATCAATACGTGAACATTTTTGCCCATTTTATCTGTCTCGGCTAGTGCTCTGATCAGAAGATCTTGACCTTTGAGTGGATCAATTCTGCCTAGAATCCCGAATACAAAAGCGTCGTGAGGTAAATGATAAAACTCTCGAGCTTCGGTTTTGGAGATACTCGAGTCTGTTTTCAATTCACTTCCCAAGGGTATTACACTAATCCTTTTATGAGGATAGTTAGTCATTTTTTTAACTTGATTAGCGAGAAACATCAATGTAGAAACCCAAGCATTCACATGACGAAAACGAATGGTATGAACAATATCTTTTTTCGAAACTCCAAACTGCATCGCTTGTTGATACAGCAACTTAAATGATGTACCAGGAATCCACTTTGTCCAAGCCAACATAGAAAGATCACGATTGTCTCGATACCATACTAGTTTGATAGAATGTCGTTTCAACAACTTCGAAACGCGATAAGCATTCACTAGATCAAAGTGTTTTCCATTTCGACGAACCGGAATAAACTCTAGCGAATTCGCTATGGCTTCTTCTTGAATCCTACTTCCATTAACTCCGAATACAAAGACTTTCCAGCCCCTTTCTTTCATCCAGGAAGCATAACGGACCACATTCATCTCCAGTCCGCCCCAACTGAGACTGCTGCAATAAAAGGCTATACGTGTGTCTTGAGGATTCACTGCTTTATTCGACGGATATATCGAGCGTTTTCCAATAAACTTGACCTTCGTTATCCGTCACACGAATGGTAAAAAGATACATACCCGTTTCTGCAAATGAAGGAACTACAACCTCTGACAAATCGAATGTCCAAACTAAAGGTGTCCACGTTTGTTCCCAAATAATGTCAGAACCTTTTTCCAAAAAACAATATACGGACGTGAGAATATCTCCATCCTGATCGAGGGTTTCTCCACTTATTACAAGACTTTGACCGACATTAAAATGTGCTACAGAATTTTCATCCAATTCTGCGTTGAGTGTGTTAATTCCAATGTAAGGCAGAAAATCATTTTGTACGTGAATCGGAAATGCCGTTGATGAAGTGTTTCCACCTTTGTCGGACACTTCGATTTCAACGTCCCATACCCCTTGAATTGTATCCGGACAGAGTAATTCAAAAAGTACCTCTTGTCGTTTGCCACTTAGATTTGTGATTTTCAGAACAGGCCACTCACCCACATTCGGACATTGCATCAAGGCAATTTCTTCGTCCGGATCGTGATGACCTTCGAGCCCTGAGAATGTTAGTTTCACTTGACCTAAATCTTCATTGTCCTCGAGTACAACTGAGATTATAACCTCTTGGCCCGCTATAGCATGAGGATGTTCCGTAGTTTCTCCATTCACCAGTATCGAAGATATTGTAGGATTGATTTCATCGGCTTTTTGACATCCACTGCTGATAAGAACCAGAAGAGCCATGAAAGAATAAAAGTAAGTTTTTGTCGATTTCATATTTATATCAAGTGGCTAAATTATCGCAAACTCAATGCTCTAGCAAGATTCTGAATATTGAATTGAGCTTTTATAGGTTGGAAATCCCTTGGATTTTCACCAATAAGTCTTCCAAGCTTACTTTAGCAACCTCTGATCTAAACTAGTTTTATGAAGAAAATTGTCTTTGTTATTGGATGGATGCTCACTTTGGGATCAATCAACATTTCAGCTCAAAAGACAAACCTGACCTTAGACGAGGCAGTTTTGGGCCAATCGAGGCAGTTTGCCCCTACCCGAATGAATCAGTTGACGTGGCTTCCGGGTGTCGACAATTACGCATATGTAAAAGATAGCCTTCTGATGATTGCCGGAGTAAAAGGCAAAGAAAAAGCTTGGACCAGCGTATCTCAACTCAATCGATGGGCAATAGGGATTCTAGATAAGCCGTTGACTTCTCTACCTCCCCTTCATTGGTTGAATGAGCAAATGGCTTGGTTTCAAAAAGGATCTAAGTATTATCAAATTCATTTTAAAGAGAAGAAAATTTCTCTCTTGTCTGAATCTCCCGAAGATGGTGAAAATGTAGATTTTCATGAGAATACTGCAAATATTGCCTTCACTCGGAAAAACAATCTCTTCGTTAAAGTTGGAGGAAAAGAACGTCAGCTGACAAATAACAAAAGCGGAATCACCAGCGGACAGAGCGTTTCGCGCAATGAATATGGTATTGAAAAGGGTACTTTTTGGTCGGAACAAGGCAACAAACTTGCATTTTACCAAAAAGATGAAAATCAGGTCAGCGACTATCCTATTATCGACTACAATACCACTCCTGCATCTGTAAACAATATAAAGTACCCAATGGCAGGTGGACCAAGTGAATTGGTTTCGGTTGGTGTGGCTGATTTGGAAGCAGGAACTATGATTTATCTAGATTTGGGACCTTCAACAGATCAGTTCTATGCCACAAACTTGAGTTGGTCGCCGGATGGAAAATACGTTTACATCATGTGGCTCAATCGAGCAACAAACGAAGCGCGATTAAAAGAGTTCGATGCTATCAATGGCAAAGAGATTAAAACAATTCTCACCGAAAAAGACGACAAATGGGTGGAGCCTTTGCAAGCCATTCGTTTCATTCCGGGTCAAAACGAACAGTTTTTATATTACTCCTGGAAAGATGGTTTTCACAACTATTATTTATATGATCGCAGCGGCAAATTGCTAGGTCAGACGAGAGCAAATTTTGAACTAAAGAGTATTCTAGGTTTTAATGCTGATAAAAGCGTAATGTACGTTTCCGGAACTGGAGAAAATCCCACCGAAATGCATGCCTACAGTGTCTTGTTGAAGGACATGAGCATGCAAAAACTTACCCGAATTAATGGTATGCACCAAGTACTTATTTCTTCGAATGGAACATACCTGCTCGATACATATAATACACTCTCTACAGATCCCAACAACCTAAGCTCCGCCAATGGCAAAAAGATCCCAAATGCCACTGATTTGGCTTCTACGGGTGGCCGATTCATTCGAAACCTCCATACGGCCTCCGATCCATTTGTATCGAAAAACATCGGAGAAACAAGTCTTTTTAGTATTAAAGGGGAAGAAGGAACCGACTTGTGGTGCAGGCTTATTCGCCCTTCCAATTTTGATGCGTCCAAAAAATATCCCGCTATAGTATATGTGTACAATGGTCCTCATGTTCAATTAGTGCAGAACAATTGGATGGGTGGTTCTTCCCTTTGGATGAATTATCTGGCGGAACAAGGATTTGTAATTTTTACAGTCGACGGAAGAGGTTCTCAAAATAGGGGTAAATCGTTTGAGCAAAATATACATCGACAACTCGGTGTACTCGAAGTGCAAGACCAACTTTCAGGAGTGAATTGGCTTAAAAAACAATCGTATGTCGATCCAAATCGCCTAGGGGTGCACGGTTGGAGTTATGGTGGTTTTATGACGACCTCTCTTATGCTCAAACATCCCGGTGTATTCAAAGTAGGTGTAGCCGGTGGACCGGTGATCGATTGGAATTTGTATGAAGTAATGTACACCGAACGATACATGGATACGCCTTCAGAAAATGCGGATGGTTTTAAAGAGGCGACCTTAACAGAACATATTGCGAAATTGGAAGGCAAACTACTTATGATTCACGGAGCCGATGATGATGTTGTAGTAATGCAGCACAACATGCGTCTTCTGAAAGCTGCTGTGGACGCTAAAAAGCAAGTAGACTTTTTTGCCTATCCCGGACATAAACACAATGTGATCGGTCCGGATCGCGTGCATTTGATGCGCAAAGTCATTGATTACTTTATTGAGAATCTATAAGATGCAGGATACTTGCCTAGTTACCGGAGGAGCCGGATTTATTGGTGCTCACGTTGTGAATGACCTTATTGCTCGCGGTGATAAAGTAGTAGTGCTTGACGACCTGAGTGGTGGTTTTGAGCACAACGTAAATCCCAAAGCAATTTTTGTACATGGAAGTATTTTAGATCACGAACTACTTTCCAATCTTTTTATCACACATTCCGTTGATTTTGTATATCACCTTGCCGCATACGCTGCCGAGGGTTTGAGCCATTTCATCCGCCGATTTAATTATACCAATAATCTAGTCGGCAGCGTGAACCTCATCAATGAAAGTGTAAAACACAAGGTTCGATGTTTTGTTTTTACGTCATCGATTGCGGTATACGGCAAAGGACAATTGCCCATGCGAGAAGATCTCACTCCCCTGCCCGAAGATCCCTATGGTATCGCAAAATTGGCCGTCGAACAAGACCTTTTGTGTGCTCATGAAATGTTTGGCTTAAACAGCATCATTTTCAGACCTCACAATGTCTATGGAGAATATCAAAATCTCGGAGACAAATACAGAAACGTCGTTGGTATTTTTATGAATCAATTAATGCAGGGAATTCCCCTTAGCATTTTTGGAGATGGAAATCAGACGCGAGCCTTTTCCTATATCGGTGATATTTCTCCGGTCATTGCCCAATCCGTTCATACAGAAGCTGCGTACAACCGGACGTTTAACATTGGTGCAGATGTAGAATATACCGTGAATCAATTGGCACATGAGATATGCGAAGTAATGGGAACTCCCGGACAAATAAATTTCTTACCGGCTCGGAATGAAGTGCAACATGCTTATGCCGACCACAGCCTCGTAAAATCCATATTTCCCTCACAAACATCTACTCCTTTGCGCGATGGTTTAGCTCGAATGGCAGCTTGGGCCAAAATGGAAGGTGTCAAAAAATCTATGGATTTTGATCCTATTGAAATCAAAGAAAATCTCCCGCCTTCTTGGTTGAGTTAAAGTACTAACGGGTATGAAGGTTGAGAAAACTCACAAAGTACTTATTATAGCCGATCACCGAAAGGATCGATCGCCCAATCAACGTTTTCGGATAGAACAGTATATTACTTATTTATCCGAAAATGGTTTTGAATGTGAGTTGTCTCCCCTATTAGATGCGAATGATGACAAGGTTTTTTATACGCCCGGATCCATTTTAAAAAAAATAGGTATTGTATTAAAAAGCATTCGAAAAAGAAAACAAGACCTATATAACATTGAAAAGTACTCGCTTGTTTTTTTGGTTCGTCAATCCTTATTAACCCGAGGTACCTGGTTTGAAAAAACGGTAAAGGACAAAAACATACCAATCATCTTCGACTTTGACGATGCGATTTGGTTGAGTGATGTTTCCAATGCGAACAGGGCTTTTTTTTGGTTAAAAGATCCTTCCAAAATTGAAACGAGTATTCGATTGTCCTCCCTAATTTTTGCGGGTAACGAATACCTCGCCGATTATGCGCGGCAATTCAACAAGAGAATATCTGTTATTCCGACAACGATAGATACCACCGAGTACAAACCGGTAGAAAAACGACAATCTCAAAAACTTACTATAGGTTGGAGCGGCAGTTTGACAACCATAAAACACTTCGAATACGCCATTCCCTTTCTTTTAAAAATCAAGGCAGAATTTGGAGACCTTATCCAAATCAAAGTTATTGGAGATGCCAACTATCGAAACGAGGAATTGGGAATTGTAGGTCAAGCATGGAAAAAAGACACCGAAGTACCTGATCTCTGTGAATTTGACATTGGTATTATGCCTTTACCCGATGATAAATGGGCGAAGGGGAAGTGCGGGCTAAAGGGTTTGCAATACATGGCTCTGGGAATCCCAACCATCATGTCGCCCGTCGGCGTCAATAGCACTATAATAAATCAGGGCGAAAACGGCTTTTTGGCCTCTGATGAAACCCAGTGGATAATCTATTTGCGCGATTTATTGACTGATCCGGAACTGCGCAGAACGGTGGGTTTGAAGGCCCGGCAGACCGTGGAGAAAAAATATTCTACTCAAGTGTGGAAAGAAACCTACCTTGAAACCTTTCGAAAACTCGTAAATGAGAAGATTTGATTCTTTCTTTGCATAATCAATATTGACATTTTTTTATGAATACAGAAACACTACTCAACACCGCTCTCACAGAGAAACATGTGGCTCTTGGAGCGAAAATGGTTCCATTTGCCGGATATAATATGCCCGTTTCTTATGCAGGGCTAAATGAAGAGCACCTCACTGTGCGGAATGCCGTAGGGGTATTTGACGTCTCGCACATGGGCGAGTTTTTGGTGGAAGGACCGGATGCATTGGATTTGCTTCAACGAGCAACTTCCAATGATGTCTCAAAGCTGTTTGATGGTAAAATTCAGTATTCCTGTCTACCCAATCACAATGGCGGTATTGTCGACGATCTTCTTGTTTATCGTTACAACGAACACAAATACATGTTGGTGGTAAATGCCAGTAATATTGATAAGGACTGGAATTGGATAAGTGCATTAAATAACAAAGGGGTAAAAATGCAGAACCTGAGCGAACAGACATCTTTGCTCGCCATACAAGGTCCAAAAGCTGCGGAAGCCATGCAGTCGTTAACCGATGTGAATTTGTCTGCTATGGAGTATTACACATTTCAGGTGGGAATCTTTGCGGGTATACCGAATACCATTATATCCGCTACAGGCTACACCGGAGCAGGTGGATTTGAAATATATGTTCCCAATGAATCTGCGGAGAAATTGTGGGACGCTGTTTTTGAAGCCGGGAAAAACCATGGTATAAAACCTATCGGATTAGGGGCTCGCGATACCCTCAGACTCGAAATGGGCTTCTGTTTGTATGGAAATGATATCGATGACACCACCTCACCTCTTGAAGCCGGGTTGGGTTGGATTACCAAATTCACAAAAGATTTTACTAATTCTGAGACCCTAAAAGCTCAGAAAGCAGCCGGCTTGTCCCGCAAACTGGTAGGTTTCGAAATGATAGATCGCGGAATTCCACGTCATGGATACGAATTGGTTGACCAATCGAATAATGCGATTGGTATAGTTACAAGCGGAACACAGAGTCCAAGCCTTGGAAAAGCTATCGGAATGGGATATGTCCCTGTTGAAAAGTCTGCCGCTGGCTCGGAAATCTTCGTATCCGTGCGAGGAAAAGCGCTGAAAGCTGTGGTGGTAAAAATCCCTTTTTATACGAGCTGATACTTTTTTAAGTAAAGTTCATGTCGTTTATTTGTTACAAACCAACAGCTAAGACATTATGCTGCCATTGAATCAACGGAAAATTGTGGAGGTGTGTTATACACCCGGGCAGTATCATCTTTACCAGGAGAAATTTGATATTGTTGTAGTTATCGATGTGCTGAGGGCTACTTCGGCTATTACTACTGCGCTTTATTACGGTGTGGAAAAAATAATACCGGTAGAAACTATCGACGAAGCGCTGGAGTACAAAAAGCAAGGTTTTATAGCCGGTGCCGAAAGGGATGGACAGGTTGTTGAAGGTTTCGATTTCGGAAATTCTCCCTATGCCTACATGGATCCCGCTATGAAAGGTAAGTCTGTGGTTCTCACAACTACAAACGGAACTCGAGCCATTAAACTCATCGGAAAAGATAAAACAGTGGTGATTGGCTGTTTAAATAATCTTGAATTGTTGTGTCAATGGCTTTCTGAAAAACACCAGAATACCTTGATTCTCGCATCCGGCTGGAAAGACAAAATCAATCTGGAAGATACTATTTGTGCCGGAGCTATAGCTGAAATCCTCTTGGAAACGAGAAGATTTAGAGCCGATGAGGATAGTACCGTGGCTGCCAAGTTTATTTATCGATCAGCTCAAAATCACTTCTTAAGTTTTCTGAGGGCTTCTTCTCATCGACGTCGATTACTGAAACTTAATCTCACACGAGATGTCAAATATTGTTTGACGTTAAATACCGTTCCATGCATCCCTATTCTGAAAGATGGGGCTCTTATAAAACTTCACTATGAGCCCGCAAACATGCAGAGCGCTCAAATTTCAGAATCATGAGTAAAGTACTCCTAGTAATTCTTGCTTTTTCATCTTTAGGTCTAACTACACATGATCACTGGGGATTTTTTGGTCATAAAAAAATTAATGAGTTGGCTGTTTATACTTTGCCGGAAGAAATGTTCGGTTTCTATAAAACCCACCTAGATTATATTATAGATCATAGTGTAGATCCCGATAAAAGAAGATATAGTGTTAAGGGAGAAGCAGAAAGGCACTATATAGATATGGACCATTACTGTTTTGACAGTCTGACTTGCGATCCCTTTAAAAATGTACCGAAACATTGGTCTGATGCAGTAGCCATATATTCTGAAGATAGTTTGAGAGCTCATGGCATTGTTCCATGGCATATAAATCTGATGTGTTATCAACTTACAGAGGCTTTTCGAACTGAAAATATTGATAGAATTCTTCGGCTTAGCGCTGAATTAGGTCATTACATTGGAGACTCCCATGTACCTCTGCATACTACAAGCAACTACAATGGTCAGAAAACTGACCAACGGGGAATACACGGATTTTGGGAGAGTCGTTTACCGGAGTTGTACGAACCTAACTATGATTTTTTTGTAGGAAAGGCGGCGTATATCGAATCTCCTCTAGATTTCATTTGGGCCAGAGTAGAAGAAAGTTTTTATGCCGTTGACACTGTTCTCGGGTTTGAATCTGATCTCAACCGGACATTCCCTTCCGATCGCAAGTACGCTTATGAGGATCGAGGACAGACCAATATGAAGGTGTATAGCCGAGATTATAGCGCTGCTTATCATGAAATGCTTGATAATCAGGTTGAGCGTCGAATGCGATCTGCTGTTATTTCTCTGGGCAGTATTTGGTACACGTGTTGGGTCAATGCCGGTCAACCGGATTTATCCAAATACATCCAATTGGGTACGGTGCCGGAAAACCAGGAAGAAATTGTCGATGACAACGAATCCGTGGATCCTGCCACCAAAGTGCGAGAACACGAAAATTAAACGACTCTTTTTCAATTAGTTGTGATTACATTTTAAATAATGTAACTATTGTGGGAGCGGTGACGTAAAAAGCCCTGTTCGCAAAACAATCAAAATGAAAAAGCTGACAAGCGTATTGTTCTTCTCACTATGTTCAATCGTTCTATTCGCACAGGTACCTCAGGTGTTATTTTACGGTTATATAGAACAGGGAGTATTTGAAGATCCCTTCAAGACTAAGAAGAAAAAAGAAAAAGCTCCGGAAAAGTTGAAAGACGTAAAGGTCTTCGTTTATGTTAATGATTCACTCATCCGCACAGCCGACGCCCGTCCAACAGGATTTTACGCCGTACTGCTAGATGCCGGACAGAAATACAGAGTTGTCTTCGAAAAGGAAGGCTATTTCTGTAAATGTTTCGAAATGGACTGCATGGAAGTGCAGGCACCCGGCGATGAGGGAGCATTGAAATGTCTTACCGACGTTTCTCTCTTCAGCAAAGTGGATGATGTCGATCTTCTTTCGCTTTGCAAGGTACCCTATGCAAAGTGCAAGTTTGATTTAGCTTCTAACGACATGGACTGGGATTTAGAATATACCGCCCGCGCCCGTGAAAAATTCTATGAACTGGCCGAACCCTATTACATGGCTGCCAAACGCTAATCGAATTGACAACAATATCTAAAAGAGCCCTCGGGCTCTTTTTTTATGTCGCGCTTTTTTCCATGTTATAGCATGGTCTTTGAATAAGCATAAGCCATTACTCAAATTTGAATGAGAAAAATCATGGTATTAGGCGAGAAAGGTTTCATCGTGTCAAAGGCTTCAAACACTCTTACGGCCCAAAAGTCCTGTACTTTTGACAAGATGAAATTGGTCTCATATGGTATTATAGTACTTGTGGCATTTCAGTGCTCCTTTGTGGCTTTGGGACAAACCTTGTTCGAAAGCAAGGGATCGGTGGTAAGTTTTACTTCCGAAGCTCCCTTAGAAAACATATCGGCCAGCACAACCGCCATGAGAGGACTGCTCAATACAACGTCCAATACTTTCGCCTTTGCCATAGAGGTTAATACTTTTAAAGGGTTTAACGGCGATTTACAAAGAGAGCATTTCAATGAAAATTATCTGGAGACCGACCTATACCCCAAAGCTAGTTTCGAAGGAAAACTCATCGACAAATTTAATTTTGATGCAGCCAGTCAAAAAGTTAGGGCCAAAGGAGGTCTAACGATCCACGGAATCAAACGAGAGCGAATCATCGACATTGCTATCGAAAAAAAGGGAGCCGGTTATATTATTTCAACAAACTTTTTGGTCCCTTTGAAAGATCATGGTATTCGAATTCCTAAAATTGTAAATCAGAAAATTTCTGATAGTATAGCTGTTACCGTAAAAAGTGAAATGGTCGAAAAGCAATAATTCTTTATATCGATTCCTTTGGAGTTTGGTATTGATGTTTGTCGTTTCGACAAGTATTGCTCAGTCTCCTAGTTTTAAATTGTTGGAGGTAGCCGGAAAAAGGGCGCATCTGCACATTTTCGAAGTTCATCAAATTAATCAGGGTTACCTCCTATTAGGCACAAACAAAGGCATTCTGCGCTACGATGGTGAGCGATATATCGAATACGCTATTCCCGACAGTTTAAAAAAAATAAACGTATCTCATTTGTCTGTTGAAGGAGATATGATTTATGCGGGTTTTGAAAACGGCGTGTTTCTATATTTCCCTTGGAACAACTATGACAAACAGACAATCTATCAGGTGGGAACTTCAGAAATTACTTCATCTCAAGTTGCACAGGACGGAAGTATATGGATAGGTACCAATGGACAAGGATTGTTCAGGATTAAGGACAATTCGCTTAAAGGTTACACAACCAACGACGGACTAATTGACAACTATGTTCATTGCTTAGAGATCATGCAGGACAAACTTATGGTTGGAACCGATCTCGGGCTGGCTCTTTGCGATATACTTAGATCGGACATTCGATTCGATAATCGAAACATGGATACGGGTTTGTCCGATAACCTCATTCTTAGTTTCTGTCTGAAAGATGAGGATAACTTGATCTTGGGGATGCAAAATGGCAGTTTAAGTCATTACCAAATGAGCACTAATCAGATTAGTACATTTTCTTCGATAAACTCGTTAGGTCTTTCCGGTATTGAACATTTGCATGTTTTGCAGAATGATATAATGGCCATTACATCGGGAGATGGTGCCATCCTCATGAACTGGAATAACCATTCTCGCCTACAGCAATTTGATTTGAAAAGTGAAAACAAATCAATAAGAATAAATGATTGCTTAGTCGACCAAGAGGGAAATTTAATTATTGCTGATGGCTCGAACATATTGACCCTCGCCGATTTCCGAATTCAGTTTATTGTCGAGCACGATGGGCAGCCGTTTTACGACAGTCATTGTTTGTTCTACAACTCTACTGGAGATATCCTTTTTGCAAACGACAACGGTATATTCCTTCATAAAACTGAATTTACAAAGGATCAATTTATTGTACCCATCCTTTCTGCCAAACCCGGCGATGCGGCAATCATTAGCTTGTGTGAAGGCAGTGATGGAAGAATATGGTTCGGGACTTTTGGAGATGGTTTAGGAGTTGTTGATCTAAAAACCGGTAATGTTTTGCGATTCAATGAGCGAGATGGTCTATTGAATAACAATGTGCTTTCGATAACAAGACATGAAGGCAAAATCTGGATGGCAACCTTAGGTGGAGCCGGTTCCATTGAGGAGGCCGATGGTACTTATCGTTTTCAATCCTATGATCGAAATAGCCAGTTAGCCAGTAGTTACGTGTATTCTGTGTATACCAGTTCGAAAGGGGATCTGTGGTTTGGAACGGATGGGAATGGAGCGGCGAAATATGAATCGGGTGAATTTGTTTTTCTTAAAAACAGATACGATCGCCTCGGAAAGTCGATTGTTTCCATTGCGGAAGATCTTGCCGGAAATCTTTGGTTCTATTCATCCGATATGGGTTTGCAATGGATAGATACATCCGGATTGCATGATTTCCCTCTTACTGTAGACTCAGAAAACCTCGAGGTGTACGCCATTCATGGTGACCCTCTTGGCAACATTGTAGCTTTATCATCATTGGGTATAGCCATCTTAAATTCTAAATCGAGTCATATCTCTTTTTTCCTACCTGAACGAAACGTAAGTAGCAATTACGTGAATGTTATTACCCGCGATAATACCGGACAACTTTGGATCGGAACCGTGGAAGCGATGGTTAAGTTTATGGAAATAGCGGAAGCCGCAATCGAACGTCCTCATACCCTATTGGAACAAATATCGGTAGTCTTGATTCCCACCGACACATCAAAACATACCTATGCTTACGATCAAAATCACTTTACCTTTGATATATCAGCGATTTGGTTTCAACATCCGGAGTTAATTAATTTCGAATGTAAACTTGAAGGATTTGATTTGGATTGGGTAAAAACCCGCGACAGAACTGTTGTCTACCCTTCTCTTCCGCCCGGAAATTACCGCTTCTTAGTTCGCTCCTCCGCAAACGAAGATTGGACTGAGGCCGAGGTGGTGAGTTGGTCCTTTATAATCAATAAGCCCTTCTGGGAAACATGGTGGTTTATTTCCGGATTGATTCTGCTTATCTCAGTTTCCATTTCTGCCATCATGCGCATTCGTTTGAATTACATCCGAAGGAAAGAGTCTATCACCAGACAAAAGGTCCAGAGCCAATTCGAAACGTTGCGAAATCAGGTGAATCCGCATTTTTTATTTAACTCTTTTAATACACTTATCTCCACCATCGAGCAAGATCCCGAAGAAGCTGTCAACTATGTGGAGCGACTCTCCGATTACTTCAGGGTTGTTTTGGAGCAGCGGGATAAAGATGTCATCACACTAAAGGAAGAATTGGAATTAGTAGAAAACTATTTATTCCTACAACAAAAAAGATTTGGAAAAAATTTGGTTTATAATATTCAGATTAAAGACCCAAGTTTGAAAAGTTTGGTGCCACCGATGACTATTCAAATACTGATTGAAAATGCCATTAAGCACAACATTATTTCCAAGCAGAGACCTTTTTTGATTGAAATTGTTGAAGAAAATGGACACCTCCTGATTCGGAACAATTTACAGCCCAAACTGCTTAAAGAACCCAGTACCGGAATAGGTTTGGAGAATATAAAAAATCGATATAGAATTTTATTTGATTGTTCCATTATCATCCGTGAGACGGCTGAAATGTTTATTGTAGAATTACCCATAAAGTCCATAACTGTTTAAAACCATACCCATGCGCATTTTTTTAATAGAAGACGAACCACTTGCTTTGGAGAGACTAAGTTCGTTGATTCGCAAGAGTTCGCATGATACCGAAATCATCGGTGATGCCGATAGCGTTGAGTCGGCGTTGCATTGGCTCAAGAGCAATCCCGAACCCGATCTTATTATTACAGATGTTCAATTGGCAGACGGAAGTTGCTTTGAAATCTTTGCACAGTACACTCCGCCTTGTCCGCTGATTTTTGTAACTGCATATAACCACTACGCGATTGAGGCTTTCAAAGTAAATGCACTCGATTATTTATTGAAACCGGTAAAATCTGAAGAACTCGAAGGAGCGCTGTCAAAAGCTCGGAATCATATTGCTCCGGCAATAAAGGGTATAGACTATTCGCGATTAGCACAAGCGATTTTACAAGAAGAAACCAAATATGATCGACGTTATTTGATTCGGTTTGGGGAGCAAATACGCACAGTGCAGTCCGATGAGATTGCATATATCTACACCATTCAGAAGGCCATATTCCTTGTTTTATTTACGGGAAAAGAGTACCCCTTGGATAAAACGATGGATGTGCTTGAAGGAGAATTGGATCCCAAGAAATTTTTCCGAATCAATCGTCAGTTTATAATAAACATCAAATCTATAGGTCAAATGCACACCGTTTCAAAATCGCGCGTGCAATTGGATTTAGTACCTCCTTTCAAAGGGGACGATGTGATAGTTAGTACAGAGAAATCACCTATTTTTAAGGAGTGGTTGGGTGGGTAGATTTCCAGAACAGTTCAGAATTACTTCAGTTACTTATTTGTCGGGTTGAGATACCTTAATTTCCCATTCAACAAAGTCGATTTTCCTGATTACCTCTTTCTCTCCATGTTTACATAAAGTTTCAACAATGGAATTTGGATCCTAATAGAAACCCTGTAAACATTGAGACTATGAATTTTTCCAGAATAAACCTAGCCCAAAAGAGTGCGCTTTTCGCGGAAATGAGCCTCATTGGTGAAGAGATGACAATCTCTCCAAATCCTTGTACTGATCACATCCACATTCAAGGAAACCCTTCAAATGAACCTGCTTTTTTGTTTATCTATGATGTCGATGGGAAAATGGTTCGCAAAGAAATTGTTGGAGTAGATCTGAAAATTGTGAATGTTTCGGGAATCCCATGTGGCTTGTACACGGCTGTTCTTTGCTGTGGTGATACACGTAAACACGGACGCTTTTTGAAAATATAAGTGCACTGCAAGGCAACTCGAAAAGCCAACTTTTTATCAATCGATGTCTGTATTTAAGTCCGCGGGATGTGCAGAGGAGTTCATTCGGGTGAATTCCCTGCACTCCTACGGCATCAAAAAACTTCTCTTTTTCCGGTTCAGCGAGTCAAGTTTCCCATTCGGAACCTCTGACTTGGTGAAAGGCTAACGAATCTGAATCTTTGAACTTCAAATTCTTCAATTATGAAATTTCAGCTTTTATTGATCTCGACTTTCTTGTTTGCACTTACTTCTTGCAAACATGAAACACCCATAGTTCTTGTCGAAAACCCCGGCGGTGGCGGGAACGGTGGTGGTAACGGCGGAGGTGGTGGTGGTGGAACCGGTTGCGACCCAAATACAGTCTTTTTCGTAAACGACATCCTACCGATCATCGTTTCTAATTGTGCTATGAGTGGATGCCATGACCCAGCTTCGCATGAAGAAGGCGTTATCCTAAACAACTATGCAAACATCATGAATACCGGTGAGATCACTCCGGGAAATCCATGGGACAGCGAATTGTTCGAGAAAATAAAGGAAAGCGACGAAGACGACATTATGCCCCCTCCCCCATCCAATCCTTTGACCGGAGAGCAAATTGATCTTATTGAAACTTGGATTGCTCAAGGAGCTCAAAACAACGAATGCACCGAATTTGAATGTGATATGACTAATGTGACTTTCGCGAATACCATTCTGCCCATTATTACTAATAACTGCGCCGGTTGCCACGATAATACAAATCCAAGTGGTGGTCTTACTCTTCAAACCTATTCTCAGATTAATGCAATTGCAATCAGTGGTGCCTTAGAAAACTCATTGTATGGCACAAATGGCTCGACATTGATGCCTTACAATAGCAATCAGCTCAACGATTGTTTTCTTGAGCAAATAAATATGTGGATTACGGAAGGAGCACCCAATAATTGAAAATGTGTTGATCTCAACTGCTTTTCATAACGCAAAAAAGAAGATGTCCTTTCTAAGAAAAAAGGGATCTTCAAATACGTTGGTTGTATCCACGCGTATTAAAGTATTGGCAGTTGTGTTGGGAGCCGGAATAGCCATACTCTTTTTACAGGGTTATTTGCAATTTCAAAAGGACTATGGCGAAGTGAGGGCTCAAGTGCAGTATTCGCTATCGGGAATATTAAAAACATTGTCCGCCGAGATCGATCCATCCATTCATGATCGATTGATACAAACTCATCTGCGAAAGGATGAAATCAAATGGGTCTATCAGGACGAAGACTATTACGATGTCTATAACACTTTAAAAAAAGCCAAAGTTGCCAACTCGCTAGAAACAGAAATCATGACATTGATGTTCGATGATACCGGTCATCACCTTTTGATTGGCGTTAGTTCTTCTGATGAACCGAAATTCCGTCATAGATATTCCGATTCAGATCAAAATACAACTGTTGTACAAGCCGGTATAAACCCTATTCATTCAAATAACGAACCACTTAAAGATGTTATTTCGGCGATGGCCCCATTAAATGACACGAAAGGTCAAACTAAAACTTTCATCGTTGCCACTAGCGATTTCACAGCTCTCAGCAATTTGCTTTGGAATCGGAAATTGCAACTCGCATTAAATATTTCTATCGTGGCCATTGCTCTGCTCATTATTTTGTATGGGATCATAAATCCACTTTTACGAAAACAAGAACTTGCGCAAAAACTATTAATGCAGAAAAATCAGGAATGGAAAGAAAGTGTTTCTTACGCAAAACGAATTCAAGATTCTATTTTACCTAAAGAAAAACATTTTTACGATTCCTTCAGCGAAGTATTTATACTAAATCAACCAAAAGACATTGTAAGTGGCGATATGCTTTGGACTCACAAACAAGGGAATATAGTATTACTGGCTCTGATGGATTGCACAGGTCATGGTGTGCCGGGAGCTTTTATCACTTTTCTTGCTTATGATGCATTGAATCGAATTGTTATTGACGAGGCGATTACAGATCCCGCGGCCATACTCGAGAGGCTTGATATCGATATCAGCAAAACACTTCAAAAAGAAGATACCCATGGATATATGCATGGTCTCGACATTGGTTTATGTGCCTTCAACTTCGGAACAAATGAACTTACTTTCTCCGGTGCCCGGCATAATATGCTAAGCGCGAACGGCGAATTGAAATTATTAAAAGGCACGCGAAGATCTATTGGAGAGGCACACCGAAACAACATAGCACCATTCTACAACACTGCAAAATCATTTGAAAAAGAAGATAACTTCTATTTTTGGACTGATGGATTACCGGATCAATTTGGTGGTCCTTATGATCGGAAACTTTCAGCAAAAAAACTGATCACCATTTTAGATGAAGTAAGTGGTTATACTTTGCACCAACAAAAGAACATTTTATCCACTAAGTTCGAATATTGGATGGATAAGCACGAACAAATCGATGATATCTTTTTGGTGGGCTT
>JBILMS010000106.1:0-6736 GCA_044375415.1 Flavobacteriales bacterium
GAATGGGAATCGGTAATTCTGAGAAGAATAGTTGTCAAGAATGTGCCAATGTGCTGATGTGCTGATGTGCCAATAATCGATCTCCGGCAATGACGATTGGGGAATGGAAGAGGAGAATCGATAATTCTGAGAAAAAAACGTTGGGAAGAATGTGCTAATGTGCTATTGTGCTGATGTGCCAATAATCGATCTCCGGCAATGACGATTGGGGAATGGGAATCGGTAATTCTGAGAAGAATAGTTGTCAAGAATGTGCCAATGTGCTGATGTGCTGATGTGCCAATAATCGATCTCCGGCATTGGAGATTGGGAAATAGAAAATGCTAACAATTTAAACTCATTTCTTGCAACGTTGGCGTCAGCCCTTCGACTCCTTATCCCTCGTACCTCGGGATTCGTCGCTCAGGGTGACGGCGCGTAGGGGTCAAAAAGGGGGATCAAAAGTGGCGCTTCGCGCCCCTTTTGATCCCTCCAAGCCCCACGCGCACGCCCGTCACCCTGAGCAAACTCACAAAGTGAGCGCGTCGAAGGGTGAGCGTGACTGTGAATAAGCTCGTCTATAGATAAGCAGCTCGAAGGGTGAGCGTGAACGTGAATAAACTCGTCTCTGGACAAGCACGTAGAAAGGGTCAACGTGCTCTTTTCAATTGTAGAAAAAGGCTTTTCAACAAGGTTTGGGGTTTGGGTAGGGAACCTGTCAACCTATTTCATGAGAAGGCATCAAATCCCATTTTCCATTTTACTTAATCCACTCCAGCCGAGATATATCGACTTTCGTTTTGAAATTTCCGAAAGCAACTGTGGCTAGTTGTTCGGTGATGTCGAGGACTGTGCCTGTTTGTTTGGTTTTTTCTAATTTCACCAAAGAACCGATTTTGATACTTCCCAAATGTTTTTCGCGGCGGACTTCTTGATCATTCAGGGTTTGAAGTTTTTTCTTAATAGACTTTTCCTTTCGTTCGTTTTCAATTTTGGTCTTTTCCATCACCAAATAGGACTTCAACTCTTCCAGAAGTTCTTTGTTTTTTCCCTTTAACAAATAAGACTCAATAAAAGCTGTCATCTTTTTGCCACGAGCCAAATACTTGTTATTTCGCTCAATAATTTCGTTCTGACGTTGAAGTCGCTCCTCATATTTCTCTTTTTTCTTTTCAAAATCTTCGATCGTAGAGCTTGCCAACTGAGCAGCTTGAACTGCGTTAGAGACTTCCTTATCGAGGTTCGTCTTTTGTTCTTGCAGACTTCCTAAAAGGTAGTCCATCGCTACTTTTTGTTCCGACAAAAGACCTTTTGCCTTCTCGATCATGGCTTGAGGAATGCCATTCGTTGTAGCCACTTCGAAAGTGAAGGAACTTCCCGGTTGACCAACACTGAGCTGATAGGTTGGTTCCAGCGATTGCCTATCAAATAACATACATCCGTTGATCGCATTTCGCAGAAGGTCTGCCTTCAATTTTATGTTGCCATAATGCGTGGTAATTACTCCAAAAGCTTTCTTGTTATAAAGTTCTTCGAAGAATACTTCTGCGAGTGCTCCACCCAAATCCGGGTCGCTGCCTGTGCCAAATTCATCGAGCAAAACCAAACTTCTACGGTTGGCATTATCGAGGAAATATTTCATTCGCTTTAACCGATAACTATAGGTAGACAATTGGTTTTCGATACTCTGATTGTCTCCTATATCGGACATTACCGACAAGAAAAAACTCATTCTACTGCCCTCTCCTACCGGAACCAAAAGGCCTGATTGAAACATTATCTGAAGCAGTCCGACAGTCTTTAAGGTGATACTTTTTCCACCGGCATTCGGACCACTTATCACCAACATCCGAGAAAATTTATCGAGACAAATGGATTGTGGAATTGTCTTTTTTTGATTCCTCCGATTGGTTAGAAGTAAGATGGGGTGAAATGCAGATTTCAGATCAATAACCTGTTCTTCACATATTTCGGGCAATATGGCATCTAGTTGAATAGAAAACCTCGTTTTTGCTTGAATAAAATCAAGTTCGGTAAGCAAGTCCTGATATGCTTTTATGAGGGGTAAAACATGCCGGATACGTTGGGTTAATTCCTGAAGAATTTTTCTGATTTCGGAACGTTCGTCATCGGCGAGCATCTCCAATTCGAAATTCAGGGGCACATTTATTTCCGGTTCGATGTACGTCAGATTACCCGTTTGGCTCGACCCGCAGGCAATTCCCGGGATTTTTCTTTTATGCGAACTAATTACTGCAAGTACCTTTCTATTATTTAAAAAAGCTTCGTGTGTATCGGCCAAGAGTCCTTTGGAAGCAGCTTCTCTCAATACTTTTTGGAAATTTCGGCCAATTGTTTTTCTCACTTCAGCGATTTTCGACCGGATTTCCTTCAACCCCGGAGAAGCACTGTCTTTTACAATCCACTTCTGGTCAAAGACCTCTTGAATGGGCACTATAAGATCGTCTGTGTAATAAACACTTTCGAAAAGGTCGGCCAATTGAGGGAAAGATGCGGCTAAAGGATTAAAAGCCGTTATCATCGAATTCACTAGAAAAGAAGCGCGATGAATTCGCTCAAAACTCCTTTCGCTGAGCACACTCTGTTTCAGTTGGAGCATTTTAATTTCATCCTCCAACTCTTCAAAATCGATGGCAGGAAAAGCTGTCATATTTTCCCTGATACTCTTAAACTCTTGAACTTGAAAAAGCGATTTTCGAAGCACGTTCCAGTCCTTGAGTGGATGAAGATCTACCATGCGCAAACGCGCACTTGGCTGCACACAGAGATCGTGCAACATCAGCCTGATGAGGTCAAACTCCAGGTCATGGATGGTTTGTTCATCAATCAAATTCATTCCTTGAACGATTTACTTTTGGGTACGTAAAGCAAAGTACTTCTCTTGTACTTCGGCCGGTGGATTAAAATAACCAAAAGCTAGATGAGGAAATAGTTTTCTGATGTGATCCATAGTCTCACGAACACCAATTCCCTGAGAAAGTTCTGATATATTCAGTTTTCCCAAATACCAATCAGGGTCAATATTAAAATTGCGCCACTGAATCATGGTTATGTCGGTATAACGAATAAAATCTTCCAAAGCTTTTACTTCTTCCGGATGATCGGTCATTCCCGGAAAAGTGAAGTAGTTGATACTTGCCCAACCACCGTACTGACGGACTATTCGCGCAGATTCACGAATATCTTCCCACTCGTAGTTGTTGGGGAGATAATACGCTTCGTATACATTCTTTCGAGCGGAATTGGTACTAACCCTTATGCTGTTTAATCCCACTTTCATGAGTTCTTCCACCGCTTGAGGTTTGCTGCCGTTGGTATTAATATTGATTATTCCGCGATCTGTTTTTTCGCGAAGACGTTTTATCACATCGCGAATAAGTTGCCATACAAGCAGTGGTTCACCTTCGCAACCCTGACCAAAACTAACAACAGCGCGGGGCGCACTTATCAAATGAGGCAATGTAAACTCAACGATTTCATCTACCGTTGGGATAAAAGATAACCTATCTTGAGGAGAGGTTAGATCGTGTTCATCCGGTTGAAAAGAGATACATCCGAGGCAATTGCTATTACAAGCGGGAGAAACAGGTATTGGGCATTCCCATCTTCCCATAAAGAAGTTGCGAGCTGCGGGACAATTGTATTGAAGGGAACAGAGATTTCCAAGATGTTGGATTAACCTATTCTCCGGATGCAATGCAAGTCGCTCTTTTGTCTTCTCAATGATAAGTTCTCGATCAAAATTTTCAAAATCTTGACGTTGATCGGGATCTATTCGAACGGCAGTTGTATAAAATTTATCGTCCAACCAACCAATACACGTGTAGCAATAAAGTGGAAGTGTGGGAGCGCCCTCCTCTTCCGTGCCGTATGCAGCGAGGTAGGTTTGCGTATGAGCCGGCGAGATGAGAGCTGCTACAGCAAACACATCTTCACGTACATCATATTCTTCCGTTTCGATATTCCAACCATAGGGTCTTCTTCCGGGAAGGGTAAAAAGATCGCTTCCGGCGGGCATTTCTATAAAATCGGTGGGGCTCAGTCGAAGCACATCAAATCCGGAACGGCCAACTGCTTCGAATCGCTCATCTTCGAAGATCTGGCCGTTAGCGTCGGCATAGACCATAAAAGGAACCCGGTGTGGATGATTGGACATGTTGAAATATAGTCTAAAAAAAATGGGACAAGCGACCCATATCGCACCGCTACAACCTCCGGCCCTTGCTGCCTTCCAGCCCTGGGGGATTAGGAGGGAGCTGATCGTATGAGACTTGTCCCGCCGCGAAATTACAATAGTGCAAGGGAAAAATCGCTACTTCCTGCAAACTTCCTTGAAATTTCAATGGATCGGCGGGTTCAAACAAGTGTAAAGGTAGCAGAATCAAGCACTTCCGAGGACACACAGAAAGCGGTTAGCAAAAATGGATGAACGGTATACCCTAGTCATAGACTTGCATATACATTTGGCAAAAACACCACACAAATGATCACACAAAAATCCCTTCGTTACGGCTTGATTATCGGAGCAATCAGTACCGGTATATCTATCTTCTCGTATGCCGTTAATCCATCCATGGCAATTCAAATGGTTTTGGGAATAATCACATTTGTACTAATTATCTCTTTGTGGATTGTTTACGCTACGAGGGTAAGAAAAGAAAATCAAAATAGTTTTACCTACGGAGAAGCCTATACTTCATTGTTCATCATCGCAATTGTTTCGATGGCAATGGGGTCTTTGTGGCAAATAGTTCTGACACAAGTAGTGGATCCCGAATATGCAGAGCGTATGGTTGAAATGAGCGTCGCCATGGCCGGAAACTGGGGCGCTGAAATGACTGCCGAACAAATCGAAGAAACGCGAGCAGGCTTTTCACTTGGCGGCCAGTTGAAAGGATTTTTGATGTCCGTTGTATTTATGGGGATTTTGACGGCTCTAGTTGCACTTATCATTAAAAAGGAGCGCGCTCCTTTTGGTGCAAATCAAACTCCTATTGACGCCCTCTAATGCTGGATATTTCTATTGTCATACCACTCCTAAATGAAGAGGAGTCTTTACCCGAATTGCACAGTTGGATTCGGAAAGTAGCTCACGAACATAATTTAAGTTACGAAGTCATTTTTGTAGATGACGGTAGTAAAGACAATTCGTGGGATATCATTACGGGCCTTCAAAAACTTGATGCCAATGTCAAAGGCATTCGGTTTCAACGCAACTATGGCAAAAGTGCTGCCTTGCATGTAGGTTTTGAAAAAGCAATCGGCAAAGTCGTGATGACTATGGATGCGGATTTACAAGACTCTCCTGAAGAGATTCCCGGCTTTTTAAAAATGATTCATGAAGATGGATTTGATCTGGTGAGTGGTTGGAAAAAAAAGCGTTTCGATCCACCTTCTAAAACGATTCCCACCAAACTATACAACTATGCAACCCGCGCTATGAGCGGAATTAAACTGCATGATTTTAATTGCGGAATAAAAGCCTATCGACTAGAGGTTGTAAAAAGTATCGAGATTTTTGGTGAAATGCATCGCTATATTCCGGTGATCGCAAAACGAGAAGGTTTCGATAAAATAGGAGAAAAAGTCGTAGAACATCGCGCTCGCAAATACGGGAAAAGCAAGTTCGGATTAGAGAGATTTGTCAACGGATTTTTGGATTTGATGACCATCTCCTTTATCTCTCGATTTGGAAAAAAACCCATGCACTTTTTCGGTACCATCGGCATGATTATGTTCTTCTTCGGACTTATTGCATTTGGGGTTTTGGGAGGAAACAAACTTTTGCACATCATCAACGATGAGACCGCAAAAAATATAGCCGATCAGAGTATTTTTTATGTTGCACTTACGGCGATGATTATAGGAACTCAATTATTTCTCGCCGGTTTTTTAGGTGAGTTAATTGCAAGAAACGGCGAGAGTCGGAATCAGTATAGAATTTCTGATTCGGTGTAAAACCATGGCTCGCAAAAAAATAAAATGGGACTTCGAAAAAGTTTGCGATCACTTTGAGTTGAAAGACACGAAGTTGGCATCTGTGATGAAGCAGATTGGCCCATTGGATTTCCACATACATGAAGATCATTTTCATTCGCTGTGCAGTGCGATTATAAGTCAGCAAGTGAGTACAAAAGCTGCTGCTTCTATTAAAAACAAACTAATAGAAGGTCTTGGAGGTGCGCTGAAACCCGAAATTCTAGTTGCTCATTCCAAAGAAGAATTGAGGGTATTCGGTATTTCAAACCAAAAAGCGGGATACCTTATCGACCTATCCGAGCATTTTATAAAAGACGCTGAAAAGTTTGCTCGTTTGCCCAAAATGAGTGATGAAGAAGTGATTCAAACACTTGTCGAAGTAAAAGGCATTGGTGTATGGACCGCACAGATGTTTTTAATGTTCACCTTGGGAAGACCTGATGTATTTGCACCTTTGGATCTCGGTCTAAAAAATGCGATGATCAAACTCTACGGTTGGAAAACCAATCCCGACAAAACCAAACTCGAAAAAACATCTTTGAAGTGGTCGCCCTATCGAACGGTTGCCTCTATGTATTTGTGGAGGAGTCTTTAGGTGAAAATGGAAAGTGGAAAATGTACCAAGTTGAGTGAAGTATAATCGTCAATCTCCGCGCACTCCGCGAAACCTTTACGATACTAAAAAACTAGCGTGCAGGGCTCATCATTTCGGCAAATGCCTCTGCAAGTTTAGGCACGGGCTAGCCTACAATTTATT
>JBILMS010000107.1:0-6559 GCA_044375415.1 Flavobacteriales bacterium
CAAAAACACCTTCGCCAATACTAGTGCATGATAGGGTATCCCCGTTTTGATTAATTTCTGCGCTAAATGAAAGTGGAGGTGCCTCAAACTTGCCCATGCAATCTACTTTCACTACCCAGGTTTTATGCGTTTGATCATAATCAAGCGTATCAAGCTCCACATATCCCACCATGGCAATATCCCCGTTCGGTGCTATGTCCAGATCGTAGAGGTAGTTTTCGCATTCAGCACATTCAAGATGAAAGAATTCGGAATAGTTAAGTAAATTACCTACATCATCCGTAATAAGCAGAAAACTTTTGAAGAATGCATTGTACAAACCCCAGAGTTGTCCCATGGCATATACTCGACCATCTTTTTCTTGGATATCATAAAATTTGGCTCCGCGCAAACCTTCAAAGTACGACATGGTATCAAGCACCACACCATCGTTCGAAATATGAATACGTTTCATTGTTCCGAAAGTAGACCAGGGCGTTGCATTGCTATAAATACTATCCGTTTCAACATAATAAAATGCAACACTTTCATCTGGCAACTCAATAGCAACAGCATGTTCATCGTTGTAATCCGGATGACCAAAATTGTGTTCCCAAATATTCTCGCCTGTAGTGGTGAATTTACCGATGTAGGCGTCGTATTCGAAAGGTGGTGAAAAATCTTCATCGTAGTCAGCTGTGTATCCGGCAATAAGTAAATTACCATCATCAGTCTCCTCCCTTGATAACATTATCTCTATATAGTGGTCATCTACGATATCCGGATAGAACTCCAGAATTTCTCCATCGGGGGACATTTTCATTAAAATTTCCCCACCGCTGATAGCCCAATCCGTTGTGCCAAAAGCGAAGTATTCCTCACTCTGACTATCAGCAAAAATCTGATGAATATTAAAAAATTCATTTTCATTTATTGGATTATAAAGAAGGTCTGTATAGAGAGTGTCTAATGTTTCATCAAACCGAACCCAGATGTCCGCATAACCAGGAAATACGAACCAAATGTAACCGCCGGATTGGTGTTCCAAAAAACTATTTGGAAGAGATGAATTGTTAAAAGTTGAAGCATTAGGAATGGAGAACATTTTATGTTCCGACAATTCACCGAGTTGATCAAGTATACGAACAGTGGCGAGTTCGGAGGTAAACAAAGAATCACCAACGGAACATGCCACGAGGATTCTTTCATCTTCCGCGATGATTTGCGTACCATCATCATATTCATCTGGGTATTGTTGATAAATGCGACTCCAATATTCCTGAGCCCGGGCAGTTTGAACTCCCAACAAAATAAATATGATTAATACTAAAACTGACCTCATATTGTCGTTAATGACGAACCACCACACTAGCTGTTTGCTGGTAAGTACCGGATCTCACATGACACGTATACATTCCTGATGCGAGTTCTGATAGATCAACGAGCAACTGCTTGCTGGGGGAGTGGTCTTGTAAATATACTACTTTTCCAAGCATGTCGGTAATTTCTATGAGGTATTTGCTTTCTGTAGGCCCTCCTATCGGTTGTATTAGGAGAAGGTTATCAACAGGGTTTGGGTACAAAAGTAATTTCTCTTCGACAATAGGTAATTGGGCCCAAGTAGAACGTGGTTGAGCATTTGGGTCTTCATACACGACCTCAAAAGGCACTTCTTCGAAGCAACGCAAAAGAGAAGCTGCCCAGGCAGCAGCTTGAGCATGAGGGCCGGCGACCAGATCCCTCAGTTGTTGCAATTCATTGGGAGTTGCCTGCATATGGTTATCCTTAATTGTCATTAAAAGAACCATAGCCTGCACATTGGCCACGTGCATAGCTTGAAAACCTGTTTCCATATGGCTCACATCAATAGCCGATAAAATTGCTTCTGCTCCGGAACGATTTCCGGTTGCATACAGCAACATCGCATGTTGATAGCGATAGTTCAAAGCCGGCTCAAGTGCAACTAAGTTGATGGACGACTGGGTATTTCCGCTCCCCAGATATCGCCGCATTAATTCGTTTATTCGACGATTACGCTCAACATTAAGGTATGCAATATTCGCCTCATGATTGTCTTTGGCTGTTATTACGCCGCGAGCCTGATTAATAAGGGCTAGTTCGTATTCTGTAAATGGTATGAGTCGGGTGTTTACTTTGTCGCGAAGATCCCCTGTTCTTGAAACATGTGGATTGCTTTGTAGAATAAGTAATAGGAGGGCATTAGGTAGCGCATAAATGTTGTCTATCGCCTCTCTCAAGGCACTCTCGCTCAGATAGGGTGAGCGAGACAACAAATCGTAGGCAAGTTGAACGGCATCGCTATAGTCAGCGTATATAATCTCGTCAACCAGTTCATCTGTATTGCCACCATCTAAAATATCCGTTAAAGCGGACATATGATCCACCAATATATCTTTCATGTTTTCTATTTCGTCCTGAATATCACCGTCGCTAATTCCATCAAAACTCGATTGACATGGGGAGGCATCCGAAGCTTCATTAGCAATTAAACCACTCACATTATTGTCAGGAACAAGAAATGGAATATCAGCCGAAACAATTTCCTTATATCTATAGTCCACATCATTTTCCTCGAAATTTTCAAAATCAGACACTGTCGAGGGTTCAAACCAGTTTCCGGCACCAACGAACTCTGAGCCCTGGGTTGTTGACATCCCGGAAGGTAAGTTGCTTGGATAATACTCACTATGGCTCACCAAGATCATTCGTTCGCCATAGACAAAATCATTGCAATGTAATTGTAATCCAGTGTTGTCGAAATCTAGCCAGGCATTGTTGTCTAACGAAAGTATACTCGTATTTAGACCTGTGAAAGACAAGGATCCTTCTGGAAATAGAGGATCATCAAATCCGAACTGATTGTTGTCGATGAGGTTAGCTGCTGGGCCTGATCCGCGAACAACAATACCGTATGACAATTCATTTGCATTAGCATCGAAAAATACATTATCACGAACATTATAGTCGGTACAACCCATTAAATATAGGCCGTACCCTAGATAACCAAATGAAATCATGGAGTTGACAATCGTCGGATTGACGACTCCACTCAAATAGATGTTGTTAAATGTGGTATTATCTGTTTCTTCAATATTTGGAAAAGCATATACCAAAGTTTGATCGATATTTATTGAATTTATTTGGCAGGGCAAAGACGATACGATAATGCTATTACTAAAATCATCGATATTGAGTGAGTGATCATATTCTCCCGGGATAATGTCAAGGAAAGAATTCAAAGAGTATATTGAGCAATTGGTACCGTGCGTTTCTATGGGTACTTCATTTGTAAAAGAGCATCCCTCTATGGTTACATTGTCGGTATTATTAAGGTTCATAAAATAGCCGTGCTGTTTTTCAACTAATGAGTTAGGGTAGTTTTCCCTTATTCTAAATTGACATCCAGAAAAACGTTGCTCGGTACCGCCTGCACCTCGAAGACAGGATGGGGATTGACATGTTAGTCTAACATCATAATAGTTATTCGTGAAAATAACGTTGTTGCAAGATACAATAGGAGAATAATCTGAATAAGCATTATTCGTATAATCATAACCACCAAAAATTCCGGTAGAAGCATTCGAGATAGTGCAATTTACTAGATGAATAGATCCACTCGAGAGAACTGTTCCGTCTATTTCCCGTGGTCCCCATACTTCAATCCTCTTCCAACTTTGTGTATCACTGCATTCAGTTCTTGATGTGAATATGGTATTAGTGGCTATTAAATTGGCTCCGTGCTTAACAACTAATATTCCGTCACTCGAGAATTCTAGTCTAGTATCATTTAGTATTAACGTAGAGTTTTCCTCTAAAGTCACTGATTCAAAGACGTATAGATCGCTAGAAGGTAATTCCATAGTCGTGTTAGAAGGGACAACCAGATTGAGTTCAACAATTTGATTGACCGAAGTAAAGTAGGCGACTTGAATCGATGGAAGTACATTCCACATCCGATCCGCCTGACCTTGCGTAAATGAACTCCTGCACGGAGGAAATGTGTAAGACATAATATTGTCTAACAAAGGAGTATACTGAACCAACGGATCCAAAGTAATAAATGAAGCAATAAAAGCATCATATAGAGAAAATTGTATAGGAGTCCACGTTAAACTTATAGTAGAAATATCATCAAGAGGCGAAGCAATACCTAAAGTATTGAAAATATAAGGATTTCCCATCTGTAACTTCCATTCACATGTTTCAGAAACTTGCTCATAAGGTCCAATAGCATTTAAACCTGGATCGAATGGAGTATCACAGATTTCATCTCCGCAACAGTCAATGGTTAAAGGATCTAGTGCTTGTCCCAATTCACTCACGCAACTACCAAATTGCTGAAGAGATCCAGAAAATGTATGCTGGAGACCTAAACAATGACCTAATTCATGGGCTACTACTGCAGCACCAGCCTGTGTAACCATTCCATTAACTACCTGACAACTAGAAAGGCAATCGTGTCCATTCGTCTCACCAGCACCATAGCTAATCGGGTTAAAGACAGCTCTAGTATACAAATCAATGTTTAATGTTTCATTGAGATTTGCTCCATTTTGAACTACAAAGTGGTCGTAGAATGTTTCATTGACAATATCACCATAGAGTGGGTGGCTATAGGTCATTACTGTCGCTGCCGAACTACCATAAATGAAATCATCATCTATGTAATCAATCGACTTAACGCAAAAGTGTATTCCCCAAGGGCCAAAAAACTGCTCCAAATAACTCATCAGTTCTGTAATATTTGACTCCGTCAACCCACCGCTTCCATCTGACATCCGGAAATTGTGAATACTCAATCTAACGGTGGCCTCCAAATCCGATTGAGCAAAAGCTTTGTTTGTTGAAAGTAAAAGAACCAGAAAAAAGAAAATGTTTTTCATGACAATTAGGGTTTAAGAGTTTAGAACACAAAACACGAGAAAGTAAAAGTCAAATCACGACCATAAAATTCTCTCAGCAATTCTAACTTCATTGAAAAACTAACTCCTGCACTTTACGGCGCTTTCTTTTTAATACTGACAAGAATCAAGTGGTCCGGTTCGCCAGATAAATAATTGATAGGTTATTTATATATTTAAATTCGTTTTAGCCAAACGAAGATAGTGGGAATTTCTTAAAAAGATCCTCTTGTTAATAACTAAAAGAAGAAATTAACCTCATGCGATAGTGAATCAGATCGATAGAAGAAAAAGCCGACCACGATGCGTTGTTAATTGATCTACTCGCGAAGAATCACACCTATCATCTCTATTTCTTTTCAATGTCCCGGTAAAATCGACTTGGCAATTTAAGGATCAAATCGCTTTTAGTACGAATTCGTCCTCGTACCACAGAATTCTGCACTCTGAAATAATCTCGCCACTATTAAACGGAGGCCTTGGATGTAGGCGATTAAATCTTCGCCGTTAAAAGTGCGGTGAACAAACTTCGAGAGTTTTTTGAGGTCTGCGGTTTTGTGGTGGCTTACGAATTCAAAGGGGCGGTGGTCCATGAGGTCCATCATCTTGTTGGCGTTGGTGATAATGGATTTACGATTGCCCCAGGAGATGGTGGCGGTGAGGAGACCGGATATTTCGATGTCTTCCTTGCGAGTGAAACGATGGGGAATGGATATGGGGTCGAGGGCGATGAAGTCGGGGCGATTGAAAAGGAGGACTTTCTCGTCGAGGAAAGTGCGGATGTCTTGGAGGGATTTCTTCATAACGTGCCGTTGTGCGAGGCGATTGCGAACTTGGTATCGCAAGGGTACGGAAAGGTTAAGCAATGTTTCGCAAAGGGGGGGTCAAATATTTACTTAGCGCACCTTTGCTTCACCTTGGCGCGCCTTTGCGATACTAAACAAACTGCCCATGTACGAAACCCCTCGGCTGCGCTCGGGGACCGAACAACATAAAGAACATTATAAAACCTCGGCTCCGCTCGGTTTTGGCGCGTCTCCGAAAACATGAGCGTCCCCAGTCCGGTGAACTTTGAACACTGAACTCCGAACAGATTTACACCTTGATTCTGAAACCACCCTTTGCGAACCTTTGCGGGTACTTTGCGAAACTTTGCGTTCCTAAAATCCCGAACGCCAATCGGACTTCCATCTTCAACTTCCCCTCATTCACTCACGTTCTTTCACCATCACCAATTCGCTTTTCCGTTCTCCATTTTCGAACCGGCATTCCACCAAATACGAACCCGAAGCTAAACCCGGTACATACACTTCGACGTTCGTTGCATTTGCTTTTTGTGTATGCATGAGCTTACCGGTCATATCCAGAATTCGAATGGATTGAATAAGACTTGAAGATTGGATATTGACGCGATTGTTTTGGATGGGGTTTGGGGAGATGTTTATGGCCTGTGAAGAAGTAGGGATTTCTTGAACAGACACAGGCACATTTATATCTAACCACTCGCAGTATAGCGAATCGCAGTACCAGCCACAGACTTCTACACTAAAGTTTCCAGTATCAGGAAAATTGTATTGCACATCGTTGCCTATAAGTTCTTCATCGTTTATATACCAAATTACGTTTTCTAAAATCTCTGAAGAAGCAGTAAATTGAAA
>JBILMS010000013.1:0-57667 GCA_044375415.1 Flavobacteriales bacterium
AGGGATGTATTCCAGAGGTCCCGGACGATACAATGCATTCATGGCAATCAAGTCGTCGAAAGTGGTTGGTTTCAACTCCCGCATGTACTTCTGCATTCCGGCACTTTCATATTGGAATATACCGATCGTCTCCCCTCTTTGAAATAACTCGTAGGTAGGTTCATCATCGAGAGGAATCGTATCCATGTCTATCTCGATGCCATGTCTCTTTTTAATGAGCTTAACACTGTCTTTTATCAGTGTAAGCGTCTTTAAACCCAAAAAGTCCATCTTCAGCAAACCTGCACTTTCAACTACTTCGTTGTCGAATTGCGTGCACCACATATCACTGTCTTTCGCAGTTGACACAGGCACTAGATTCGTAATATCCTCCGGAGTAATAATTACTCCACAAGCATGGATACCGGTATTGCGAACGCTTCCCTCAAGTAGCACCGCCATATTTACAATCTTTGCTTCAGGTGAATCTCCCTTTGCAATGGCTTGAAGTTGTCGCGCCATTTGAAGATCATCGCCGCTAAACTTTTCTTTTAGTTGCTGATCTGTTGCACGAACAATTTCAGCTACCGAAGCATTGTCGGGAATAATTTTCGCAAGTTCATTGGTCTGCGAAAGTGGCAATTCAAAAACGCGGCCCGCGTCCCTAATACTCGATTTGGCGGCCATTGTACCAATGGTGATAATCTGTGCAACCGCGTGTTTTCCATATTTGTTTCGCACATATTGAATCACCTTGTCTCGACCTTCATCATCGAAGTCGATATCGATATCGGGGAGTGACACACGCTCCGGATTCAAGAAACGCTCAAAAAGCAGATCGTATTTGATCGGATCAATATTGGTGATCCCATTGCAATAGGCCACAGCTGAGCCGGCGGCAGATCCCCGGCCGGGCCCCACACTCACATCTTGTCTGCGCGCTTCGTTACAAAAATCTTGAACGATCAAAAAGTAACCGGGATAACCGGTACGTGCGATTGTTTCCAATTCGAAATCCAATCTCTCCTTGATTTCATCCGAAATAACACCATATCGTTTCTCTGCACCTACGTATGTGAGATGACGCAAAAAAGCATTTTCACCGCGTTTACCTCCATCTTCACGATCTAAGGGGTCTTCAAATTCGACAGGAATATCAAATTTTGGAAGCAATACATTTCTTTCCAAATCATAAACCTCGCATTTATCGGCAATTTCAATGGTAGTTGTTATTGCTTCGGGCAAATCGCGAAACAAGACTTGCATCTCCGCACTTTTCTTGAGATAAAATTGATTGTTGGGAAGTCCAAATCGAAACTCTCTCCCCTTCTTACCAATGTATCTGCTCGGCTTAGAGACAAATTCTCCTTCTTTCACACATATCAATGCATCTTGTGCCTCTGCATCCGTTTGCTCAGTATAGTAACTCACATTGGAAGCAAAATACCGAACATTATGTTTCGCGCAAAACTTCAAAAGAGTTTGATTAACGACCTCTTCTTCCTCCAATCCATGTCGAAATATCTCCGCGTAAAAATCCTCTCCAAATTGTTCTTTCCACCATACAAAAGCTTCTTCTGCTTTCTCTTCACCCACATTTAAAATAAGCGAAGGAACCTCGCCCCACAGTCCTCCGGTGGTGACAATAAGTTCCTCTTTATACTTCTGTAAAATATCTTTGTCTATGCGAGGTACATAATAAAACCCTTCGGTATGAGCAATCGAACTTAAGTGTGCCAAATGAGCATACCCCTTTTTGTTTTTTGCTAAAAAGACTGTTTGATATCCATCGTCTTTTTCCTTTTTGTTGGTTCGATCCCTACAAATATTTAACTCACATCCGATGATTGCTTTAATTCCTTTTTTCTTACCTTCTCGTGCAAAAACGAAGGCTCCCATCATATTGCCATGATCGGTAAGAGCTATGGCAGGTGCTTTATCCTCTATCGCGTTTTTGATTATCGACGAAATCTGACTTGTCGATTGGAGGATACTATACTGCGAGTGCACGTGTAAGTGTACAAATGGCAATTCACTATCAACGGCAAAGCCCGTTGATACATCATCGACTTTTTTAGTTTCCTCTGCTCCTCCTTCGAGAATTCTCCTTCGAGCTCGCATGAAATTACTTTCACTGAGCTGTGGAGCTTCATATACCACCGGTTCAATCGCATCGGGTGATTCGAGTGGAATGAGTTTGTGCTCTAATAGACCGAAAAAACACTTGGCCGTAGCATCCACGTCAAATGCCGCATCGTGGGCTTCTACCATCGGCTCTTGAAAGAGCTTACGGTACAATTCTCCTAACGTGGGCCATTTAAATTTGCCTCCTTTTCCACCGGGAATCGCACAGAAATCTGTAGAAAGTTCTTTGGTGTCAAATACGGTTTTGCCTTCAAATACATTACCGAAATTCTGACGTAAAAATTCCGCTCCAAGTGTATTTATATCAAACGAAATATTATGACCGGAGACAATAGTCGAACGATTTAAATCTGATTCGAACTGTTCAAGGGCGGTAAGACAGTCCACCCCAAATTCTTCCGCAATTTCTGTCGTGATACCGTGAATTTTGGCTGCTATAAATGGAACCGTAAAACCGGTTGGTTTCACCACCAAATTTCCGTGAGAAATAAGTTTACCCCCCGGTTCATGAAGTTGCCATGCCAGCTGAACTACTCTTGGCCAATTGTCCAAGTCGCTCATCGGAGCGTCGTAATTTCTGGGCAGTCCGGTTGTCTCTGTATCGAAAATAAGAATCATGAAATCAAAGGAATAAGCCGCCTTTCGTTCGTAGAAAACGGAGTCGAAAGATAGCGCCTATGACAGGCTCTCCATTCAATGTTTATGAAATGTGGAAATCAGATTTTTTTGTACTTCCAACTACCTTTTCCGAGGTATAAAAGAGACAATCCCGAAATAAAAATAAAATAGATATAATCCGCTGTCCACACATATTGTATCTCCCAATTCCACTCATAAACCATAAAATAAACAGCAAGTAAGTAAACAACAATGGTGATAAGTTCGATGTAAAATCCACGGTCTGCATTTCCACTTCCCTCAACGGCTCCTAACAACACACTCGAGGCCGCAAAAACAAACATGGCCGGCAACACAATGGCCATGGTATTTACTGTGTGTAAAATAGTTTCTGCATCACTCGAAAAGCGAGATGCAATCCATTCGGGATACAACCATAATCCATGACTCAACAAAATAATGCCTAGAAGATTTAATAAAATGGTTCTTCCTATTACCGCCTTTAGTTCATGTTGCCTGCCCTCTGCTATGAGTCCCGAAACGTATGTTTTTATCGTAGTCGACATTCCTCCAACGCTCACATAAACCAACATGTACATGTTTCGAACAATAAACGAAGCCTGAAATTGTTTGTCGCCGAGCACACTTGTAATGCTATAAAATGCCACCCAAGCCCCTAGACTAATCAACAATTGAAACATGATAGGCAATGCCAATCGGAAGATTTCCCACGTATGTTCTACATGAAGTCGTATCAATTCATGCCCAACATGATAGACCTTTGAAAGTCGATGCCTTAGCGTGTATATAAATAAAAACACAAAGGCACTTGCTTCGGAAATAACGGTTGCCAAAGCAGCTCCTTCGATACCCATTTTTGGGAAGCCATAATTTCCGAATACGAGCAAATAGTCGAGAACAATATTAAAAAGGGCCGTGATCAGCGTGGTATAGATCATCACACGCGTCGTGGCGATACCGGCCCAAAATGAATTTAGAACAATAGTAAGAGTAAAGAAAAAGAATCCGTAGGATCGCAGATCGCTAAACTCCAACATTTTCAGTTGCACATCTGATGAAGAAGCCAACCAGGGTAGCGCATAAGACAGACCAAAGCGCATTAAAAGAAACTGCGCAAAGGCTATGACTAATCCCATAATCATCGCATTAGAAAGGATTGCGCCGACTTCTGTATTTCTATTCTCTCCTTTTCTTCGTGCTATAAAAATCTGTGAGGCATTGCTTAAGCCAATACTCATCATCATCAGTGTGATGTAGATCAAACCAACGAACGAAACCGCACTCATGCTATTGCCATCGAGTGCCGCAACAAAATAATTGTCGGTAAAAGCTACAATAAACTGAACGAAGGCACCCAGACTCACCGGTATGGCGACTCTGAGCAGTCCTGAGTAGGACGCATCCAGTTTGTTCTCGTTATTTACCGCCGTTGCCATCTTTATTCGTCAATTCTCCTTGTTCGTACATCTGCACGATGTGATCGCTCCAATAAATGGATCTTTTTGCCCATTGAATTTTTATCTCCAATTGCTCGTCTTCCGTCAGTGTCCAATTTACCGATTCTCTTCGTATCCTAGAAATAAGACTCTGCATTAATATAGCCGATGCCACTGATACATTCAAGCTCTCCGTAAATCCATACATCGGAATGTGAACTTTTTCCGCGCTTCTCGAAATCACATCTTCGGAAACTCCCGACAATTCTGTACCCATCACAATAGCCAGCGGTGTCGACACATCCAATTCGTCCGGAGCCAATGCGTCGGGTTCAACAGAAGTAGCTACAATTCTGTAACCCCTTTTCTTTAATTCTTCCATGCAAGAAACGGTATTGTTTTTTTCTGCATGAAAGCGATGAAGTGTCAACCAATCTTCTGCACCTTTTGTGATGCGATGATGCATCTGAAAACTATGTGAATTCTCTATTACATAAATATCCTGCACTCCCCAACATTCCGCACTCCGAAGAATTGCACTGGCATTTTGTGTTTGATAAATGTCTTCGGCCACTACCGTCAAATGCCGGGTGCGACCTGCAGCCATTTTATCATACATCTCTCGTTTGTGCACGGTGAGGTGCTCACATAACAGATCGTAGAGTTTTTGCTTCATAGTATAAAAAGAAAAAGGAGGCTGTTAGGCAGCCTCCTTTCCATGCTTTTGCAAATGTGATTACTTCACTTTGCTTGAAAGTTCAGCACCTGCTTTGAACTTAACAACTTTCTTAGCTTTGATCGTGATCTCTTTACCGGTCTGTGGGTTACGACCTTTACGAGCACTACGCTGAGTAACGCTGAAAGAACCAAAACCTACAAGAGCTACACGGTCGCCTTTCTTAAGAGCTTTTGTTGTAGACTCGATGAATCCGTCTAGAGCTTTTTTAGAATCAGCTTTAGAAATTTTCGCACTTGCTGCAATAGCATCAATCAATTCTGCTTTGTTCATTTTAAAATTGTTTTTTATGGGTTAAACTTGAAAGCTTTAATGCGCCTCAAAAGTAGGGGGGGTACTTTTCTGAAAGCAAGAGTTGACGGGGAAAAATGAGGCTTTTGTTGAAAAATGATCGAAGTTGTTGATAAAGGCGGCTTTTGGAGCCTCGAAATGCCCATTAATAGGGAGTTTTTTCTGATTCTAAAATACGAAAAGCCCATTTTTAGTGATTATTTTATGAAAAGATGACATTTAAATACAACCCGCGCACCCAAATATTCGTCTATTTGTATGAAATTACAACCTAGTAAACCACATATGAAAAAAAATCTACTATTCGTTTTTGCAGCTTTAGCCCTTCACTGCGGAGCTACCACCTTTGACGTGGAAGTGGGCGGTGTCGGCGGTTCCGGTGTTAATCCTCCCTATTACGAACCTCAGTTTCTTGAAATAGAGGCCGGTGATGTAGTACGTTGGACTTGGGTCGGCAACAATCACAATGTTACCAGTACATCAGGCCCCGAATCCTTTATGTCGGGCACACATAGTTCCGGTTTTGTGTTCGAAGTTACATTCGACACTCCCGGTAATTATGAATATGAATGTTCTGTGGGTAACCACTCCAACACACAATTTGGAGGAATCGTGGTTAATGCAGTTTCAGTCGAAGAACCTGAGCCAACCATTTTTTCGATTTACCCGAATCCGGCGACAGATTTCGTTGTTATAGAAAAAGATAACACTTTGAATTCCGATATTCGTTTACTCGATATTACCGGTAAAACTATTCGCACTGAATTAAATATTCAGACACCTACATTCCGCATGGACCTGCGCGAATTGCCAAATGGAATTTACTTTGTTGAAGTAAATCAAAAAGGTGACATTACCCGCAAAAAATTGATGATCAAATAAGTTGATTCTCGCTTTCAGAAAAGCTGCCTTCGGGTGGCTTTTTTTTTGCAGTTAGACTTCTAAAACTCATAGCCCAATTCGAATTCGAGGAAGTCTGCAGTTCCTCCGCTCGCCTTTACTGCAATGCCTCCAAATAGCCCTTGGATAGGTGCATGATATCTATACCCAATCTTACTTGAGGTCATTGTATAAATGAATCCCTTTTTCGGTAAATCCCAAACTGTATTCAGTTCCTTCAAAAATGGGGCATACAGGTTTAAACCGGTTTGAAAGAAAAAGGAAAAAGAACCAAAATAAATATCCCTGCCAACAAACCATGTTAGGTGATGCGAACGGAGATTCGCCTCATCGGCAGGAAACAACTCTTGTGATAAAATGTACTCTCGGTAAGCTCGATAATAATGGTAGTTTAAACCTGTCATCCAAGGTTTTTTTCTTTTGTCGTCTTTTTGAATCATGTATACCGACAAACCTGAAACTGAATACAACGGCCCACCTACCGGTCGGACAGTGCCCGGAAAACTGTGATAACCTTGTATAAGATGAATTCCGGCCGTCCAAGATGTTCGTTTTTTAACTTGTGGTATTGTATCGCTCCTCTCGCTATATACTTCATAGTTCAATCGTGGAACCGGCACTCTATGTGGTATGCCTCCAAAAACAACGGCTGCGTTCAATGCTATTACATTACCTCCAATATTAGGAACACGGATATGGGCATTGGAAGCATGTATAAATGACATTCCCAGTCTAAAATCCATGAAGTCGTGAACTGCTAAACGAAATCCCATAGAAATCATGGAAAGGTTTGCATAACGCGATCCAAATACAAGATTATCGGGACGATAAATGGGATCATAAGGCCTGCTAAAACGTCCCACCCCAAAACCCAAACGAAGATAAAATGGCGATGAAGCATCGACATATTCTACCATCGGTATCAATCCCACGGCTGTTCCCAATACTTCCTTATTTCCAAAACCAAGGCTCATTAAAGATGCACCTATTCTGGGATAACCCCTTTGCTTGGTCCAATCTTTTCTGTAATTCGGCGACCATGCTGCGAACAATTCAAAAGCCGATGAAGTTCCATTTTCGGGGTACTCCCCATGAATTTTTATGAGCTTTCCAACATGAGATGAAAGTTCAAAAGTCGGAATGCTTCTTTCACTCCTTCTATCTTCACGCTGTGATCTTGAAGATAGAGAAACTAATGTACAAACAACTATCAATACTATCTTGGAACGCATGTCCATGGTTTACCGAAATCAATGCTTCATTCGATCCAAAGGTTCATTTTTCGGACCACTTTCACGAATACTATAGCCTTTAAAAATGTAGTAAAAAAGTATTCCAAATGGAAGTACGAGCAATCCGGCGTACACTTCTGCACTTTCAGCAAAAATGTTTTTAGAAATAAACCAACCTACAATAACCACAAACAAAATTGGAACTAAGGGGTAGAGGGGCGTTTTGAATATCTTGCTTTCAATGGCTTTCTCTTCATTGCCTGCTGCAGAATCCTTCTTTTTCGCTGAGATACGGAAACGAACGATAAAAATACTGGTACATGCCAACAACAAAAAGAGCCATTCTACAAACGTCACGTAAGTAATGATACTTTCAAATTTTCCCCAAAACGAAACCAGTAAAATTGCCCAACCTGATTGTAAAATGATAGCGTTCACCGGTACACCAAATTTTTTGTGGCTCTTCGAAAAGATTTTAAAGAACACACCTTCGTTTGACATTTGGTGAAAAATGCGGGGCGTTGATAAAATGTATAAACCTGCACATCCAAAAACCGAAATCGCAATCAAGGCCGATATCCAAGATCCTAAACCGGGCTGCACTGCTTCCAATGCATCCGAAGCAACAACGTTGGAACTTTGAATGGTCGATAAATCCAATGCTTTCAGATATCCCGCATTACACAATACATATGTGAGTGTCACAATTCCGGTACCAAATAGCATCGCGAGAGGTATATCGCGTTTTGGATTGGTTGCACTCCCCGCAACGAAACTCGCATAATGCCAACCTGTATATGACCACAATACACTTACAAATGCCACGGCATAATTTACTCCTGAACCCAATTCCACTGAACTATCGGTGGTTACTACAATGGCTTTACCAAAAATCAGTTTATCACCCAAAAAAATAGTAAGTATCAACAAGGCGTATATGCCCACTATTTTGAGAACGGTTGAGATATTCGCAAACCACTCACTGCTCTTGATACCGAAGGTATTAAACAACGTGAGCACCACAATGCCGGTCATGGCGATGTAGGGTTCGGATTCAGAGGCAAAACCCAAAAAATTATTGAGGTATTCTGCAAACACAACGCAGAGAGCCGCAATTGTTCCACTTGATATTACCGTGAGTAAACACCACCCGTATAAAAAGGCCGGCAAGGGACCGTAAGATGCTTTTAAGTATGTATAAACTCCCCCTGCCTGGGGCATTCTGGAACCAAGTTCGGCGAATACCAATGCTCCCAAAAGCGATACTACACCTCCCAGTATCCACAATATCATTATGGCCTTCGAGTCGAAAACCTGACGAGCAATGTCGGAAGGTGTTTTAAAGATACCCGATCCAATGGTCGCGCCAATGGCAATCATGGTAAGGGCAAAAAGAGAAAGACCTTTTACTTTTGAAGACATAGTATATACTTTGGCTTCAAATGTAGCAGAATCCGTCAACAAGCCAAGGGCTCATTTAACTTGATGCTAAAAGGGGTGAACTCTTAGATGGAATATTGAACCAATTGTTTCAATAAAACTCTACGGGTTACCGGCAATAAAGTCTCTTTCAAAGGCAACCAACCCCTACTCCTACAAAGGAATGTGGCGGGATTTGGCAGATGTTTAAACTTAAGAATCAATTCACGTTTAATGCTCTCGTAAGTGTGAGCAATACTTCTTTTGTCGTTAAATATCCAATTCATTTCCAGAGCACGAAAACTCTCTCCAATTCCGGCAATAACAGATAGGCGATAGTTGTAAACGGATACTTCATCCGTAAGATCGGGCTGAACGAGCAAATAACCTTCATCTTTATAAACCGGAATAACTCCAAGTGGAGTGAGCTCAATATGTTGTTCTACCTCCTCATATATCTGTCTACCCTCCTCCAAAGTCTGTTTGAATGCCGGAATAGCGTAGTCTACAATCTCTGTAACGGATGAGAAATAATGATCATCCTGTAAGGTATTCTCATAAATCAGGGTACCCTTCGAAGGATCGAGACCACTTATGTTTTTAGGGAAATTTTGTCTGAGGTTTGAGATCGTTTGATTGAATTCCAAGAGATTGCGATGGTGTTCGATTAAATCTCCCAATGGCGGATAAAGTGCCTTTTTCTCAAAAGAACCATGGCAATGTTGAAGGTAAGCCAACAGAATGTACTTTTTGTACTCAAAGTCGAGAGTGCCTTCAGTTATCCAATCTTTACTTAGCGAATCCATAGTAGCTAATTTATACGTTTTTGTACGAAATCAATTGCTCCGGGTTCTACCGTGGAGACTAACATACACAATCAAAAAATGCACCGCGAATAACCCTTTTGGATTTTTTTTGACATTTGGCCTAACACTTGCCACACCACGGAAGGTCGTTAAAGACAGCGCTTGCTTATTTTTGTACCGTATGAAAATTATCAGGAATATAAAAACCATCGTAGGAAGGAATGTCCTTCGCAGCGAAAAGGAACCTGAACGCGTTCGGAGGGGATCCAACTTCACCAATGCTTCCCGGGTGGCATTTTTGTATAAAGATGCCGACGAAGATTTTTTCAAAAAAATCAAGCAGTACATCAAACAGATAAAAACTGATTACGGAATCAAACATGTTTTTGCACTCGGTTTCGTAGATACTGAATCCAAAAAAATCCCGATTTGGCAGAATCAAAAACTGGAGTCGGAATTCTTCACGCGTGAGGACCTCAATTGGCAAATGCGCCCGGTAAATAATGTCGGAAAATTCATCAACGAGGATTTTGATATTCTTATCGATCTCACGGATGGCAAAAGTCTGCCCTTAAATTTTGTGGCGAAAGAAAGCAAAGCTGCCATGAAAGTTGGCGTCAAAGGAAGTACTGCCGAGCGTTACTATGACCTCATTATCGATATGGGTTATTCATTTAGTATCGACAAATATCTCGATCAGTTAAAATTGTACTTAAGCAATCCAAAAATAAAATGAATCAATTCAAAGGACTCGGTGTAGCAATGATTACACCATTCAAAAAAGATCTGACTATCGATGTTCAGTCACTCAAAAATTTGACTGATCATCTTGTAGAAAACGGCGTCGATTATTTGGTTGTGATGGGAACTACAGGTGAATCTGTTGTCCTCGACAAAGAAGATAGAAAACTAGTTCTGGAAACAGTTTTAGCTACTAATGCGGGAAGGAAACCCGTTGTGCTCGGTGTTGGTGGCAACAATACATTCGAGTTGTGCAATCAATTGGATCGCCTAGAATCAAATGGACTTTCTGCTATTTTGTCTGTAACTCCCTATTACAACAAACCAACTCAAAACGGTCTATTCGAACATTACAGGGCCATAAGCGAACATTCCAAATTACCGATCATCTTGTACAACGTGCCAGGCCGCACCGGATGCAATTTGTTGCCCGACACGGTTTCTCGCATCGCATTTGAATGCAGAAATGTAATTGGTATAAAAGAAGCTAGTGGAAATATGGAGCAGATCATGACCATCATTCACAATTCTCCAAAAGATTTCTTGGTGATTTCAGGTGATGACGCCTTAACGCTGCCTTTAATAGCTGCCGGTGCGGATGGTGTAATTTCTGTCGTTGGAAATGCATTCCCCACTGAGTTTTCAAAAATGGTACACCATGCCATGAACAATGAATTTACCGAAGCCCGAGCACTGCATTACAAACTTCTTGAAATCATTCAAAACCTCTTCGTGGAAGGTAATCCGGGTGGAGTAAAAGAAGTTCTTCAGTTAATGGATAAATGTGATAATTATATGCGCCTTCCCCTCGTACCCGTTTCTCAAAACACGAGCGAAAAACTGCGCAGAATTCTTATCGATGAAGATTTTTTAAAATAAAACCGAATCCCGCGGCGCATTCTTTTCAAAACGTTTCTCATGCGCGATGCGAGACAAAAAAAGTCCATCCTGCATTCAAACAAATGCAAGATGGACTTTTTCCATCTTATGCAGTTTTACTTCTTAGGGACGGCACACGTCTTTATGCCGAATAAAGTATATAGCGGACAAAAACTTACTACACTCGTAAGTATGAATATCGCTCCTAGACCCAATAGCACATAGCCTGCAACACCGGTTACAGTCTGTGTAAAATAAAGTGTTCCAAAAACGAGTGCCAATAAAATTCTGATTACGCGATCAGTTTTACCCATGTTAGTTTTCATAGCGATTTGTGATTAAAGGTTTGTGAGACAAATTTGCTGCACGTGACTCTTATTTTGATGTGACCGCAGTCACCGAAGCCCTTCTATTTTGATTGATCGAGATCAAGAAACCGAAATTCATCCTGACTTAAGTCCTTATTTCATCCAAGATCTCACATATCTCGCCGAGATGACGATCAATTTCCTCATTGCCGATTGTCAAAGGAGGTGCCAGTCGGAAGGAAGACGGACAGGATAAAAACCAAAATATCAAAATACCTTTTTCCAAACATCTGTCTACTAAACGACGTACCTGATCTTCGCTCTCTAAATCAACTGCTATAAATAATCCGATTTGACGGACCTCTCGCACGGAAGGATGTTGTGTTAAAATGTTTTTAATACGACGTCCCTTTTCATCTACTCCTGCCAAAATATTTTGGCTGATTAAAACTCGGAGAGCCGCATGACCTGAAGCACACACCAGTGGATGTCCCCCGAAAGTAGTAATGTGACCCAAGATGGGATCCGAAGTAAAGTGACGCATGTTCGATAGTGAGCTTATGCATGCACCAATCGGCAATCCTCCGCCGAGAGCTTTACCAAGGGATAAGATATCGGGAACGACGTCAAAATGTTCGAACGCAAACATTTTACCCGTGCGCCCCATTCCACATTGAATTTCATCAAAAATCAAAAGAGCTCCCACTTCATCGCAGCGCTTTCGCAATGCCTTCATATATGTGAGATCAGGAATGCGAACTCCTGCGTCTCCCTGAACGGTCTCCATGATGAAACAAGCTGTCTCGTTATCTATTTTTTCGAGATCACTAAAACTATTAAAGTTGATAAAATAAACGTCAGGTAAGAGGGGTCGAAACGCGTACTTCTTCATTTCATTTCCCGATACGCTCAGTGCTCCATGTGTATTACCATGATAGCTTTTTTTACAGCTAATTATTTTCGTGCGACCCGTTACTCTTTTCGCTAATTTCAGGGAAGCTTCAATCGCTTCTGCTCCGGAATTAACAAAGTAAACCGTATTGAGATTTTCGGGCAAAGCAGAACTCAGTAACTGAGCAAATTCGGTTTGTGGTTTTTGAATAAACTCACCGTAAACCATTACGTGAAGAAACTTTGTTGCCTGCTCGCGAATAGCAGCAACGATTTCTTTTCTATTGTGACCTAAACTGCTTACACCAATGCCGCTGATCAGATCAGCATAACGCTTTCCATGAACATCATAAATATATATACCCTCGGCCCTTTCCACTTCAATTCCCAGCGGAAAGGGAGTGGTTTGCGCAAGATTTCGATTAAACAAAAGATCATTTGCTTCACTCATGATGCCTTGTCCTCCCCTGCTCTAAGTTGTCTCATTTTTTCGGCAAATGTCCAGCCGATGGAAGATGCTCGCAACTTAGCATCATTTGCTTTTTCACCTTCGAACAATTCATCGATTGTCTGATGAAATAACTCCAACCAACGATCAAAGTGACTCTTATCTATTTTTAAATCCCGGTGTTTGTCGAAGACATTTGTAGTGTAACCCGGCTCGTTGAGCAAAGCAAAGGACCAGAAAGAAATCATCTTTGGTTTATGCTCTTCAAAATTGATGTGAGCAAAATGTGGAGCTAATAGTGGGTCTTTTAGAACTCTACCGTAAAATGTATCTACGAGTAAAAGAATATCTGCTTTTGTGGAAATATCCTGTTTCATTCTTCCTCCTCTTCATTTTGTCTTGCAGCAAGGTGGTATGAGAGTTTTAACTGACCACCGAGATAAGGTTCCAAAAAATTCCATCCCCCGATGATGGTCAAACCTAACGACCAATTTTTATTTACAAAAAGACCACCTTCAATCTGAAAAGGTACCCCAACTAATGTTCTCGCTTTGCGCTGATATTGCTGATCTTCCCCCAGGCAATATATTCTTCGGGTAAGTCCCATGCCCGCCATAAACACCACATAGGAATTTTTGCCGGCTGTACCTTCACCCCAAAGTGCGGCAAACTCAAAAGATCGGGCTTTGAAAGAACATGAATCGGTTGGCTCAAACAATTGACCTTGATATTGAAAACGATAAGCAGATACCAACATGTCGTTTCTCCCGGTATATCCTAATGACACGGATGAGCTAAGTTCGTCCGCCGAGCTCGGCCCCAGCGCCAAAGTGTACCAATGTTTATTTTTTAGTCTGTTAGTTTCGAACTGTGCCGACAGAGTGTTAGACAGAAAAAGAAAGGATAAAATCAAACCTCCTACAAGGTTCATTTTTATTTGGTAGGCTTTACTTTTTTTCAGATTCAGATCCATAGTTCCACTAATCGCTTCTGTGGCAAAGGTATTGTGCCATTTATGTAATTACTTTGCGGTGGATACATTTATGAGTGATTAAGGGTTGACATCCTGACGGTGCGCCGATCTTGTATCTTCCTGTTTATCAAATATTTAAATCGATTGTTTCCGAAGAAACCGAATTATTTGGTCTAAACCATTTAAAATGTGTACATTTGCCGCCCATTTAAAACAATTGTTTAACAGGGTTTCGCACCCACAAAAACAACACTATGCCAGTAAAAATCAGACTTCAACGTCACGGTAAAAAAGGAAGACCATTTTACCACATCGTAGCTTCAGATTCACGCGCAGCCCGCGATGGAAAATTCATCGAGCGTTTGGGCAGCTACAATCCGAACACAAATCCGGCCACCATTGAAATCGACAGGGAGAAATCAATTACCTGGTTGAAAAATGGTGCTCAGCCAACAGACACTGCCCGTGCGATTCTTTCGTACAAAGGCGTTCTGTACATGTATCACCTAAATAAAGGTGTTGCAAAAGGTGCTCTTACTCAAGAAGACGCCGATAAAAAATTTGAAGCCTGGTTATCTGAAAAGGAATCCAAAGTTCAAGCTAAAAAAGACAGTCTAGGTCGTTCTAAAGATGATGCTAAGACCAAGCAAATGAAGCATGAGCAAACGGTGAACGAAGCCCGCATTAAGGCTTTAATCGCTGCTCAGGAAGTTACTCCGGCCGCTGAAGAAGCGCCGGCATCTGCTCCTGCTGCTGAAGAGGCTGCTGCTGCTGCAGAAGAAACTCCAACTGCAGAAGAAACTCCAGCTGCAGAAGGTAGTTCAGAAGCTTAAGACTTTTGTCCACATGAATTCACAAAGCCATCCCATCATTCGGGGTGGCTTTTTCTTATAAATTATGTCAGATATCACACTATACACCATTGGTCACTTCAGTAAGCTTCATGGCTTCAAAGGTGAACTAACCGTCTACATCGAAAATGGCGATCCGGCCGACTATGAAGACCTCGAGGAAATGATTGTTGAAACGAAAGAAGGAGATAAAACCTTCAAGGTTGTCAATATGGAAAAAAAGACAAATACTACATTGAAAGTTCGTCTCGAAGGAATCAACTCCGAAGATGAAGCCCGGAAGTATTTAAAAAATCCAATTAAGGTGAGTCGTGAAGAACTAAGTGAAGCCGACTTGGTGAAAATTTCGCTGCGTGAACTGAGCGGATTTAAAGTGATAGATGAAAAAGCAGGCGATGCAGGTATTATAAAAGGCATTATGGAACTTCCAAACAATCCATTGCTCGAAATAGACTTCAATGGAAAAAGTTACCTGCTTCCCATTCATGAAGACATACTTCTTAACATAGATGAAGATGCCCGCGTCGTGCATATTGCAGCCCCTGAAGGCCTATTCGATATTAATGATCCGGAACCTGCCGAAGATTAATTCCGTGATTTTCTCTTAACGTTTTGTTCTCTATAAGTCGTAAGCGGTTGAAAACTCTTTTCTCCTTTTCGGGAGTGGAGAAGCAATCCCTCTATTTTCGTGATGCCTGAATGATGGTTTTCTCCGACGGGATAAAACCGATAAAGGCAGTACAATGTCGTTTACCTAAAAACAAACTAAGCATATGCCGACACCACGTAAAGTGAGAAAGATTTTTGTGCTGGACACTTCGGTTCTCCTCCACGATCACAACTGTATAAACAGCTTCGTAGACAATTACGTCGCCATCCCTATAACTGTACTTGAAGAACTCGACAAGTTCAAAGTTGGTAACGACACTAAAAATTTCGAAGCGCGAGAGTGCATCAGGATCATTGATCGCCTCTCACACGCTCATTCTCTCCAAGAATGGGTTCCTCTCGAAAATGACCATAAGGGAAAATTTAGGATTTTGCTTAACCTTGAACAACAAGAAGCCAGTGCTACCCGCGTGTTCGAATCAGTGAAAAACGATCATAAAATTCTGAGTTCTGCCATCGAATTACAAAGAGTAGAAGGCAAAAAATCCAAAGTAATTCTAGTTACTAAAGACATTAATCTTCGCATTAAAGCGAAGGCCCTCGACTTACCTGCCGAAGATTTTATGACCGGAAAAGTCAAAGATTCTCTCATGTTATATAGTGGACGCACCACGGTAGAGAACATCGACAGTGAGGACATTCGGAAATTCTATCAAGATGGTGAATCGAAAAAACTCAATGTATTGGGCAAAGAAAAAATGACGAATCATTTTTATGTGCTCAAAAATTGTTCTTCATCGGCTCTAGCTTTTTATAGCGGTCGTCAAAAAGTTCTTCAGCGAGTAGATAAAGCATACGCTTACGGCATCAAACCAAAAAATGCAGAACAAGCATTTGCCATGCATGCCATTTTGAACCCCGAAATAAGACTTGTAACCATTTCGGGTGTGGCCGGTACAGGGAAAACACTATTGGCTTTGGCCGGTGCCTTGGAAATGAAAAACACGTATGATCAAATAATCCTTGCTCGTCCGATTGTTCCTCTCAGCAACAAAGAAATTGGTTTTTTACCCGGAGATGCAGAAGAAAAAGTGAATCCATACATGCAGCCGCTTTGGGATAATCTCAACTTCATAAAAAATCAGTTCGGCGAAAAAGAGAAAAAAAGAGTCGCTATTGATGAGATGCAAAAAGAAGGGAAAATCACAATTTGTCCCTTGGCTTTCATACGTGGAAGAAGCCTTTCCAACTGCGTGTTCATTGTCGACGAAGCCCAGAACCTAACTCCACATGAAGTTAAGACAATCATTACCCGTGCAGGTGAAAACACAAAGATCATTCTTACCGGCGACGTTCGACAAATAGATACACCCTATCTCGATGAACAGTCAAATGGTTTATCATATGTGATTGAACGTCTGAAAGGTCAAGAACTTTTCGCGCACGTTACACTTGAAAAAGGTGAAAGATCGGAATTGGCGAATTTGGCGAATGAACTGCTTTAAGAATTATGAATTATGAATGTTGAATTATGAATTCACACCGGACGCATTACTGATTATGAATTATGAACGTTGAATTATAAATGACCCATCAGCATGTGTCTTTCATTCATAATTCAACATTCATAATTCATAATTCATAATTCATAATTCATAATTCATAATTCATAATTTCCCTCCGGTGTGCCCTCCCGTAGAAACCTCACCATCCAAAGGACATCATGCCAGGCTCCGAATTTGAAGCCGACACGTCGAAAAATACCGACTTCTTCGAAATTCATTTTTTGATGAAACCGAACACTCGCATCATTCGGAAGAGTAATGATCGCATACACATTGAAGAATCCAAGACTCGTTAATTCTTCGAATAAAGTATCGTATAACTTCCTTGCACAACCCTTACCATGATTATCGGGTCGGATGTATACGGAACACTCTACCGACCATTGATACGCTTTTCGCTCTCGGTACGACGAGGCATAGGCGTATCCTACCACTTCGCCATTTTCTTCTGCGGCAAACCAAGGAAAACGTTTTGTGTATGTGTCTATCCTTTCGGCGAATTGCTCAACAGTAGGAGGTTCCAATTCAAAGCTCACACTGTTGTCGGTAACAAAAGGGCGATAGATTTCGAGCATGTCTTGTGCATCCGCACGACGAACCGGCCTGATCACCATAACTACTTCTATTCTCTCAAAAGTTTCCGAATGATAGTGCCACGAGATGTTTCAGCCACCATAATGTAGGATCCCTTTGTTGTCGGAAGCGTAATTCTAAATCGATTTCCTTTTGTGTTTTGCGCACTAATCAATTTTCCATCGATAGAATAAATTGAAATTTCCGTAATGGAATTTTTGCCTGAATCAATCATCACGATACCTGTTGGACTCGGGTTTGATGAAACAGTAAACCACGCTTCGGAATTCTCGATTCCCACCACCGTGCTCTGAACAGTGGCCGCTACAACCTCAACAGGATCCGCTCCTTCTTCAAGGTACATTTCTTCAAAACTGTTGATTGTTGGGTGATCTATCGCAAACAACTCTTCATTCCACTTTGGCGGGGCGCTTTGATACATCAAACGAGCTGTAACTGTTATCTGTCCATCTACTCCGGTAATCGGAACGTGATATCTTATCGCATCCGTGCCACTACCCTCAACTCCGTTGAAGTAGTTGAAGTTGGGATCCGTTTCTGCTCCACCTGCAATGAGCGTGGTGTCGTAGGCAAAATGGCTCGTGCTAAAACCGATAGGCACCAACCTATTGTCTTTAATGGGATGATCCGCCCTTTCCAAGACGGTTGTTACGTTGTTGTTTACATCCCCCAACACCATTTCGTATATCTGCACTTCTTCAAAGTCGTTTGAGATAATATCATAGTGGGGCTCCCATGTGGCATTCTGACCCTGTACCTCGTAATTCGACATTAATTTTCCACTGTGGAAAATCTCATCACCATTTTCATCGGTAACCAAAAACTCGATGTACGCTCGTCTTGCAGGATATCCACTTGGAAATTTGTGTCCGGCCAGATTGCTCAATTTTACGGTGTACCGAGCAGTATCTCCATCGATTTCGCCTTCCGAAAGTTCTATAGTCGCTGTTTCATTTTGCAGCAGAGCTAATGTTCTTTCTATCACAACATCAAACTGATCTGCTGTGGCTGCAATGCCCAATTCATCAATTCGATTCTTCATCAACTCGAGCATAAATGTATTTCCTCCTACAAGCCAATGCTGACCGTAAGGCTGTCTGCCCGGTAAAAACGCATAACCGGAAGCAACAACAATAGGCTCATCGATACGAGGCATGTGACATTCTTGACATTCTTTCTGAAGCAGTTCGTCGTTGTTGAAAGAACTATTCAACCACTCGTGGTAGGTTGCTTGTTCCACAAACTCTCCTCCGGTAAAGTTTCCTTCGAGATCGACCGTGTTTGTAAGGAGTGTATGACATCCTGCACACAGTTCGCTTTGAGAAACCTTGGGGTGACCAACGGGTTCAATTCCAACAAAACTTGTCATTGCCGGAGCGAATAATGGAATATCTCCCTCCCCAATTTCGAACAATGGACCAAACACCGTATCGGGACTGTAGTTTAGGATTCCTGAAAATGTAAGCCCCATAAAATCCGGTCGCTGTTGATGGCACGCGCCACAAGCAACACCATCCAGTGCGATCGAATCTTCGACCATCTCTGCAAAAGAATAATGAGGATTTCCATCATATAAAGAAGCGTATTTCCCTTGCGGAGCGTGACAACTGGTACACTTATCCTCAAGTTCAACTTGATGATCGGGATTTACGGTAACTTCGTGAATAACCTTAGCTCTCCAAAAAGGATCTTTCGCCGAGTTAGCCATCATGGTCGCTCTCCAGCTATCGGTCATATTCACATCCTCGCCTTCGGATGTCATATTTGCATAATCAAGCGGATCATTTCCATGACAACCTGCACATTTTCCTGAACCGATAAAGACACTGTTTTCCCCAATAGGCAAAGTACCTACCATCAGACGCGTCATTTCATCGTTGCTATGATATTTTCCCTTTTTGGGTGATGGTCCAAATGATTGAGAAAACATGAAAACGGTAAGAGCAATGGCTCCGGGTAACATCAGCCGCTTCAAAAGTAACTTCGTTTTACTCATCTTGTCGTTATTGACGATATTGGTTTCGGTATTGAACATACAAGTTTACAGCATTTTAGCCTACCGGAACTACATCAAATGTGAAGAACAAAGGTAACTCAGAAATGTTCTTATTACCAGATCTCTACTTGATCAATCACTTGTTCACCAAGTTTTTCGTTAATCAACTGCGGGATTTTAGACTTTGAAAATGAAAATTCTTCCTTTAAAACCCCGCTGTCCAAATAGATGATAAGCGTTTTACCCCTGAGCAAAATTTTCCTAGTCTTCTTAGAAATAAAGGGGCCCATCACTTCCTGGTAGCACTTTTCGATTTCAGCTAGATTGAATCGATCCTCCATTCCCTGATCCTTCAATATGCCTTTGATGATTTGGCCTATGCTATTGTTGTTGTATGTTCTGCCGGCCATGGTTAGGTAGGAAATTCGCTTTTTATTGACTGTTGATTGGTATCGAAGATACGCACTTCTATGTTAAGTTTATCGACCATAGATGGAACCCTGTCTACACTTGTATCAGTAATAAAGACTTGGCCATAGGTACCCTGAGAAACTTTATCCATGATGGCCTGCACTCGGTTGCCGTCAATCCGGTCGAATAGATCGTCGAGCATCAGTATTGGTTTCACTCCCAATTTCGCATTTAAAATATCGTATTGAGCCAACTTAAGCGCGAGGACAAAGGTTTTTTGTTGACCTTGAGACCCGAATTTTTTCAGAGAATGGCCATGCACCGTCATATCCAGATCATCTTTGTGAATGCCGCTCGTAGTGCGCTCCAATTGAACGTCTTTACTAAAAGAATGTCGCAATAAATCTTCCATAGACTGAGACCGAAGTTCTGACTCGTAAACCAATGTTGGAACCTCTCTACCCCTGCTCAACTCTGAATAGACCTTTTCAAAAACAGGTAAGAATTCAGCAAAAAAAGCAAGCCTCGTCTCAAAGATGTAACCTGCATGCTCCGTTAGCATCATGTTCCATGGCTCTATGGCTGCATGGATTAGCTCCCGCTGACGACCTGAGCTTTTAAGCAAGGCATTTCGCTGCTGCAGAGCTTTGTTGTATATGATAAGTCTTTCTAAATACTCATGAGAATATTGTGAAATCAGACCATCCAAAAATTTACGACGAACTTCGCTACCTCCATCGATTAGGTCGACATCATAGGGCGAAATCATGACTCCGGGAAATAAGCCTATATGATCTGACAGCTTTTCGTAATCCTTTTTATTCCTTCGAAAAATCTTTTTCTGACCTTTTTTCACCGAACACGAAATGTGATCTTCTACTCCATCCTTTTCAAATATTCCGGAAATCATAAATTGATCTCCATCGGAGGTTATACACTGACTATCGATCGGATTAAAATAACTTTTACAAAACAAGAGGTAATGAACGGCATCGAGCACATTGGTTTTACCCGTGCCATTGTCGCCCACTAAAAAATTCACCTCGGGAGAGAATTGCCATTCCATCTCCCTGTAGCTCTTGAACTGTAAAACAAATAGCTTATTTAAAAACATCCGGTTAGTCCTCATAATAATTACTCATCCACGAATACTGATTGCGATCTCGGGAATTTACCATCTGACGAATCGCCATTCTCTGCAATTCCTCAAAAGCATCGTCTTGCTCTTCGGGGGTCATTTTTTCCTGATCAAATTTACCCCTAGCTGTTTCCACAAAATCGGGTGAAGTTTCAATTTTTGAATGATCACTTGGGATGACACCTGCACAACACAATTTCCAATCAGATCTTTCCTCTGAATGAACCTTATAAAAATAAAGTTGACCCTTCCTATTTCTAAATTGAATAGGCTCGCAACGAATAAAAACCACACTGTCTACTTCGCCGGAGTAGTTTGTCGTTAAACGCTGCTTTACAATAAACTCTACCATGGCATCCTGATCTTTGTGCTTTTCGGGGAAAAGCGAATCCAATTTCAGGCCTTCTAAAGTTTGATATAAATCTATCTTCCCCTGCGTCGTCGAACAAAGAGTGTCTGTCAGGGCATCCGATACGGGAATTTTATTGGAATAATAGACGGAAACCAATGATAAAAGAATATCTGAATGTTTAGTCCTTTCGACGGATGTGAAAAAATCTGCCGCGGCCTTTTGATCCCTGAATGGAAGCAACAATCGCCACAGTACCTTCATCGAATTGGTTTCGTTGTTGTTGCGGCGGTATTTCCCGGAACTCCATTTTTCATATTCATTCGCATCGGGTTCTTCCATTCTGTTTCTAGTAGAATTTGCTCGTCTATAATCGATTTTTGCTTTGTTCAAAATGGTAGAAAATAGCGAGGCGTAATCCTTTTTTGAAATCATACCGGAGTCGAGTAATACGGACATATGCCTATACAGCCCGTTTTCATATTCATCGATCTCCAAAAGTGGAAAAAGAGATTCTGTGATACCAACACATAACTCCATGGAATCTCTTAAATTTCTGAAGATTCGGAGTACATCGGAGTTGTCAATTCCCAAAGGCGCACTTTCAACCAATAAATCACGAGTTCGCAAAACAGCTTCTCTTGTTTCTATATTCGAAATCAATTCTAATGCGAAGGCCTGATTTTCGGTTGAATCCGCCCAAGCTTTGTATTTATCGGTCAAATAATCAAGCACTTTAGGATCATTAAAATAAACCAAATCCTGCATAAGTTCAAACTGGATGATTCTTCTTTCTTCGGCCGTTGACCATTTACTGATGTTATCCATCAAGGAAAAAATGGTTGTTGTATTATCAAATTCCAAGACGGTATAATCAATTAAATCGAAAGCCTGTTTATATGTGAGCGAATCATCGCTTGTAATATCTTCTATGAAATAGTCTGTTCGGTTTTGAAATCGATTGCCGGCATGTGTCGTATCAAAAGGTGTAAACGAGTTGTAGAATTTTTCCACAAATTGACTTGGGCCGGCGATGGAATCGTAGGTAGTTCGCAACACATAGGATGAGGAGGGTCTGTAGATCGCTTTAATCCATTGAATGCGCTGTATCGATGTGTCACCCACCCACACATCATAAATCAGTGTACTATCAAGTCGCTGAACTTCCTTTTTAGCAATTTTGTAATCCCCTTCATTTGTCCAATTACTGAGAATATACTTTTCAAAATAAGTAGAATCGACACTCATCTGATACTTACCCATCATTTCATATTGTACCTCTACTGCTTCTCCCCCTTCGAGCGGCGAATAACTTGCCTCTGAAGATTTGCGTTCAAAAGGATTTTTATCTTCATCGTCTCCGCTATACCAATTCCACTCCTCGTTTACTTTGGGAAGTTTATAAGGTATTTCGAATCTTGCCATGATTGTGCTATCTGTTTGAATGGCAAAATTCCTACGATAAGTTGGAAGAGAGAACTTAATTCCGGAATATAACTTTTCCAGAACGGCTTCATTTGGATTGTGAACGGCGAATACATAACACAAAGTACCAACAAGGGAGTACCTTACTTTAATCTTGGATCCATCTTCGGTTTTGTAGGTACAATCGAAAGTGGGGTAATCCAAAAACGCAAGGGTATCACTCTCGATTAACCTCAGTTTCCGGGCTAGTCGATACGAATATTCTACCTCCGAAATTTCATAATGATCCGGTTCCATTCTCGATGTTGGAATATTCACCCTCAATACTTGAATAAATGAATCAGCTATTTTATCGTGGGCAGAAATGCCTAAAGAATTATCGAGTCCTTGCAAAAACTCCATGGAGAAGTAAAGAGCAGAGGAAGGTAGATTTAATGAAAGTGATTTATCAGATACGGTTAGTTCTTTCCATTCTTCTTCTGCGGAATATAAAAACTTGAACGAGTTAAAAATTCGTTCACCATATCTCGACGCCGCCAATTTCTGATGTCCATCGAGTCGGATCACCAACAGTTCCTGTTCCATCGAAATGATTCTATATCGATGATAATGTCCAAGTCTGTCTAGACTAATTATATCAAATGCCGGATAACCATTTATTACGATCTCTTTTTGAGACTCAATGGAGCCGGGAACATTTTCGTAAAGCAAGCTATCCAATGATCGAATAATATCCTGCGGTTTTTGTTTGCGCAATCCTGCATAGGTCTTGCAACGAATCATGAACAGAGACGATGCATTGGGTAAATCGGAAGAAGTTTCGACAAACATTTCGGAAGAAATCGGCGCTTGAAAAACAGGACCGGGCACATCGATTTCAAATAATCCCGAAACACTGGTGTACTTCGTAAAGGTGTTTGGATATTCTTTAGCCTCTAAAGCTTCGATCTTTTTTGCATTCCTACGTCCCGGTTTTATTGGTTTTAATGTGTATCCCAAATCGCGGAGCATCTCGATTACCCCCGTCTCTCCGGGTAAATGTGCAGCTCCCATTCCAATAAACATGGTCTTAAATTTTAGAATAGAGTCTATCCGACCAACGAAGACCTGGTTTCGATATTCAAGAATGTATTTTTTCCACCCTCCTGCACTTGTGAGATTGCTCAGAGAATCCAATAAATCGAGGTCGCCCTTTCTATAGGCAGACTCCAATTCTTCGAATAATGTATTTTCACCTCCCCAATCATCGTCTTGTGCCTTCAATTCATCCTTGTGATCCAGATTGTAGCGCGTGGCAAGGTCCATAGCATACTGCGATTCTTGTAGAGACTCTAGTCCAAAAATTTCCTTTTTCAGTTTTCTTCCACCTTTGTAAATAAAATAATCTAACCAACTGTCTTCTTCGTATTCCGCAGATTCACTGAGGTTTCGAGAGACTATATAATTAGCATATCTCGGGAAAAATCGGAATGGACTTAACAAGTAGTTTTTGCTATCCATTCCATATCCAAACAAAAAACCATGCTCATCTTCAAAGTTTCCATAGGTTTCAAAACCCGAGGAATTATACATGGCATTCATCTCCAAAAGGTTGTCCTCACTGAGTTCGTCGGCTAACCATTGTTCATGATTTAATTCCAATGCTACCACGTCGACAAATTCTAGTGCATCAAAAAATGGATCGCCCAGATGGAAAGCTAATTTGCTGCTTACATGCATAGTTCCATACAAAAACGAAGGCTCAGCAAGTCCATTCCCTGAAATTTCCCATAAGAGTGTTGGCCATTTTTTCTCTTGTGCTTGAAAAAGAAGCGGTAAAAGAAACAACCCTGTAATTATAAGTCTCTTCATAATCAACGTTCTGAACTTGAAAATGGAGACAGAAATTGTTTTCATAGCCAACAAAAGTAAGGTCAGAAAGGTGTTTTCGGAATGCCACAATATCCACTAATTCCTAATAATCGGTCTTTGAAGATGAATAGTGAGTCAAATTATAATCATTTGTTTTTCAGGTATATAACTTCCTTCAAAACAGAAAAATGGCTTAGAACATGCACACTCAATCGCTTTACTGTTAAACGAATGGATAAATGGATTATTTTCGCACCTCTAAAAAAATGGAATAATGGCCAAACAGGACCAAAAAAACGAAACCATATTTGACGCTCAATCTGTTTATACCAAAACAGAATTATTCGTCGACAAAAACCGTAAAAAGCTGTTCATCGGAATAGGCGTAGTTGCTCTCGCACTCGTTAGTGTTTTTGGTTTCCAATACCTTTACTCTAATCCACGTCAGGAGAAAGCCGGAAATGATATCTGGAAACTCCAACAATACATGGAAATGGATAGCACTGAATGGGCCTTGAATGGTGACGGTGAATTCGAAGGACTTCAGTCGATTGTCGATAACTACTCCGGTACACCCAGTGCTAAACTCGCACATTATTACTTAGGTATCATTTATAGAGATAAAGCAGAATACCAATCTGCTCTCGATCATTTCAAAGAGGCTGATTTTGATGATGAAGCCGTTGGAATTATCGCCATGTGTAACGTCGGTGACATGTACATTGAATTGGACAACCTTGAAGAAGGTGCTTCTTGGATCGAAAAAGCAGCTAGAAAGGCCGCCGGTTCAGATTCAAAAGAGTTCCTCGGTCCTCAGTATTTATTGAAAGCCGCACGCGTTTACATTGAATTAGGCAACACAGATAAAGCAAAAGGTTTGTTGAAAGAAGTTAAAGACATTGCTCTTACCACTAGCAACGAACATGCGGAAGCTACCAAGTGGCTTGCACGTCTTTCTGTGAACTAATAGATGGCAACCGGCGATCTCAGCTTATTCGACTCTGCCGGCCTTCCGGATGCATCTTCTTATAAGATAGGAATCGTTGTTTCTGAATGGAACAGCGAAATCACTGATAACCTTTTGCGCGGTTGCACACAAACTCTCTCCGACTGTGGAGTGCGTCTCGACAATATCCGCATTCACTATGTTCCCGGTAGCTTTGAACTCGCTTTAGGAGCACAACTCCTTCTCGAATCAAAAAATGTGCAGGCTGTTATTTGTTTGGGAAGCATTGTACGCGGAGAAACTCCTCACTTCGAATTTGTAAGTTTAGCCTGTGCCACAGGTATCAAAGATGTAACGCTGAAATACGGGAAACCTGTAGTTTTTGGTGTTCTTACCGATGATAACATTTCTCAGGCTAGAGATCGTAGCGGTGGCAAACACGGCAACAAAGGTGTAGAGGCTGCCATCACGGCTATTAAAATGTTGGCGTACCAAAATGAGGTGGAAGACTCGTGGTTAGGGGTGTAATCTCACTTGACGTAGCCGTCCAAAACTTCTTCTAACTTTTCCATTTTAGATTCGGTGTAGATACCACTCGCGGTATATACAATTTTACCTTTTTCGTCTAATAGAAAAAAATATGGGAGCGCTTTGTCTTTCATCTCCAATGCCATTCCATATGGCTCCAAGTCCCCTTTGTAGAAAAGAATGTACGGATACAAATCTTTTCGATTGCTTTTCTTCAAGTCGTTCATGGTGCTTTCGTACGCGGCCTTTTTTAGACCGATGTACATGGGAACGAACATGAGATTTACATCATACTGTTTGTCGAACATACCGCGTTTTAAAACGAACTTATCATAAACGGGTTCATACCACGTTTTAAGTACATCTTCACTTTTAGAACTAAATGCCATCCCCACAAATGTCAACTTACCCTTGGTATCTGTTGGAATCGTTTTCGAAGTTCCATTGAGCATTTCTCCCGTTAATTCCGGAAACATTTTTCCCTCCGGTGAGTGAATGGAAAATGAAAACAACGTGGCAATTGAAAGCGCCAACAACGTGAGTTTTTTCATGATTCTAGTATTTTTTCAAAAGACTTTTATAGATTGTTTTGATCACCTCAGACATTTTTGGAATATTTAAAGTATCCACTGTATCGCTGGAAAGATGATAATGTGCATTGCGGTAAAAGGAAGTATCTGTAATCATGACAGCACTTATACCGGCAGCCCAATAGTTGAGATGATCAGAAAAATCGATGCCTGAAACCCATGTTGGGGCTTTTACCGACTTCGCAGAAATTGAACTCTTCCTTTTAAATGTTCGCTTAAATTTTCTACCAAACGAACCATTGCCCATTTTTTGAACAACTGCTATGTAATCACCTTTTGATCCATACACCAATTTCATAATACCTACCGGATATCGTTGCGAACCTCTCTGATCATCGAAATAACCTATCATTTCTATACATATCATTCCTAACACTGAAACATTGTTTTCCTTTAGGTATTGTACGTGTTTGAAACTTCCCATTCCTTCTGTTCGAAAAAAGGGTGGTTCTTCTAAGGTGTAAGCTACTAAATCGATTCGATGAGGAACTTCGACGTTACTCAACATACGAGCCAATTCTAGCAGTGCAGTTGTGCCACTTGCATTATCGTCGGCACCGGGTTGATCGCCACATGCATCGTAATGTGCGCCCACAATTATTCGCTCTTTAATTTCGATTCCGAATGAACATAGGACATTACAATAACTTCTTCCATTCACAAAAAAACGCTGATACCATACCGTATCGGCATATTGAGAGAACACCCGATAAATGTATTCCGCACTTTCATCCAGTCGTTCGGTATTGGTGTATTCTCTGAATGAATCGGGATCTTTGGATGCCAGAAAATTTAAATGTTCGCGAATCAAAGTGGTATCGGCACTCTGAGCAAAAGTGAAAAAACCAGGAACCAAAAGGACCAGTGTAAAGACAAACCTCGGTATGAAGAATTTTCTATAAACCAAGAACAGTAGTTCCTTGTTCGAAAACCACATCAGTTGGAATACCTGCGCTATTGAGTTTTGCAATGTCCGTTTTCAGTGCCTCACCGATAACAGCAGTCTCTGCTTGACGCGCAGCGACGGTTTCGATAGATCCCTCTCCTTGGAGTTTCAAAATATCACCGGCGAGTAAATCAATTGCAACCTTCATTTTTTCGAGATTGATTTTGTACTTCCCTGTAGTTGCATCGCGCTCAAATGCCCCTAGTGACTGCAGAAAATTAAAGGTCATCATATTCGCTTTACCATGAGCACTTGAGACTCCAAATCTGCATGACCGGAAAATGCTGGCGAGGAAAGTTACGTAGTTGTCCATTACTTGACCTTCCTTAATCTCTCCCATTTCGAAAAGTTTTGTTACGAGCCAAAGACCGAGAACATCTGCTTTAGCTTCTTCGAGCCAAGCATGTTGCTCACCAAGTGCCTCACTTACTTTTCGACCGCCCTTCAAGGTGTTTTTTATTCCCAAACCATGAGCAACTTCATGGAACATAACGTTTCCAAAAAATGCTTCAAATGTGATGTTAGCGCGTTGTTCATCGGCAATCAACTCATCGGCAATGGGAACTAGAATCTTATCGTATTTGGCACGCATCGCGTTTTTTAATTGCGATCTGCGAGTTCCATGCTCTTGTTGAATGGTCTCGTCGTTAGGAAGATTTACGGCAATCGTTTTGCTACCGGCATTGCAATCTCCTGCATAATAAACCACATCGAATGCAGCCAATTGAGATGAGCTACCCACTTTGTCCTTTTTATAAGCCGCATCAACAGGAAGTTGGGTTTGCAACTGGGGAAGGAGAGCAGCATATCGATCCAATTTTGCGCTCCACTCTTTGTCTTTTACCAATACATAACTCTCGTGTGAAGTTCGAATTCCCAAGAGCTGATCTTCGTAATTTTCGATTGGACCAATGATAATATCGAGGTGATTATTTTTCATTCCAAGCCAAGCTACATCGCTAGAATTATAGCTATCGGAAGTGAGAGCCTCTGCCCTGCTTTGTAAATAAAATTTCAATTCAGGATCGGTAGTAATCTCAGATGCGTTTGTTAAAAGTGTGGAAGCTTTTTGAATTCGATCGGCAAAGACATCGTGGTACCAAACTGCATCGAGCTGACCATCGGATTTGCGAACCACCATCGTATATGGATTGGTTTTTAAAGGATGTGTCCACGCTTCAAATTCTTCTTTTGTAATGTCTGCAGGATAAAATCCCGCTCCTGCAGGCTTGGGTTCTGCTCCTTTTAAAAAGGGAGTATTACCATTCAATCGATCCCAAGGTCCGTAATTGATAAGTGCAAACTGTCTTGCAATTGTATCCTTTATACCGGATAAAAAAGTTTCTTTCCGGCCTTTACCTATAGCTTCATCCCAAAAAATAACATCCATGATAGAAGCCGCCTCGATCATAAGTTTAAGTACTTGTTTCTCTTCGTCATTTAAAAGCGAAACGTCGGTAGTCAATCTAACTTTGGTATACACCGTGAGACTATCCGGTTGGATGAGTTGAGATGCAATTGTGTCTTGTGCGCTTGCAGTCGGTTTTACTTCTGCAGATTTATTCTCACATGAGGCCATCCAGAGCGAACAGCCAATTAAAATTCCGATAGTGCTCTTCATCATTGACTGATAGAAATTAATTCCTTCTGTGTATTCAATTCATCTTTTCCCTTTCGCGTTAGGGCATATCCACTTTTAAAAACAATAAATCCGTTGAGATACAAATTGGTGATTCTCTCTCCGATATGCAGTCCCGCTTCATGATTTGTAATATCATATTGAATGCGTGTCCAAAAGGACGACTCCAAATCTGACAGGTTAATGTTACTTCCCTTGGCGGATTTTTTGTAAAGTTGAATGATGTCCAAAAGCACAAAATCAAACTTATCGAGTTTCATACAGTGATTAAATTAAGTGGGGCAGTATGCTGCATTAAGGTCCGGCAAGGTAGCAATGGAGCGCCCCACTAGGGCTTGAGAGGTCTTTTCAAATTGCTCACAAATTATCAACCTGCCTTTTTCTAGGTAAACCTAGACTTGAAAGCACTTTTTGCTGCGTTTTACCTATCTTCACACTCAAATTCTTAATCATGCGTATTTCGTTCGGACTTCTTGTTTCTGCTGTAAGTATTAGTTTATCAGCCAATTCTCAGATAACCATTCAAAGTAATCACCTACCGGATGCAGGTGACGTATTGCTTCAGGTCCCGCATACCCTCTTAGGAAATTTTGATCCGGAAGATGTGGGTGCAGACTACACTTGGACCTTAACCGAAGAAGATCTTATGAATCTCGGCGGGGGTACTCCACTCAATTGCATTGACGTGGCATCAACACCCTTTACGTACCAATTTCTCTTCAACAACCCTTTTGACCCTGAGCATAACGCCGATTTCGCCTTTGGCGTAGACGCTTTTGATGTTGTGGGTATTACGTTCGAAGATGCTTATTACTACATGCAAAACAACGATCAACGTTATGCGAATGTCGGACTTGGAGCTACTATCAATAGTATTCCGCTTCCCGCTCAATCAGATCCGGTTGATATTATTTATGAATTACCTCTCGAATTTGGCGATGGCAATACCAGCGACAGCGAGCTCTACATCGAAATACCCACTCTTGCCACGTACAGGCTTACTCAAAATCGCGTGAATACAGTGGACGGTTGGGGTACCCTTACTCTACTCGGAGAAACCTTCGAAGTGCTTAGGGTGAAATCCGTGATTAATGCTTCAGATAGCATATATATCGATGCATTTGGATTTGGTCAAACAATAGATCGTCCGGAGGCAATTGAATACAAATGGCTTTGCCACGATTTTAAAGTGCCTGTTTTACAAATCAATTCAAACGGGGGGATTGTTACTACTGTTTTACTCGCCCCATTGTTATTTGATGAGGATGGCGACGGTTATCTGTCGGATGTAGATTGCGACGATAACGACGAAACTATTTATCCCGGTAGTACTGAGATTGCAGATGATGGCATAGACCAAGACTGTGATGGCGAAGATCTCGTTGGCATTGAAGAATACTCGGCGGAAAATTTCTCTTTTACTAGTCTAACTGCCCAGGATTTTATTCTGATATCTGCTCAAAATACAGGTGTCTTAAACGTAGAGATTTATGATTTAAAAGGATCTCTAGTCGTAAAAACAAACGTTGTGGGCAATGAATCTAGGGTAAACATTTCGCAATTAACTGCAGGCCATTATCTATGCCGACTAACGTCTACATCAGGAAAAACCATGAGCGGAAAATTCGTGAGATAGTAAAATCCAAGAACTGTTTAGTCGCAGGAGTATTCCGAATTATTTGGATTCGGATCACAGAAATTTAATAATTGAGTGTAAGTTCCGTACTTCAGTGCTTTCAAATTGGCATTCTGATTTTGTGTGCCAGCAGATCGAAAAGGAATGTTCACGACTGCTTTAGATGAACGCGAAGCAAACAAACCAATTCCATTTGCGATGTTCGAATAAGAAGGTCGCTCCTGAACGATTCCGGTTACCGGCTGACTAACATCCATGAAGGTATTGAGTTCGTCATTTGCCATGGAAATGGTAACGTCTAAAGCTCTCGTAGTAGTGCCATCGTAGAAACCAACTTCCCTCGACATTAATACGTTTACAGGAACCTTATTGCCGATGTTGGCATAAAATGCTTCGCCATTGAACTCAAGTTCCAATTGAGATCCAACCAAAACATCGTTATCTACTTCAAGCTCTCCAACATTAAAATCGATAAATTTCGAAACAGGCTCACCCACCGGTGTGATGTGTTCTGCTTCAGCCCACAATTGCTCGGTATAATGAAAACGGATGCTTACGTTATATCGAACCACGTTTGCCGCCGCCAACCATCTGATCTTTACACCATCCTTGTAAGTGAAGTTCAATCCAAAACCTTCTTGAGCCAATAAGATCGTATTGTCCTGCTGTGGCTGCACTATAATCAAGTCGTCTGTTTTAACCAAATTAGTGACGCCATAAACGTCGGACTTATCAACGAAATCTATATTCAAACGATACGAATCATTTTCATTCAAACCGGAAGGAGTAGCTACAAAATAGGCCGTGTGCTCAGGACCGTAAAAAATTCCATTGAGCTCTTTGTTCGACAATTCTATTGATTCCAAGGTGTATGTATTCACTACATCACCATCATTGATTTGCTGAATGGTAGCTACAAACGAACCCTCCGGATACTCAGAGCTATCTCGGATCGTCGTGTAATTCATGTTATTACCGTCACCCAAAAAAGTTTTATTGATCTTCACCCACTGCGTGTCGGCCACCGGATCAATTAAACCCATAACTACCGTCGTCTTGAGGTATGGGGCATTCAGTTCAACCTCAGTCGAACAACCGGCGAGAATTAAAATAACTAGAATAAAAAGTGCTCCGAGTGATTTCATATAAAATTTACTTCAAAATACATACTAAAAGGAAAGCCAAAAATAAGAGTTTAGAGACTATAGCAGAGACAATTCTATCCCAATAGTTGCAATTCCAAGATAAGGATGTATTGTTAAACCTATAAAGAAACCAGGAATTCCATCGTATCCACTCCATCCGCGTAGTCTGTTAAACTTGGACATTGAGCCTGACCAAAAGGAATATAGCCCCGACCGACAATACATTGAATTTTCTCCCTATTGCTTCTTACAATTTCTTCCATCTGATTAGGATTGGCGTAATAGCTATAGTACAAACTGCCTGTCGGAGAAGGAATTCCATCATCCTGTTTCAAAAGGATAAATCCATTGTCGAGTAGATTCTCTTGATTTAACAACCAGACGGCTTTGTTATAGTCGTAATTATTTGCGTATTTGTTGTGATTTACAACTTCGCTAAAACCAAAAATCCCCTGAAAAAACAGGTTGATATCGTATGCCTCCGGCAAATAGATATGGGTTACATTTCTACAACCTAGACCGTAATAATCAAATATATCGTGTCCCAAAGCATTCAATTCTTCCGGACTTTCCGTTCCGTCCAACACAGCCACACTGTTTCTGTTTTTCCGGATAATATGAGGGACGGATTTGAAATAATACTCGAAGTACCGTGAAGTATTGTCCGAACCCGTAGCTATCACCGCATCAAATCCCTCCAATTTCCCTTGCACAAACTCAATGCGATTTGCCCATGTCTGATCCCAGCCGGAAAGCATAGAAAACAGAGCAGGGATAAGGACTTCATCGTCGGACGATAGCTTCACTAAGGCTTTATGACCGGCAAGTAGAGTACTCAAAATGTCGTGAAAAACTACCAATGGAATATTGCCTGCACCAATGATGGCTACTTTTTTTTCGGTAAAAAATGGTGAGATCTCATAGGTTTTTATCCATTCGACCAAGCCTTCTTCATTGAGCAGGTCAGACCACGCTTTCATCGATTGGCCAATGGTTTCAGTGGTAAACCAACCGTTTTTTTGCGTAGAATAAATGATGGTTTCCGACCATGCGTCGAACTCCTTTTGGGTCATGCCGGATGAGAATCCCGACCATTCCCCACCTGAGGAGAGGTCTCGAAGGGCTTTCCCTAATTGAACAAAAGCTGAAATCCGTTGTTCTGGTGTCATGTCTGATCGATCGTAATGGGTATTTTTGCGCCGCGAAAATATACCCGCTTTTGTCGGATTGATTTAGAAAAAGGAAAGTACGATGGCTATCATAATTACAGATGAGTGTATTAATTGCGGTGCATGTGAACCGGAATGCCCAAACCACGCTATTTACGAAGGTGGTGCTGAGTGGAAATATTCTGACGGAACAGGGTTGAAAGGCATCTTCGGTATTCATGGTCAGGAACAAGATGCCGATAGTTTGAAGGAACCAGTGAGTATGGATGTGTACTACATTGTTTCGGACAAATGCACCGAATGTGTTGGTTTTCACGACGAACCGCAATGCGCTGCCGTTTGTCCGGTCGATTGTTGTGTCGATGATCCGGATCACCGCGAATCAAAAGAACAACTCTTGGCAAAAAAAGAGTTCATGCACCTTTAAGGTCTGAATACTTTGTGGCCTGATTTTTCGTTCTCCCCTGAAACCTGCTTATGAGAGTACTCCTTTCTGTCTTTCTGGCCTTCGCGTCAATGGTTTCTGTTGTCGGACAGAACCTGCCGGCTATTGAAGATTCTATAGCCTTTTATCACAACATCGTAAGAAACACTTCCAACGACGAAATTCGCGTTCAAGCCTCCGAAAAAATGAAGGGATTTTTTATGGATGCTTTTACTCTTCAGGAAACGTTTGAGTATTCTTTTGAAAAACTAAACTTCTGCAAAATCACGAGTTCCGACGGACGTGTGCGTTTGATTAACTGGAACGTTTCTCTTCTCGATGGCACTCATTATTACGCCTGTTATGTACTCTTGTTTGATGCCAAAACAAAGACTTTCAGTTGGACTGAACTGAACGATACTTCACGTCAAACTGAAAAAGTGGAAACCAAATTTCTCACTGCCGACAAGTGGTACGGAACGCTTTACTATGAAATAATTCCACTTGGAAAAAAGAAGAAAAAGATTGATAGTTATACGTTGCTTGGTTGGGATGGCAACGATAAACTCACTACCCGCAAGGTTATTGATGTGCTTAAAATCAACAATGGAAAATTAAAATTCGGAGAAGAGATTTTTAAAAGCGATCGAAAACACGCGAAAAGAATTATCTATGAATACAGCGATGAAGTAAGTGCTTCGGTGAAATTTTATCCTCGTAAAAATCACATTGTCCTAGATCATCTTGCACCTCGAAATCCCATAATGCAAGGCGTTTTTGCAGACTATGGCCCCGATGGGACTTACGATCGATGGGTTTTTGTGGAAGGTAAGTGGATCTTTGAAGATAACATCGATGTAACCATTTATACCGAAGAAGACAAACGTCCTTTCAACCTTCCCAAAGACTAGGAATACCTAAACTCTTCTACCGCCAAAGACCAATCTCACTTCAGTAGCCCCGTAACCATAAACGTTGTAGGGTGCATCCATAAAGGTCGCATTTGGGTAATAGGACTCTAGCATTTTTCTGATTTCAGCTCGTAAGACACCTTGACCCACTCCGTGAATAAATACAACTCTGGGTATTTTCTTTTCCTCGGCATTGCGCAAGGTTCGTTCAAAATGCTGCAATTGAATTTGCACAATTTCATAATTGGTCAACCCCTGATGAGAATCCACCAATTCGTGTATATGCAGATCTACTTCCATTAATTCTCCCTTTCGGCGATCAGTAGTGGCGTTTTTATTGTTGTAAAGCAATTTGAAATCGTCTTGAGCCACCTTGGCCATGCGCTCATCAATGTTGCGTTCCACCAAATCACTTATTTCCGGTCTAACGCGGTCATATTTCATCTCCTCCTCCATTCGAGAAGAAACCGGAACGAGTTCACCTACCGGATGCGGATATTCGAAGCCGGAAGCATCTTTCACCATGACCATTCCGGGCGATGGGAAACCCGTCACCACACCCTCCCCAGGTTCATTAAGAAAGCGAACACGATCTTTTAAGCGAAATTCAATTGACATGCTGCAAATTTAATTTCTTCCCGCCAATAGGAAAGGATAACTTTGAGCCCTCAACATAATTTAATTGTCATGATCAACAGGTTTCGCCTTATTCATTGGACTCTCGCCCTTTCCTTAGGACTTCTTTTTTCTTCGTGCACTGTCTATTCGCAGAAAAAAAATGCGGATAAGACTGTAGAAAACCTCGACAAAATCTTTCAGCAAAGCCTTACGGACTTTAATGTACCGGGTATGGCGATTGCTATTGTGAAAGACAATAAAGTTGTTTTATCGAAGGGCTACGGCGTTAAAAATAGTGAGACCGGAGAAAAAGTAGATGAAAACTCTCTCTTCGCCATAGCAAGCAACAGCAAGGCTTTCACGGCAGCTTGTCTCGCTATTTTAGTAGATGAAGGCAAGATTAAGTGGAATGATAAAGTGCGCACCTACCTACCCTATTTTCAACTTTACGATCCTTATGTAACAGAAGAAATGACGATCCGCGATTTACTTTGTCACCGAAGCGGATTAGCCACTTTTAGTGGCGATTTGATCTGGTACGGAACCACTTACTCTCGCGAAGAAGTGATTCGCAGAGCGGTAGGTTTGGAGCCCAAACATGGATTCCGGGAAACTTTTGGTTATCAGAACATCATGTTCATTGCCGCCGGAGAAATTGTAGAGGTTGTTTCAGGATTAAGTTGGGATGACTTTGTGCAGCAACGAATATTGAATCCACTGGGAATGTCGAGCACGGTCACCAGTATTACCAAATTTAAACCCGGTGGAAATATTGCCATGCCTCACAATGAAAAAGACGGTAAAAATATCTTGATCGATTATGTAAATTGGGATAATATCGGAGGGGCGGGCGCTATCAATTCCAACGTTTCCGATGTTTCTAAATGGTTGATGTTGCAATTGAATAAAGGCAAATGGAATGATCAGACCATTTTCTCAGAAGCGCGAGCATTTGAAATGTGGGAAAATCAGACCCCTCTTCCCATTCGTCCGTGGCAAAGACAAAACATGCCTAGCCGTCATTTTTCCGGCTATGGTTTGGGTTGGGAATTGATGGAATATCAAGGTTACAAAGTCATTTCGCATGGAGGAGGCTACGATGGAATGATTTCGAAAACTGTGTTGGTTCCGGAGTTAAATCTAGGTTTTGTGATACTCACCAACAACATTAATTCTCTTCCAACGATCTTGAATTTTGAGATTTTAGATGAATACTTGGGGGTGAAAAAGGAAGATCAAACGGATTGGATTACCATGTTCAAGGTCTTCAAAACTGAAGACGACGCCATGGCCGCCGGTGCTGCTCAGGCTCGTGAAGATGCAAGAACCAAGAATACCCAGCCCTCAAAGGCCAACATCGATTATTGCGGAACCTATCGCAGCGAGATTTATGGCGATGTGTTGATTACACTCGATGAAAAGGGTAATCCATTGATCGATTTCACCCCTACTGCATTATTTAAAGGTCGTTTGGAGCATTATCATTACGACACTTTTATTCTGAATTGGTCCACCAAAATGATGTTGCCACCCGGCACAGTTACGTTTGTCTTGGATGCCGCCGGAGAAATAGAAGAGATGAAGGTTTTTGTAGATAATCCCGACTTTGATTTCACAGAATTGAAACTAATGAAGGTTAAGTAATTGATTTGATTGCACTTACATCGATCCAATTTTCTATCGATTCATGAAACACGAACCCAAAAAACTTCTTATATTTGCGGCCTCAAAAATGTCATCGTAGCTCAACTGGATAGAGCATCGCACTACGGATGCGAAGGTTTGGGGTTCGACTCCCTACGGTGACACTGAAAAGGTCTTCTCTAATGAGAAGACCTTTTTTGATTTTGGCAAATTCTAATAAAAAATACGACCCTGAGCTATCGACCTCGAAAGCGAGTGTGAGTTCCGGTGTGAGTATTGAGGAAGATCAATCTTCGGAAAAATTAGATCAAAAACACACTACCCCATACTGCGAAATAAAGTACAACAAATCGGCTACATTCACAGAGCCATTGAAATCCATGTCGGGTTCGCCGCATGCGGATATGCATCCAAAGGCGCCGGTGAAAATCAGAAGATCACCAACTGTTACTGAACCGTTGTGATCAAAATCGCCCGGGCAATCCGGTATTACTGCGTCAATGTCGATCATAAATAATCCTTCCTGAGAAGAGGGTGCATCCACACGAATGAAGTATGTGTTACCTGCAACCAAACCTGTAGCATTTAATACTTCATTGCCTCCGTTACCGGTGGCGTTTATACATGATACATACACAAGTGCATTGCAAGGCCCGCTGTATAGCGCTAATCGAATATTGAAGTTTGCAGTTACAGCCAACAAGTGGTTTGCATTAATGTTAACTTGACCCGACGGTGGTGCTACAAAGCTAAACCATACCGTTTTTCCGGTTGTGGCAGCACAAACGTTCGCCGGACTGTCTGCACCGGTCGCACATTTTGTAGAACCCATGATCGCTGCTGCATCAACAACCATAGATACGGATCCGACACAATTATCGTTAGTTTGTGCACATGTGCTTTGCTCAAATGCGCCCAAGTCAATAGTTCCGTTTTGAATGCGTAAGTTGTGACCCATATCGAATCCAAGTACCGAGTTTGCATTGGAACCCGCGTTTATTGCAATAGAGGATGGTAAAAGTGAATAATCGGGATCCCCGGTGTTGGGAGAAACAAAAAGCGGATCTATATTGATTACCGGTGTAAAAATCGTATCACCTAAGTCGGGTAAATATCCTTCGATAAGGCAATAGGTAAGGTCTGTATCAGGACCAATATAAGTTTGTGGATAATCGTTGTCCCATATGATCGTATTAAATAAATCGAATTTGGATCCATTATTACCTGCCAATGGGCGCGCATAATCTTGAATCATATGATTGCCTGCAATGGTGCAAGAATAAATATTGGTCTGAGCGGAACCATTGGGGAAATTAAAAATACCCCCTGAATTGATCAAATTATCATGTATTAAGCAGTTATCGAATGTGCTTATACTATTCGTCGAAGTTGTTACTCCACTGCCGGTAGAACCGGAGTTCCCTTTTATCTCACAATGTCGAATGGTAGCTGTACTTTCATTTATTAGAAATACGGCCGTCCCAAGGCTTGTACTAATATTCGGATCATCATAAGCTCCGCGAAGAACAAATCCATCAACCAAAACACCCTGGTCGTTGTCGAAGTTGAGCAATCGTTTTGCATTATCCGTATTTGGCTCACTGCCTATTTCACCGGTCAACTGAGATTTGTTGATTGACCAATCGCGAGCATTTCGTTCTGTTTCCACTCCTGCAAATCCACCATAAATCTGTAGACTGTCCTTCATCTCGAATCGAATGTCGCGGTTGGCTGTGGTGGTGGTTGGATACAATCCTCCCGCAACCCAAATCTCATCACCAACGGCTGCTGCTGTGAGCGCTGATTGAAAATCTGTGTATGCATCAAACCAATTGCTTCCATCATTTGCACCACTTGCGCTATCATCAACATAAATAATTCCGGGTATCGGATTCGCTCCTTCTACAGCACCCATATCAACCACACCGGAAAAGATTCGATCGTTACCGGTCACATCTTTCGATAATGTTACAAGAGTGTTGTCGCCTGCATTCGCTCCGACAGATTCTCCGCTCAGCGAATAATCAAATCCGGTTGGATTCATGAAAAGCGGATCTTCATAATATACTTCGACTCCTTCATAGACACCGGACAAAGCTGCACCTTGAAGTATGGAATGAAAAACATCAGTGCCGAATGAAACAGCTGTTTCGTTGGCATCAAATAGAGTGTTACCCCAGATAATTGTATTCGCAACAGTGCCATTTCCTCCTTGAACAATGCTGTATGTCTCCCAAACAATTGTATTGCCTTCAAACGTGCAACCTCGCATGTCCAAAGTGCCCGATGTGTTATGATTCACAATACCTTTGTCAGCAGTATTATCTACGAATAAACAGTTCTCAATAGTGGTTCCGTTTGTCCAGTCGATGGCGCCTCCAATATGTGATTCATTGTTCACAAATGAAGTATTTTGAAAAATAGAAGTAGCGAAAGTGGCAACTGCTCCGCCTTTATAGTCCGAAGAATTATTGAACACAAAACAGTTCGCCATCGTAAACGTACCATCTGTAAATTCTATAAGCGCAGCTGCACCGATGTCTTCATGAACCAATGCTCCATTGGCATTTCCACCAAAAATGGAAAATCCATCTACGAGAAAACTTCCAAATTCATCGTCTGCGAAAAGCACATGGTATGCATTGTCTGCCGCTAGGAAAATATTCCCAATGTTACCGCTCAGATTAGTGACGTTCGTAAACCAATCACGCTCCTCGAGTAAAGTTTCCGTTCCATTAAATCCACCATACACCGGAACGTTATTTTTAAGTACAAATGACTCCAAACGATTGTTGGTACTCGATGTTTTGTATGTTCCTTCAGCTACCCAGATCTGTTGACCTTCGACTGCGTTGTTCAAGGCTTCATGCAAATCGGTGTAGGCGTCTTGCCAAGTCGTGCCATTGTTCAGCCCGTTAGCATCAAGATCAACAAAATATATTGGTGGAATTTGGTTTTCATAACAACCGATATCTACGATAGCATCAAATATTCTGCTATTTCCATTGAGATCTCTATTAGAAATTGATATCGCGTTCGAACCTGAATTTCGTCCCGGTGAAGAAAATTCGAGAGTAAAATCATCCGCTCCCGGAGCCGTGAAATCCGGATTCTCTGAAATTACGTTTTCTGAAAGCCCTAACTGCAGATCACTCAGATTTTCAATAATACAATTCCGGGCTTCTACATTATTTGAATTACTAAACAAAAGATCATCATGATTCCAAATAATACAATTGTCTAACTGGTAATTCGCTCCTCCAATATTATCAAATATGAAATTACCATTCGTAATATTTCTGGTAATAGTACAGTTCACAAAATTCATGGTCAAATCGGTTCCACCTAAACCAAACAATTCATTACCGGTAGATTCATTATCGTAAAAAAGACATTCTGATATGATTGGGGTTCCGGTTTCATAATTAACATTTATAGCTGCAAAACTGACCCCGGTGTTATTGTGAATAGTACAATGTTTCAATTGAAAATTTTCACCGAATACAAGCAATGCCGCGCCATAAGTAGGCCCTTCATTATAGGCCTTTCGTAAATCGAAACCATCGATCAAAACATTGTCTCCATCTACTCTAATTAACCACTGGGAATTGTCTGTTTCTACTGATGCTCCGATTGCCCCGCTAATAATTGTTGGAAATAATCCCCAATCCCGCTGATTTCTCTGCGTTTCAAATCCGCCAAATCCACCAAACATTTCTACTCCACCCGATACCTGAAAATATGCTAGACGATCTGAAGTAGCCGGTTTGTAGGTGCCTGATGCCACCCATAACTCATCATTCGGACCTGCCGCAGCCAAAGCATCGTGCAAGTCTTCAAAAGCATTGACCCATGAGTTTCCATTGTTTGCTCCACTAGCATCTGCATCCACATAGATGATTGCACTCTTCGCTTCAGTGGAAGCTAACAACATGAGAAAAGATAATAATCCCGGAAATAAGAGCTGTTTCATGACATTCATTGGTTTTAGGTTAAGACTATTCCAAGGCTGTCACTATTCGCAGCCATGACTCTCCTTGGAACAATTACAGTGCAAAGGAGGACTAAACCAACAACATGATACTCACCCTAATGGGTGAAATTGCACCCCTACATAGTAACGGTGGCTTGAATCCACTTGTTCCATCCTTTTTCCTCGTATGTTATCAGAACCATTTTGTCTTTGGAGAATCCAAGACTTATGTCGGCCGTGAAACGATTCGTTGTAAAGAGTTCCACACCCAATGAGAAGTAATAACCGAATCCAAATCCGGTGCGAGGCTGATAAGGAACAATTTGATTTGGGTTAGTAGCTCCCAGCATCAATTGATAAACTTTATCGGCAACATAAATTTCATTGCCTATCACTTTTGTACCCAACATGCTTCCGCCAATTTGTATGTAAGAGTTCAGTAGATCATTGATCATAAAACCCTGACGATAGCCGAAATTCATATTCACACGATCTTCTTTTCCTACAATTTGAAATAGTCGAACATCGGCCTGACCATTTTGAGGAATCGGAGTGCCGATGAATTGAATCGTGAACTGATCCACCGCTTTCATTCGCGTAACATTTGTGTTAAAAACAAGTGCCGCATCTCGATTAAAGCTATACTTAAGTTGAAAACCAAGTGAAAACGCCGGATTATATCGCATCAGCGCGGGATAGGAGTCATAAGGAATCTGAAAATTTGTTGACCCGTAAAAGGAGTTGATCTGATTGGTTTCATTAAAATTCAAATTCAATCGTTCCTCGATGTTGAAGCACTGCACATCATTTGGATCGGCCAATTCGTTGGTAGCACACAAGCCGTTGTAAAAATTACCTGTTTTTTTGGAGGCCGAATAAACTCCCAAATTCAAGCCGATACTCCACCCTTTGTAAGGGTCTTCAACCTCTTCTTCTTCCTCATCATCCTCGTCGTGCGACAATACGTGCAAATCGTATTCCCAAGCACCACGCGCAGGACGAAGCGCACTTTGAGCGAATGACTGTGATGCTGCGACACAAACACAAAGAAAAACGAGGAAATATCTCAACATGATTCAAACTTTGAAGCGAAAATAGTGTTTAAAAATGATATTTCTTGCCAATGACAAGTTGTGGATTAAGATTTAAAATGAACACACTGGATTATCTTGTTTATGGAGACCATTCTTCTCCGAAAGCCTCACCCTCCGCCCTCTCCAGAGGAGAGGGGACCGATCCTGCAATCTGAAAATGTAAACGTTCCATATGCCCGTTTTTATGAAAACCAAATCATCTCACCATACGTAAACGTCCCCCTCTCCTCTTGAGAGGGGCTAGGGGTGAGGCTTTCAGAAGGACTTGTCAGCGATCATTTCTGGATTTTTTACGTGGAACTCTTATAGACTGTTGAAACAAAATGACCTCAGTATTTTGCATATACCTGTCCGGCAATTGATCTTTACACGGTGGAGAAAAAACCTACTTTATACGCTGTTACGGATATTGAGACTACAGGAGGATCTGCCTCCGGTAACGGTATTACCGAAATTGCTGTTATTCTTACTGACGGAATCGAAATCATCGATGAATTCCAAAGTCTAATCAATCCCGGGGTACCTATCCCTCCGTACATTTCAACACTGACGGGAATAACCGACGAAATGGTTCGAAGAGCCCCTTCTTTCGACGATATCGCCGATGAACTCGAGGACTTTTTATCCCAAGGAATTTTTGTAGCACACAATGTGAATTTCGACTACTCCTTTATTCGCGAGTCCTTTGCTGCATGCGGAATTGAATGGAAACCTCAGCGGATGTGCACCGTTCGATTGAGCAAAAAGGCTTTTCCCGGAATGCGCAGTTATGGACTGGAAAATCTTTGCAGGGAAATGGAGATCTTCAATCAGGCTGCACACAGAGCATATGGAGATGCCCGTGCTACGGTCGAAGTTCTAAATCGATGTCTGCGTGCATTAGACGATAAGGACGTGAATCGTTTTGTTCTCAAAAACACTCCGGATGTCTTTCTGCCAAATCATGTTTCACTTGAGTCGTTCAACGCTCTGCCACAGGTAACAGGAATTTATTTTTTCCTCGATCAACAGATGAAACCGATCTATGTCGGCAAAGCGAAGAACATTCGAAAAAGAGTTCAACAACATTTTTCAAGAGAGTTGGAAACGCCCAAACAACAGGCGTTTATGAAGGACATCCATCATTTCGACCACCTGCTTACGGGAAGCGAATTGATTGCCCTTTTAGTGGAAGATCAAGAAATCAGGAAAAGTTGGCCTAAGTTTAATCGGGCACAGAAAAAAAGATCCCGCAAAATTTCAGTGATGGCTTATACGGATCAAAATGGCTATGATCGTTTGGCTATATATGAAAACGAAGCAAAACAGGGCTGTATCCGATTTTTTAATTCAAAATCTGCTGCCGAGCAATGGCTTGTGGAACTAGCGGAAATAGGAGAATTAAATCATAAACTCATAGGTCTTCCCTTCGGCGATTTGAACATGACCTTGCCCACTGCACCTGATCATAACAGAGCGCTCAAATTGGCTTTAGAAAAAATGGTCGAACAAGAATCCACGTACGTGATCATTTGTCAAGGAAGAACCAAAGAAGAATACGGATTTATCTGCTCGAACATGGGAGATTACGTCGGCTACGGATTTGTTCCAATTGATAATCCATTGACAGATCCCTCCGATCTTGAAACCTATATTACACGGATCGCGCCTTCTGAAACAAGTCACGGCATAGTGAGATCATATATCGAAAAACCACGTGGAATGAAGGTTCTGACATTTAGGGGAAACTCTCCTTTCTCAACAACTAATCTATTACTCGAATAATAAATTTATTCAAAGGTTGTGAAGCCTTATAGGTTTCAACAATCGTTTCTATCAATTTTTCGCTAGTAATGATCGAAGGCGAAAGCTCTTTCCAATAATAAAACTGCTTATTGTAAATGAGTTTGCACTTCTCTGCCGCCTCACGAAATTCAACCGGAATAATTTTATTCACTTCGCCTTGAATTTTTCCGCAGTGTTTTACAAAATCTGCACCCTCCACAATCTTGTTGAATGCCCCGGGATTTTTGCTAATTGCAGCTCGCATATTTTCCAATGTCTCTTTCGAAGGCATGTAGATTCCTCCCGCCAAAGCCAATTTTTCCGGACCTAATTCAATGTAGATGCCGGGATACTCCATGTCTTTGCGGCCATTGCGCGAGATCGCAGCTGAAGTATTTAGTTTATAAGGACTTTTATCTTTAGAAAAACGAATGTCTCGATTTATTCTGAAAATGGCATCTTTGGGTTCTATCGCCAAATTTTTATCCAACTTTACTAGAGCCTTTATCATGTCGGTTGTAAAAAGCTCCATCGGCTTTTTGACCACGGTTTCATAACGTTTTTTATTTGCCGCAAACCAATCTCTATCATTGTTTCCTGCCAACTCTTTGAAGAAAAGTATAAACTCTTTATCGAAGTATTTCATGTTCCCTATTCTTTCAATTCATCTTGTAAATATGTACTCTTTCCAGTTTGTTTTTATCGTTCATTTTATTAAGCAACTTATCAAACCAACCCGGTTCTATAGTAGTTTGAAAGGTGAGCGTTGGAAAGTACTTTATCATTTTTTCGACCCTGCCATCTAATGAGTCGTCGTCATAAAATAAAATGTAATTCGGCACAGGCCTTTCATGAATTGTTCCCGTATTTTCCTTTTCATGAAGTTTTAGTTCTTTCACGATCCATCCCGGGTCCACATTTTCTCCAAACTCATAATACGAGGACCAATTAGCCGAATAAAATTGAGGGGGCATGGCCGCACCGGACTTATGTGAAAATTCCCGAATGAAATTTTTGCAATCACCCTGCTCATAGAGGTAAAGCATACTTTCAACCTGACTTTTTTTAGAATAGGTGAAGGCAAGAATTAGCATTACAATTGCATTGACAATCCAGAAAAATTTCCACAAATTTTGATGCAGCTTTTCTCTTTGTTTCCAAAATGTGGAAACACTCACCAATTGATTCCACCCTATAGTTCCGGCAATAAGAAGCAGAGGTAAAATCGGCAATAAAAAACGCTCTTGTCGATTTGGATAGACAATATGAAATAAGATGAATATGGTGGTCGGCAGCGTGAGAAAAAGGTGCTTCTTCCAAGAGCTCACAAATCCCGCAAGCATAAATAAACTCAATGGGGGCAAAATAAAAATGCTTATAAAACTCAGATAAGCAAAAGGCGAACCCGGATAATTCAACGCATGGGTCTTGTTGTATTCGAAATAGCCAAATAGATGCTGGAAAGGCTCTCCTCCCCAGAAAATCACATCATCCAATTGTGTTATAAAAAAACCTATAAACGCAATGAATCCGAAAATGACTGCTTGCAATAAATGCCTGGAGTATAAAATTGTCAACCCGGCTCCGAAAGCAACCAGTACTAATTGATACCGGAAACCAACAGCCAATCCAAGTACGAGAGATCCGACCAATAAATCAAATGTTCCAATTTTTATTTCTGAATTTCTCTTTTCAAAAACTCCACTTCTCAACAACCAATATATCCCTATGAGAAGAGGGGGCATACAAACGAATTCAACTAGATTTCGAGTAGCGAAATTTGGAATGATGGCAATAAATGCCAATAGCCATGCCACGAGTTTTGCATTTTTTATATCGGAAATACGAAGCGTGATTTTCCATGCGAACACTATCACCAACAGCGAATAGGCTGCATGAATAAGGCGCATCAAATACATCTGCGTATCCGGATTTTCTATTCCGAACAGCTGAAATATTTTAAAAAAAACGAATAAAAAACCTAAGTAAAAAAACGAAATAGGTTCCGGGTGTTCTCTTGTATTGCCAATACCGGGTAACCAGTCGTTAAAGTTTTTTCCCGCAGCCCAGCTCGAGGATGGCTCGACGGTTAAAAAATGATCGTCGTGCATCATGTAACCCTTGGCAAAAAAAACGGCGATCAATCGCACCGCAAAAGCACAAATCAAAATGAATGTGAGCGGATGATTTTTGTAATACGTCTTAATTTGTTCAAACATATCAGGTCTGCAATACGCCAACGTTATACAGTTTTTCTGCAGGTGAATGACTAGCCGCTTCGATGCCCATGCTAATCCATTTGCGGGTGTCAGTCGGTTCGATAATGGCATCTAACCATAAACGAGATGCTGCGTAATAAGGGGAAATTTGTGAATCGTATCGATCCTTTATCTTGTTGTACAATTCCTCCTCCCTTTCTTTTGTAATCTCTTCACCTTTCGATTTTAACGAAGAAACTTCGATCTGTAAAAGTACTTTGGCAGCCTGCGCTCCGCCCATTACGGCCACTTGTGCCGTAGGCCAACCAACGATTAAACGAGGGTCATACGCTTTTCCACACATCGCATAATTACCGGCTCCATAACTATTGCCCATAATGATAGTGAATTTTGGAACCACTGAATTTGCTTGGGCGTTTACCATCTTCGCTCCATCCTTAATAATGCCCCCATGTTCCGATTTTGATCCCACCATAAATCCGGTGACATCTTGCAAAAACACAAGTGGAATATTTTTCTGGTTGCAGTTCATTATAAAACGAGAGGCCTTATCCGCACTATCGCTGTATATCACCCCGCCGATCTGCATGCCATCCTTTTTACTCTTGACCATCATACGCTGGTTTGCCACTATTCCCACGCTCCATCCATCTATACGAGCATAACAACACACAATACTTTTACCGTAATCGGCTTTGTATTCCATGTATTCGCTATTGTCTACCAAGCGCTTGATGACCTCGCATGTATCGTAAGGTTTTGACCTTTCTTTCGGCAAAATTCCGATCAATTCTTTTTCATCTTCCTTGGGTGACTCAGGGGTCGTCCGATCAAAGCCCGCATTTGCACCTTTACTTCCAATCTGACTTATAAGTTTTCGAATGGTATCCAATGCATCCTTATCATCTTTTGCTTTGTAGTCTGTTACACCGCTAATCTCCGAATGTGTTGTGGCCCCTCCCAAGGTCTCATTGTCAATGTCCTCTCCAATAGCCGCTTTCACCAAATACGATCCGGCAAGGAAAATAGAACCTGTTTTGTCGACTATTAGCGCCTCATCACTCATGATGGGCAAATAAGCACCTCCTGCAACACATGAACCCATCACAGCAGCTATTTGCGTTATGCCTTTGCTGCTCATGATCGCATTATTTCTAAAAATTCTACCAAAATGTTCTTTGTCCGGAAAAATTTCGTCTTGCATAGGTAAATAAACCCCGGCACTGTCTACCAAATAAATAATCGGAATCCTATTTTCCATAGCGATTTCCTGCGCACGGAGATTCTTTTTGCCCGTCATCGGAAACCAAGCTCCGGCTTTCACTGTCGGATCATTGGCAACAACAATGCAAAGTTTTTTATGGATGTAACCCATTACAACGACAACTCCGGCAGCCGGACATCCGCCATGCTCTTTGTACATCTCATCTGCTGCAAATGCACCAATCTCGATTTGTTTGCTGCCTTTGTCGAGAAGATATTCTATTCGTTCACGGGCGCCCAATTTGCCTTTTTTCCTCTCTTTCTCAAGCTTCTCGTTTCCTCCACCTTCATAAATTTTATCCAATTTACGTCGGAGGTTTCCGATCAGCTGCATCATTCCATCTTCGTTTGTGTTGAACTCAATATCTTGTTTCATGTGTCTTTTTTGAGAACTATCTGGGTAAACTTAGCGCGAAAATCGGCTACAATCGGCTTGCAGCCAAACTCCGATAGTCTATTAAGGGAACCTCTAAAAACCTCTTTCACGTTTCGAACAAGTTTTGATATGTAAATATTAAACCCAATTAATCGGGCCAAATTGCGTCGAATCCCTCACCAAATCTCAGTTACAGAGCGTCCAGCTATGCGCCTTTCCTGATTTCATCAGGAGCTTGTCTTCGACGAAATTTGTCTCCGCGAAACATAAAACAGGTTTTTAGAGGTCCCCTTAAGCGAAAAAAACTTCGGGCTTGTAGTATGTTTGACGATTATTAAAAAACAAAGAGTGAGAGGTTAAAATGCTCACCGTTATTATCAATCCAAAAGTCTTGATCTCATTGTATTTAACGAGGAATAATTACTGGGTAAAATGTTCCATCCTAGGGTATCTCTTAGTATCCATTTTGACTTCTTGTGCTGATAAATCTTCAACTATTCTTCCTGAGAAAAATGTGCTAAAAGTCCTAAAACCCTCTTATGCCAAGGGATTTGAAGTTCATTTCAGAGAAAAAGAACTTGATATCATACTGTTTAATTTGGAAAAACCGGGGGACACACTCAAGATTATCTCGCTTCCTAATCCACCGTCCGTCTCCACTCTTGCAGCCTGTATGAGCACTACGCATCTGCCTTTTATGGATGCCTTAAAACTCGAAAACTTAGTTTCGGCATGTGGCAATGCCCAATGGGTGAAAAATGACAAATTCAAGGCTTTGATAAACTCCGGACAAATCTTAAATCTCACGACGGGAGATGCGTTGGACATCGAACTTTTACTTGCCAGCGGAGCAAAAATATTGTTCACATACCCATTCGGTGACACCTATATCGATACGAAAAAAATTAGAGATATCACTGTAATTCCTATTTCCGAATATTTAGAGGAAGACCCCCTCGGAAGAGCAGAGTGGATAAGGTTTTTCGGTGCCATTTACGGTAAATCAGAAATGGCTGATTCCATTTTTTCTTCGATAGAAAATTCCTACCAAGAAATTAAGATGTCTTCTCAAACAGATTCAAGTCTTGTTTTGCCAAAGGCTCTTACCGCTAGTGTGCAAGGGGATCGATGGTTTGTACCGCCCGGAAATAGCTACATAGGTCACTTGCTAAAAGATGCCGGTGGCGATTTTTTGTTTGCAGATTCCATCGCTACCTCCAATTACAGTTTCGATCAAGAAGGTTTTTTTGAATTGTTGATGAAATCCGATGTGTACACAGAAGTCACAATGGACAGTTCGCTAGAATCGCTTGAAAATTTCTTGGAATTACGACCCGTTTTTAAAGTGACACCGGTGTTCGAAAACCACAGAATCTACCTATGCAATTCGTCTAAAACAGATTATTTTGGAGATGCCGTTTTAGAACCTCACATTCTTATTCAAGATTTGTCATCGGCATTGTATCCCTCTCGCCACATAGGTTATAAGCCTAAATACTTCGAACTTATTAAACCTTAAAAAGAAAAAAGCCCTTCGAATTTTCAAAGGGCCTTTTTTCTTTTTTGATTTTTCAGTTGAGTATCAACCGAACCTTTCCATATTTCTGAGTATCCCGTACACTCAACGACTTCGAAAAGCCGAGTATAAATGACAGGGTTTGTTCAGATACATTCTCCTCTTTCTCTGTTGTGGAAGACGGAAATGATTCTTCAATCAATTCCTGTTCATGTTTCGTGAAATCAACTAAATCTGATAAAGTACAATCCTTCATGCGCTATTGAATTTGATTTACTCCTCTTAAACCAAGTCAATCTCGTTTTATTGTATAATTAATGAAATAAAAGAGCCGACACATAGTGTATCGGCTCTTTTTCAAATACTTATAACCCGTGAATTATGAAAGACTCACTTCTACTTTGTGCTTCTCAATGAGTTTGCGCAGATTGATCAGCGCATATCTCATACGACCCAAAGCAGTATTAATGCTAATATCGAGCGTCTCGGCAATTTCTTTAAAACTCATATCGTAGTATAAGCGCATCATTACCATTTCTCGTTGGTCTTGGGGAAGAAACTCGAGCAGTTTTTTAGAATCCTTTAATACCTGTGCCCGAACCTCATTTTCTTCAATATTCTTCTCAGGACTTTGAACGAATTCAAAGATGTCGTAGTCTTCCGTACCACGCACCATCGGCATCTTTTTCCGATTCCGGAAATAATCGATGCAGAGGTTGTTGGCTATGCGCAGAATCCACGCACCAAACTTTCCATCTTCATAATAGTTTCCCTCTTTTAAAGCTACAATAGCTCGGACGAATGTGTCCTGAAACAGGTTTTCTGCTTCTTTCCGGTCCCTTACGTAAACCATGATTTTAGCAAAAACCCTACCTTTGTAGCGAGACAATAGCTCTTCAAATGCTACTTCTTTTCCGGCTTGGTATAAATTAACCAGCTCGCGATCGCTTAAACTCGACAGACGCATGTAGACCTCCTTCTTGTTAGATTATTACAGAATAACTAGTGGTGAAGTAGAGGTAACTCTATAGGCGTTTGTGTGGTTTTTACTGGTTTATGCTTTGTGAAAAATGGGGATTTAATAAAAATACTCCCCATCGGTGAACCAAATGTAAGAGAAAATTCTTTCTATTCGTACGATCTTAGCCCGGAAGATTGTTAAAAAATGAAAACAAAGGTGGTAAAGCGTGTGAAAAACACAGAAGAGAAAGAGGCTGAAAACTGCATCAGTATTAGGGGTGCGCGTGTTCATAATCTGAAAAATATTGATGTAGATATACCCCGCAATAAAATGGTGGTGATCACCGGTTTGAGCGGATCAGGGAAATCTTCTCTGGCTTTTGATACATTATTTGCCGAAGGTCAGCGCAGATATGTCGAAAGTCTATCAAGTTATGCCCGACAATTTCTAGATCGTCTGGATAAACCGGACGTAGATTCTATAAAGGGAATTAGTCCCGCTATAGCTATTGAACAAAAAGTAACGTCTAGAACTTCCAGATCCACCGTTGGCACAAATACAGAGATCTACGACTACTTAAAACTTCTCTACGCTCGAATTGGAAGAACATTTTCTCCTATTTCCGGCAAGGAGGTAACCAGACACAAAACGTCGGACGTTCTAGATTACATACAAACATTAAAAGAGGAAACAAGGTTGTTGATCCTCTCCCCTATTGAACCGGATAAAAAACAAAACATTCTTCAAAGGATAGAATCTCTGGGTCAACAGGGTTTTACCCGTATTCGTATCGACAAGGAAATTGTAAATATTGAGGAACTTCCCAAGAGTGTTTCTAAAAAAGCCAGGATTGAACTCTTGGTCGACCGAACTTCTGCATCCAAAGAAGAAGATAATCTCAACCGCCTTGCCGACTCTATCGAAAGTGCTTTCTTCGAAGGGCAGGGAACATGCATTGTCGAAGAACACGATACCGGCAAACGTCGCGAATTCTCAAATAAGTTCGAAGCAGACGGTGTAAGCTTCGAAATACCGGATGTCAATTTTTTTACATTTAATAATCCCGTCGGAGCCTGCAAAAGATGCGAGGGTTTTGGAAGTATCATTGGAATTGATGAAAATTTGGTTGTTCCCGATCAACGTCTAAGTATTTACCAAGATGCGATAGTATGCTGGAGAGGTGAAAAGATGAGTGAGTGGAAAAAAGACCTGATTCGCAAGGCCGCCAAATTCGACTTCCCTGTGCATAAACCTTATCGAGATCTCAGTGCTGCACAAAAATCAGATCTCTGGGGTGGCAATTCATACTTCGCCGGTATAGATGCCTTCTTCAAGTTCGTAGAAAGTGAGTCATATAAGATACAGTATCGTGTAATGCTCAGCCGGTACCGCGGTAAAACAACGTGCCCCGATTGTGAGGGCACGCGATTGAGAAAAGATGCGTCGTATGTAAAAGTCAACGGTAAAAGCATACAAGAGTTGGTAAGTATGCCCGTAAAAGAATGTCTTCCGTTTTTTGAGAATTTAAAATTGAGCAAAACGGAGCAAGAAATTTCGCATAGAATCCAAACCGAGATTAAAAACCGTCTTCAGTATCTGGCTGATGTAGGATTAAATTATCTAACCATGAATAGACTTTCGAGCAGTCTCAGTGGTGGAGAGTCTCAACGCATCAACCTTGCAACGACCTTGGGTAGTGCATTGGTAGGATCCATGTATATATTGGACGAACCAAGCATTGGCCTGCACCCGAGGGATACGGATCGACTTATTAAAGTGCTGAAGGGTTTACGTGAGCAAGGAAACAGTGTGATCATTGTAGAACACGATGAAGAGATCATGCGTTCCTCCGATTACATAATAGATATGGGACCGGAGGCCGGCTCTAGAGGAGGTCAGGTTGTATTTGCCGGAGAACCTAAAGACCTAGTTAAATCAGGTAAAACCCTAACATCTGATTATCTGAATGGCACCAAAAAAATCTATTCGTTTTCAAAACGAAAAGTCTCCAAAGACAAATTAGTGATCCGTGGGGCTCGAGAGCATAATCTTAAAAACATTGATGTTGAAATTCCGTTGCGCACTTTCACCGTTATAAGTGGCGTCAGCGGCTCCGGTAAATCCACCTTGATTAAAAATATCCTCTACCCTGCCCTTATGAGGGAACGAGGCGAATTTACCTCCGAACAATCGGGGAAATTTGATGCGCTGGAAGGCGATGTAAAAACCATTCAGGCCGTAGAGTGGGTAGACCAAAACCCAATAGGAAAAAGTAGCCGCAGCAATCCCGTGACCTACGTAAAAGCTTTTGATGAAATTCGGAATTTGTATAGTTCAATGCCTTTAGCGAAACAGAGAATGTACAAACCCGGACATTTCTCATTTAATACGGAAGGTGGTCGTTGTGAGCATTGCGAAGGTGAAGGATACCAGACTATTGAAATGCAGTTTATGGCTGATATACGTCTACTCTGTGATGCATGTAAAGGCAAACGATTTAAAGAAGAGGTATTAGAAATAACCTACCGCGAAAAAAACATCAGCGACATCCTCAATTTGACCGTTGATGATGCGATCGATTTTTTTAATGCGGGTGAAAAATCTTCAACACTCAAAAACCTGCTGCAAAAATTAGAGCCTCTTCAAGAAGTAGGACTGGGCTATATAACTTTAGGGCAAAGCAGCAGTTCGCTCAGCGGCGGGGAAGCCCAACGTATTAAACTGGCATCTTTTCTCGGGAAGGGAAGCAGTCAGGGACATACTTTATTCATTTTCGATGAACCCACTACAGGCCTGCATTTTCACGATGTAAATAAGCTAATGGCAAGCTTTGATGCGCTTCTAAATAAGGGCCACAGCATTTTGGCCATCGAGCACAATCCGGATGTCATAAGGTCTGCCGATTGGCTCATTGACCTTGGTCCCGAAGGAGGAGATGAAGGAGGAGAACTCTTGTTTGCGGGTGTTCCGGATAAAATAGCGTCCGTAAAACGAAGTCATACCGCCAATTTTGTATTCTGAAAATAAAGCTTCCCAAAAGAATCTAAATTTGAACTGAACACAGTTGATGGGTCCGAAGTTTGAAGTAGAGAATGAATAATATTGAAGTATGAAATCTAAACAGTTTTTTACAGTCGTGATTTTGGGTGGTTCCATCTTAAGTGGATGCAGTCAGTCGAATCCTAATCTTTCATCAAAACCATTAATAAATATGAGCGATACATCCAAAATTGTTAAGTCGGAAGAAGAGTGGAAAAAAACTCTTACCGAAGAGGAGTTTAATGTTCTCAGAAAACATGGGACAGAAAGAGCTTTCACAGGTGATTTCTACAACCACCACGAAAAAGGTGTTTATACCTGTGCGGCCTGTGGAACTGATCTATTCACCTCCGAAACGAAATTCGAAAGCGGTACTGGTTGGCCTAGCTATTATCAACCTGCCAACGAAAAGTGCGTAGAGGAAACTATCGATAAAAGTTTCGGTATGGTCAGAGTTGAGGTACACTGCGCAAAATGCGGCGGTCATCTAGGTCATAAGTTCGACGATGGTCCGAACCCCACTGGCTTGAGGTATTGTATAAACAGCATTTCGCTTGATTTCAAAAAGGAAGAATAGAAATTTTTGATCTTAATAAAAAAGCCACTTTTTACAAAGTGGCTTTTTTTATTTTCGGAATTGAATGTCCTTTTATTTACCGGCACTCACTTTAATATCGTGCTGCTGGAAATTCTCTCCTGCGGCTGTTCTGCCTTGGATACTAAAATTAGCAGAAATTTTTCCAGCGGAGGTCAACTGCATTATGAGAATTTTCTTAGATGGCCCGCAAAACACCTGACGATGATCCGGAGTGCAGAACCAAGCACCATCCTTGGTAAGAATGGGGCCACCCGACTCTTCAAATGCAGTGAAATCCATCAGAAAATTATTTACATAGTTGTCGTAGTTATCTTCTGAACCAATGGTCATCCAAGAGTCGCAAGCGAGTTTTGGATCTTCTTGGGCTGCTTTTTTATTCACGGAGATGGACATCGCTCCTCCGTATGAACTCTGATAGAAGGGTTTTGTAGATTCGATGCTCATGGGGTGCTCGGCATCTCCGAAAACTACATGGACCTGATCTTTTTCATTCACAAGCTCGATATATATGCGGTATGTGGTTCCGTCGACAGCACCTTTATTATCGACCTTCTCCACAACTACACCTTTGTATTGTGCCATCACCGCGCAAGACATAAACGCTCCTGCGACCATCAAAAAGTATCTTTTTGAATTCATTTCTATAATTTTTTTAGACTAAGGTCAATAATGTTGCCAAATCTATTTGATGATTCGACCTCGATCCAAAATTTTTGGTCCTAAAAGCGATTTATTCACAAAACGACCTTTTTTCCTAGGTATGAGGTAACCCAAAGTCAACTCGTGTGTGTGAGGTGAAAACGCAGCGGCATTACTCGTGGTTATATCGTACGAGTAATTAAGCGTGAATCCCATGTACTGCCCACCAATCAACACTGCAATTGCGTCTTTTGGTCGGAAAGTGAGGCCACCCCAAACGCGATCCATATAGTTTCCTTTGATATTGATATCCATTTGAACCGGAGTAACCGAAGTAAACTTAATCAAACCGCTACCCTGGATGTCCCAGTAATCGTCGATCAAATATTTGTAAGACCCCATGATTAAAAAGTGACGGGCGTTTCTATTGGAACCCTCGTCTACCAATGATTCCAAACCCAGTTTAGTCTGAATAAGTTGTGGCACTGAGAACCCGAAGTAATACTGTGGGCCATAAACCAAAAATCCAAAATTAGCATCGAAGTTAAAATTGTTTTCAGCCTGAAAACCATTTAAAGCCTGATCGGTTTGATCATAAACAACCAATTTTGAATTGTCGAAAGAAAATTGACTCAGCACGGCACTTAAACCGAAAGACACTGCATCATAATTATTGAGATCAATGCTATATGACCCGGTAAATTCAGCTCCTGTGCGAGAAACGGCTCCACCTGTTTTATCGCTGAAGAACATCCCTCCTACTCCAAAGTTGTTGCGCAGTCCTGTATGCCCGCTAAGCGTATAGGTTACAGGTGCACCCTTGAATCCAGCCCATTGATTGCGGTAGCTAGCATAAATCGGGGTATACGACTCTGTTCCGGCCGCAGCTGGATTAATCATATACGTGTTGATCGGAAATTGCGTCCTTCTAAAAAGTTGCTGCGCACTCACTCGAGATGCGGATATCATCCCAAGGAGTAAAAGGCAGCAAATAGTAAATCTTTTCATGTCTTTATCCCTGAGAGTATTAATATTTAATCGTTACAGTTCCCATGAGGGGATCTTTACTCGAATCGTATTCAATAAGGAAGTAATAATCTGCCACCGGCAATTTCTCCCCTTTGTATGTTCCCTCCCATGGGCTCTGATAGCCTTTGGATTCGAAAACAACTTGGCCCCATCGATTGAAAACCTGAACATTTGCTGTTGGGAAATACTCAAGACCGCCAACAAGCCACACATCATTCACACCATCTCCATTCGGTGTTAGAGCATTAGTCAGGAAAAAGCACCCAATAGTTGGCTCTACAAATACACTTGCGCTGAGCGTACATCCAATAGAGTCGACTACAGTAACCGTGTATTGCAGATTGGGTGATAAACCAACAGCCGTAGGTGTCGTTTGTTCCATTATATCATCCCAGAGGTATGTAATGGGTAAATTACCATTTTGAACAGCTACCGTGGCCGTTCCATCCTGCTCATTCCAACAAGATTCGGGCGAGGAGAATGTGGTAAGCACCATATCGGTGATAGTGGCAGGTATGACATCGATCTCCTGAACAACAGAACAATCCGATTCATCGAATACGGTTATTGTAATAAGACCTTCGCCTATTCCCGGAACAGTGAAAGTGAGGCTATCGTTTTCTACAATTTCAAGTTCTTCGGGTTCAAATACCGTTGTTAATGTTCCTGTACCACCACTCACTTCTACAACCATGCCGCCATCGAACATCCCTGTACACGTTGGGGGAGTCAATAGAAAATCCACCACAATTGGCTCCGGTTCATTAATTGCATAGCTGATTGTATCTGTGCAGCCTCTTATATCGGTAATGACCACTATATAAGACGCATCAGCACAAAGTCCATCCAATTCATAGGGATTCGGATCGAGTGTTCCGGCATTATTAGTAATGATAGGTTGCACTACTTCCCAATTGTAAGGAGGTGTACCGCCCAGGGCTTGGAAAGAAGCAAGTCCATCACAATCTCCACCACAACCCACATTTTGTGTATTCACCACAAATGCTTCCATGAGCGCGGGTTCTAAAATGTCTATGCTACCCTCATCTGTACATCCATTTTCATCTTGAATGGTATAGGTGTACGTGGTAGGAGGAAGATTTTCAATGGTTACCGGCAACACTAGATTGTCCGGTATTAACATGATTTCTCCCGTACCGCCGGTAGCTCCAACAAATACAATTCCATTGTTTGAAGAATAACAAGTAACATCGGTTCCAACGAGATTGATTACCAATTCATCCGGTGATTCAATCACTATACCTGTAATCGTTTCCACACAATTTTGATCGTCGGTAATAGTCACAGAATAAGTGTTCGCAGGAAGTGCGGTATAACTCACGTCTGCCGGACCTTCTGTCTCAATACCTGTATTTGGCGAAATCGCATAGATATATGGAGAAGTACCTCCGGTGATATCTGTTACGAAAATCTCACCATCAGATTGACCAAAACAAGTAACAGATGAATCCGTTACTGTGTATGTTATATCGGACGGCTCAATAATCATAATTGAATCTATAAGTATTGGACATCCATTGTCGTCAGTAATTTCTAGTTGATACATGCCGGCGGGTAATGCACAAGGGTTGGCCATAGCTGCACCACTGTCCATGTCGGTAACTACCTCGGTAAAAGGAGCCGTACCACCGGTTATGTCCGAATCAATACAACCGTCAGTACCACCAAAACAATTGACATTGGTAATATTTGTGTCGGCAGTGAAGGGAGCCGGCTCAACAATAGTAATCTGTGCTGACACTTCACAGAGATTTTCGTCTACCACTAAAATATCGTAAGTTCCTTGATCAATACCTGTAGCGTTCAAATTAATAGGCCCCGGTTGCACTGTTTCCACGGGAATATTTCCTTGAGGAGTCCATGTAACTGTAAGATCTCCGGTACCGCCGGTAGTACTTCCTGTGATAGTTCCATCTGCCTGACCGTAGCACAAAACATCGGTGGATGTTATATCTAATTCCAACTCTACAGGACAGTTCAATGTTTCTGCACTTGATGCCGAGCAGTCATTATCGTCAGTCAAACTAAATGAATATTGTCCACAAAGCAAATCTGTGAGCGCAGTGCCGCAAGGAACAGATTGTGCGGCACCACCGTTGTATGTATAGGTCAATGTGTAAGGCTCTGTTCCACCATCACAAACCGTAGAAATTGAACCGTCATTGTCACCAAAACAAGAGATTTCATTCAGAACATCTGTTGTAATTGTGAGCAAATCGGGCACCGGATTGATAGTGAAAACAAGAGATGTATCGCGACATCCTACGCTGTCGATCATACTCATGTAGTAATCACCAGGGATTAAGTCATCAATAATCAAGTCGCCGGTGATCTCATCATAAGAACTGATCACTGCATCGCTCAGTT
>JBILMS010000014.1:0-57509 GCA_044375415.1 Flavobacteriales bacterium
ATTTACAGGACCGTTTTGAGCAGTCATTCCAACAACACCTACGATTGACAAGCAAGAGGTAGCACCCCATGAGCCTGCACCGGAAGCGAAGATTGGACGAACACGTACATCGTAAACACCACCTGCAGTAAGACCTGGGATTGTCAACAACTGGATGAAACGATTTGCAGTTCCACGTAGTTTGTAGATTGGCAATTCAGCAATGTCTGTGCGGGTGAATTCCCACTCATAGTCAACAGCGCCACAAACGAAAGGCTGACCGGCGATAGTCTGACCAAGAAGGTGTGGACCAAAGTTAGCACAGTTGTCAGATGGACGAAGAACCATAGTAGGAGAAGCATTCACAATGATCTGGCAAGGATTGCCTGAGTTCACATATACTTTTTCGGTAGAACCGGAACCGTTAGTGATATTGTAATATGCAATACAGTTTACAGTGTAAGTATCATTCCATAACAAACCTGCATCGCTCAACTTAACGAATGTGCTTGGCTGAAGAGCAGAAGCTTTTTCGTAAGAGTAAGTAATGTTGGTTGAGTTTGAAGTGAATTCAAAAGCATAACCTGCAGCACCGATCCAGTCAGCTTTGAAAATTGAACACAAATCGTATGGACCTGAACCGAAGTCACACTGAGAATCCTGAATCCACTGAGCGCAGATTGAGATTGCACCTGTAGAACCGGTCACAGATATGTAGTAAGTAGCACCTGTTGTCAAACCACCGAAGTTTAGAATTTCGCTACCGTTACCGGCAACTACGTTTTCAGTTTCTACGATGTTAAGAGCGGCATCCAAAAGTTCGATAGTCAAGTTCTGTGGATTAACATCAAGAACTTCGATACGGATACCAGGAGTTACAGCAGTAATGGCATACCATAAGTCAGCACCTGTAGCTGCAGACTCAGGAGAGTCAGAAGCACCGGTCAAATCTCCTGCGAAAGGACTGCATACACCAAGAGGATTAACGCTAAGTGATACTGCACCGGCAGGAACATCATTGGCAATACAAGGAGCATAAGTACATGAACCATCATCACAACCGGCGGTCATGTCATAGTTACATGCAGTAGGATCTGTACAACCTGAAGTTATACAAGAACCATCGTCACAGCCGGCAGTCATGTCGTAGTTACAAGCAGTAGCATCCGTACAACCTGGGAATGTGCAAGAACCATCGTCACAACCTGCAGTCATATCGTAGTTGCAAGCGGTAGCATTTGTACAACCAGGGAATGTGCAAGAACCATCGTCACAACCTGCGGTCATGTCGTAGTTGCAAGCAGCAGCATTTGTGCAACCTGGGAATGTACAAGAACCATCGTCACAACCGGCGGTCATGTCGTAGTTGCAGGCGGTAGCATTTGTACAACCTGGGAATGTGCAAGAACCATCGTCACAACCTGCAGTCATATCGTAGTTGCAAGCGGTAGCATTTGTACAACCTGGGAATGTGCAAGAGCCATCGTCACAACCTGCTGTCATATCGTAGTTGCAAGCAGTAACATCGGTACAACCCGGGAATGTGCAAGAACCATCGTCACAACCTGCGGTCATGTCGTAGTTGCAAGCACCAGGATTAGTACAACCTGGGAATGTGCAAGAACCATTGTCACAACCTGCGGTCATGTCGTAGTTGCAAGCAGTAGCGTTAGTACAACCCGGGAATGTGCAAGAACCATCATCACAACCAGCGGCCATGTCGTAGTTGCAGGCAGTGGCATTGGTACAACCTGGGAATGCGCAAGAACCATTATCACAACCTGCGGTCATGTCGTAGTTGCAAGCAGTTGGGTTAGTACAACCTGGGTAAGTACAAGTTCCGTTATCTTCATTAGCAGCCGGATTGAAGTTGCAAGCTGTTGGATCGATACAACCCGGTACAATAACAACTTCAGGGAATGTCAACTGAGAACAAAGACGCTCAGAATTGATTGGGCTAGAAGCAACATATTGTTCAGTGTCTCCATCCGGAGTACCCAACTGTACGTTTAATGTAAACGACAATTGACCATCCGTAGTAATTTGAGCTACTAAAACTCGGTTGCTAGGAGTGTTACCTTGAACACCGGCCAACACAGACCATGCTCCACCTGTAGAAACAAATGGTGCTGCACTGTTTGCATTGTCGAATGTAGAAAGATCCAAACCAACAACAGTTACGCTAGGACCTGCATTATTGTCCAAACCATCTTGAGTTGTAAGTGGAATACCTGCTAAAACATCAGCGTTAACCAAAAGACCACCGGCGATGCCTGCGCTGCCGCCGTCGTTATTAACACCACCTACCAAAGAACCATTGGTATCTTCAGCTTTCAAAAGACCCTGACGCAAAGTAGTGGCACCACCCATAGTTACCCATGAGTCTAGAGCTACTGTGTTTTCATCAATTCTATTGTCAGGAATGTTGCTACCAAGAATTTCACCGCGATCTACGTTGTTGAAGAACTGAGTAGTTGTTTCAATACGTAATTCGTGATCGTTGTTACCATATACGGCCTGGAGTTCATAACCCGGAGCCATATCAATGTAGATTCTGTATGTAGTAGAACCTGCAACGAGCGAACCACCGTCAGCATCTGTAGCATCGTTAGAATCAGAGATATAATATGTTTCAACTATTACATCTTCCAAACCACCGTTAGCACCATCACATGCAGGAATGGCAGCATAAGTACAACTTCCGTTGTCGTCTGTTGCTAGAACGTTATAGTTAGATGCGGTTGAATCTGTACAACCTGGGATTTCATTTGCATTACAGATTCCATCACCGTCAGCATCAACGATTACAAGACCGTCGTTAGTGCCATTACAAGCTTGACAGTTTGGAATTGGAATGATACATGAGCCATCTTCGATTGTTGCATTTGAATCGTAGTTACAAGCAACTGAGTTGGTACAACCTGCACATGAAGTGAATTCACATGAACCATTGTCGCAACCTGCAGTCATATTGTAGTTACAAGCTGAAGGGTTTGTACAACCTGGGTAAGTACAAGTACCGTCTTCGATTGTAGCAGTCATGTCGTAGTTACAAGCTGTTGGATCTGTACAACCTGCACATGACAAGTATTCACATGAACCATCAGTACAACCTGCGTTAGGATTGAAGTTACAAGCTAGTACATCGATACAACCTGGGTAAGTACAAGTACCATCTTCGATTGTAGCAGTCATGTCGTAGTTACATGCTGTTGGATCTGTACAACCCGCACATGAAAGGTATTCGCAAGAACCATCTGTGCAACCTGCGTTAGCATTAAAGTTACAAGCTAGTACATCGATACAACCGGGGTAAGTACAAGTACCATCTTCGATAGTCGCAGTCATGTCGTAGTTACATGCTGTTGGATCAGTACAACCTGCACATGAAAGGTATTCGCAAGAACCATCTGTGCAACCTGCGTTGGCATCAAAGTTACATGCCAATACATCGATACAACCTGGGAAAGTACAAGTACCATTCTCGATCGTAGCAGTCACATCGTAGTTACACGCAGTAGGATCTGTACAACCGGCGCATGAAAGATATTCGCAAGAACCATCATCAGTTGTAGCAGAAGGATTGTAGTTGCAAGCAGTAACATCGATACAACCCGGTACGCTTGAACAAGCCGGTAGTTCAGGATACACAAGACCTTGACAGGTACCGTCTATCTCTAAGTTACCACCAATTTGTCCCATAGGACTTTGAAGGTTGTGAGCGTAATAAAATGGCGTAGCACCATTACCGTTATCAAATAACTGAAGGTTGATTTGATATTCCAACTCGCCCGTTGGGCAAGTAACTTGCATAATTAATACGCGGTTATCTACACCTGTGGGAAAACCGTTTACATCACCATTCAAAGCGAACCACGCACCATCATTGATATCGCATGGAGCACCTACGGTAGCTGCATTCGAAAATGTTGGGTTAAACAAACCGGCCGGAGTGGTAAGAACGTTGATAGCGTTACCAGGGGCAGTCGAATTTGCACGTCCGATTGTTATGAAGGAATCAAAACATGTTTCCGGGAAAATTCCGCAGAAAGCAGGGTTGATGTCCGGACCTGTCACACCACCAAAAGGTGAATTCCAAGAAGTAGTGCTTCCCGGCTCAGCCAAGTTGTTTAGAATTTGAAGGTTGTGGTCCGGATCTGCCGGTGCGGCACCGATCCCATAGACTGCCGACAGGAAGTCTGATGCATCATTGAGACGTGCGTAAACACGGTAAGTAGTATGACCGGCAGGATAAGTTCCACCGGACGTACCAAAACTCTCAACGATCACATCTACAAGTTGGGCATTTGAACTGAGTATACAGACAAATCCAACGAAGAAGGAAAGTAACTTTTTCATTTGGGTGTTTATTGGTTTTTTCTTTTAGATAAGACAAGCAAGAGCCAGGGCATACTCAAATGAGTATGCCTGACATTGCTTGTATTTGTTTTTGGTTAAGGACAGTTGGTGCCGTATGCACCAAGGAATATGAGAAGATCGGCAAGTCCAACAATGTTGTCGGAATTGAGATCGGTTGTTATACATGGTCCACCGGAACCAAATGTTCCGAGGAAGATCAGAAGATCAGTAGCACCAACCACTCCATCAAAACTAAAATCACCTGTGCATGATGTGATACATGAACCATCATCGAAATTCGCAAGGGCGTTGTAGTTAGGAGCTTTGCAATCTGTGCAACCTGCTATGATCACAACTTGTTCGTAGTGTAAAGCATCACACTGCCTTTCACCCGCTTGCACGTTGCTTGCCACATACTTCTCAGTTCCACCTGTTGGTGTTCCAAGTTGCACATTGAGATCAAAAGACAAGGCACCATCAGTAGTTATTTGTGCTACTAATACACGATTGCTTGCAGTTGGGCCTTGAACTCCGGCAAGTACTGACCATGCGCCACCGTTCGATGAGAACACCGGACCTGCGTTTGCATTGTCAAATACTCCAAGGTTAAGACCAACGTTGGTAACAGAAGGAACTGTACCGGCGATTAAACCATCGGCAGTGGTAAGAGGAATTCCGGCACCCGGATCAGCATTTACAAGAAGTCCGCCCGCAATGCTTGCGCTACCTCCATCATTGTTGATACCACCAACAAGTGAACCATCTGCATCTTCAGATTTCAAAACACCAACACGAGCAGTGGTTGCACCATTCATCCCAACCCAAGAATCGAGAGCAACTGTGTTTTCATCAATTCTGTTTTGTGGAATAAGGTTACCGGTTTGCTCACCGCGATCTACGTTGTTGAAGAATAGAGTAGATGTTTCAATTCTAAGTTCATGGTTGTTGTTTCCATAAACCGCTTGAAGTTCGTATCCCGGAGCCAGGTCCATGTAGATTCTGTATGTAGTGGAACCTGCAACCAATGATCCACCATCTGTATCGGTAGCATCATTAGCATCAGAAACATAATACGTTTCAATAATTACATCTTCCAAACCTCCGATGTTTCCATCACAAGCTGTAACGGCTGGATAGGTACAAGTACCGTTGTCATCCGTTGCAAGTGGATTGTAGTTTGAAGCGGTGATGTTTGTGCAACCTGCTATTTCATTAGCGTTACAAATACCATCACCATCTGCGTCTACTATCACAAGACCTGTGTTTGTTCCGTTACACGCTGAGCAGTTTGGAACTGGAACAATACAAGATCCATTATCGCAGCCTGCTGTTTCACTATAGTTACAAGCACTTGGATTTGTACATCCGGGGAAAGTACATGAACCATTGTCGCAACCTGCCGAAGCACTGTAGTTGCAAGCAGTTGGATTTGTACAACCTGGAAGCGTACAAGAACCGTTGTCGCAACCTGCTGTTGCATTGTAGTTACATGCAATTGGGTTTGTACAACCTGGAAAAGTACATGAACCATCGTCAGTTGTAGCTGCCGCATCGTAGTTGCATGCACTTGGATCTGTACAACCGGGAGCACCTGGGAAGGTTAGTCCGGCAAATACCTGTTCTGCACCTACCGCATTGCTTGCAACATACTGTTCGGTTCCACCACCCGGAGCACCCAATTGAAGGTTAAGTTCAAAAGAAAGTTCTCCATTGGTTGTGAATTGACCGATCAAAATGATGTTGTCCGGAGCATTTCCTTGTACACCTTCTAATACAGACCATGCACCACCATTCGAAGAAAAGTCGGTGGCACTATTTGCGCTGTCGAACATAGAAAGGTCGAGACCTACCACAGTGATAGTTGGACCAACACCTGCGATTAATCCGTCGGATGTAGTGAGTGGAATACCTGCAAGAGGGTTGTTGTTTACAAGAAGTCCACCTGCAATACCCGCGCTACCTCCATCGTTATTAGCACCACCAACCAATGACCCGTTTGGATCGCTGGTTTTTGGAACGCCAAGTCTCAATGTAGTAGCTCCACCCATGGTTACCCATGAGTCGAGAGCAACAGTATTCTCATCTATGCGTCCATCAGGAATGAGTCTTCCAAGTATTTCTCCTCTGTCAACGTTGTTGAAGAATTGAGTGGTAGTTGCTATGCTCAGTTCGTGATTATTATTTCCGTATACTGCTTGTAGTTCATAGCCGGCAGCCATGTCCACATAAATACGGTAAGTAACAGAACCTGCAACCAGCGAACCACCATCTGTATCTGTAGCATCGTTTGCATCAGATACATAGTAAGTTTCTACAATAATATTCTCAAGACCCTGGCTGAATCCTGCCATGCTCAGTAGTGAGCATAGGAGTGCAGCACATGTCTTTTTGATATTGATGGTAGTTTTCATATACATGTTTAATTGAAATAGCCAGTAGCTTTGAAGAGCGAGTCTTCAACGCCACTGGCATCTCGTTTTAATTTATTAGAGACCGCAAGTAGTGTTGAACACTCCAATCAACTGAAGGAAGTCGTTCACATCTACAGCACCATCACCATTGATATCTTCAGGACACACGTTCAAAGAGTTGTCCATTGGGATCAAGTTAGACAATGTCCAACCTGCAGTCCATGGTTGCTCACCTGGCTTGAATGCACCTTTGTAAGCAGCACCTTCGAAGAAATCATCGATTGGAGCTGACTCCGGGCTAGAAGCAGTACCTGCAGCAGGAACCGGGTTCAAAGCACCTGTAACGGCGTTAGTAGCTGGGTTGATAGTAAAAGCCCAATCAATGATGCCAGGAGCAGCAGCATTACCGGCAGCAGCGAAAGTAGCTAGATCACCTGCACCGGCAGCAACTGCGTTTACAGTGAAAAGTGTAGCGATACCGGCGAATGCGTTATTTGTGCAAACGAAGTTACCTGCAAGAAATTCGTCGTATGTATCAACCGGACGAGCAGCTTCGTTAGTAGCTTCAATACCGGCAGCGAAGTTTGCGAAAATCGAGTTTGAAATACGACCACGTGTTCCTTCACGAGCTTCAACAGCGCGGTTAGCACCGCGACCGATTAACGTTACGTTGTAAACAGTTGGGTTTGCAAAAGGCAAGTTACCAGAGTTAGAATCGTCACCATCAGACTCAAATCCTTCGTCACCTTGTGGTGAAGCACCCGGAAGTTGAACACCATACCAGAACTGACCACGACCGCGGTATCCATGATCCCAGTCGAAATAGTCGTCGTTACAGAACATAACTACAGCCCACTTTAGATCTACAGTACCACCGAAAAACTCGATACCATCATCATCGTTAGAGATAACTTCGATGTGCTCAAGTGTAGTACCACGACCAACAGAACCAAGGGTCAAACCATTGATTTCGTTGTTGGCACCGATGTTAGTACCACCGTGACGCAAAGAAACGTATTTCAAACTTCCTGAGTTATCGTTGTCATCTGTTCCACCGTAGTGGTTGCGAGAATCTCCGGCCACCAAACCTTCGATAGTTCCAACACCATTTGCAACAGCTAAACCACCGTTAGCTAGTAGGAGGTTGTTAGTAGCGCGACCAAGGATGATAAGACCACCCCACTGACCACGAACGTCTATAGAGTACGTACCGTCGAGAGGATCGTTAGAGTCAGTAAAAATAATTGGGCAACAATCGGTACCGTTAGCCCAAATCTGGCCACCACGAGAAACGATCAATGCATTAGCGTCAACACCTAAACCAAAGACACCGCGAATTACAGTGCCCGGCTGAATAAATAGATCTGCTCCGTCCTGAACCCATACTTTTTCGTCTAGGAAATACGTGTTGTTGCAAGTAAGAGTTGTTGAACCTACTGGCAAGTTGCCGTTCACATCGATAAGGGTAGACAAGTTCACAGAAGTGCGGCTTGCCAAAGGAGGACATCCACAGTCTTGACCAAGTTCAAGCTGAGCTGATGCCTGAGATGCACCAAAGGCAGTAATCGCTGCAGCCATCATTAGCTTAAGGCTAGATACTTTCATTTTGATAGGAATTATGGTTAATTAATTTTGTTTGTACACACCTTTCTGATGTGCGATGCAAAGGTTCCTCTAAACCGGTTATAAGGGTATTAAGCCAATGCAATACTTGCCTTAATAAAAGGTCCTATTTTGTGGTCGACGGTGCACAGAAACGCGATGTTTAGAAAACATTTTGCCAATACTGTGTTAACAATGGAAACATTGATTTAACGAATCCGAAATAGGCCGTAAGCGCAAAAGAAAAAGGCCTCCCGGAGGAGGCCTTTTTCTTTTCGGTTAGTTTTTAGTTATCTTGTTTTCAAAAGAGTCTTTGTGACCGGCCCTTTCGATGAGTTGATTCTAATTTCATAGATTCCATCTGCAAAATCAGAAGTATTAAGTTCAATTCTTTTCTGACCGGAGATGATTCCCAGGTTCTCTTGATATACGATTTCGCCCAGAACATTTGTTACCACCAGATGGAATATATCCGATTCTTTCGTTTCGATGACAATATTTGAGAAGTCTGAACATGGGTTTGGATATACCTCAATGTTCTGAAGAGTTTTTGTATCACCGATGAAATCATAAGCATCACAAATCCCGTCACCATCCGTGTCGATAATAACCAAGGCTGTATTGTCTTCGTTACACTCGTAGCAATTTTCTTCAGGAATCAAACATGATCCATTGTCGAAAGTTGCATTCGGATCGAAGTTGCAGGCAATCGGATCCGTACATCCAAAGGCAGAGCAAAAGCTCAAAGCATCGCATTGAATTTGATCTTCAATTGCATTTGAAGCTACAAACTGAACAGTGCCTCCCTCGGGATCGCCCAACTGAATATTTAAATCGAAGCACAGCGTTCCATCTGTTGTGATTTGAGCCAAAAGCACTTTGTTGCTTTCCGTTGGTCCTTGAACGCCTTCAAGTACCGACCATGCACCTCCATTAGATGTGAATAGAGGTCCTCCGTTTTCATTTCCAAAAGGACTTAAATCCATACCTACAACAGTGACAGAAGGAATCGTTCCTTCCAAAAGTCCATCTGATTCGAAGAGAGGGGTGCCAGCTAGAGGACTTTCATTCACCAATAATCCTCCGGCAATTCCTTCACTACCTCCATCATTATTTTCGCCACCGACAACTGATCCATCGGTGTCTTCAGGTTTTTGAACACCCCAATGAATATCCGATGCAGGACCCACAGTCAACCAAGAATCTAAGGCTACCGTGTTTTCGTCGAGACGTGTATTGTCTATGGCATTACCGGTTTCTTCACCTCTATCAGCGTTGTTGTAGAAGTAAGTGGTAGTTTCAATGCGAAGTTCGTGATCGGCGTTTCCAAATACAGCCTGAACTTCATATCCGGGAGCTAGATCAGCATAAATGCGATAAGTTACAGACCCTTGAGCTAGTTCAGATCCACCGTCTTCATCGTTTGAATCATTTGTATCACTAACGTAATAAACTTCAACAAGTACGTCTTCTAATCCCATTTCCGGATTGCATCCACCACCTGTAGAGTAAGTACAAGATCCATCTTCGTCAGTAGCCTCAGGATTGTAATTGTCGGCAAGAGGATCTGTGCAACCCGCTATCTCTTCGCCATCGCAAACACCGTCATTGTCGGCATCAACAATTACCAATCCGTCGTTATTGCTATTGCACTCGAAACAATCTTCAATAGGTTCAATACATGATCCATCGTCGTTAGATGCATTAGGATCATAGTTACATGCTGTTTCACTTGTACAACCTAAGTTTTCCTGTGCATCACAAATCCCATCATCGTCGCTGTCTATAATTACAAGAGCATCATTATTTTCATTGCAGGCATAACAGTTTTCAATTGGCTCCAAACACGAACCATCATTGTCAGTGGCCTCGCTATTGTAGTTGCAAGCTGTTGCACTTGTACATCCTGAAACTTCTTGCGCATTACAAATGCCATCGCCATCTGCATCAACTAGAACAAGACCGTTATTGTTTTCATTACAAGCTAAACAGTTTTCTACAGGAAGAACACATGAGTCGTCTTCTTCAGTAGCAGCGGGGTCATAATTACATGCGAGTTCGTTAGTGCAACCGCCAACTTCTTCTAAGTTACACACTCCATCATTATCGTCATCAATTAAAACAAGACCATCATTGTTCAAATTACAAGCTGTGCAATTTGGAACAGGAACGATACATGAACCATCATCACCTGTAGCCAACGGATTGTAATTACATGCCAGCGGATTATTACAACCCGGGTTTTCTTCGGCGTCGCATGTTCCATCGTTGTCGGTATCAATTATCACTAAACCATCGTTTGTTCCATTACAAGCCGAACAGTTGACTACCGGAATTATACAACTTCCGTTATCATCTGTTGCAAGTGCATTGTAGTTACATGCATTTGAATCAGTACAACCTGAAATTTCGAGTGCGTTGCATATGCCATCACCATCGGTATCAGCAATTACAAGACCATCATTATTTGAATTACAAATCTGACAGTTTGCAACCGGTTCGATGCATGAGCCATCATTTACAGTGGCAGTTGGATCATAGTTACAAGCTGTTGAACTGGTACACCCTTCTCCTGTTTCGATAATTGGAAAAGAGAGCCCTTCAAAAAACTGTTCGTTTCCAATAGGATTAGAAGCTACATATTGCTCAGTACCGCCACCGGGAGTACCTAGTTGAATATTGAGAGAATAAGACAAATCTCCATCAGTAGTGATTTGTGCTATCAATACAATGTTATCGGCAGTTGGACCTTGCACCCCTTCGAGCACGGACCACGCACCGCCGCTTGCCGTAAATACAGGACCCGCATTTACATTGTCGAGCATAGACACGTCAAGTCCAATGACTGTGATGGTGGGCACAGTACCAAGTAAGAGACCATCGGCTGTCGTAAGTGGTATACCCGCGAAAGGATCATTGTTTACCAACAAACCACCTGCAATTCCTTCACTTCCCCCGTCGTTATTTACACCACCAACAAGCGAACCATTGCCATCGGCGTTTTTCTGAGCACCAACACGAAGTGTAGTGGCACCATTCATTGCTATCCATGAATCGAGAGCCACGGTGTTTTCATCTATTCTATTGTGAGGAATAAGACTTCCTATGGTTTCTCCGCGGTCAACGTTATTGAAAAAATAAGTTGAAGTTTCGATTCGCAACTCATGATCATCGTTGCCGTATACTGCTTGTAGTTCATATCCGGGTGCCATATCGACATAGATCCGATAAGTTATGGAACCTTCTGTTAAGAAACCACCGTCAGTATCTGTTGCATCATTGGCGTCTGACACGTAGTAGTATTCCAGAATAATATTTTCCAGCCCTTGAGAATTGGCGGAAAAGGAAGAAAGTGCAATAAACAGTAATGCGATGAAATGCTTCATGAATGATATGCTTTTGTCGGTTCTTTAGTTGTGGGCATTTCAATACCCACTATAGCCGACAAAGCTAGAATTCACAGAATAAGCTAAATCGCTATCAGGATTACCATAATGTTAGCAACGTGTAACCCTTGTGTTTCGAGGTGAATTTAGGAATTCTAAAGTGTTGACTATTAGAGTTTTGGTTAGGGCCCCTCGGCTGCGCTCGGGGACGGGCTTACATTTTAAGCAATGTCTTGGTGTACTGAACATTTCCACCCGAAATACTAATAAAGAATATATTGCCCTGTAAAGCGGAGAGGTCCATATTCATGGAAGAGCCGCTGAAGTTCTCCTTTAAACAACATTCTCCAAGTGCATTGTATATCGATACTTGAATAATCTCGTTTGAATTTCCTTCACGATATAAATTCAGGACATCATTAAATGGATTAGGATAAATCTGAAAAACTGATTCTGAATTAACATCTTCAACACCAAGGTTCTCACAAATTAATTCAGGATCCAGACCTTCGCAATTATCCGGTAAAATGCAGCAGAGCTCAGGTACATTAAGATTAACAGCCGGATCGTAGTTACAAGCGGCCGGATCATTGCAACCGATTACAACCAAGGTCTGACAACTTCCATCGTCGCAAGCAGCCAATGCATCATACTCCAAAAATTCCGGATCCGTGCATCCACATTCCGGAGGATATTTGAGGAAAGGGCTCGCAAATTCACCTTCGAGCAAAATATTGTCGTTTGCAACATATTTCACTATTTCTCCCAAGGCGTTGATCACTTCAATGTTCAATTCGAAGGTGAGTTCGCCAAGAGTGGTTACCTGAGCAATTAAAATTCTATTCTCCACATCAATACCACCAATTCCTTCACCATACAATATGGTAGTGTTTGTTGTGTAGAAAGAAGTATCAACGGCTGCGTCGTCAAATATCGTTTCAGGATGTAGCCCGGTAATAAATACTTCGGGAACAATAGTATCAATCATGGCAACTAAACCATCTTTTTCGGTGATCGGGATACCAGCTGTTTCATCTGCATTGATAAGCAGACCTGCTGTTATACCATTGCTGCCACCATCGTTGTTGATGCCACCAACAATTGAGGTATCGGGATCTGCCGTTTTAAGCACTCCAATATGTACATCGGAAGCAAGACCAAAAGTGAACCAAGAATCCAGAGCAACTGTGTTTTCGTCGAGGCGATTGTCGTCTATTTCGAAACCGAATGTTTTTCCGCGATCGTTATTGTTCCAAATAGTGTCTGTACTTGTAATATATAAAGGGTGTTCAGGCGTGCTATAAAACGAGCGAAGTTTTGCCCCGGGTACCAAATCTAAAAATATTCTATACGTAACAGAACCTACTTTTAACGGAGTATCACCACCGTCACTGTCTTCTGAATCGTTTAAATCGGAGATGTAGTACTTCTCTACAACGACACCTTCAATATCGCTCTGTGCATGAATGAGTGATGAGTTCAATGCAAAAAGAATGAATAAAAAGAAAGTTGATTTCATGATGATGTTCCTGTCTATTATAGAAAAAGCACGTTAGATTTTATATGTAAAGCTGATCTGATAGTTCGTTCCGTACGTATATCGGTCGAAGTCCAACAAAAAGCCTTCATCGAATTTGTAAGATCTACGTATTGGGGCATTCAAGATGTTCTTTACTTGGAACCCTACTTTGAAGTGTTTCGAAATTTTATAGGAAAGTGTGTAATCGATCATGTGACGTGGCAACTCGTAGATGTCCGGAATATCTTCTTCGACGTTTACTACTGCGGCAAGCTTTGGTCCTTGAACGTTGTATGAAAGCGATGTAGTGAATCGAGCGCTATCACCCGTGTATGTAACCAAGGCGTTTATAATGTATGGAGCTTGACCAAACATAGCTCGGGTCTCGGTGATCGGTTCAGTAATCATCGTTTTTGAATCGATGAACGAAACATTTGCTCCAACATCAAAACGACGAGTAAGTTTTTTGCGAGCCTCTATTTCTAAACCAACGGCATTTGAATTTTCCACGTTCTGCCATGTGAAATCATTTCCTCCGGGAACTTTTACCAATTCGATGTGGTTTGTAAACTGTTTGTAGAAAACACTCACAAAAAAGGCATTTCCGGTTTCTTTAAAATATGTTTCATATCGAAAATCGAAGTTGTTCACATTAGTCATTTCGAGATTAGGATTTCCTTGAATTCGTGAGCGCAACTCGAAGTCTTCCAATGAAACGGCCGATAACTCACGAAAGCCCGGTCTGGCTAGAGATCGGAAGTAATTGAGACGTAAGTTTTTTAAGACCTTTGTCTTATCATTCCAAATTTTGTAGATGAAATTGGCGCTCGGTAAAAAGTTCAAGGTATCTACTAATCCCGGATTGGCCTTAACGCCACCAATGTTTTGACGTTCGTCGGAGTCATATGCCAATCCCAATTCGCGGTACTCTTGAATGTCCACTTCCATATCTGTTTTTTCAACGCGAACACCACCTGAAAAACGAAGTCTTTCAGTGAAATGGTGATCGAGTTTGAGGTATGCACTATAAACTTTAGAAATGCCAATGTCGGAGTCGAGTTCACTCGAACCGTTGACGTAATAAAGATCAAAACCCGATAGACCTGCAATGGAAAATCTGGACGGGGCCATCAACTGTTGCTGATTGTTCAAAATGATATCTTCAGCAACAGGATCATTAGCAATACCCAACACTGTATATTGTATCTGTTGATTTGTGCGCTCGTTGTGCTGATAAGAAATACCGTATCCCAGTTTAGTTGGATTGATTGCCTTTTTTCCTAACTTCATTTCAACCGAAATTCTCGAATCCAATAAGGTTTCGTTCATATATCGGTAACGACGAGCGGGAGCGCTGCTCGACATTTGATATTCTTCGCTGATGGCGAGATAATTGTATCGCAAATCTTTAAAGTCAAGAATGTTTCTAACCCCGTCGGTATAAGAAGTATTAAAATCAATTTTTGTAGAAGAGTCTGATAGAATATGTTCAGTTTTCAGTTGATAGATTACTTGTTGACGTTCTTCATATTGTTGATCTTCACCAAAAATAAGTTCTCCCCCGCTAGTTACGTTGTCCGTTCCCACATAGGTTCTAGCGGTATTTACACCTATAAAGTTGGGCATTACAAGGAAACTAATATTGTTTCGGTTGTTTAGTTTTAATGCCAAATTTGCAAGAGCCGACCAACCATTCGTTTCATTGCTTACTTTCTGCTCTAGATCCAATTCATCGGCATTTGGATCTTCGCTTCCTTCCTCCGGCTGAAATCCCGGACTTGCACTTGTTCGTTGGTTGAGGGAGTTGGGATCATAATCTGTATTGTTGAAATATCTGAAACCAACTAAATATCCGAATGTCTTTTTGAAAATTTTAGTTTGATTTCCAATGCTCAGACTTGTGCTGTTATTGAGGGGTGCTTTTGTACGTTTGGTAAACCACGTATTATTGAATTTCTGTCCGTGCTGTGAAATGTCGGAGTTGAATGTTTCGAAAAAGGTTCCCCCGTAAATACTTTCATATTCTTTGCCGGCATCAGAAATGGCACCGGCATTATTGAATTCAGCAGGCCCCATCAGTCCTAGTTCTATCATCGCCAATTGATAGTAAGCACTTCCTTCAGTAATCGGCGTGTTTTCATTAATTCCGTATGAGTTCAAATAGGCACCCAAACCCAATGATTGAAACTCTTGCCAGTATGTAGTATTTAGGATAGGCACCGGGTAGTCACTTTGAACAGTTGGAACTCCTTCCGGCACATCTCTGAAACCATTGTCAAATCCGAGCCAATCTGTTTTACTTTTTTCCGATGAGATAACATCCTGGAAGGTCGTCTGAGGATTATATCCAAACGAAGTGCTAAGTTCTATCGTTAGCTTGTCCGGATAATCTTTCGTTTCAACTGAGATAAATGCACCCGACCAATCACCCGGCAGATCGGGGCTCATGGTTTTTGTAATAATGAGGTTGTCTATAAGACCGGTCGGAAAAATATCAAGTTTGATGTTATTAGTGAGAGGATCGAGCGTAGGAATTCTGCTACCGTTTAATGTGGTTTTTATATAGCGATCTGCCAATCCGCGCACCGACACGAAACTGCCGACGGTAGATACGCCGGTTACCCGTTTCAACCCTTCTGATACTTTAGAATCGCCGGTTTGTTGCAATGTCGCGCTTGAAACATAATCCATTGATGTGGCTCCTTTGGATTTTACGTCGTCCATGTAGTAGGTAGTCCCTTTGTTGGCTTTCCCGAATACTTCTACACCCGTTAGTATAATACCTTTTGGAACCATTACCAACTGAAGGATTGTAACATCACCCTTGCTGATTAATACCGTAGTATCTATTGGTTCGTACCCAAAATAGTTGACAGTGATAGTTTGTGGACCATTATCAGGCACATCCAACGAAAAATTTCCGTCAAAATCGGCAGTTGTTCCAACGGCTGGTTTGTTTTTGAGAAATAGAACAGCATTAAAAGCCCCTTCGCCATTTTGATCGGTCACTTTACCGCGTACAATACCTTGACAAAATGAATTGAAGGACAGGAAGAGTGCGGTAAGAATAAGGAAAGGCGTTTTCATAGGAACTTGTTCAGGACCGCGAAGTTATTGGCCTCCAGCGAGTTCAGAATTACCGCATTATTATGAAAACCCAAGCCAGCGTGAAGGGCAAGTACCCAAAAGGTTATGGCTATGTTAAGGAAATGTAACCAATCTACTAGATATGATTTCTAATTCCGGAGTCGAATACTTGATGTGTCAATGAAATGAAAACGATATTAAACCCATAAAATTATGACTGTTTAACTCCTGTCAATTTAATCCGGACACGTGGTTCCAAAGGTCCCAATCATTACGAGCATGTCTCCCACATTGACGATATTATCTTGGTTTAAATCGCCTAAACAAAACACGTAATAGTCGCACGACCCATTGTTGTGATTTGCCAATGGATTAAAATTATTGGCATCAGGATCTGTGCAACCGTCAAATAAACAAGAGCCATCGTTTTGGTTCGCTTCAGGATCAAAATTGGATGCAAGAGGGTAAATACAGCCGGGAATAATGTATTCGCAGCTTCCATCGTCACAACCTGCTTCTATATTATAATTGATAGCAAGAGGATCATTGCATCCCGGAAATACACAGGATCCATCATCGATAATTGCAGTAGGATTGTAATTACACGCACTTTCATCCATACATCCCGGAATATAACCCCAGTCGCAAAAACCATCAACAGGATAAACCAATATACAAGACATTATCTCAGTAACTCCACCTATCTGGCCGGCCGGACCCTCCAGGTCGTGACAGTAGTACATTTCATCATTGGGATTCCCATCATTAAAAAGTTGGAGATTGATTTGAAATTCCAGCGCACCTGTTGGGCAAGTTATCTGCATGATTAGAATTCGATTATCAGGACCGGAGGGAAAGCCATTTGGATCTCCGACCAATGCAAACCAAGCTCCGTCGTTTATGGGGTTTGGTATTCCCACTTCGTTTGCGCTTGCAAATGTTGGATTGAAACCACCCGTTGGGGATGTCAATACGTTAATAGGATTGCCCGGTGATGCTGAATTTTCTCTTCCTATGGTTATGAAGGAATCAAAGCACGTTTCAGCAAAGACAGCGCAAAAGGCAGGATTGACAGCAGGTCCGGTGACACCACCAAAAGCGGAGTTCCAACAGGTAGTGTTTCCGGGTTCTTGAACATTATCACAAATAATCAGCGTATGATTCGGATCTGAGGGCGCTTCTCCAATTCCATACACCGCAGACAAAAAATCTTCAGGATCTTCTAAACGTGCATATACTCTATAAGTAGTATGACCCGCCGGATACTCTCCCGTTGACTGTCCGTATTCTTCTACTACTATATCCACTAATTGGGCATTTGATAACAAAGAGATCGTTATCAATTTTACAAAAAGGAAATGATGAAGTTTTAGCATCTAAACTGAATAGTAGTGCTAATATCGGGAATTTATTTAACTTTTGAAGCTCAAATGAATTTCATCTTTACGTTCAAAGAGCTGCACCCCTCGGCTGCGCTCGGGTACCGAAAAAATCTAGTTGATGGAGGGAGAGAAAGAGGGCCGCGAAGCGGCCCTCTTTCTCTCCCTCCTATTAAATAAATGCAACGGTCCCCGAGCGCAGCAGAGGCCCTGAGCTTGTCGATGGGGGGGTGTGATTGCTAAGTATATCGTGCAACAGTGTTGCATATATTTAGAATATGAAGATACTGTCTTTTTTATTTCTCCCCGTAAATAACCTGCAGTATAGTTTGACCTACGGCATTTAGTGTGCTTGCATCGATCACATCCATATTGTCGAACATGGTATGATGATAAAATCCAAACGTTTCTTTTTCGTCGTCCGGTTGCAATCCCATCACCTGTGTCGAAGGACCAAACTGAACAATGTTTACCGTAGGTATGCCCGCAATTTCATTGATAGGTAAATGATCATCAAAAATTCCACCGACTTGTTGCGATACGAAGACGTCGCCATATCCTGCTTTCGAGGCTGCTGCCCAAACTTTGTTCACGATGTTTGGAGCATATTTCATCGAATAACCTTCTTTGTAGAACTTAGCATGACGAGCACCGACCATGTCGAGTAGGATGCCGTATTGAGCCCTGTAACCTCCGACGTGCGGACGTTGCGACCAATATTGAGAGCCCAGACACCAGCTCATCATATCCTGTTGCGCCTCTTCATAAGCAGCCTCAGAATCAACTTCCGGATCGTAACGATTTTTTTCAAACTCCGGTCTACCATAATCCTCCGCATCGAAAAACACAATGTCGATTCCGATTTTTTCATTCATCGGTTGTAGTTGCAATTGACGAGCTACTTCTATAAGTACTCCTACACCGCTTGCTCCATCATTCGCCCCCAAAATGGGTTTTCGATAATTGCTTTCCAAAGAATCTTTATCTGCATACGGACGAGTATCCCAATGTGCACACAACAAAATTCTTCTTTTTGCCTGCGGATTAAACTGTCCGATTATGTTTCGCATATCGAGGTTGGCTCCGTTCCATGCTTTCACTTTGGCCGTTTGCTCAATCACGGTTGCACCAAACGATCGAAGCGTATTTGCTAAATAATCTCCGCAAATTTTATGTCCCTCCGTATTCGGAACTCTCGGGCCAAAATCCACTTGACGTTTCACATACACATATGCACTGTCAGCCGAAAATGTAGGAGCAATAACCTCAGGTAAAGTATCCACCTTTGGATCTTTATTTTCATCGGGACCTTCACTACAACCTTTGATAATCATGAGGCCGGCAAATAATACTAGTAAGGCGATTGCGATAATTCTAGTTTTCTTCATATTTCCAAGTAACACCTTCTTTGGTGTCTTTAATCTGAATATTTCTTTTGAGCATTTCGTCTCTAATTAAATCGCTAGTGGCGTAATCTTTATTGCTTTTAGCAGTATTCCTCATCTGAAGAATAAATTCCATTAACGAATCAGTAAGTCCATCATTGCCTTGCGAAGTCGTTTCATCTTTTACGCCCATCACATCATTCACAAAAGAGTGAATTGTTTTACTCATCAGCTCAATATCCGAAGAGGTGAGAGTCATGTGACCTTCTTTCACACTATTGATAATACGAACTGCTTCAAATAAATGAGAGACTAAGATGGGAGTATTGAAGTCATCATTCATGGCTTCATAACAATTGTTCACCCATTCCTGAATGTTTGCATCACTTTTATCAGATCCTTTCAGGTTTGGCAACAATTGAATAGCAGACATCAGTTTTTTAAATCCTTTTTCGGATGCTTGCAAAGCTTCATTGCTAAAATCGAGCGTACTTCGATAATGCGCCTGCATCATGAAAAAACGAACGACCATTGGGCTATATCCCTTATCGAGTAAAGGATGATTTCCTTCGAATAATTCATGAGGTAAAAATGAATTGCCTAGCGACTTGCTCATCTTCTGTCCATTTACGGTAAGCATATTGGCATGCAACCAATACTTAACGGGACCATGACCGCAACATGCTGTATTCTGCGCTACTTCACTTTCATGATGAGGGAATTTTAAATCCATTCCACCACCGTGTATGTCAAAAGTTTCGCCGAGATATTTGGTGCTCATAGCAGAGCATTCGAGATGCCAACCCGGAAACCCTTCACCCCATGGAGAAGGCCAGCGCATGATGTGTTCGGGCGATGCATTTTTCCAAAGAGCAAAGTCAGCGAAAAATTTCTTTTCATCCTGACCATCGAGATCGCGTGTGTTTTCGAACAACTCATCTACGTTTCTTCCACTGAGTTCTCCGTATGGATGTTTTGCCATGAAAGCGCGAACATCAAAGTAAACGCTTCCCTTTACTTCGTATGCAAATCCTTCAGAAATGATTTTTTTAACCATTTCGATTTGTTCGATGATATGAGCTGTTGCCGTAGGTTCAATACTCGGTGGAAAGTTGTTGAAGCGACTCATCACATCATGGAAATAAACGGTGTATTTCTGCACAATTTCCATGGGTTCAAGTTGCTCAAGTCGCGCTTGTTGACCAATGCGATCATTGCCATCATCGAACTCTGTGGTTATATGTCCGACATCTGTGATGTTTCGAACGTAACGCACTTTGTAACCTAGATGTGTCAAGTATCTGTAAACCATATCAAAGGTGATAAAGGTTCGACAGTTACCCAAGTGTACGTAGTTGTACACTGTTGGTCCGCATACATACATACCCACGTGGTTGCCATGTTGAGGAACGAATTTCTCTTTTTCTTTACTTAGAGAATTGTATAAATGTAAGGACTGCTCCATGCCGCGAAGATAAGGATTTGGCATGCCTCCGAGAGATGATTTGAAGGCGAAATTCGTAAAAAAAAAGACCGCTCGCTTTATGCGAACGGTCTTTATCTAGTTGTTAGTTTGATCTCGTTACTTCCCGTCGTCAGACATTATACCGGTTCCGATGTATTTACCAAGCGAGTATACTTCGATCCTTATCATTATACCATTGTTGTTGTATTTGTACCACTTACCTTCCCAAAGACGGCCATCTTTGAACAATCCAACTTGAGTCAAGTTGCCTTGATTGTCGTACAATTCATTGTGTCCATTTGCCTTGAACTTAATTGCTGCATTTGTAGAGTCTTCTACTTTCACACTCGATTTCCCGATTTCTTCGTTGTGTGGATCTGTTTCAAACGTCTCAGCAGCTGCGGGTTTGTATGTAACAATGCCTTTCGAGTTAACTACACCATCATTAAATGTTTTCTCTTCCTGAAGTGAGCCGTCTTCGTTGTATCGTTTGCAAACTCCTGATTCCTCTCCATTTTTAATTTGAAGCTCAACGGCAGTTTTACCATTTTCGTGATAGTACTTTTGCCAACCATCACGCTTGCCATCGTCATTAAAAACAAATTCCTGTTGTGGATTGCCATTCGAATACCAGCGTTTGAACACACCGGTGTTTTTACTATTTATCCAATTTCCCAACTCCTCAATCTTTCCATTGTTGTAGTACACTTTATAGGCACCATTCGGACGACCGAGTTCGTAGTTAATTTCTGAATGAAGATTGCCATTTGACCAAAATTTTCGCCAAACACCTTCTTTGCGATTGTCTTTGTAATTTCCTTCTTCGACAGTAGCATCAGGTTTAAAAGTCGGATCATTTGCCATCGATCCTTTTATTACCCAATATCCCTGACGCATGCCGTTATTGTCGATGCGATTATTGTCTCCTGCAAATGCAGTAAAAGACAAGGATACGACAACGACCAATACCGTGATTTTGTTTGTTAGATTAGCTAGCATGGCGTATATAAATTAGTCAACTTTACAATTAAAGATGACCTTTTTTACGCCTGCCTACCTTCTAGGGTTACAACTTTACTTGAATTTTTCTGCCGACTTCCCTGATCATTTCGTCGACCAATTTCGCCGTATCATATGCCGCTTTCCAGCCCCAGTCGTTACGAGCTGAACTATCGTCGATACTGTCGGGCCAAGAATCAGCCAAAGCTTGACGAAAATCAGGGGCGTACGAAATGGTAAAACCGGGAATATGCTTTTGAATTTTACTTGCCAATTGAGCAGGGGTAAAGCTCATGCCTGCCAAATTGTAGCTCCCGCGGATTTTTATTTGTTCAGTGGGGGCATCCATAATGCCAATGGTAGCGCGAATGGCATCATCCATCATCATCATCGGTAGCATCGTATTCTCGGAAAGAAAGGATGTGTAGGTACCTGTTTTAAGAGCGTGATAAAAAATATCTACGGCATAATCGGTTGTGCCTCCACCGGGTTCGCTTCTATGTCCGATCAAACCCGGATAGCGAACGCTTCTTACATCAACACCATAGCGATTATGGTAGTACTGGCACCATCTTTCACCGGCTTGTTTGGATATGCCATACACCGAGGTTGGTTCCATAACGGTGAATTGTGGCGTCATTTCTCGCGGTGTGGTAGGGCCGAATACAGCGATAGAACTTGGCCAAAAGATTTTTTTGACGATACCTTCTTTTGCGGCATCGAGGATATGAAAAAGGCCGTTCATATTGAGATCCCATGCTTTTTCCGGAAATTTTTCTCCGGTAGCACTCAGAAGGGCCGCCAATTGATAAACTTCGGTGATACCATGTTTTTGAAGAACCGAGGTAATCTGATTTTTATCGAGGGTGTTGAGTATTTCATAAGGACCCTCTTTCAATTCCGGAGCATTTGCCTCACGTATATCGCTAGCTATTATATTATCTGAACCTCGTTGCTCTCGAAGTTTCATCACCAATTCAATTCCAATTTGACCGGATGCACCGATCACAAGGGTTTTTCCCGTTCCCATAATTCTATTCTGATTCTTCGGCCAAACCTACATGAAAAAAACAGAGGTTCAATTCGTGTTGCGGCATATTTCTTAGAGGATCCCTTTAAGCCAGTTCGTGATGTCGGCCAAAACTTCGGGATCAATTGTCGTTTTTATGTTCTCGTATTCGCTTACCCGACCTGTTTCCGTTGGTTGAAAGAGGTGATTGAGTCCCACATATTTAATGGTTTTGAAGTTTGTATTGCCACCGGCATCAAGCGCATTGGCAATAGCATTTAAGTTTACATCGGAGTCAACTTGTAAGTCTTTATCCCCATTAAGAGCGAGCACGGGGCACTTCACCTTCGCCCAATCATCTGCCGGATTGTGTTCGGCAAAAAAACGAAGCCAGCGGCTATTGAAAAATGAATTGTGGTATTTCTTGTATTCTTCAAAATTTGGGATGGTAGCCAAAGAAGCCGCTTGTGAGTTTTCGAGATACGCATAAATGGCCGAGGCCGCGGCAGCACTGTCGGGATTATTGCGAAGTATTTCAAAAATATCGTCATTTTTTTTAGCGTCTTTTTCCGCTTGTTCCGGAGAAAGGCCTTCCATCTTTTCTACATCAATCGTTTGTTTGTGAAGTATGTCCTTACCCGAAACCCCTGAACCGGCAAGAGATATAATGAAGTCGACAGATGAAGACATAACTGCTGCCATAGGGGCTATATAACCTCCTTCGCTGTGACCTGCAAATCCTGTTTTTGTTTTATCGATGAAATTTTTAGTTTCTAAAAACGTCAATGCAGCAAGGGCATCACCGGCAAAATCTCTACTGTTTGCAGTGTAAAAATTTCCCTTCGATTCACCCACACCCCGATCGTCGTAGCGCAATACGGCAAATCCATTTCGACTCAAGTGATCAGCAAGTACCCAAAAAGGTTTGTGATCTAACATTGTTTCATCTCTGTCCTGTGGTCCACTGCCCGAAATAAGGATAACGGCAGGGAAAGGCCCTTTTCCTTCCGGCACGGTAAGTGTTCCGGAGAGTAGATTCCCTGATTCATTATTTATAAATGCGACTTCTTCAATTTTATATGGAAAGGGCTCTTTTGGATTCTGCGCTCGACTGCGGACCGGTTTTATGGCTTCTGTCTTGCTCAAGACAAGCGGAGTAGCACTTTCGCCTTGAAACAAATTGCCTTCAATCGCTTTGTCTCCCTGATTCCTTTTTCCCCGATAAGTAATTTGCATCTGAGACAGTGACATTATCACGGAGTCTGAAGTAATTGTCACTTTATCGCAAGGATATTCTGAGGCGGATTGATCCGGGCTTAGAAAACGGGCACTCCAAACGCCGGAATTTTCCTCGAGTATATATTGAACTCGAAATAATTGACCTTGTATATCGACAAGACCATACCAATTCCCGTTTAAGTTTTGACTTATAACCCAATTCGTCAGCAGAATGGAAAGGGATAACAAAACGTATTTTACTTTCATCATGTCCGATTGATGCGAGAAAAGATGCTCGCCGATTTAATTAGTTTCGTTTGTAAATGAAGCACTTGAGTGCTATGCCTCATAAAATAATTAGGCAAAAATGGGGCCTAATTACAACTGTAATGTATTACTGAAGTATTTTGTTCCACTTTTTGGACCCATCACCTTTTATATCTGAGCACTGACTATCAATACGAGGAAATGAGTTTGCAGGAGTACCGCGAGGTATTCCGCGAACTCTATAAGCCTGTCCGCAATTTTATCTACTTCCGTTGTTCGGACGCGGATATGGCGGAGGATATTGCGCAGGATGTATTTCTCAAATTATGGGAAACCAGATCGCGAATCGATAAGCGAACAGTAAAAGCTTATGTCTACACAATTGCACACAATCTCACGATTAACAATGTAAAACGTCGACAACTTCAATACAATTTCAGAAAGGCGCCTACGCAAGATCGCGACACAGATAGTCCGGAAAAAATGATGGAGATGGACGAATATGATCAACGTCTTCAAAAAGTTTTGTCGTCATTACCGGAGGGTGGGAGAGAGGTGTTTCTCATGAATAGGTTGGAAGATCTCACCTATCAGGAAATAGCTGACAGACTTGGTCTCACTGTAAAAGCAATAGAAAAACGGATAAGTAAAGTACTCAAGATACTTAGGGAAAAACTTGGCGTAGATATCTGATGAATCCAAAGAAGCTGATACGATTGCTTCTCGTTTTTACCGCTTTGTCGTGGTCGGCAATTCTTCATGCCCAATTGGAAGTGCTGATTACCGGTGAATTCAAAGACGTTTCAGCCACCGATTTATTCCGTCAATTAAAAAAGGATTATAATCTTCGTTTCAGTTTCGATACGGAAGCATTCGATACCTTAAACGTCAACATTTCTGTAAAAGAGGAAAAACTTTCAGATCTACTCGACAAGGTACTCGAAGGCAATAATTATGTGTACGAATTAGTGGGTAAAAACGTAGTGATTTATTACGAAGAACCCGTTGCTTCTATTGTTGCACCTACAAGAACATTTTTCACTTGGAGAGGTCAGATCCGAGATAAACGTACAGGCGAACCTCTTCCTTTTGCCAATATACGTGCGGCCGGAACTTCCACCATTACGGACGATGTAGGCAAATTTGTCTTGAGAAATTTGCCTTCCGATACAAGTACAGTCATTATTAACTATGTGGGTTATGCTGAGGTTCGCATAAAACTAAATCCTGAAATAATTGATAAAGAAAAATCAATTCAACTCGAACAAAATCGGGTGCTCTTGCCTTCTGCAGTAGTCGTTGGCTCAAGACTTCCACTGCTGGAAACCACAGATATCATTTCTACGCAAGCAATGAATCCAATGGATCTGTCAGTTATCAGTGGCAATGGTGAACCCGATGTTATGCGATCTGCTCAATTACTTCCCGGTGTTGCTGCCACGCTCGAAAACAGCAGTGGGCTTGTTATTCGGGGAAGTTCAGCCGATCAAAGTCTAGTGAGTTTCGATGGATTTACTATTTATCATCTCGATCACTTTTATGGAATCTTTAGTGCGTTTAATGCAAACGCCATAAAAAATATGCGCGTACATAAAGGGGCGATGGATGCTTCCTTTGGTGGACGTTCGGGTGGTTGGGTTGAAATAACGGGAAAAGAAGGAAATTTATATGTCCCTAAACTGCAGATAGATTTGAGCATGTTGTCGTTGGGTATTTTGGTTGAATCGCCTATCGCAAATTCTGAGAAAGCATCTATTCTCGTGGCTTTCAGACGTAGTTATACCGACCAATTATTTACGCCACTTTTTCGAAAGCTGTTTAATACATCTTACAATTCCAGTATTGCTATTGTTGATGAAGAGGTTTCAACCGAAGTGGATATATTCTCTCGCGAAACAGAACCCGATTTTCGATTTTACGATTTAGTTGCCAAAGTGAGTTTGCGACCGCACCCCGATCACAGTGTGCAGATAAGTGGATTCCGTGGAAGAGATCGACTGGGTTTTGTCTATTTCCTTTCAACGGATCAGGGGCGATATGATTACGCATACAACGACGATAATTCATGGGGAAGCGATGGCATAGGAGCTCGTTGGAGATGGGCTACCGGCGATTTCAGACTTCGAACTACGGTGGGTTATTCGCGGTATTTGAGCAATCTTTTTTCGACGGATACAATTACAGATCAACTTTTCGGAATACAAGAAGTAGCTCGTGGCGAATTCGAGAATGCTCTGAATGATGCACGTGTACATACAGATGCCGCTTTGATGTTGGGCAAACACGATGTACATCTTGGATTACAAGCCAACGACATCAGTTCTATTCGTGGAAGCCTCGGAAACTCAGATCGTTTCGAGGAAACGAATCAACATTCCAATGAGGCTACTATATATCTACTCGATCATTGGGAAGTTGCCAAAGGATTAAAAATTACACCGGGACTTCGAGCAACCTATTACAGACATGAGCTCAATGGCACTGAAAATTCAAACGACTTCTGGATTGAACCACGTTTGAGTCTTTCCTATCGAACCGGCACAAAGGGTAATTTGAAATTTGGAACCGGTAGGTATTATCAGACGATCCATCGATTGCGTTCTCAGAGTTTACTCCTCAATTCACCCGATCTATGGGCTATGTCGGATGGCGATCGCGTTCCATTTGTTTTTAGCGATCATCTGGTTGGAGGTTATACATGGAAAAATAAAGGCTGGACCATAGATAGTGAGTTGTTCTATTTAAAACAGATGAGAAGTTTTGAGAACCTGACTAGCTACTATTTCTTGTCCGGAGGGGTTGACAGCGGAGAAGATAGCATCATTGTGGGTAACGGTTTTAGTCGAGGACTGGAGTTGCTTGTTCAGAAAGATTTTAAGGGCAGTCATCTTTCGTTGAGTTATACCCTTCAAGAGGCGCTTAATCATTTCGCTGAATTTCAGGAGACGATGTACAAAAGCAATGACCAACGCCATGAGGTAAAAGCGTATTTTGAAATGAGGAAGCTCAAATGGGAATGGAGTGTGTACTTCGTTTTTGGTTCAGGCAGACCATACACTCCTCTTTTAGGTAGTTACGAAATCCAATTGGTCGATGGTTCGAGCCGAACCATGCCGCTTTATGGGGAAATCAATTCGGCCAGACTTCCCGTGTATCACCGTGCAGACATTTCGGCCTCTTGGTTATTTACGCTGGGAAAAACCAAAGGAAAACTCTCCGGGAACATTTACAATATATATAACAGACAGAATATCAGGGATATACAATATTATTCAGTCTCCGATTCGGGCAATGAAGTGATTTTTGTTGAACGAAGGGTTCGTATGTTGGGCATACTGCCGGGAGTGAATTTGCAGTTGACATTTTAGTTAAGGGTTATCATAAAATAATTTTAACACATTTTTTTCTGCTAAAGGAGTAGGGTGACTAGAAAACACCTTGTAAGGGTAGCAGAAGAGGATATAAAAGAAAGATAAAGTGAATAGGTACAAGGAAATTTTTGAACGTTACGAGGTTCCTTTCAGCAAAACTGAAGACCAAGCTCTTGCAGAAGTTGAAAGGAAAATCGCAGCAGGTATCACAGCCAGAGAAACCCGCGTTATTGGAATCAACTGGTTGAGAGTCGCCTCCATTGCAGCTTCTGTTGTTATTGTAGCAGGTGCTGTATTTTTTATGACAAAAGGCGGAAACGATGTTTTGGTTGCTGCAGCTGCAGGTTTTACCAAAGAAGTTTCGTTGCCCGATGGATCCAAAGTGATTCTGAATGCTTCTTCCGAGATTTCATACAACGATGATTGGTCGGAAGAAAGAACATTAAATCTTACCGGAGAAGCATATTTCGAAGTGGTAAAAGGGGGTAAATTCAGTGTAAATACTTCTCACGGTTCAGTGGAAGTATTGGGAACGAGTTTCGATGTTTTCGCCAGAACTGAAAAGTTTGATGTGAAATGTTTTACCGGAAAAGTGGCTGTTACAAGTCAAAACCAATCGGTTGTTTTGAATCCGGGTGAAGAAATTAACTTCGAACAAGGAAAATTGCTTACAGAGAAATTTGAATTATCAAAGACAGATTGGAAAGCCGATTTATTTGAATACGAAGGCGAGTCGATCAAAAATATTGTACTCGAAGTTGAACGTCAATTTAACGTGAACATAGATCTTCAAACGGACGGTGAAAAAGTAATTGACGTGTTCTTTTCGAAAGAGGCAGGATTAGATAAGGCATTAACAGATATCTGTCGTGCAGGTAGATTTACCCACAGCAAAGGTCAGAATGGTTGGATAGTGATTACAGATAAAAAGTAGACATGTTAAAGGCTGTTAAGACATCTGTCGAAAGCAACCTTTGGTAAAATATTTGGTTATCGAAATACGTTAAAAATATTAAGCGGTAAGACGAAGTTCTTACACATAAAAAGTAAGTAACACACAGTGAAGTGTCCGTCAAAGACACATCAGATAGTATAGTTAGTTTTAGTTAAGGTTTAGAGTCGTCCCGGAAAACGTTTCGGGACGATTTTTTTTTGGACTATTTTTTATAGTTGAAATCGGCAAGGAGCTATTACATGAGGTGGTATTTGCAAACAGACGAAAATTTTACTTACTCCACCACCACCTTCTCCGTCCAGACCCCGCCTTTTCCGTCCCCACATTCGATAAGATAAATCCCGGGACTAAGTGCCGAAACATCTATATCTATTTCTTTTTGAAGTATTACATTTTTTGAAAGCACCTCATTACCGAGCAAGTCTCGAAGCACAAAATATTGAATCAGATCCGAGAAAACTACATGGCATATTTCTCTAGCCGGATTGGGATAAATCAATATGGGGTATTCCTCTTTTTGGGGTATTTCCAACGCCGAAACAAAATCACACCCGTTGTATTCCACATCACCGCAGGCATCGAGTTTGAGTACCCATTGGCGGGAGGGATAGAGATCAAGTTTTACAAAACCGGTAGAAATAACTCCTCCGTCGAAAGCCTCTTCTACGCTGTATAATCGACTTATATCCGCACCGTCTAAGGAATAAGAAAACGTTTTAAACCATTCTTGTTCTCGGTCTTCGTTTACTTTAAGTATTGAACTACTCGAACCGGGATAATTTCCATCATTGGCAAATTGAGTAAATGAAATGAGATATCCGCCATCATTAGTGGAAGCAATGTCCGTTACTTTAAGGTCACTAAACCAAGTTTCATCATTTATGGCGTTGGAAAAGTATTCCCCCTCCCACATGGGGGTCATGGAAATAGGATTAAATTCCATCAGATGGATTTTGAATTTTCGGTCGGAGTAATCCGGATAATTTGGATATCCAAAGAGATTGTCATAACACTCCTCATAGGCTACCATGTAGTTACCATTCGACATTTTTATCATCACCGGACTATCTTCCGAACACCACCCCCCCCAAGTATATTCTTGAAGAATTGTATCGCATGCATAGTTTAACTTTTTAATGGAATGCTGCATATTGAGACCGAATTCATCTGTGTATGATGCCAGTCCCCCGCAGACCAAGACATATTCTGATTCTTGGTAGTAGAGTCCGCTTGGACTGAAACCATTGATGCCTAAATCATGAAGTTTGATCCAAATGGTATTTCCGTCAAGATCGAGACACACGCATGAGAGATTCCAATATTCACTCCCCCCGCCGACCCCTGAGCCATCAAGTCCCAATGCTCCTAGCACTAATATGCTGCTATCTGGAAGTTGAGCAACTGCATGAAAATTTGAATAACTTGTGTCTTGGTCGTTTTCATAGAAAAAATTTCTATTCCAAAGTTGTTCACCGGCTGAATTGAAAAGTCTCACTTTAGACCATCCAGGTATTCCTTGGTAGAATTTGGTTCCTGAGGCATAGACAAAGCCGCTATCAAAAAGCAATGAATATGAACAATCCCAGTTAAAAGCAATCCCTTCACTATCATTAAATGTTGAAAATAGAATGTCACCATTATTATTGATTTGGTATGAGTAATTACCATATAGTGTGTCGGCAGATGATAACCCACAAATCAAATAGGTTGTATCAAGTTTAAACATCCCATTCGAGGCAATAAAACCATTATTCACAGAATACAAACTATCGAGATATGTATATTGGCTAGTTGCCCACTTATTCATCAAACAAAACAAGAGTAGAAGAATCAAATTTCTCATAATTTGATGTATTTGAGTTCGCCTGTTGCTTACCGTTACCCAAGATAAGTTGATGGGACAGTACAATTAGCTGTTATTTAGTTGGATATAGAAGGCTAATGTAACTTTAATATCGACAGACGAGGAAAAAAGGTGGGAACAATTGTCCTGAAGTCTAAATTATTAGCTATTCCAGTCTTAGGTATTTGCAGGAAAAAAAATTTTTGAAAAGCTAGGTACCATACATAGCGACTTTACATTTGGGATTCTCCGGGTATTTTAAAACTTTGAAAGACTTTGGGTAGTTCCCCTTTTTCTTTGCACCATGAATCTACGCGATCTGCAAATCAACCAATACGACTACCATCTCCCCGAAGATCGAATTGCCGCATTTCCTTTAGCGGAAAGAGATGCGTCGAAATTATTGGTCTATAAATCCGGCGAAATTTCAAATAGAATTTTTACCGATTTACCGGGATTACTCGAACCGGGCGATCATCTTGTACTAAACAATACCAAGGTTATTCCCGCTCGTTTGTACTTCAGAAAACCTACGGGAGGACTCATCGAAATATTTTGTCTGGAGCCAATTTCCGGTCATGGAGATTTTCAATTAGCCATGTCGCAAAGTGGAAGCATCGAATACGAATGCCTTGTTGGAGGTGCAGCAAAATGGAAACAAGGTTTTATTTACATTCAAGGAGAAGGATTCGAGTTAAAAGCTGAGATGCTCGGAAGAGGAGGGGAGTTTTTTCATATTAAATTTTCTTGGACTCCCGAGGAAAAAACTTTTTCGGAGGTATTGGACCTCTGTGGCGAATTACCGCTTCCGCCTTATTTTAATCGATCAACGGAAGCTGAGGATATAATTCGGTATCAAACCGTTTATAGTGAACATAAGGGCTCTGTAGCGGCTCCAACGGCCGGTTTACACTTTACTCCCGAAGTATTTGAAAAGCTCAAAGCTAAAGGTGTGAAAATTTCATACATAACGCTGCATGTTGGTGCCGGAACATTTAAGCCGGTAACAGCCGACAGAGTGGGTGACCACGACATGCATCGCGAGTATTTTTCGATTCCTCAAAACGTTTTAAAAGAACTGAGCGAACCTACCCGGGGTCGAATCATCGCTGTGGGAACAACCACTCTTCGAGCATTGGAGAGTGCATATTGGTTGGCTGCTAAAGTGAATGTGCAAGAAACAGAATCGTACATCGGTCAGTGGGAAGCTTATGACATGGTGGATGCATTAACACGCACAGAGGCATTTCAACTCCTGTATAACGAAACTCTCAAAAGGTCTGTGTCTTCTTTAATGGCATCTACTGCAATTATGGTCGGACCGGGATATGATTTTAAAGTGATTGAAGGGCTTATTACAAATTTTCACTTACCTAAAAGCACTTTGTTGTTATTGGTTTCGGCACTTATTGGCGATGATTGGAAAAGCGTCTACGAGCATGCTCTTCGGGAAAATTATCGTTTTTTGAGTTATGGCGACAGCTCTTTGCTTTGGCGGACATAGATCCAAATCACACAATAGGAATTCCCAATTGACCCGCAAATAAAAAGGGCCCGAAATTTTCGGACCCTTTCACTATTTTTTTAATCGAACCTTAGTTGCCGCCGTAACGGTTGTCTTCGATGTTCGCTTCTTCTTTGAATGAATTAAAGATTCGGGTAACAGCGCTGTTTTTCATATTCTGCATCGCTTTATCCTGATCTTCAAAATAATCTGTTTTCGCTTCACCGGGAACAATATCTCCCGTTTTCTGAAGTACATAAACAGCTTCACGACCTACAATCGGTTCGCTAATATTTCCTGTAGGCAAACCGAAAGCAACACCAATTACTTCAGGATCTGCTTTAGTAACACCTGAACCCGGAAGGTTGGTACGTTGCATAGTGAGGTTATCCGCTTTCTTCACGGTAGACTTCACTTGTTCTGCAATTTGAATAAGTGTCATGTTCTCGCCACCCATCTTTTGTTTGTAGAGTTCACCTTTTTTCTCTTTGATAACTTCAAGACGAACTTTTTCTTTCACGTTTTCGAAAGATGGAACTCCTTTTTCTTTGATCTGAGTAAGAGCTGCAATGATGAATTGATCTGAAATAACCATTGGGTTAGATACATCACCTTCTTCGGTATTGCTGCGATAAGCCCATTCTATAAGCATTTGAGCTTCGGTCAAAGAACCAACAGCAGCTTGATTTGGCTTGATGTTCTCAGCAGGAACAACAGTGATACCTCTTTCAATAGCCGCTTTGCGGAATGAAGTAGTATCAGTGTTTGCAGTCGAAAAGTCCATTGCATCGGCCTGACCGGCATCGCGTGTATTTGCACTTGGCTTGATCTCGCGAGAAAGTGGAGCAAGTCGCACAATCATCTTAGGAGCTTTTTTGTCGGTTACTTCAATAATGTGAGTACCAAATTGTGTTTCAACTGTAGTCACTACACCAACAGCAGAATTAAAACAAGCGTTTTCAAATGGCTTTACCATTCTGCCACGTGTAAACCAATCGAGATCTCCACCTTTATCTTTGGTTCCATCAGTACCAAATTGTTTCGCCATCACATCAAAGTTTTTGTCTTTGGCAATAACTGCTTTAACGCTATCAACACGTGGTTTGATTTTAGCAATCTCAGCAGGAGAACCATCGTGCTTGAATAATATGTGACGGGCGCGAACAGAGTCAACCTCAGTACCACGCGATTGAATGCGAGCCATACGGTAGAATTTACCATCGACATATGGACCAACGAAAGCACCGATAGAATCGTTCAATAACTGGCTGTTTATCGGCTCAGGTAAATCGTTTGGATAATAGGAAGTTTGATATACTGTAGGCACATCGCTGTTCAACGTCACAAACAAACTGTCAGATTTTTCGGCTTTCCAAATGTTCACCAATTCAGCAAGGATCTTGCGGTATTCAGCGCTGTCTTCGGTAGTTGGTACAATCGGGAAAGAAATGTACTCAAGACTGCGACTCATTTCTTGACGGTAGTCGCGGTCGTTTTTGTGTTTGTTGTAATAAGAACGTAGATCACCATCTGTATAAGTGATTGCACTATCCGGAATTTCATCGTAACGCACGGCAACGAATTCTATGTTCACTTTATCTGCACCAGTAGTGTATGCAAATTTGCCATCTAATTTGTTGGCATACATTCCATTTTTAAGTAAGAGATCGTATTTCTCTTTTAGACGTTTAGCCGTAATGAGTTTTTTATAACCATCGTAGGTCTGCCCATCCATAGCTTCAAAAGTCTTGCGCAGTTGTTCTTTCAATGGCAAAGAATCTTGATTCTTGTAGAAAGTGCTTTTCACATAGGGTGAAAGACGCTCTCCAAAAAGAATTTCATCGTACTCTTCTTGAGTTACAATCAAGCCAAGTTTTTCATATTCGTCATTCAAAAGAGTAGATTCTACCATTTGGGCCCACACTTCTTCAGAGAGTGAGTTGTTGTTCGAATATGTAAAGAGTTTACCTCTCATTTCAGCGGCTGCTTGCCACTCTGATGCTGATATGGAATGACCGTCGATTTCACCAACATTACTATTGGATCCACCAAACATTGCCATCACTGCATCGTAAGGAATTAAGAATCCTACGATACCTAAACCTACCATTCCAAGAAGAAGCCAACTTTGCTTCCTGATTTTTTCAATCATTGCCATAATTCAATCCGCTTTAAAATTTCGGGGTGCGAATATCGTAATTTACCCGCAATCTTGGTAGAACTATTGCTTTAGAGTGACCAAAACAAGCTCAATTCGATTTTCAGAAACCTTTAATGGTTTGAAAATGAATGATTCATGGTCAATTTCTTGCCCTTCTTCGGGGATGTCGCCATGTAAATGCAGTATCAAGCCGCCTAAAGTGTCATAATCATCCTCATTTTCAGGAAGTTGGAGATTATATTTCTCGTTTAAATAGTCGATTTCGAAGCGGGCGGAGAACCTGTATTCCGTTTCAGAGAGCATTTCTTCCTCCAATTCTTCCTTGTCGTGTTCGTCCTCAATCTCTCCGATAATCTCCTCAACGATGTCTTCCATGGTAATAATTCCGGCGGTACCTCCATACTCATCTACTACTACCGCCATGTTCTTTTTTTCTCGAATGAACAGCTCTAGAATTTCATTCGCTGTCATGGGTTCAGGAACAATCGCTACAGGACGCAATACACTTTGAATGTTCGCAGGTCGGCGAAACAAATCATACGAATGCACATATCCTATGATGTGATCAATGTTGTCTTTGTACACCAATATTTTTGAGAGACGCGTTTCAATGAACTTCGATCGCATGACTTCAATGTGATCTCGAACATCAAGTCCAACAATTTCATTTCGAGGAATAAGGCAATCACGTGCTTTTACATTCCTAAAGTCGAGAGCATTTTGAAAGATCTGTATTTCGTGATCAATATCCTGAAAACGATCCACATTTCCTGTTGCTTCTTGCAAATAATGATCGAGATCGGTACGACCAAAACTTACTTCTTGAACAGCATTATTGTTGCCCTTTACTAAACGCAGAAACAAACCTGCAATGCCATTTACGATAAAAGCAAAAACCCAGAGAACTACATACCAAACTAAAAGAGGAAGGGCAAATAGATTTAACCAACGGTTTGGATTAATGCTAAATATCGCCTTTGGAATGAACTCACCAAATATCAAAACAACGAAGGTGGAGATCAAAGTTTGAACAATGAGCTCACCGAATGTGCCGAGAGAATGGGCAAATAGCGGTAGTTGTTCGTGAAACAAAAAGGTTAGAAGTTCTCCCATGTATAAACCGAAAACAACTAGAGCGATGTTGTTTCCCACAAGCATCGTAGCAATGAAAATTTTCGGGTGTTTTACAAAATGAGCAATGATGCCTGCAGAAAAAATTCCCTGTTTTCTATCGAGTTCTATTTTGAGTTTGTTCGCAGTAACATAAGCAATCTCAAGACCGCTGCTCATGGCAGATATCACAAGTGTTAAAAGAAGTACCCAATAGATGCTACTGTCCATTTGCTTATTTCGAGTCTTTATTTTGTTCTTCCTGCATCACGCGTTCCATACGTTTTCGCATACCTCTTCGAAACAGCAACCACATGAGTGCAATACCGGGTATAAAGAAATTTTTACCACCGATAGCCCACCCATCTTTGTAAACGGCATATCCTGCGTAAATCGTTGCGCCGACCGTTACGGCTAACCAAAAGTGTTCAAGGCCTCGGTTTAATTTATTCATGGTTGCAAAGTATCATTTTCCTGAACATTGTATTCACCGCTAGGTTTCAGGATTCTGTATTTAGTAAAAGAGTCGTTACTTTCCATACCGTGCCCTCGAAAAACAGCGTCTTTAGTATGGATAGTTACAAATTTATCTGTGAAAATTTTCCCGCTGTCTTGTAAAAAAATAAGCTCTTGTGTTTCCAGTTTTTCTCCGGCCGCATTTCTAAGTTCAACGCTGTCTGTAACAACCATCTTTTTTTCTTTCTCATAATAAACACCGCGAATAGAAGTGAGCCTGGCTTCCTCCTGTTCAAGGCTATCTAGAAAAATGAAAGTTAAGCCCTGACTTGCATCGAGGTGACCGTTTTCGCCGACAAATTGATCGAGTTGACCAGCATACAATCGATTGCGAATTTTCCCTTTTTCGCTATACGTATATTCTGCATTGTAACTTGTTTGCACAGGCATTTGGCGCGCATCCATGATGGCGTTAATTTCTGAAATCTCGTTTTGACATGAGAACAGAAACAGGCAACAGAATACTGCGAAACTGATTACTCGTATTTTCTCTGTAAAAACCACTTGTTGAAGATATGCGGTGTTAAGCTGAAGCCAATTTGAAAATGTATAAAGTCTTCCTGTATTAAATTATTCTGAGTAGTTCCTCCTTGTCCATATTCAAATCCAATGTGAATTTGACTGTAGCTAAGTGATGCTTTAAGCGGCATGGAAATTCCGGCGCTCACAGCATTTTGGGCAATTGAGGTGCCATCAAAGTCTAAAAATGTTTCGGTATGTCTTACACCAAAACGGTAAGTGCTGCGTGCAAAAAGTCTTTCTTCCGAACTTTTACTGGAGGGTTGATATTGCATTCCGAAAGATAAATTGGAGGCTTCTTTAAAGTTGCCCTTGGTTTCTTGTCCTTCAAAGAGCCATGCGTAAGTCGACCAGTCTTGGATTTCGTATTCCACGCCCATGAATAAGTTGCGATCGTAATTCCAAACGGAGTGATACGATAACCCTAATCCGATTTTCTCCGGCACATGAACACTTCCTTTTACTTCGGCGAGGTAAAAAGAGGTATCAATTGGAATTTCTGCTGTGCTAAAGAGATAATAACTCTCACCGATTTCAGAATATTTCGCGCTGAAATCTCCACCCATAGTATAGGTCGCACCCAATGAAATGTGTGAGGCCCGATAGATCTTTTTATTTTGAACTTCTACGTGCAAAGGCATCATGTAGTGCATTCCTAATTCACCACTCACTTGCGACAAACGGGTGCTATTTGTATAACGCGAGTTTGCATAGGTGATATCATCAAAAATTACTTTGCGTATTTGCTTTACCGTTCCGAAATAATAATTCATGTTGGCACCGAAGGATAGAGAATGTGCATCGTAGGCACTGCTATCTTGTCCATTTTGATTTTTCGGACCTTTAAATAAACGGAAATAACGTGAATATCCGAAGTTGGCTTTATTAATACCTCCCTGACCTTGATAATTGTATTTTACCTGCGGACTAGTTGATGTGTCGGCAACATCGAGATTATATCCCGTGTATGAATAGGGAGCAATTCCCATTACGATTGCCCAACGTTTGTTTTCCGGTTTAAAAGCAAAAGATATATCGTTGATTTGAGTTGATTGTTGATTCGTAGAACTATTATCATTTGTCAATTTCAAAAAACTGCTTCGGGCCGAAAATTGAAAAGTAGTTTCCCTTAGATATGCATTAGCTGCCGGATTACCCGGATTGATTGTGTACGGATCTAAATACGACATGGTCAGGCCTCCCATTGCAAAGTGATTGGTGGCTCCAACGGGTTCGAGGCTTCCTAATCCAAAGCGCGAGTAAGGCGATAAGGAAATATTTTGCGCTTTTATGGAATTGAATCCGGCGAAAACAATCCCAACCGTTAGTAGGAACAAACGATTGGTGCTTTTGCCTTTCTGCAGAAGCTGATGACCGATTAAATGGGCGAGTAGATTGTTCAAAGGTTTATTATACAAGATTGTGTCGAAGTATTTCATTAAGTCCAAAAAGCGTTAATCGCGAATGTGCAAAGGTCGTTGTTTTGAGTCCTTTCTCAAAAAAAGCCCTATCACCTCCGGTGATGTAGACGTTTGAGATTTCATTTTCACTACAAATTTTCTTGATCATTGCTTCAACTTCCAACAAAACGGCGGTTTGTACCCCACTTCGAATAGAGTTTTCCGTGTTTTTACCGATTCCCTCAAAATCAGGGTCGATTTCTACCAATGGCAATGCATCTGTAAAGGTGTGTAAAGCTTTAAACCGAAGTTGTATTCCCGGCGAAATGGCCCCTCCTATATACGAATTCTGCAAAACAATATTGTAGGTGATACATGTGCCGCAATCAACTACGAGACAGTTTTCTTTATTACTCAATACCCAACCTCCAACGGCATCTGCCAATCGATCGCTCCCCAAGGTTTGCGGAGTTTCGTAGGATATATGAAGAGGGATCTTTGTTTTATCCGTGAGTTTAAAAGAGGTAGTTTTCTCTTCAATCAATCGAATAAATGCATCATCGAGCCTACGAACAGTAGATAGAATAGAATATGTAGGGCTATACGTTTCGATCAGTTCCAGTAAGCTGGTGTATGATTCTTCAGCACTACTTGTAAGCCCGAAAATAAACTCTTGGTTTTCGAAAATACCGAATTTAGTTCGTGTGTTTCCACAATCGATGATCAAATAACGTTGAGTATTTCCGCTATCCCCGCTCACTTCCACTGCAGGGTATTCGTGAGGTGCATGATGTCTTCCCGTATAAATGCAAGAACCGGCGCAAGAGAATCTTGATTGGGTTTATTGTCAAAATACAGGGCTCCGCGCAAGTAGTGATTTACACTATCCGTAAGAAAAAATTGTACCTGAGAAGCCGCTTCACCTTGAATATCGTAGATAATTCCAAACACATTTCTAGTGGTGTCCTCTATGTAGGTACGTTGAATGCCATCTGCTTTCATTTCGTGTTTAAAAGCAAATTGATAAGCATCGTCGGCGAGTTTCATGATGTTATCTTTCACGGGCAAATACGTGCAATATATGTGCGCGTTGTTTCGTGGGAAGAACAAATTGAACCAACAAGAATCAGCGGTTGAATGATCGCTGAAAACTTGTATTTGAGAATAGGCCGGAGCTTCAAATTGAAGCGGACAATTCGCTTCAAACACATCATATTTTTTCTCCGGCAAGTCTATCCGAAAGTAGCCACGTGGCTTAGGCACGAACTCCTTTTCACATGAAGAAAGTGTCACGAGTGCCAGTAATATGATTGTCAATTTTTTCATGTAGTGCTCGCCGGTAGGGTTACTTTGATTCTCTTTATTCTTCTTTTATCAGCCGATTCAATTCTAAATTGATAGCCATGAAATAAAATGATCTCTCCCGGCGGTGGAATTTTTCCGGCTTGTTCAATTATAAATCCTCCAAGTGAACCGCTATCGCCTTTCGCTTCTTCAAATATCGTTTCATCTTCGAGTTCAATAATCTTGTATACATCAACAAGACTTATTTTTCCCTCAAATACAAAGGTGCGATCGTCGAGTTTGGAATAGTGCAATTCATCCACATCAAACTCATCGTGTATATCGCCCACAATCTCTTCTAAAATATCTTCTAATGTAACCAGACCGGAGGTGCCGCCATATTCATCTACAACCACGGCCATGTGAATTTTCTCCTGTTTAAACTGCTGAAGTAGATCGTCGATTTTTTTGTTTTCGGGAACGAAAAAAGGAGAACGAACAAGTTCTTGCCATCGAAAGTCAGTTTCATCTAAAAAAGGTAAAAAATCTTTGATGAACAAAAATCCTTTTATATCATCTGAAGAAGTACCAAAAACAGGCATTCTACTATATCCTTTCTCCAAAATCGTGGTCATTACATCGGCAGAAGATGCGTGCTCATAGACACCTATAATCTCCGTTCTTGATGTCATAATCTGACCCACTTCCTTGGCTCCAAAAGTGACGATACCCTCAAGGATTTTGTGCTCCTCAACAGTGCGATTATCATCTGCGGTCAATTCTAATGCATGCCCCAACTCATCCACTGAAATATTAGGTGAACTTCTTTTACGAAGCTGATTTTCTAAAAGCTTTGAAGTACTCATCAAAAACAAAGCAAACGGCTTCATGACGTATCGAATAGCCGAAATGGGCATGGCCATAAATCGAGCAGTTTGCAAATTGTTTCCTGTTGCATAAACCTTAGGAATCACTTCACCAAAAAGAACGAGGACAAAAGTGATTGCAACAACATTGATGAAGAAAATAGTGAGCTCAGCATACTCGTCCGGTGGGAAGAAAGTCTCCGATAATTGTGTGCATAATAACACAATCATGATGTTTACCGCATTGTTGGCAATGAGTATGCTGGCAAGTAATCTACGGGGTGCTTCTTCTTTATCCGGATCTTCGAGCATTGTGATAATGCGTTTGCTCGTATTGTCTTTTGCTTCTCGCAGATTCTCTTTTTGAGAGGGCGATAGTGAAAACAAGGCCACTTCAGAGCTTGAAATAAGAGCGCTGCACACCAATAAAAGAAGTACGAGAGCAATGAGCCCCGAATTTTGCAGGAAACCTGTTAGAAAAATATGTTGGAATAAATCGCTACTGACGGAGGGGTCCAAAGTCGGAGGTATTGGTTAATACAGGGCGCAATTAGAATGGAAGATCATCCTCAGGTTGCTCCGGAAAAGGAGTAGCCGAAGGCGTTACGTTGTGTGGTTCTGCACTTGGCTGGCTTTGTGAATTGCCACCGGTATTTCCGGCAGAACCCAGCAAAACCAAATCCGATACAACAACTTCTGTTATGTATTTAGTTTCACCTTCTTTTGTTTGATAACTGCGAGTTCTTAGTTTTCCTTCGAGGTATACTTGTTTTCCTTTATGAAGATATTGCTGAGCAATTTTGGCAAGTCCTGAACTTCTAATTACCACATTATGCCAATCGGTAGGTAAGTCAACGCGTTGGTTTTTTTCCCGGTCGTAATAACTTTCTTGAGTTGCTATAGAAAATTGAGCAATCATCCCGCCCCCTTCGAAAGTTTTTATTTCAGGATCGCGGCCCAGATTACCCACCAAAATCACTTTGTTTATACTTCCAGCCATGTTCGCTTATTATTCAAATCAAATGAGGGTCAAACCTACAAGAATTTTCGCGATTTTCCGTGATTTTGGGTCGGAATAGATATCAGACCTAAAATTTACGAATACAGCACTTATTCTTCCATGATCTTTTCCATAAGTCGAGAAACGGCATAGGACGAGAGATTTTCCGGGCTGGTTTTTACCCAATGCAAAGGAATTCTCTCGGTTGATTGCAGTTTCACCTCTATAACCCGGGCCGAAATGTCTCGATGACTCAGGATATGCCGGTATTCACGATTTTTCCAGAGGATAGATTTGATTGGTATACCCAGTCCTGTCAGGTATTCTGATATCTCTTCTTGATTTTTTTCGGTAAAAGACTCCAAGGAGGGAAATTCGAAAAGATTCCTCCAAATCCCCGGTTCTATGCGTTTGCGGAGGTAGTAATTTTCCCCGGCCTCTACCCTGAAGTAGTAGATAAATAGTTTTCGCACCTCTTTTTTGGGAGTTTTTATGGGCAGGGAATCCACCATATTATGGCCAAGAGCATAACATCCGGCCGATAAAGGGCATTGAGTGCATTGCGGATTTTGAGGGGTGCAGAGCAATGCTCCAAATTCCATCATGGCTTGATTGAAGTCGCCAGGATTGCTTTTTGGCACCAAACTATTGGCGATCTGGTTAATTTTTTTCTTACCAATGACTGAATCTACGGCTTCTTTCACCCCAAAAAAGCGACTGATAACCCTATTTACATTGCCATCTACCACGGCTACTTGCTCACCGAAACAGATGGACGCGATGGCAGCAGCTGTGTATGGTCCGATTCCCTTGAATTTTTCTAATTCACCTGCTGTTTCCGGAAATTTACCCTTGAGCGTAGTTGAAATGACTTTGGCCGTGTGGTGCATATTTCTCGCCCTAGAATAATACCCAAGTCCTTGCCAGAGCTTCAGCACATCTTCTTCAGGAGCATTCGCCAAATCCTGTATAGTCGGAAAAGTTTCTACGAAAGCATGATAATAGGAAAGGCCTTGAGCCACGCGTGTTTGCTGTAGGATAACCTCTGAAAGCCACACTCGATAGGCTTCCGAATTTTTTCGCCAAGGCAAATCACGTTTATTCGCGGAATACCAATGCAGAAGGAGGTATGCAAAATCACTTTTCATAACGCTTTTTGGTAGCTTCGAGGCTATTTGGGTTGAAAGTTGGCAAAGTTATCTGCCGCGATTCAACTAAAAATATTGATTTTCAAAAGGTGATGGTTTGTTTTTAGAGAAACGGACGTATATTTGCCGCCCCAATTTTTGGAGCTAACAGGAACGTTAACACAATTATTATAGAAAAATGACAAAGGCGGATATTGTATCTGAGATTTCAGCAAAGACAGGCATGGACAAGGCGGATGTGCTAGTGGTAGTAGAGGCTTTTATGGCTTCAGTAAAAAATTCCTTGGAGAAAGGCGAAAACGTTTATCTCCGTGGATTTGGAAGTTTTATTAATAAAAAGCGTGCTCAGAAGTTGGGACGTAACATCCTTGCGAAAACCCAGGTGGTAATTCCGGCTCATTACATTCCGGCTTTCAAACCTGCTCGTGAGTTCATGGACTCTGTAAAATTGAAAGTGAAAACAGCTGAGGTGGCCAATGCCTAAGGGTAAGTTGGCGATCGCACTGCTTGTTTGTATTGCATTGTTCGTTCTTTTTTTAATGTTGCCTAAACAGCCCGGTTCAGTGCGAGAGAATAGTATTCTCAAAGCTGATCCGGATTCCTTGAAACTCGCCGAAGCAATTGCGATGGCGAATGGACCTAACGGGATGCAAGCTGCATTGGCCTTCAGAGATATTGTCGCTAAAGACAGTACAAACGTAGAAGCCCACTATTGGTTGGGTGTTCTCTCTGTAAGGTCGCAGCAGATAGATAAAGCCATCAACAGGTACGAAAAGGTTATAAACCTGGACAGCACCTACATGAAGGCTTATCTGGATCTCGGAGGAATATACATGGAACAAGGAGACAATGAAAAGGCTTTGACATACTTCAACCGGAGTGTAAGAGTGGATTCCACTTTTGTATATGGGTTGGTTTTCAAAGCAAGATGCTTGGAACTGTCGGATAGCCTTAATGAGGCCTTATCGACCTACCGGCAAGTTTTAAGGCACACGAACGACACAGCAATTGTGAAACCTGTGACAGAATTTATATCAAATATTAATAAAAAATTAATCCCGTAGTATCATGCCTTGCGGTAAAAAGAGAAAGAGACATAAGATGGCAACCCACAAAAGGAAGAAGCGCCTTCGGAAGAACAGGCACAAGAAAAAAGTGCGGTAGTAATTACCCTTTTTTCGGTTTCCTTTATTGAGGGATATGTCCATCCTGCGAGCGGTCTCCAGACCATTCGCGGGTGGTTCATGTCTATGCGTATGAAGCATTGCGCTTTGTACTTATCCTAATCTTATAAGTCAGAATTGTGAATGCAGAGTTGGTGATAAACTCGACCCCCACCGGGGTCGACATTGCACTATTGCATGATCGTGCCCTAATCGAATTACATCGAGAAGTGCGCAATCAGCAGTATGGTGTCGGTGATGTTTACCTAGGAAGAGTGAGAAAACTCATTCCGCACCTCAATGCCTGTTTTGTGGATGTAGGCTACGACAAAGACGCCTTCCTTCACTACCAGGATTTGGGTCCTCAGTTTGCGTCTATGAATGCCTTCGCCCGAAAGGTGATGGGCGGTCAACAGGACTCAGCCGATTTGGCGGGTTTTCAACTGCTTCCCGATATAAGCAAAGACGGAAAAATCAAAGATGCCGTTGGTCATGGTTATGTTATTCCTGTGCAAATTGCCAAGGAACCAATCAGCGCCAAAGGCCCTCGACTTACATCCGAAATCACCATTGCCGGTAGGTATCTTGTTTTAGTTCCTTTTTCCAATAAAGTATCTCTTTCGAGCCGAATATTAGAAGATGAAGAGCGCAGTCGCCTGCGCGATCTCATGCACAAAATTCGTCCGGCGAACATGGGCGTGATTATTCGTACGCAAGCGGAAGGAAAAAAGATTAGCGAGCTCGATGCCGACCTAACCGACCTCGTTGAAAGGTGGGGAGAGATGTTCAAAGCCTTAAAAATGGCTCGCGCTCCCCAACGTGTTTTGGGTGAATTAGATAAGACTTCAACGGTTCTTCGCGATCTGTTGAATGCCGATTTCTCCAATATTCATGTGAATGATGAAACTGTAGCGGCAGATGTTAAGAGTTATCTTAAGGCCAATGCACCTGAGAAAGAGAATATTCTAAAGATTCACAAGACGGTTGATTTGTTTGATGCATTCAATGTGCATCGTCAAATTAAAGCTTCTTTTGGAAAGCAAGTAAATCTTAAAAGTGGTGCATATCTTATCGTGGAACACACGGAGGCCATGCACGTTATCGACGTGAATAGCGGTAATCGCAAAAATGCCACGGTAAAGGATCAGGAAGAAAATGCGCTGCAGACCAATATTGAATGCGCAAAAGAAATTGCCCGTGTCATGCGTTTGCGCGATATGGGTGGAATTATATGCATCGACTTTATCGATATGCAGAATCGCGAAAATCAGCGCAAATTGCATGATGCTCTTCGCGATTTTATGAAGGCCGATAAAGCCAAACACAACGTTCTCGCTCCAAGTAAATTTGGTGTTATCGAAATTACTCGCGAACGTGTTCGTCCGGTTACCAAAGTAACTACCACAGAAAGGTGTCCGAGTTGCGATGGAAAAGGCGTTGTGCAGGCCAGTATTCTTTTCACCGATGAGATGGAGAACAGCCTTCGTTTTCTAAAAGAAGAAGGCAATCATACTAGTCTGCGCCTGAGCGTACATCCCATGGTTGAAGCTTATCTCACAAAAGGTTTTTGGAACAATACTCTTAAAACCTGGAGAAAAAAATACGGTATCAAATTGCAACTGGAAGCGGCTTCTTCACTTCAACTATTGGAATATCATTTTTATGATGCGATAGGAGAGGAGATTAATTTGTAGCTTGTAAAACGATTCTATTTCAATCGTTATCTAAGGGCTTCAATTTGCCCATGCGATAAACCACTTTGTTACTCGTTCACTTAGCACTGCTACATCGAGTTGGTCGCTTGCTTCGGCTGCATCCAAGATTCTATTATCCTTCATTTTAATCCGAATACTTCCGATGTTAGGATCATAAGCGTGATTATCTACGCTGCTATGAATAAAAAAGTAATCCAAATCATTTCCGGAAAGGCCCGTTGCTTTATGTGCAATATCTTTTCTAATCTCGATCGTTGATGTATCAAACACATCTTTCCGCATTTCAATTTTGAATAGTTTTCTATTCACCAATCGATTCGATAATTGCGAAAGAATGGGGTCCGAATGATCTTGCCAAACTTTTAGAGCTCCGAGAATATCAAAATCGTCGAGTCGGGCAAAAGTTTGGATAACGGTTTTATCCGCGATAAAATCACTTGCTTCGAAATCGTCATTTAGAAAAAAGGCAAGGGCCGGACTTGCAAAAACAGGTACTCCGGCTCGAGCAAGTTCTTTGGCTCGACGCAAGGCATTCATCAGCATGAATTCTGCACTGAGCACGGTTTTGTGTAGATATACCTGCCAGTACATAAACCTTCGTGCAACAATAAACTTTTCGATGCTATATATTCCTTTTTCTTCGACAACTAGTTCATCATTTACTACATCTATCATTTTCAAGATCCGCTCACTTCCGACCTGACCTTCGACCACACCGCTAAAAAAGGAATCGCGGGCGAGGTAGTCGAGTCTATCCATATCCAATTGTCCGCTTACCAGTTGGTGCATGTATTTTTTTGGATAGTTGTTGTTATAGATGCTGATGGCCGTATCGAGTTTCCCGTTCAATTCATCATTGAGAAGGTTCATGATAAAAGAAGATATTTCTTCATGATGAACACCGCTTACAATGCTTTTTTCGAGTGCATGTGAGAAGGGACCGTGACCGATGTCGTGCAATAGAATAGCAGCAAGTAGGCCAATTTCTTCGTCTTCAGTGATTTCATGCCCACGGTGACGAATTTCATCGACGGCCATTTGCATTAAGTGCATAGCACCAATGGCGTGTTGGAAACGATTGTGAAGAGCACCCGGATATACCAAATGTGAAAGGCCTAATTGTGAAATTCTTCTCAATCGCTGAAACATAGGATGATCCGCGAGTCTTAAAAGTGTTTCATGTCGAAAAGTCACGAATCCATATACCGGATCATTAAATATTTTTCGCTTAGCCATAGTGCAAATTTAGGGGAATGAAGCGAATCTGATAAAAGGATGATATTCCAATATGCATTGGAAAGGCCGTTAATTCTGGGTGAGGCAGGCAATGGAGCCGATTAGGGAGAAGATGTCGCTCCTCCGGAGCTTTGGAGGAGGGCTTTTTGATGGTCGTAGAATTTTGTAGTAAGATGTCGCTCCTCCGGAGCTTTTGGAGGGGTTCTTTGATGATTAGGATATTTTGTAGTAAGGTGTCGCTCCTCCGGAGCTTTTGGGGGAGGGCTTTTTGATGGTCGTAGAATTTTGTAGTAAGATGTCGCTCCTCCGGAGCTTTTGGGGGGGCTTTGGTGATTAGGATATTTTGTAGTAAGGTGTCGCTCCGCTGGAGCTTTGGAGAGGCTCTTGCATGATTGAAGCATTTTGTATTAAGATGGCGCTCCTCCGGAGCTATTCTTTTAAGCGCGATGTCTCTCTACGGAGCGGTTTTTCTAAAGCATTTGCCCCAATCAAAGCTCCGTAGGAGCGAGAATTTTCTCCGAATTTTTTCAATAACGGAGCCCCGAAAAGCTCCGTAGGAGCGACATCTCTTTCCTGTTAAAGCTCCGTAGGAGCGACATCTTATTACTACAATATTTTCGCTCAATAAAGGCTGCTCCACAGAAGCTCCATCGGAGCGACATCTTTCTTCGAAGAATTCCAAGGGAATTCAAATCGAAACCTAGATTCGAAGTAGCCTACTTGTTCGTTTAATTTCAGAAAGATCAATGACCTTTTTTTGGCCATTAGGACAAAATCCCCGCTATTCCAAACTTTTCCAAAAATTGGAATTCTGCACGAAAATTTCTCCGGTTGTGGCAGATTTGTCCACCTATTAAAAATTAAATTCTATTCTATCTAATCTCGTATGGCGAATACATATACCCAACTCTACATCCATTATGTTCTAACTGTTCAATTTAGGCTTGACCTCATTCGTGAAGAGTTCCGAGAGGAGGTCGAAAAATATATTTGTACAATAGCATCAAATCTCAAACAAAAGGTCTACGCTATCTATTGTATGCCTGATCATACGCATATAATCATCAGCAGAAAACCTGATATTTCGGATTCAGATCTAATGCGCTTGATAAAATCGAATTCATCTAAATTTATAAACGAGCAATTCGAACTCCCAAGAGTATTTCGATGGCAGGAAGGATATGGTGCATTTTCTATTTCGCCTCATGCGCTCGATTCCAGAATAAAATACGTTCGAGGCCAAAAGGAGCATCACAACAAGGAGTCTCAGGAAGAAGAGTACATTCGTTTGCTCAAAGAACATCACATCGATTTTAACCCACAATATCTATTCGACATTGAAAAGAATACTCCCAATCCTCAATAATATTCAATCTTCCTATTCATAATTATGTTTTCTTTCCGATAGCCTTATTACTTTGTATGAGAAGAGGCATTGCAACTTGGTTCTATTTCATTGGATCTTTTTTCTGGTAGTAAGATCGCCGTTCAATTGCACATACGAAAGCTCGCGAGCGTCAGGGTAAGGCGATATGCGGATATTGTAGGTCAAGCCGAAACAACAGTCGCACGCGCAGAAACTACCGTATCCATGATAAATTAGATTGAGTGTACCGGTCGAGTCTACTGAGTAGTCACATAAAAAGTCGTAACAGCAATTCGTAAAAATGTTCAGATCAATTTTAAGCGTGCTATCCGTTTTTTCGATGTAATTAATCCTATCTGCATTGTAATAAACTTCCTCACCATGCGATTGGCAATCGGATTTTTCTATCGACTCAAACCAAAGGCCGTATCCGTAGGCTTCCATCTGATTTTCGGTGGAAGGCATGATACAGGTTCCAATTAATATTCTTCTTTCCCATGGAGAGAAAAACAGAATCGTATCTGTTTCGTAAATAGGAAGGTCTACATCATCGGTGGCATTAGTGCGGATAAAAACGGTGTCCATTTGCGCTATAGAGACTGTATGCAGGGTCGAAAGCAGAACAATTGCCAGTGATTTTTGTAAGTTCATGTGTACTACTAGACGCATTAGTTCGTTGAAAATAGTTACTCAAATATCCAAAATTCGGTAAGTATGGCAATATCCCAACGATCTTTCGTTCACTTGTCGCACCTTTGCGAAACATAAAAGCTACACATGAGTGAAATACAAGGCCGGATTCTTTGGGCGGACGATGAAATAGACATGCTGAAATCACATATAATCTTTTTGGAGCAAAAGGGTTATTCCGTTACTACAGTGAATAATGGCCGTGATGCGATCGATCAGGTTAGGAATACTCACTTTGATATTGTCTTCTTGGACGAAAACATGCCCGGTGTAAGTGGGTTACAGGCCTTAACCGAGATCAAATCAATCGATCCGGCTCTTCCTGTGGTGATGATTACAAAAAGTGAAGAAGAGCATATAATGGAGGAAGCCATTGGATCCAAGATTTCCGATTACCTCATCAAGCCGGTTAATCCAAATCAGATTTTGCTCACCGTAAAGAAAAATCTTGATGAGAAAAGGTTGGTGAGCGAAAAGACAACGTCCGGTTATCAGCAGCAGTTCCGTGAGATTTCAATGGAACTTTCCGGTCGCAAATCGCATGAGGAATGGTTGGAGTTGTATAAAAAACTAACCTACTGGAGTCTCGAGTTACGCGATAGTCAGGACCCCGGAATGGCCGAAATATTTCAGTCTCAGCGGATCGAAGCAAATCAGCAATTTTCTCGATTTATCAGAGAGAATTACCTCTCTTGGTTGAAGGATTCATTTACCGCCCCGGTCATGTCTCATACTTTGTTTAAGCAACGAATTATACCTGTGCTAAAAGAGTCAAAAGGGGAGAGTGTTTTTGTTGTATTGATAGACAACCTTCGCTTCGATCAATGGAAGACTATAGTAAATCCATTAAAGGAATATTTTCGATTGGAGTCTGAAGAACTTTTTTACAGCATCTTACCTACGGCAACACATTACGCTCGAAACGCAATATTTAGCGGTTTAATGCCTAGTGAAATGGCTCGATTATATCCTCAATTCTGGAAAAGTGAAGAAGATGAGGGAGGAAAAAATCTACATGAGGAAGATTTTCTGGGTGCGCAACTGAAGCGTTTGGGAATGGATGTGAAGTGGAGTTATAACAAGATTACGAATATAGCTGCGGGAAAAAAACTGGCAGAATCCTTTACGAATTTATTAAATAATGATCTCAATGTTATTGTCTACAATTTCGTAGATATGTTGAGTCATGCCCGCACTGAAATGGAGGTAATAAAAGAACTTGCAGATGATGAACCTGCTTATCTATCACTTACCCAAAGTTGGTTCGAGCACTCAGCACTGCTAGATATATTGAAACAAGTAGCCGAAAAGAATTGCAAACTCATTATTACTACGGATCACGGAACTATTAGGGTCAATAATCCGGTGAAGGTAGTGGGTGATAAAAACACGAATTCGAACTTGCGATACAAGGCAGGTAGAAATCTGAATTATAATTCGAAAGAAGTATTCGAGGTAAAAAATCCGCAAGATGCGTTTCTTCCTAAATCAAATGTGAGTACTTCATTTGTATTTGCAATGAACGACGACTTTTTTGCATATCCCAACAACTACAATTATTACGTCAACTACTACAGCCACACTTTTCAGCATGGAGGTATTTCCATGGAGGAAATGATGATTCCTTATGCTGTTTTGAGGGCTAAATAGAATTTCGAGGTATGGAGTTTATTTCGAATAGTAAAGAGGATAACGATCGTTTCGCAGATTGGTTTGAAAAGGCATTTCCAAAACCATCCATTGTTTTATTGAAAGGAACAATGGGTGCCGGAAAAACAACGCTTATGAAATCTTTGTGCAAAGCCCTTGGTTCGTCCGATGATGTAAGTTCACCTACCTTTAGTCTGGTGAATGAATATCGTTGTCCAAATGGGAAGATTTTTCATTTTGACTTATACCGGCTTAAAAAACCTACTGAACTATTGGACATGGGTTTTGAAGAGTATGTAGATTCCGGGGCCTATTGTTTTATCGAATGGCCTGAATTGGCGGAGAAATTTCTGCCTGCGAATGCCATACACCTCAGTATACAAGTTGAGGGAGAGACAAGAAAAATAACCGTGAAATCTTCTTAGTGACCTGCCGGATGTGCAGCAGGTGCTACATGGCTTGTATCGGGTGCATGAGTGTTCGTATGAACTGTATCGACCACATGATGCACAGTACTTGGAGTAGCCTTTACTTCAACTCTTTTTACATTTCCATCGAGACGTTCCAGTTCGTGCACCGCAGAGCGATTGCGATAAATGAATAGACCGGTCAATAGCGCTGCAACCGGGAAAATGTATATTAGAACTGATTTTTGTTTAGGAGTATTGTGCTGTGACATACTGTTGAAGTTGAAATTTTACGAGGGCGAATGTATGAAATTTTGCTCATTAGTAATCAAGTCTATGATAAAGCTCAGACAATCAGCGGGTTGAACGCATCTGTTTTCACAAAATAGTGTAGTTTGCAAAAGTGTTCTCACTTCTAAGCAGCGAACTTCGAACCTTTGATTTGTGAGTGAAATCGGTTTCCCTTTGAAGTTTCTTTCTGTTCCTGTTTCTGCAAACTCCTAACTGATTTTGTATTATCTTCGAAAACCCAAACCGCAGGGCCCATGGACAGCAGGAAACAATCGATTCGTGAGTTGGCAAAGGAGGCGTCGTTGATGCCTCAAGAAGAAATGTTGGAAATACCACGCAAACATCAACGTTTATGTATCGGTATTCCAAAGGAAACATCCTTTCAGGAACGTAGAGTAGCCCTTGTACCGGAATCAGTGGCCCTGTTAGTGGCGAATGGCCATGAAGTTGTCGTCGAAACCAATGCCGGAAAAGCAGCTCATTTCGAAGATCACGATTACAGTGAAGCGGGTGCCCGAATTGTATATGATGTCAAAGAGGTTTATCAATGTGCAACGATACTGAAGGTTGGACCTCCGGGTTTGGAGGAAATAGCCATGATGCCGGGCCGTCAGAATTTGGTTTCAGCTATTCATCTGCCTGCCCAAAAAGCAGAGACGATCAAAGCATTAGCTGCAAAAAAAGTCACCGCAGTTGCTTGGGACTTTATCAAAGATGAAATCGGAATTTTTCCTGTGGTGAGATCTATGGGCGAAATTGCCGGAAACACATCTGTGCTTATCGCTGCCGAATATCTTAGCAACGCAAATCAAGGACAGGGACTTATGTTCGGTGGAATTGCCGGTGTCAAACCAACGGAAGTTGTGATTATCGGCGCAGGAACTGTGGGTGAATTCGCTACACGTTCTGCTATCGGATTAGGTGCATCGGTGAAATTATTCGACAACAATATTTATCGATTACGAAGAATACAAAACGACTTGGGTATGCGTCTTTGGACGAGTACCCTTCAACCCTCAGAATTAAGAAGAGCATTGGAAAGTGCTGATGTTGCTATTGGTGCCATTCACGCTTCTAGTGGCCGTTCACCTGTTGTTATTACCGAAGACATGGTGAGTAATATGAAATACGGAAGTGTAATTGTCGACATTAGTATTGACCAGGGTGGTTGTTTCGAAACGTCTCACGTAACCACCCACGATTCTCCCATTTTTAAAGAACACGGCGTTATTCATTACTGTGTTCCAAACATTGCTTCGCGGGTGAGTCGCACGGCGAGTTATGCTCTCAGCAATATTTTCGCTCCTATTCTAATGTCTATGGGAGATCAAGGTGGATTGACACCGTTGATTAAAAATAATGTGGGTTTCCGTCATGGAGTCTATATCTACAATGGAATAGTAACAAACGAAACCATTGGAGAAGCATTCGAACTTCCATGGAAACCGATTGAATTGCTGATAGCTGCTCTGTAGTCTTTACTGACGAATAACTGCCCCTAGTTTTTCATTAAAACTTCCCGCGATACGTGCCATCGCTTTTTCTACCTGCTCGTCTGTAAGTGTCTTCGAGGAGTCTTGAAGTATGAAATTTAAAGCGTAGGATTTTTTTCCTTTTTCCAATTTATCGCCTTGATAAACGTCGAAGAGGCCGACCTTTTTTAATAGCTTTCGTTCACTTTCAAATGCAATTTTTTCGAGAGATGCGAACGATACATTTTCATCTATTAATAATGAAAGGTCACGTCGTACAGCAGGATATTTTGCAGGGCTTTCGTAAGAAATATGTGATATATCAAGAACTTTTAGAATCGCATCCCAATCGATGTCGGCATACCATACTTCACTGCGTATATCGAAAAGCGATTGCATTTCTCCGTCTACTACACCCGCTATGGCAATCTTCTGTTTTCCGCTTGAAAAATGAACGATTCCATTCTCAGGTTCGCTCATCGTAAGCTTTAATCCGAGAGCCGCACCGATGTGTTCCATAACGCCGAGTAGATCGTGAAAAGTAACAGCACGATTCGTGTTGTTCCAGTTTTCGATAGAACTTCTTCCGGTAATGTATAAACATAAATGTCGGCGTTCATCGTATTTGCCCTCTTTTATGTGATAGGTTTTGCCAAATTCAAAGAGATGTAAATCTGCTTGACGATGATTTTGGTTCATGCCGATTGCCTCAAGTGCAGTGTAGAGCATATTGTTGCGCATAACACCTAGATCTGAACTCAGGGGATTGAGAAGTTTTACTACATCCGAATCATCAGCGCTGTATTTCTCCTTCACCATACTCATGCCCATCATCTCCGAAAAGCCGCGTGCTGCGAGCAAATCCGCAATACGATTTTGAACTTTTTCCGGATCCGGTTGAGGGACAAATGAAAGAGAACTTCTAAGTTGACCGGGGGTTTCAATAAAATCGTAGCCGTAGATGCGAAGAATTTCCTCTACTATATCAGCTTCACGTTTTACATCCGATTTGAAAGGAGGAACAGAAAGAGAAATCGAGGTATCATTTTCTGAAACCACATTCATACCGAGATCTTGCAGAATCGATTTTATTCTATCTTTTCCAATTTCTTTTCCTATCAGGGTTTGTGCGTATTTCCGACGCAATTCAACCGGATGATCTTGGATTACGCTTGGATATAGATCAACCGTTTTCGATGAAATAGTTCCACCGGCAACTTCACAAATTAAACGAGCGGCTCTATGAAGCGCAGCAATCGCCATGTTAGGGTCGGCACCTCGTTCAAAGCGGAAAGAAGCATCGGTATTCATTCCATGTCGACGAGCTGTTTTGCGAATGCTCACCGGATTGAAATATGCGCTTTCTAAAAAGATAGAAGTAGTAGTCTCTGAAACACCACTGTTTTTACCACCAAAAACTCCGGCGATACACATGGGTTTTTCATTATCACAAATCATGAGGTCGTCTACATGCAGAGTGCGCTCAATGCCATCGAGTGTCACAAACGTTTCATCCTGTTTCGCCCGACGAACTACCACTTTATTTCCCGCGATTTGATCTGCATCAAAGGCGTGAAGAGGCTGACCCAGCTCATGTTGAACAAAGTTGGTAATATCAACCACATTATTGATAGGCTTCAACCCAATGGACTGCAATCGCTGTTGCAACCAAGCAGGAGAAGCTTCAATTTTAATATTCGTTAAAGTGATTCCGGCATATCGCGGAGCTCCCTCGATGTCTTCAACAATTACTTCAGTGCTTCTAGAAGCATTGTTTGGTTCTTGAATATTTGTCTCCGGAAAGGTCAAAATCACATTGCGATTTTCAAGCCCTTCCATATTTCGGATAGCTGCAAATAAATCGCGAGCTACACCATAATGACTCATGGCATCCGTTCTATTGGGGGTTAAACCGATTTCCAAGGTATAGTCGTCGGTGAGCTGAAAGTGCTGTGCAGCAGGCGTCCCAACAGAAGTGGATGGATCTAGAACTAATATTCCATCATGACTTTCACCTAATCCAAGTTCGTCTTCGGCACAAATCATTCCGTGCGATTCTTCACCGCGAATTTTTCCTTTTTTGATGGTCAGCGGTTCACCGGAGGAAGGGTGAAGGGTAGTGCCAATTGTGGCAACCAGTACTTTTTGTCCTGTGGCCACATTCGGAGCACCACAAACAATCGGCAAGTATTCGCCTGAACCGACATCTACTTTTGTAAGACGCAACCTATCGGCATTAGGATGTTGAACACAGTCCATAACTTGTCCGACTACCACACCTTTTAATCCACCTTTTACGGATTCAGATAGTTCTACTTTTTCAACCTCCAAACCGGAAGCCGTAAGTATTTTAGATAGGGATTGCACATCCAAATCCGTTTTTAAATATTCTTTTAACCAGTTGTATGATATCGTCATTTTTTCCTCCGGCGCAAAGGTAGTTCGAAGTTTACAGAAACAGGAACAGGGGTCGACGTTTCTCTGAGACAATAACGTTTCCAACCCGCCGCTCTGGCAGTATATTATCTAATAAAAGGAGGACTTTAATTGGTTCCGGCTTGGGAGGAGGCGGAATTGTACCCTTGATAATTCGGGAGATCAAAAACGATTGGCAGAATAAATTTCGAATCAACGGGGGCTCCATTTCGAAGTGCCGCTTTCCAATGGGGCATACATTTGATAATACGACGGGCTTCTTGATTCAACGAGACATGAGATGTTTGTATCACTTCAATATCTTTTACTTCTCCTGAATTGGTTATGGTAAAAGCAGTATAGACCCAACCTTCAATTCCGAGTTGAGCTGCTTCAAAAGGGTAGATCAATTCTCCGGACACATAGGAATTTAACGCATCAATTCCTCCCGGATAAATTGCAGAGACCGTAGGACCGGATTCTTTTGTAGCCATTAATTGCGGATACACACGGTCGGCTTTTACATTTCCTTCCCAGTCCCAACGTTTCCAAATGCCTGTTTTTTGACCTTGTGAATAATAACCCTCCGATTCTTTGATTCCATTGGCGAAAAAATACGCGAAGTGACCATCTTCTACTTTAAGATCGGGACGAGCATATCTGCCCTGCATTCGCAAACCACCGGAGAGATAATGTACTTCCACATACGCTGAACTATCCTCTTGAAGAGCGGATGTTCTGGAAAAGGAAGCACCCTCTTTTTGACTTACCGGATTTAAATTCTGATCTAAAAACTGAACGTGTTGGGCATGAGAAAATAAGATGCCGCAGAACAAGCAAACCAATGTCGCAATGAGGCGACTGGAGATAAGCGCTACTTTTGTCAAGGCTATGGGAGATTAAAATTCATTGACCTCCGAAAGGTAGACGGCCCAAAAGCCACAGGGTGGCTTAAAAAATGAACTTTTTAACAAGCGATATTGGATGGATTATGTATTTGAAAAAAGTTGGAATGAGACCGTAACGAGGATTTCGGCTTCTTTTGGGGAAAAACTCGACTATGCCGGAATACTCTTTCTCATTGGTTTTCAGGAGTTAGGGCAGACAGACCGCGATTTTAAGAAGGACGAAAAGATATCCTTGATGCACATCGCTATATGCACTCTACTTGAGCCTTACGGATATTATTCATTTTCCGGAAAAGACGTCGATGGTTGGCCTCATTGGGACCGCATCGAGGAGATCCCATCCCTCAGCCCCTCAGACCAAGAATTACTGATTCGCAAAGCGATCGTGAATTACTTTAAGTAATGTGCTGATGTGCTAATGTGCTAATGTGCTAATGTGCCAATGTGGTTCACGTTTTAGCAAGACGATTTCTTGGTTCATAAAGCAATTTGCCAAAGATGTAGGCACTTTCGGAGTAAGACACAGTTCTCCAAAACCACAATGGTTTGGTCGGAGATCGGTAATTGGCAAATGAGCACATTAGCACATTAGCACATAGTCACATTTTCCATTATGTTTGTAAGTACTCCTTACCGAACAAATTCTTGCTTATCATGAAACATGCTATTCTGGCCGTGTGCTCACGTCTATTTTTACTTTCCCTTTTAATTCTTGGAAACCTACCTAATCTGCATGCCCAATGGCTCGACATCTTCCTACAATATCCACATCGTTTCTTGAATTCTATCTCTCAATTCAGAATCCACACGTGTTTCTTCGGCAAAATCTTTCCATTGACCAACAACAGAACGAATTTGATTTATGATCTGCTCAGCTTTTTTGATATTCATTTTTTCCGCTACTTGCAACAAATCTTCGCGAGCAATATTTTTTCTCTTGCCATTGATGCTTAACGAGTGCTGAGAAACCCACGTGCTGTCCGGACGATAGGCATGACAAACATCAAATGCCGGAGCGAGTTTCCATTCGCCACTTTCGGTCATGATAAAAGCGAAGTTTTTGGTATGATCGTCACAATTGCGCGCCATCACATTAAAAACCATTCTTCGAAACATCTGCTCGGCATCGGTGTAGGGCAGGAGCAGTGCTCGCATCGTAGCAAATAGTTGTTCGTAGGAATAGGATAGTATATCGTTGAAGTCGTAATGCCTCATCGCACAAAAACTTTGATAGTGAATTTTCCGATTTTCTTCATCGCGATCAAAACGCCTCGTCATGAAATGTGCGCGTTCACCTTCTTCAAGCAATCGACATTCGCTCATTTCAATCTCTGCCATCCGTGCCATCAGATGATAAGCCATTTCAACGCGACCATATCCTTGTGTATTACCGATATTCAAATCAGATACGCCATCAAATTTTAATAACCAATGAGAAAATCCTTTGGGTACATCGGTTTGACCGGATCGTATTTCACTTGTAGCAGGATTGTATGCAATTACAGCTTTTGCACGCGCACCACCTGCCGATGTTCCAATTTTGAAAATGTCGTTGATCGCTTTGGTTTCGGATGCAGACATGTTGCTGCTAAAGTCTTTTCGTCCCGATAATATTTGCTGTGCTATAGAAACGAGTCCATCTATTTCAAGCAAAGAAGATTGTTGATTGGGTATGGGAACTATCGGTTCAAATTCGAGAGCACCCATTCCTCGTTGACCAATGAAACATAATAATTCTACCGGATTTAAACTGTTCTCAGGTCTCCCGTTTTGCGATAACCAAGCATTGATCATGCTGTTTCCATATCGGTCCGGTAGCACATCTGCAAGCAGTCCCGGCAAACCTCGAAACGTTTGACTGTCGCGCAATTCGGGAAATGAAAAAATTCTTTGTTTCGATTGTGATAGCGACATTTTAAGAGGGGCAATATCTAATCCGCTGTTCAGAAATGCAGGCTCAAATTCGAAACTTGCAATCCCTCTTTCGGGATCCCAAGAAACTGCACCGGCTAGTTTATTCCAAAGATGTATAAAGGCTGTTTTTACCATCACCAATCACTTTCAGTGCGCTTGGAATCGTCGTCTTTGTTTTTCCTTGCACGTTGCCTTTTTTTCTGATCTTGTTTTGCTAATGCGAGTGGACTCATCTCTTCTCTCACTTCAAAATGCCGGAGAATTTCGAGTTGTTCCAACGATCGTAAGACTTGAATAAAGCTGAGAAGATTTGCACCACCTCCTGCTTCAATTTGCGCTAGGGTAGATCGATTAATACCGGCAGATGTGGCTAATTCCGATTGCGTTTTGTTTTGACTTAAACGACTTTTTCGTACAAATTCTCCCAAGCTCCTCAAGAGAGTGAGATCGCTCATTGAGTACCATTCTCGGTTGGATAAATCCATCATTAAATTCTTTTTAAAGACTTAATGATGTAAAAATACGACAGAAATGATATAG
>JBILMS010000108.1:0-6434 GCA_044375415.1 Flavobacteriales bacterium
TTCGATTATGGCGACAATGAGCAAGGTTGGGAGTATGATGCTGATACCTTTGGAAACTTTAGTAAGCATACTGAACTTGGTACTCTTGAATGGCATCGAAGATTCACAATAATTGAGAGTTGTGACGAAATTCATGCTTTTTTTGATGTTGTACACATCGAAGATGGTTATTTAATCTATGGTACAAGAGCAGACTACTGTATTGATCAAAACTGGGAGAGTGTATATCCACGTGAACGCAGTTGGCTCGTAAAAACCGACGAATGTGGATGCATAGTTCCCGGCTGCGGCGAAAAGGATTGTTTCATTGGTTTGGATGAAGAAACCCCAGACCAATTAAATATCCTCCTATATCCTAATCCGTCAAACGATTATTGCAGCATTTATATTCCCGAAGGATTTCAATCACAATATCTGCAAGTTTTTAATTCGTTGGGTCAACTGATTATTGAGAAAAATGGGCTAGTGGATGACACAACTTATATCATTCCGGTGTCATCATGGGAGAATGGAATTTATATACTGAATGTTGTGTCGGAGAACAATGTAGTGGAGTCGCATAAAATTGAAGTATTGAGCCCCGGAATCCATTAAACTAAGTGAATCTCAAGAAAGAAGAATGACTTGAAATTCATCTGATCCGAGTTGAGCAGAAATAAAATGAGACATTAGTTTTAAATCTACCGCATTTTTCTGGATTACTTTCTATATAGATGAGCAACACAAGTCCTGTGAACTCATTTGGTATTTGCCTCCAAATACAAATAATTCAAATCCTTCGGCAAACCGACACAGTTTCAATCCGCGTGTTCAAATTATTCATCCAATTAAGAGACGGTATGACAGTTGACCCGGGTCACATTCCCCCCCCTGTTCACGTTTCGTGAACATCAAAAAAAAGTGAACAGATCCGTCAACCCCTGATAGGTCATTTTTCAATTTCTACTTTCCGCTTTCAGGTTGAAAAAATAAATGTCTCGTTCAGGGGTAGTCTATTATCCCGCATTACGCATTAAAATAATTATTTATGGAATGCGTCGCGGGATTCTCGTGCCCAAGCCACTCGAATCTACGCGATAGAAATCGATCTGACTTCGATCAAAATCTTCGCGGAACTCTATCGCGTGATTTGGGATTATTTTGAAACACTTTTGATTTCTAGCCACTGTCTAATGTGATTATGATCCTTTTACTCCTTAAATCACTCAAATGATTTTAATAATGCCGCTTGAGCTTTTTTCCGCTAACACAGAAGATGAACTAGTCGTGATGTAACTAGGGGGCTTGGTGTAAATGAAATACGTACATTTTTTGTTGCTGATTAACATTGAATATGTCACAAATATGTACTAAATTTGTGACAAATGTAGGAGGTAAATAAGGATGCAAAGCATTGAAAAAAAAATAGAAAAGTCGATAAAGGGCAAGCCCAAAGGTTCTTTGATTCTGCCGGGCGATTATCTAAGTTATGGCTCATCAGATGCTATACGTAAGGCTTTGGATCGTTTGCAGGACAGAATGGTATTGGTAAGGGTGGCACATGGCATTTATGTGCGACCTAAAATAAGTAAGCTGATAGGCCCCTTGACACCTTCTGCAGAAGAAGTGGCCGAAGCCATTGCCAAACGGGATAGAATAAGGACTGTGCCTACAGGTAGCTATGCTCTAAACGCATTGGGCCTGAGCACGCAGGTACCCATGAATATCGTCTTGCTTACCGATGGTTCACCACGAGAAATACGGGTGGGCAAGCGAAAGATTAAGTTCAAGAAAACCACCCCCAAAAACCTGCTGGCCAAAGGGAAAATAAGCAGCTTGGTTATACAGGCCCTAAAAGAAATTGGCAACGGCAAGGTAACCGAAACGGAAGAGAAAAAAATTCTTGTCTTGCTTCGGAAAGAAGATGAAAAAAACCTGCGGCACGACATTGCCCTAGCACCGGTGTGGATTCAGAAAATCATGAAAAAAGCACTGAAAGATGGCAAAGCGTGATTCTCTTGCCCAAGCCACTCAAATCTGCACGATAGAAATCGATTTGTCTTGGATGAATAGCTTTATTCCGCTGTATCTTGTGATTCGGGACAATGGCTCATACAAGATATTAAAATACTATTACGACATCGCAATCGTTTAGTCATACTCAATCCATCCGGACACATCACGTTTCCCCCCGTTCACGTTTCGTGAACATTTCCAAAAAGTGAATAGAGCTTACAAGCCTTGATAAATATCAAAAGATTTCCGAGACACTGTCGCGGAAATTGCACCGATACATTAGGGCATCAATTATTATTCGAGCGCATACTCAGATCAACACACCACAACCCCCACCTCTTCGAATATTTTGTTCAATAGCTTCATAAACTTAAAATATCCCGGTGGAAATTTATTCGAACCGGAGGCTTTTAAATGGATGTTAGAAAGGTTTATGTGTAATTCCCATTGGGTTCCATCGACAGAACCGATTAGATTATAATCACCTTTCCACTTGCGAGTTTCGAGGTAGGCGATCATTTCGTTCCAAGCGGCATTGTTAAGGACATTCACACTGCAGGAAGTGAAAGCGTTCTTTTCATCGGTTTCCTCACAACACAAAAAATGATCGATCAGCTGAACCCTAAAAAAGGGACCGGGAAATCCTCCGCTGTAAAAGTCAAATGTGTTTTGTGTGGTCAAGATGGCTTTGTAATTTGGCAGGTATCAAGTGTAATCTGAAAGCAACGTGATCTATCGTCTATCCACTTTAGATCATTCTTTTTTTTACCGCGAAATATCGCAAAGGTGTTTAATTAGAGTTAACAAGGGCATTAATTATTTTGCGCCCTTGGCGCATAAGTCGAACGCAAAGAGCCATACGGAAAGCTTTTCTCCGCTCTCACTCTCCGCTCTCACTCTGTTAATTCCTTTGGGGCATCAGGGCCGCGCTGCGGCCCTGATGCCCCCTTTTTTTTAAAACGCGCCAGCGTCATCCTTCGCAAGTGCTCGCAGAGCGCGCAGCGGAGGACCTATTCGGAGTTCAATTTTCTCTGCCGAAGAATGAGTGGTCCGACGTTTTCTTAATCATTGTGCTCTATCGTGTGTCAGCGCTCGCTTCGCGAGCGGAGGTAGAGGGGGGGGCGCGGTGCGCTGTTACAATAGTGTCGCTCCTCTGGAGCCTTGGATGCTTAAATCGCTCCTACGGAGCTTGGTCGTTTCCATGAAACGAAATCTCACATTAGCACATTAGCACATCAGCACATCAGCACATTCCGTCACATCTCAGTATAACGTAAAGCCCCATTAGCACATCAGCACATTAGCACATTAGCACATTAAATCAAGGACATACCGTTCCGTAAAGTGAGTTGAAAAATAGCAAATCTGAAACACCAACAACTCCGTTTCCATCCATGTCCACAATTCCACAATTGGAAGTACAGCCGTAGAATGAATTGAAAATTAGCAAGTCGGCAATTCCGATGATTCCGCTATTATCGAAATCTCCGGGACATGAAGCACTTGGTTCTACCGAAAGGGAATAATACGCTTCCTGGGCGGTTAATCCACTTATACGGATGAGATATACCTGATTGCCCGGTAAGCTTAAGGTAAGAGTTTCACTGAGATTGGGAGCTGCATTGTTCACGCAATCGAGCAGAGTTAGATTACCACACTCTCCTTGGAAAACTTCAATCTTACCGTCAAAATTCGGAGTGATAGCTTCAATAGCGCTTAAACTGATGTCGAAAGTACCTCCCTGCGTAATGGTCAGGGCGTACCAAACTGATCTTCCAATGGCGGCTCCACATGTTCCTGCTGTTTCGTTAGTTGGGGTAGCACAGGTATTGTTCTCTGACAGTAAGGTCTGACCGGGCGAAATAGCCTTCGCCATGTGACAGTGATCATTGGGTTTACTGCATATGGAGCTTTCAACACATCCCATATCGATTACCTCGTTTTGAATACGCGAATTTCCGATTACATCTACTGCACTCGTTCCGACCCATGCATTATCTCCGCCATTTAGGCCAATGGATCCTGCCTGTAAACTGTAATCTCCGGTAGCCGGATTAACAAACAAAGGGTTTTGGTAGAATACGTTTATTCCCTCCGTAAAGCCATTTAATTCCGCGCCTTGAAGCACACAATAGTCAACGGAGAAGAGTGTATTTGTTCCGTTGTCAATGGCTTTTGCTCCTGCATTCATTGTATTACCGTAAACAATCGAATTCACGACTTTTCCTTTAAGACCATTAATTCCGACAGAAGCTACAACTTCACGGCTATTTGTTGATACATCAACGACATTGTATGCGAGGGTGGAGGAACGAAGATCAATCTCCGCTGCTGCACTTGCCTGATATACGACACCTTCGATGCAGGTATTCAAGACAAATGCGCAGTTTTCAGCATAAATATCCGACTCATAACCGATAGCACCACCTTTGTCGTTGGAGTTGTTAGCTTGAAAAATACAATTTACAAATTCACACGACTCACTTACATTGTCCACGAAGACATTGTGATTTAGAGAGTAGTTATTTTTGATATATGAATTTCGAATGAAAAAGTTGGCTGCATTGAGAATACTAATTGCCCCTCCGCGCTGAGTCGCATTAACGCCACCATTTGCATAGGATTGCTCGATTACCAGACCATCTACCATAAAATCGGCTCCGATGCTATCAGCCACCAAAATGTTGTATGAATTATCGGTCAATACACCTGCCGTACCGATGTCTCCGGAAAGTATAGTTTGATTCAACTGATAATCTCTTTGGTCCACCGATGTTTCGGTACCATCGAATCCACCATAAACCGGAACGTTTGCCGGTAGATCGAAACTTACACCTCTTCCGGGATTGAGATTTAGACCGGGCTTATAAGTACCTTCAGCAATCCAAACTTGCTGACCTTCTATAGCGTTGGTGAAAGCTTCATCCAGGTCGGTATAAGCATCTTCCCATGTGCTTCCATTGTTCAGTCCATTGGCCGTCGGATCGACATGATAAATTTTGGGACGTGTTTGTTCGAAACATCCCAAATCTACTTTTCCGTCCATTAATCGGGTATTATTGTCTAAATCCTTATTGTTCGCTTTAAGTACATTTTTACCGGCATTGATGGCGGGAGAAGTCATCTTTAATGTAAAGTCATTATTTCCGGGGACATTAAAATCGGGGTTTTCATCCTGAATGTCTGTTTGAGAAACAAAGGTGGTGAGTGCTGCATCTTCAATGATACAAGCATCTGCATGCACGTCCCAAGCGGTCTCCACAAGCGTGCCCGTATTGTTCCAGATGATAGAGTTTTCTAATCTCAATGTGGTGGATGGAAAACCTTCGAAAATGGGCATCAATTCAGAAGTATTCTGAGTGAATGTTACATTGACCAAGTTTATTTCAGTGTTGGAACTCCCGGTAGTAATTACGCCTGCGTTCACCGAAATATTATCATGAAACAGACAGTCCTCAATTCGATGTGGCTCGTCACCGCCACCGCAGTGGTATGCGGTTCCTCCATACAAGGAGTAGTTATCGTGAATAACGCAGTGTTTTACCGTAGCGTTTCCATTTATAGCTATTATAGCAGATCCCAAGGCAGTGGTTTCGTTGTAGGCTTTGCGAATGTCAAATCCATCGATCACGATTCCATCTGCTTGGAGTGCGTAGAATAAATTTCTGGAATTGTCCGTTTCTCCGCTTGCCCCAATAGCACCGCTGATAATGCTTACAAAGAAATTCCAGTCGCGCTGTCCACGTTGGGTTTCCAGTCCTGCGAAACCACCGTATAAATGAACTCCTTGTGGAATACTAAACTTTATGTTTCGATCGGTTCCGGTCGTTGGTTTGTATGTCCCGGCGGCTACCCAGATTTCATAACCTTCCGTGGCATCTGAGAGCGCATCGTGAAGATCCGTATAGGCGTTCGCCCACGAACTTCCATCATTTAAACCGGATGCATCGTCATTTACGTAAATGATGCCATCGTCTTGAGATTCGAAAGCACCCATATCGACCGAGCCGTCAAAAATGCGCTCGAGATGCATAAGATCAAGGTCGAGCGTATTTCTTGCTACATCTCCGGCATTTCGTGCAGGCGATAAAAATTGAAGGCTGAAGTCATTGGCACTCGGGTTAGTGAATAGAGGATCAAGATCAAGATTATTTGTTCCGGGAAATCCACTTTGAATAACATTGTACTCGGCTTCTACATTTAAGTCTGTATTAGCAAATTGACCGGAATTATCCCAAACGATAGAATTGTACATTTCCAAATACAGGTCCGCGGTAAAACCACCAAAGACATACGGATTTGGCTTGTCACTCGTATTCTGCGCAATAGTGGTTTCTATTACCTTCAAGTTACTTGATTCCGAGCAAGCAAGGGCTATAGTTGTTGTTTCATTGCTGATCGCCCCAACACTGTGGTTGTCGCGGACCAGACAATTGTTT